>DASVVC010000104.1:0-9146 GCA_036386755.1 Telluria sp.
CCCAATTTTGTGCCGACACCATTAGCTATACAACAAACTTGGGTTCCCGCCTCCGCGGGAACGACGCGGTAGTGGGCAGAAGCGACGGGGGGAGGCTTCGGCAGCGACGTATTACCCCGCCGTCGATCCCGCCGTCGATCCCGCAATAATCCCGCCACCCAGGCATACATCGCCGTCATACAGCACGGCCGACTGCCCCGGCGTCACCGCCCACTGCGGATCGGTAAACCCCAAACCGAAATTACCCATCCCGTCGGGCGTGAGCACGCACGGCACGTCGGCCTGGCGGTAACGCGTCTTGGCCGACATGGCGCGCGCCTCGGGCGCAACGCCGGCCACCCAGCTGGCCTGGTCCGCATGCAAAGTACCCGACAGCAGCCACGGATGGTCATGCCCCTGCACGATGTACAGGGTATTGTTTTCGATATCCTTGCGCGCCACGTACCAGGCGTCGCTCGATCCATCGTCGTTCTTGTACTTCTTCATGCCGCCCACGCCGATGCCCTTGCGCTGGCCCAGTGTGTAGAACGACAGCCCCACATGCTCGCCCACCACGGTGCCGTCGTCGGTCTTCATCGGCCCCGGCTTGTACGACAGGTAGCGGTTCAAAAAGTCGCGGAACGGCCGCTCGCCGATGAAGCAGATGCCGGTCGAATCCTTCTTGGCGGCGTTCGGCAGCGCCAGCTTTTCGGCGATCTTGCGTACTTCCGTCTTCGGAATTTCGCCCAGCGGGAACAGGGTGCGCGACAACTGCGCCTGGTTCAGGCGGTGCAGGAAGTAGCTCTGGTCCTTGGTGTGGTCGAACGCCTTGAGCAGCTCGAAGCTGCCGGCGTTCTCGCGCACGCGCGCATAGTGACCGGTGGCGATCAGATCGGCGCCCAGGTGCATCGCATGGTCGAGGAAGGCCTTGAACTTGATCTCGGCGTTGCACAGCACATCCGGATTCGGGGTGCGTCCGGCCTGGTATTCGCGCAGGAAGTCGGCGAACACGCGGTCCTTGTATTCGGCGGCGAAATTGACCGCCTCGATGTCCACGCCCACCACGTCGGCCACGCTGGCCGCGTCGATCCAGTCCTGGCGCGTGGAGCAGTATTCGGAGTCGTCGTCGTCTTCCCAGTTTTTCATGAACAGGCCGACCACGTCGTAGCCCTGTTCCTTGAGCATCCACGCCGCGACCGAGGAATCGACTCCGCCCGACATGCCGATCACGACTTTCTGCTTTTTCCCTGCATTCGCCATTGCATTACATCCGTCTAAGTACATCCGTCTAAGTTAATCCACCCTCGAACACCGAGGCGTGGGTGTGCAGCATTTCCAACGGCATGCGCCGCCCGCCCAGGTAGTCGTCCACGCACTGCAGCATCAGCGGGCTGCGGTGGCGTTCCTGGCAGGCCGCCATTTCGTCGCGCGTCATCCACAAGGTGCGGATGATGCCGTCGTCGAGCGGCTGGTCGTGCTCTACCCCGGCCTGGCCGCAAAAGGTGAAGCGCAGGTAGGTCACGTCGGTGCCGCGCCGCTTGGAGGTATAGCGCGACATGTACACGCCCACCAGCGCCTCGGGCGTGAAGTCGTACGCCGTCTCTTCCAGCACTTCGCGCACCACGGCCTGGGCCAGCGTTTCGAGCGGGTCGAGGTGACCGGCCGGCTGGTTCAGGCGGATGCCTTCGCTGGTCTCTTCTTCAATCAAGAGGAACTTGCCATCACGCTCGATGATGGCGGCAACGGTAACGGAGGGTTTCCAGATATGCGGCATGCGTGGTCCTTCAAAATGAGCCGCCATTTTACCTTCATGCAGCATCGGTTGCCGGTCCTACATCGAACACAAGCCTAAAACGAGGAACAGGGTATTGATCTGATACAAGAAAACGTTGGATTTTGCGCAGTGCGCAGTGCAACCGGTTTGGATGTGGAGGACTTCGTCTAGAAAAAACGGATGATCGTGCTATTTTGAGGTTTCCGTGTACTATCGTGAGCAGTTTATTAATTCTATGGAGGCGTCATGAGAATAGGCATTCCGGCCGAAACGCGGTCGGGTGAAACCCGTGTTGCTGCAACTCCCGAGACGGTCAAGAAGCTCGCCGCCAAGCACCAGGTGGTGGTCCAGGCGGGCGCCGGCCTGATGGCCTCCGTGACCGATGATGCGTACGCCGCGGCCGGCGCCACCATCGGCAGCGCGCAAGATGCGTTCGGGTGCGACGTGGTGCTCAAGGTACGCGCACCGAACGCCGACGAACGCCCCCTCATGAAAGCCGATGCCGTCCTGATCGGCATGCTCAACCCTTTCGACACCGATAACATCGCCGCCATGGCCGCCGCCCGCCTGCGCGCCTTCGCGCTCGAAGCGGTGCCGCGCATCACGCGCGCGCAGTCGATGGACGTGCTCTCGTCGCAGGCCAACATCGCCGGCTACAAGGCGGTGATGATGGCGGCGAACACCTACCAGCGCTTCATGCCGATGCTGATGACCGCCGCCGGCACCGTGAAAGCGGCGCGGGTGCTGATCATGGGCGTGGGCGTGGCCGGCCTGCAGGCCATCGCCACCGCCAAGCGCCTGGGCGCGGTGATCGAAGCGTCCGACGTGCGCCCGCCCGTCAAGGAGCAGGTCGAGTCGCTCGGCGCCAAGTTCATCGACGTGCCCTACCTGACCGACGAAGAGAAGGAAATCGCCAAGGGCTCGGGCGGCTATGCGCGCTCGATGCCGGCCGACTGGATGCGGCGCCAGGGCGAACTGGTTCACGAACGCGCCAAGCTGGCCGACATCATCATCACCACCGCGCTCATTCCGGGGCGCGCCGCGCCGGTGCTGATCTCCGAAGAGACGGTCAAGGCCATGAAGCCCGGCTCCGTGATCGTCGACCTGGCCGTCTCGCAAGGCGGCAACTGCCCGCTGTCGGAACTGAACAAGACCGTCACCAAATACGGCGTGCACATCATCGGCGAGCCGGACCTGGCGACCCTGGTGGCGGCCGATGCCTCGGCCCTGTATGCGCGCAATGTGCTCGACTTCCTCAAGCTGGTCATCGACAAGGATGAACAGCTGGTGATCGACCGCGAAGACGAGATCCTCAAGGCCACCCTGGTGTGCGCCGACGGCGAGGTGCTGCGCAAATAGCGCCGGGAACAGCGGCGCCACAAGAACAAGGTCAAAAAATAAGCAAGTCAGGGGGACGGGCCGCGGCCCGTTGTCACATCAACGTAAAGAGGGAGGCAACATGGAAGTCAGTCACACCATCATCAATCTCATCATCTTCGTGCTGGCCATTTACGTCGGCTACCACGTCGTCTGGACCGTCACGCCCGCACTGCATACGCCCCTGATGGCGGTCACCAACGCCATCTCGGCGATCATCATCGTCGGCGCCATGCTCGCCGCCGGTCTTACCACCGGCATCGTCGGCCAGGTTGCCGGCACCCTGGCGGTGGCGCTGGCGGCGGTCAATGTGTTCGGCGGCTTCATGGTCACCCAGCGCATGCTCGAAATGTTCCGAAAAAAGGAGCCGAAAGCGGCACCGGCAGCCAAGGCGGGGGATCACGCATGAGCTACATCAGCATGAACCTGGTGACGATGTTCTACCTGATCGCGTCGGTGTGCTTCATCCAGGCGCTCAAGGGCTTGTCGTCGCCGGCCACCGCGCGTACCGGTAACGCCTTCGGCATGAGCGGCATGGCCATTGCCACCATCACCACCGTGGCGCTGATCTTCAAGCTGCAGGCGCAGGCCGCGACCACCGGAGGCCTCGGCTTCGGCTTGGTGCTGCTCGGCGTGGTCGTCGGCGGCGGCATCGGCGCCTTTGCCGCCAAAAAGGTCGAGATGACCAAGATGCCCGAACTGGTCGCGGCGATGCACTCGCTGATCGGCCTGGCCGCAGTCTGCATCGCGATTGCCGTGGTGGCCGAACCGTGGGTGTTCCAGATCACGACGCAGGGCGTGGCGCTGCCGTTCGGGAACCGCCTGGAACTGTTCATCGGTACCTTTGTCGGCGCGGTGACGTTTTCGGGTTCCGTGATCGCCTTCGGCAAGCTGTCGGGCAAATACAAGTTCCGCCTGTTCCAGGGCGCGCCGGTCAGCTTCCCCGGCCAGCACATGCTCAACCTCGGCATTGCGGTGGCGCTGATCGCGCTCGGCCTGGTGTTCTGCTTCGCGCCGGGCGTGGAGCCGGCCTGGACTCCGTTCGTCATCATGGCGGTGCTGGCATTCATTCTCGGCGTGCTGATCATCATTCCGATCGGCGGCGCCGACATGCCGGTGGTGGTGTCGATGTTGAACAGCTATTCCGGCTGGGCGGCGGCGGGCATCGGTTTTTCGCTGAATAACTCGATGCTGATCATCGCAGGATCGCTCGTCGGTTCGTCCGGCGCGATCCTGTCGTACATCATGTGCAAGGCGATGAACCGCTCGTTCTTCAACGTGATCCTGGGCGGCTTCGGCGGCGACCCTGCGGCGGCTGCTGCCGGCGGCGCGCAGGAACAGCGTCCGGTCAAGTCGGGTTCCGCCGACGACGCGGCCTTCATCATGAGCAATGCCGAAACCGTGATCATCGTGCCGGGCTACGGCCTGGCGGTGGCGCGCGCCCAGCACTCGCTCAAGGAACTGGTCGAGAAGCTGACCCACAAGGGCGTGATCGTCAAGTACGCGATCCACCCGGTGGCGGGCCGTATGCCGGGCCACATGAACGTGCTGCTGGCCGAAGCCGAGGTGCCGTACGACCAGGTGTTCGAGATGGAGGACATCAACGGCGAATTCGGCCAGACCGACGTGGTGCTGGTGCTGGGCGCGAACGACGTGGTCAACCCGGCGGCCAAGGATCCCAAGTCGCCGATCGCCGGCATGCCGATCCTGGAGGCGTACAAGGCCAAGAGCATCATCGTCAACAAGCGCTCGATGGCGTCCGGTTATGCGGGCCTGGACAACGACCTGTTCTACCAGGCGAACACGATGATGGTGTTCGGCGACGCCAAGAAGGTGATCGAGGCGATGGTCAAGGCAGTCGACTAGCAGCGTCTGTGCACCGCGAAAAACGCGCCGGTCCTTGCGGACGGCGCGTTTTTTTTACGTCAGCGCGCGGACGCGATTGCGGCCCAGGTGTTTCGCCTCGTACAGCGCCGCATCCGCGCGCGAGAGCGCCTCGGCGAACGGCGCGCCCGGCGCCAGTTGCGCCAGCCCGATGCTGATCGTCACGTTCACCTGCGTGCCGTCGGGCGTGACGATCGCCTCGCGTTGCACCGCCGCGCGAATCCGCTCGGCCACCACGAGCGCGGTGCCGCTGTCGATTCCCGGAAACAGCAGGCCAAATTCTTCCCCGCCGGTGCGCGCGACGAAGTCGGTGGCGCGCGAGGCCTGGCCGATCATGCTCGCTACCGCCGCCAGCACGGCGTCGCCGGCGGCGTGGCCGTATCGGTCGTTGACCTTCTTGAAGAAATCGATGTCGGCGATGCCGACGCAGGTCAGCACCGCTTCGGCATCGAAGGCGCGCCGGTTCGGCAGGCCCGTCAGCGCGTCGCTCAGCGCCTGCTTTTCCAGCCGCGCCACCAGCGCTTCGCGTTCGGCCTCCAGGCGCCTGCGCGCGCGCAGGTCTTCGAGGTAGGCGCCGAAGTAGCGCTTGCCCTCATGCAGGCCCAGGTCGATCGCCTTCATCGCGATCGGAACCATCTCGCCGGTGCGGTGGCGGATGGCGAATTCGCGCACCTGGCCAAGCACCGACGATTGCTTGCAGCTGTCCAGGTAAGCGCGCAGGTAGCGCTCGTGCTGCCCCGCCAGGCCGGCCGGCAGCAGGCCTGCCAGCGGCTGCCCCAGCGCCTCGCCCGGCGCGTAGCCCGACAGTACCTGCATCGCGCCGTTCTGGTAGCGGATGATGCCTTCTTCATCGATCACGAGGACCGCAGAGCGCGTCCTCGAGCAGGCGCATGGACAGGGTGGAAGCCAGGTTCTCGCTCATGATTGTCGCAGGCAGTCCGGTCGCATCGCATCGCCGCGCGAAACACGGGGCTGTGCCGACCTTATCAAATAAGTTGCTCCATGCCATGGAAAAGTGCCGGCCTGCCGTACCTGGTGACGCGTGGCGACAGCAATGGATATAAGTCGACAACATTGCGCTCCGGCTTGTCGCATCACAAACACAAGACGCGCAGAATTTGTTCAATGTTAACAGTGCGCCATTTAACTCCTGACCCAAGGTAGGTATATTTCTTTTAGGACAGTATTTCCATGCATCCCGGCTGACAACCGACAACTGAAAGGTCAACGACCATGTTAAAGAACGTGACGATCAAGGCACGGCTCATTTTTGTCATCGGGGTCATCAGCGCTATCTCGCTGGTCATCGGATTGATTGGCTTGCGCAACCTGAGCGTGACCAATGCCGCGCTCAAGACGGTGTACGAGGACCGGCTGGTGGCGGTCGGCATGCTGGCCGAGGTACTGACCTTGATCCAGCAAAACCAGAACATGCTGGCACTGGCAGTGAGCGCCGATCCTGGCGGCCTGGCGGCTGCCGCCAGCGATGTCGAGCAGCGCGTGCAGACCATCACCACGCTCTGGGGCAAGTACATGGAAACCTACCTGACGGACGAAGAGAAGGGCCTTGCCGCCAAATTCTCGGCCAGCCGTGAAACCTTCATCGCGCAGGGGGTCAAGCCGACGCTGGCAGCATTCAAGGCCAAGGACGTGACGGCCGCCGTCGCGCTGGTGCAAGGCCCGCTGCATCAGAGCTTCCAGCCTGTGCGCGACAACATGCGCACCCTGATCAACTACCAGCTCACCGTCGGCAAGTCCGAGTACGAGCAGGCCACGGCGCGTTTCGAAACGGCGCGCGCGCTCGCCATCGGGTTGATTGTGTTCAGCATCGCACTGGGCCTGCTGATCGGCACCGCGCTCATTCGCGGCATTTCGCGCTCGATCGCCGAGGCGCTGCGCTTTGCCAACAACATCGCCGGCGGCAACCTGACCGACACCGTCAAGATCGAATCGAACGACGAAATCGGCCAGCTGCTGGCGGCGCTGCAAAAAATGAACGACAGCCTGGTGGAAGTGGTGCGCCGGGTGCGTCACGGCACCGAGACGATTTCGGTCGCCTCGTCCCAGATCGCGGCCGGCAACCAGGATTTGTCGAGCCGCACCGAGGAGCAGGCCAGTTCGCTCGAAGAGACCGCGTCGTCGATGGAAGAGCTGACCTCCACCGTCAAGGCGAGCGCCGACAATGCGCGCCAGGCCAGTACCCTGGCCGAGACGGCGTCGAACGTGGCCACCAAGGGCGGCAGCGTGATCGGCAATGTGGTCGATACGATGGGCCGCATCAATGACGCCAGCAACAAGATCGTCGACATCATCGGCGTGATCGACTCGATCGCGTTCCAGACCAATATCCTGGCGCTCAATGCTGCGGTGGAAGCGGCACGCGCGGGCGAGCAGGGACGCGGGTTTGCGGTGGTGGCAAGCGAAGTGCGCAACCTGGCGCAGCGCTCGGCGCAGGCGGCCAAGGAGATCAAGGGCCTGATCGGCAGTTCGGTCGAGCAGGTGGAAGCCGGCAGCAAGCTGGTGAACGAGGCGGGCAGCACGATGGACGATATCGTCCAGAGCATCCGCCGCGTGACCGACATCATGGGCGACATCGCCGCGGCGAGCCAGGAGCAAACCCTGGGGATCGACCAGATCAACCAGGCGGTCACGCAGATGGACCAGGTGACGCAGCAGAACGCGGCCCTGGTGGAAGAAGCGGCGGCGGCGTCGGAAGCGATGCAGGACCAGGCGCGCCAGCTGGCCGAGGTGGTCAGCGTGTTCAAGTTGAGCGGCAGTGCGCAGATGGCGGCGCCGAGGACCGTGGCGGCCAGGCCGGCGCCGAAGGCGGTGGTGCGTGCGCCGGTGAAGAAGCAGTTGGCCGGCACCGCGCCGACGGAGGATTGGGAAGAGTTTTAAGTTTTCCGTAGCCACCAACACGTCGTTCCCGCCTTGGCGCGGGAACGACGGGGGTTACCGCCGTCCGAACATCATCCACTCGCCCAGCAAATTCTTCGCCGGGTTGAACGTATCGAGCAACCCGAGCGATAACCCCAGCAGCGCCTGCCCCGGCCCCTGATGCGCGAACGCGCGTGCCATCGTGTCGGTCAGTTCCACCACCAGCTTGCGGTCCGCCTGCCGCTCGCGCGTGAACGCGGACAGCGCCGCCGGACCGGGTTCGCGTGCCAGCAAGCGCGCCAGCACCGCCGCGTCGCGCAGCCCCAGGTTCAAACCCTGCCCGGCCACCGGATGCAAGGTCTGCGCCGCATTCCCGATCGCCACCGTGCGCTGCGTCGCAGCCGGATCGGCATTCAGGCCGAGCGGATACGCAACGCGCGCGCTGCTCGCAAGCATCCGCCCCAGACGCTGGCCGAACGCCTCGCCCAGCTGCGCCAGGAACTGCGCGTCGTCCAGCGCCAGCAGCGCGTGCGCGCGCTCCGGCCGTACGCACCACACCAGCGCATATTGATGACCGTCGGCGCCGTCCTGCGGCAGCATGGCCAGCGGCCCTTCGTCGGTAAACCGCTCGTACGCACGATGGGCAACCGGCGCACTGGTGCTCACGCGCGCAATGACCGCCGTCTGCCGGTAGTCGTGCGTGCGTGAGCGGGCATCCTGTTCGCCGAACACGCCGCCTTCGGCCTGCACCACCACCGCCGCCTGCAACGTGCGCCCATCGTCGAGCGTGAGCGCGACGCTGTCGGCATGCTCCGTGTGCGCGGCCACGCGCGTCGGGCGCAGCGCCGCCACCCCGGCGCGCTCGCACGCCCCCGACAAGGCCGACACCAGGTCGCCGTAACGGGCCACATAACCGAGCGCCTCGACGCCGTGCTCGGCGCGGTCGATCATGCTGCGTCCGAAGTGACCGCGCCGCGACACGTGGACCTGGTGGATGGCGGTGGCCGGCAGGGGCCAGGCGCCGATTTCTTCGAGCAGCATGCGGCTGCCGTACGACAGCGCGATCGAGCGCGGGTCGGTGAGCGCCACGCCGAGTGCCCTGGCGTCGATCAGGGCGATGCTGCTGCTCGCCATGCCGCGCCGCGCCAGCAGGGCGGCCAGCGCCATGCCGACCGGGCCGGCGCCGCAGATTGCCACGTCAAACGTTGTGTGTGTGTTGTCCATCAGGGTCGCATCAGTTGTTCGATATCGTCGG
>DASVVC010000105.1:0-17233 GCA_036386755.1 Telluria sp.
CCGGGAAGGATGGTCCGACACCCGCAATCGTGCCAACGCCTGCGGCAGCAGCTCCTGTTCGAGAAAGCGGCCATAGGCGTCGCCGGTGGCATCGTATTCCACGCTGCGGTTATCTGTGCCGCCGAACAGGGGCAGGCCCGGTCCGGTTTCTCCAGGCTGCACGAACACGGCGATCGCGACCGGCATGTCGCCCCGGTGGATCAGGGCATCGAGCACTTGCGCGGCATTGACGTCCGGGCCAAGGTAGCGGGCGCCATCCTGGAACACCATCAGGGCGGCGGGCTTGGACGGATCGTATTGCTGCGGCACATACACCCAGTAATCGCGTTCCACCCCAGGATAAACGCCGCTGCCGACGTGGCGGCCGGGGCTGACGCTGCCCGCTGGCACGCGATCGAGGCCGCGCCAGCCGTCCCACGGCATGTACGGTTCCTGCCGCGCCAGACTCTTGACGAAGCGCAGGCAGTCGTGCGGGGGAATCCCGGGGAGTTGCTGCTGAAGCAGGGCAACGAGGGGAGAAACGGCAGCTTCGTCGTCGGTCATGAAGAATCCAGTGCGTTGATCGGGTGTCAAGCGTAGCGCGATTTCTGTTACCTTGTCAAAACATGTAGTACAGGATTTTGCATGAAACAGCATTTATCAGCGTAATGACGAATTATTTTGCCTAAAAGACAGAAAGCTGTATGATAGGTCAAACCATTTTTCACGAAAGATCAACCATGACTTCGACCTCGCACACCGCTCCTGTCGTCATTCTTCTCCACGGCGCCGGGCTCAACGGGGCGAGCTGGAATCCGGTCAGGCGCCACATCGATCCACGCATCGAGCTGTTCACCCCCGACCTTCCGGGACATGGCGCCCGGCTCGGCGAACGCTTCACGCTGCAAGGCGCGGTCGATGTCGTGCTGGCCGCCGTCAGCACCGCGGGCGGCAGGCAGGTCGTCGTCGGCGGCGATTCGCTGGGCGGCTACGTGTCGACCGCTTGCGCAGCGGCCCTCCCTCCCGAGCAACTGAAAGGACTGATCCTGTCCGGTTGCAGCGCCAACTTCGCCGGCGCCGCCGCGATGCTGCCGGTCATGCTCAAGAAGCTGGGATCGCAATTAACGACACTGCTGTTGAACCAGCGCCAGATCGACCACCTGTTGCTGGGAAAATTGCGCGGCTTCGGCCTCGGGGAGAGCGATATCGCCGCCATCATGGCGGGCGGGATGAATCCGGGAATTTTCCCGCATGCCGTCGATGCCCTGCGCGGCGTCGATTTTCGCGCCAAGGTCGCCGCTGTCACCGAACCGATCCTGTTCGTCAACGGCGCCAAGGATGCCTTTTGCATGCGCCAGCAAGCCGCCTTCATCGCCGCAGCGCGCGCGCCGCAGCATCACACTATGGACAACACCGACCACGGCGTGAGCCTGCTGCGCAGCGCCGACTTCGCGGCCCTGGTCAACCGCTTTGCCCTGCCCCGCTTCGGGCTTGCCGCTGCCTGACGGCGCAGCGTCCGACTTCATCCGTGGCGCGGCAACGCCGTGTCCTGTTCCACCAGTTTCTCGAACGCCGCCAGCGCGCGGGCGCTGCTGCCGGCGCGCTCCAGCAGGCGCATGTCGTGTTGTACGGCGAGCAGCAGCGCATAGATCTCGAACACCAGCTGCTCGCAATCGGTCGTGGCGGGCAGCTGGCCAGCCTGGCGGGCGTGCTGCGCACTGTGCTCGAACGCTTCGCGCCACGCCAGCACGCCGCACATCAGTTCATGCCGCACCGGGCCGGGGCGATCGTCGTATTCCGCCGCGCAGCTGAAGTAAAAACAGCCGGCCCACTGGCGCGACGCCACCTGGTCGAGGCTCATCTTGAACAGGCGGCGCAGACGGGGCAGCCCGGCCGCCGCGTCGCGCGCCGGTCCCAGCACCTGCGCCTCGAAACGCCGCCGGTACTGCTCCAGCACCGCAAGCTGCAGGGTTTCGCGCGAGCCGACCCGCTTGAACACGCCGCTCTTGCTCATCTTGAGCGCATCGGCCAGGGTACCCATCGTGAGCGCTTCGAGCCCGTCGTGACTGGCCACTTCCAGTGCATGGGCGATGATCGCCGCGCGTGTCGCCTGCGCCTTGTTTTCTGAAAATCCTGACATGTTCACTTCCCCCACAGTCTCAACCTATCATACAGGTTAACGGAATAGTAGCGGAAATTTTATTGTCGAGGCGCATTTTCAATGGTGCCTGGACGACACCTGTTGGACAGCCCTGCTTACAGGAGCGGCGAAGCGCGGTTCAGCACGGTTTTGAGCGCAAAGCTCGACTTGATATGGGCCACGCCCGGAATGCGGGTCAGGGTGCGGGTCAGGAAATGATGGTACGCATCCAGGTCCGCCACCACCACGCGCAAATTGTAGTCGGCGTCGCCTGTCATCAGGTAGCAGCTCATCACTTCCGGCGCGAGCGCGATCTGCTCCTCGAAGCGCGCAATGATTTCTTCCGACTGGCCGGTGAGCGTGACCGACACGAACACGCTCATCCGCCCCGCCAGGCGGCCCTCGTCGAGCCTGGCGGCATAACCACGGATGAACCCGTCTTCCTCCAGACGGCGCACGCGGCGCAAGGTCGGCGTCAGCGAGAGCCCCACTTTGTCGCCCAGCGCGCTCCATGCCATGCGTCCGTCCAAGGACAATTCCTTGAGGATCTTCAGATCGGTTTTGTCGCACTTGTCCGCGTTAGTCATATTTGCCTAATATTTTTAATAAACTTGGCCGATCTTACCAAATCAAGTTCCTTTTAGGGATTAGTTCAGCGGCAATCGCTACGCACTTGAGCGTAAGATTTTGTCCATTCCCTCACACTCGGAGCATCCATGACACACAGCCATTCTTCCGCCGGCAAGAGCATTTACGCGCGCGCCGAGGGCCGGGTTTTCCTCACCGGGATCCAGGCCCTGGTACTGCTGCCGATGCTGCAGCGCCGGCTCGACCGGGCGCATGGCTTGTCGACTGCCGGCCTGGTGTCGGGCTATCGCGGTTCGCCTTTGGGCGCTTACGACCAGCAGTTGTGGAAGGCGGCGGCGGACCTGGCCGCGCATGACGTGGTGTTCCAGCCCGGCTTGAATGAAGACCTTGCGGCCACCGCGCTGTGGGGCGCGCAGATGCACAGCGCCTATGGCGAAACGCGGGTCGACGGCGTGTTCGGCATCTGGTACGGCAAGGGCCCCGGCGTGGATCGCACGGGCGACGTATTCCGCACCGCCAACATGATGGGCACCTCGCCCCTGGGCGGCGTGCTGGCGGTGTCGGGCGACGACCATGCGGCCCAGTCGTCGATGTATCCGCACCAGACCGACGGCATTTTCCATTCGGCGTCGATACCGGTGCTGCAGCCGGCCAGCGTGGCCGAAGTCATCGAGCTCGGCCTGGCCGGGCTGGCGCTGTCGCGCTACTGCGGCCTGTGGGTCGGGCTCAAGACCATCGCCGAAGTCATCGAAACGGCGGCCGCCTTCGACCTTGGAGCGCTGCCCTCCTTCGTTCTCCCCACCGATCTGGCGGTACCGGGGCACGGCTTGAACTGGGACGCGCGCATTGCCTGGCCGGCGCAACGGGCCGAACTCGAACGGCGCCTGCTTCAGGAACGCCTGCCGGCCGCACGCGCCTGGGCACGCGCCAACCGGATCGACCGCATCATCGTGGACGCACCCGCGCGCCGCTTCGGCATCGTCACCGTCGGCAAGGCGCATCAGGACCTGATGCAGGCGATCGAGGACGCCGGCTTCGACCCTGGTGCGCTGGGCGCGATGGGGATCTCGGTCTACAAGGTCGGCATGAGCTGGCCGCTCGAGACCGAAGGCGCGCTGGCATTCGCCCGGGGGCACGAAGAGGTGCTGGTGATCGAGGAAAAGCGCGCCAATGTCGAGACCCAGCTCAAGGACGCGCTGTACCATCTGGCCGGCGGCGCGCGCCCGCGCGTGAGCGGCAAGGCGGACCCGCAGGGCCAGCCGCTGCTGCCGGAAGTATCCGAATTCACCCCGCTGATGGTGGCGCGGGCACTGGCGGCGCGCTTTGGCGCCGCGCTGCCGCTGCTGGCCGAACGGGTGGCCGCACTGGAGGCGCGCCTGCAGCCGGTGCGCGCCGCCGTGGTGCCGATCCGCACGCCGTATTTCTGCTCGGGCTGTCCGCACAATACCTCGACCAAAACGCCGGACGGTTCGGTTGCCGGCGGCGGCATCGGCTGCCATGTCATGGCGCTGGCCCAGCCGGAACTGAAGACATCGACCTTCAGCCAGATGGGCGGCGAAGGCGCGCAATGGATCGGCGCCGCGCCGTTCTCCGCGGTGCCGCATATTTTCCAGAACCTGGGCGACGGCACCTACCAGCATTCGGGCCTCTTGGCGATCCGGGCCGCGGTCGCGGCCAAGGCCAACGTCACCTACAAGATCCTGTATAACGATGCCGTTGCGATGACCGGGGGCCAGGCCGCCGAAGGCTTGATCGACCCCGCCCGCATCACGCGCCAGCTGCACGCGGAGGGCGTCGGCCGCATTGCGCTGGTATCGGACAACCCGGCGCGCTGGGAAGACTGCGCCGAGCTGGCCCCAGGCACCGAGGTGCACGACCGCAGCGAACTCGATGCCGTCCAGCGCGTGCTGCGCGAGGTACCCGGCGTGAGCGCGATCGTCTACGAACAAACCTGCGCGGCCGAAAAACGCCGCAAGCGCAAGCGCAAGGAAATGCCCGACCCGGACAAGCGCCTGTTCATCAACGAGCGCGTTTGCGAAGGCTGCGGCGACTGCTCGGTGCAGTCGAACTGCATCGCGATCGAACCGCTGGAAACGCGTTATGGGCGCAAGCGCAAGATCAACCAGAGCGCCTGCAACAAGGATTTTTCGTGCGTCAAAGGATTTTGCCCGAGCTTCATCGAAATCGAAGGCGCGCGCCTGCGCAAACCTGAAGACAAGCGCTTGCTGGCGCTGGAGGCCGACCTGGCCGCGCGCCTGCCCGCCCCGCTCGTCCCCGCGCTCGATGGCAGCTTCAATGTGCTGGTCACCGGCATCGGCGGCAGCGGCGTGCTGACCATGGGCGCGCTGATCGGCGGCGCCGCCCACGTGCAGGGGTTGGGCTCGACCGTGCTCGATTTCACGGGCCTGGCGCAGAAAAACGGCGCCGTCATGAGCCAGGTCCGGATCGCGGCGCAACCGGGCGACATTGGCGCGGTCCGCATCGGTCCCGGAGCGGTCGACCTGCTGCTCGCAGCCGACATGGTGGTGGCGGCCAGCGCCGACGCGCTGGCCAAGCTGTCGTCCCGCCGTTCGGCGGCAATTTTGAACCTGGACGACACGCCGACTTCGGCGATCGTGCGCGAGCGCGACGCCAGCCTGCCGTCGGACCTGATGACGGAGCGCGTGCGCCAGCGCTGCGCCGCGCAACGCTTCCATGCGATCCATGCCAGCAGCCTTGCCCAGCAACTCTTTGGCGACACGGTCACCGCGCACACGCTGATGCTCGGCTATGCCTGGCAACAAGGGCTGGTGCCGCTGTCGTTCGACGCCATCAACCGCACCATCGAACTCAATGGCGCGGCCGTGGCGCTGAACCGGCGCGCCTTCACCTGGGGTCGGATCGCCGCCGCGCTTCCCGACGCGCTCGCGCAGATCGCCGCCGCGCCGGCGAAGGCCGCCGGGCAGACGTTCGAACAGCTGGTCGAGGCCAACGCCGGCGAACTGGCCGCCTACCAGGACGGCGCCTACGCCGACCGGTACCGCACCCTGGTGCGGCGCGCGCTGGCAGCCGAAGCCGGCGTGCCGGACGCCGGCCAAGCGTTCAGCCGCGCCGTCGCAACCCAGGCATTTCGCCTGATGGCCTACAAGGACGAATACGAGGTGGCCCGCCTGTATGGCAGCGCGGAGTTCAAGGCGTCGCTGTCGGCCCAGTTTTCCGACACCGCCAGGATCTCGCTGTGGCTGGCGCCGCCTTTGCTCTCGCGTATCGATCCGGCCACGGGCCGGCCGCGCAAGCGCAAGTTCGGGCCATGGGTGCTGACCTTGTTCAAGGTGCTGGCCAAGGCCAGGGGCGTGCGCGGAACCGCGTTCGATCCGTTCGGCTACACCGAGGAGCGGCGCAGCGAGCGGCGCCTGGCGCGCGAGTACGGCGCCATGATCGAGTCCCTGTGCGATGAACTGGCAGCGGGAGGATTGGCCAGGGCGGTCGCGCTGGCCGGGCTGCCAGCCGAGGTACGGGGATTCGGCCCGGTCAAGGCCGCCGCGCTGGCCGCCTATGAAGAACGCAAGGCCGCCTTGCTCAGTGAACCCGTCGCGCCAGGCACGGTGCCGGCTGTGGCCAGGCAGGCGTAAATCTTGTCATACAGGTAAGGCGATGCGCGCCTGTGGAACAGGAGGAACTGATCTTGGCGGGTCAAAAAAAAGGAATGCGTTAAATAAACATGTACAACATGTTTGACAGGTTGATGTTGGCGGGTTAAGCTGGTTTCACCGACTTGCTGACTACTCCCCAGGTGACGCCATGACCGCTCTGCCCTCCTTTTCCGCCACACCCGGCGCCATCGAACAAGCCATCGACTGGCTGCAGCGCCACTGCGGCGAGCGGGTCAGCGTTGCGCGCGCCGTGCGCGACCAGCACGCCCGCGGCGAGGGCCTGTCCACCTGCCTGCCGCCGGACGTGGTGGTCTGGCCGCTCGACAAGCACGAACTCTGCCGCATCCTGGCCTGCTGCAATGAGCTGGCCGTGCCGGTCATCGCCTTCGGCGCCGGCAGCTCGCTCGAAGGCCACGTCAGCGCGCCCTTCGGCGGCGTCTGCATCGACCTCTCGCGCATGAACGCGGTGCTGGAAATGCACCTCGACGACAGCGATGTCGTGGTCCAGCCGGGCATCACGCGCGAAGACCTGAACGCCCACCTGAAAGGCAGCGGCCTGTTTTTCCCGGTCGACCCGGGCGCCAACGCCACCATCGGCGGCATGGTCTCGACCCGCGCTTCCGGCACCACCACCATGCGCTACGGCTCGATGCTGCACAACGTGATGGCGCTCGAAGTGGCGCTGGCCGACGGGCGCCTGATCCGGGTCGGCACGCGGGCGCGCAAGTCGTCCGCCGGCTACGACCTGGTGCACCTGCTGACCGGCGCCGAAGGCACGCTCGGCATCATCACCGAAATCACCCTGCGCCTGCACCCCTTGCCGGCCGAAGTGGCCGCGGCAAGCTGCGCCTTTCCAACGCTGGCCGACGCCGTGACCGCGGTCACCGAACTGAGCATGTCCGGCGTGCCTTTCGCCCGCATCGAATTCCTCGACGAACACCAGGTGCGCGCCTGCAACCTGTATTCGCACCTGGCGCTGCCCGAGATGCCCACCTTGTTCCTCGAATTTCACGGCACCGAACTGGCCGTCAGGGAGCAGGCCGAACTGGCCCAGGAAGTCGCGGCCGGCAATGGCGGAGTCGGCTTTAACTGGGCCACGCGCCCGGAAGACCGGTCCCAGCTCTGGCGCGCCCGCCACATGGCCTACTTTGCCGCGCTGGCGCTGCGCCCGGGCTGCGTGAGCGTGGTGGCCGATGTGTGCGTGCCGATGTCGGCGCTGGCCGATTGCGTGGCGCGCGCCCGCGCCGCCATCGATGCCGAAGGACTGGTCGCACCCATCCTGGGCCACATCGGCGACGGCAACTTCCATGTGCTGTTCATGCCCATGCCGGGCGTTGCGGCCGAACACGAGGCCGTCGAGCGCGTCTACAGCGCCATGGTGGCGCACGCGCTGTCGGTGGGCGGCACCTGCACCGGCGAGCATGGGGTCGGCATGGGCAAGAAAAGCAAGCTGCTGGCCGAATTCGGCGCCGACGTGGTGGACCTGATGCAGGCGATCAAAGGGGTATGGGATCCAAAGGGCATCCTTAATCCGGGCAAGATTTTCGGTGCGGTTCCGGCCCGGGGAGAGTAGACAATCTTCAACGACAGCGACCTCATGCACGAGCAGGACAGCCAAAAAAAGTAGCCATAAAAACAGCTATAAAAATAGCCATCATCAGGAGACAAGACATGAACAAGCAGGCACGCACCACCCCAACCGCCATCGCGGCGGCAGCGTCGTTGTTGTGTACGCTGGCCGCCAGCGCCGCCGCCCAGCAGGCGCCGCCGTCCGACCAGCAAAACATCGCCGAAGTGATCGTCACCGCGCAAAAGCGCGAACAGGCCGCGCTCGACGTGCCGGGCTCGGTCGCCGCCGTCAAAGCGGACCAGTTGACGCGCGAAGGCAAGGTGCGCCTGGAGGACTTCGTCTCGCAAATCCCGGGGCTGTCGCTGTCGTCCGTGCGCCAGGGCCAGACCCAGGTCACCTTGCGCGGCATCACCACCGGCGTGGCGCAGTCGGCGGCAACGACCGCCTTCTATATCGACGAGGCGCCGATCGGTTCGGTCAACGCGTACGCGGCCGGCAGTTCGGTCACCCCCGACCTCGATCCGGCCGACTTGCAGCGGGTCGAAGTGCTCAAGGGTCCGCAAGGCACGCTGTACGGGGCTGGGGCGATGGGCGGCCTGCTGCGTTATGTCACGGCGCCGGCTGATTTTCGGAACTTCAAGGGCAGCGTCACGGCCGGCGCCAGTGCCGTCAGCCAGGGCGGCAACGGCGCGCTGGCGCGGGCCAGCATGAACATCCCGTTTGCCGACCACAAGATGGCGCTGCGTCTGTCGGCCTTCAGCCGCAAGGACCCCGGCTTTATCGATAGCGTCGCCGGCGCGCGCGACGTCAACGAGGCGAAGGTCAAGGGTGGCCGCGCCGCCTTCACCTGGCTGATCGACAACGACTGGAAACTGCAGGCGTTCGCACTGACCCAGAAAGTCGACACCGGCGCCAACTCGGTCGAGGATGTCGACGGCGTCACGCTCGCGCCCTTGCATGGCGAGCGCAAGCAACGGCGCTACGTGGCCGAAACCACCTTTTCCGAGCTAAAGGTGGCCAACCTGAAACTGAGCGGCGTGCTTGGCATGTTCGACCTGGTCTCGTCGACCACCTGGCAAGAACTCGACGCCGGCGGCGTGCAGGATGGCACGGCCGGCTACGGCGCCGCGCTCGGGCCGCTGTTCGGCCTGGCGGACCTGGGCATCGCCAACCCCCAGTTCATCCATACCCGGCGCCTGGTGCAGGAAGTGCGCCTGGGCGCGATGGCCCTGGGCGGGCGCCTCAGCTACGAAGGCGGGGCTTACTACACGCATGAAGACAGCAGCAACGCCATCCCCGGCTTCGCGCCCTTCTCCACCACCACCGGCGCGGCCTATGCGCTGCCGGCCATCGTCAAGGCCTCGATCACCAGCTCGTACAAGGAATATTCGGTGTTCGCCAACGCGACCTATGCGCTGAGCCAACAAATCGACCTGCAGGCCGGCGTGCGCCACGGCAGGGACGACCAGGTCTACGCCCAGGACTACAGCGGCATGCTGATCGGTCCGGCGCCGGTCGTCTTCGACTCCGGCTCCAAAAACCGCAAGTCGACCTATCTCCTGACCGCCCGCTACAAGCCGAGCGCGACCGACGCCGTGTACGCCAAGGTCGCCACCGGCTACCGCCCGGGCGGCCCGAACGCCGTGCCGCCGGCGGCGGCCGCCAGCGCGCCGCAAACCTTCCGCCCGGATTCGCTGACCAGCGCCGAACTCGGCTACAAGTCGGTCATGGACGGCGGCAAGGTGTCGTTCGAAGCGGCGCTGTTCCACACCACATGGAAAGACATCCAGATCCAGACCAGCGCCAACGGCTTTAACTTCTTCGTCAATGGCGGCGCCGCCACCAGCAAGGGTGCGGAGGTGTCGCTGATCGTCTATCCGCTCAAGGGCCTGTCGCTGCGCGCCGGCGCCGGCTACACGAAAACGGCGCTGACCAGCGACGCCCTGGCCGCCGGCGGACGCGAGGGCGATGCCTTGCCGTTCGTGCCGAAACTGACGTCTTCGCTCGGCGCCAGCTATCGCTGGCCGCTGGTGGACAGCTGGCATGCCGCGCTTGGCGCCAATGTCGCCTACACCGGCGAGCGCCGCTCCGACTTCAGCGAGCGGGCCGCAGTCGACGTACCGGCGTTTACCACCGTCGGGATCAACGCCGGCCTGGAGAACGCCACCTGGCGCCTGTCCCTGTATGGCAAGAACCTGAACAATGCACACGGCATCGTGTTTCTCAAGTCGATGGCGCTCACGCCCGGCGCCAATCCGTTCGCGGCGGGCCTGGTCGCGCCGCGCACGATCGGGCTCGACCTGACCTACAAGTTCTGAGGCGCGCCATGCACACCTTGACCATCAACGATTTCCCCCTGGCCAGCGGCGAGACGCTGACGCGGATGACGGTGGCGTACCGCACGCTCGGCCAATTGAACGCCGACGGCACCAATGCCGTGCTGGTCCTGCACGGCTACACCACCGGTCCGGCCATGATCGACCCCGGCGCCAGCGCGGCGGAAGGATCGTGGAGCGAGCTGGTCGGGCCGGGCAAGCCGATCGACAGCGCGCGTTACTTCGTCGTCTGCCCGAACATGCTCGGCTCGTGCTACGGCTCCACCGGACCGGGCAGCATCAACCCCGCTACCGGCAAGCCTTTTGGGCTGGATTTTCCGCGCATCGGCATGGCCGACATCGTCAACGCCCAAAAGGCCCTGCTCGACGCGCTCGGAGTGCGCAGCCTGGCGGCGGTGGCCGGGCCCTCGCTCGGCGCCTTCCAGGCCTTCCAGTGGGCGATCAGCTACCCGTCCATGGTGCGGCGCGTGGTCGCCGCGGTCGGCGCCCCATGGTACCCGGGCGCACTCGGAAGCGCGCGCGCCATCGTCGACCAGCTCGCCGGCGCCCCCGGCTGGGACGCATGGCGCGAACAAGGCGGCCAGGCCGCGATGGTCGAGCACCTGACCGAACTGCGCACGCGCACCCTGGACGCCTACGGCATCGAGGCCGAACTTGCGCGGGTCTTCGCCGACCCATCCGAACGGCGCGATCGCATTGCCGCCCTGGCGCGCGCGTGGGCCATCGAGTTCAACCCCGGTTCGCTGGTCACCCTGATGCAGGCGGCCGAATCGTTCGACGTGCGCCCGCAGCTGGGCGCCATCGGCGCGCCAGTGCTGCTGGTCCTGTCGCGCAGCGATACCGTGTTTTCGCCCACCGTGGCGCGCATGCTGTCGGCCCTGCCGGCCACGCGCAGCTGGACCTATGTGGAGCTCGACAGCGACAAAGGCCACATGGCATCCGGCGCCGATGCCGCCCTGTGGGCCGGCACGCTGGCGCGCTTCATGAACACCGACCCTGCCGCGTGGATCCCTCACGGCTTCCCACCCGCCCTGACCCAGGAGACACCATGACAACCCCGATTGCCGCGATGCCGGCGCCACCAGCGGGGGCGCCGGGCGCCGCCAAGGACGGCTTCAGCCCCGCCTACCGCCTGTACGTCCTGTTCGCCCTGTGCGTGGTGGGCTTCATGCATTCGGTGGACAAGGTCGTCATCTCCATGTTCATGGAACCGATCAAAAAGGAATTTTTGCTGAGCGACACCGAACTCGGACTGATGACGGGCCTCGCTTTCGCGCTGATGGGCGGGCTGGTGGCGATCCCGCTGGCGCGCCTGGCCGACCGCGGCAACCGCAAGCTGATCATCGGCGCCAGCTTTGCCGCCTGGACCCTGATGACCGCCGCCTCCGGCATGGCGGCCAGCTTCATGCAATTGCTCGGCGCGCGCATCGGCGTGGGCATCGGCGAAGCGGGCTGCGTGCCGGCCACCCATTCGATGCTGGGCGACTACTACCCGAGCAGCCTGCGCGCGCGCGCCCTCGCCGCCCACACGGCGGGCACCTACCTCGGCATGCTGGGCGGCATGCTCGGCGGCGGCATCCTGGTGCAAACGGTGGGCTGGCGCACCGGTTTTATCCTCCTCGGCGCCGGCGGATTCCTGCTCACCATCGTGTTCCAGCTGACCGTACGGGAACCGGCACGGGTCGACGCGCTCGACCAGCTGCAAGCGGGCAAGGGCGTGCTGCAGCAACTGGGCGACCTGCGCATTTTCGGCCTGCTGGTGCTGGCGTTCGCCTTCGTCGGCCTGGCCGGCGCCACGCTGTCGTGGATGCCCAGTTACTTCCAGCGCGCCTTTGCGCTCTCGCCGCTGCACATCGGACTGGGACTGGGGCTGTGCATGGGACTGGCCAGCGCGGTGGGCGCCGTTGCCGGCGGCCAGTTGTGCGTCAAGTATTTCCCGACGTCGCGCTCCTGGGGCACGCGCTTTTCGGCCTGGATCAGCTGGGGCATCCTGCCGTTCCTGATCGGCAGTTTCTACGCGCCGACGCCGGCGCTGGCGTTCCTTTGCCTGTTCATGACCTTCCTGATCGCCGGCACCCTGGCCGGCCCGGTGCTCGGCACCATCCAGAACCTGGTGCAGCCGCAGGCGCGCGCCACGGCCTCGGCCATCGTCGGGGTCGCCGCCGTGATCATCGGCCAGGGCATGGGGCCGCTGCTGGTCGGCATCCTCAGCGACGCCTTCGGCGTCAAGGGCGACGGCGTGGACGGCTTGCGCATGGCGATGAGCTGCGTGGCGATGATCAACCTGCTGACCGGACTGTTCTTCTGGCTGGCGGGGCGCCGCATCGAACGGCTGTTTCCCGGGGCGCCCCCGACGAACCTGTTTGACAGGGTGCGCGCGCCCGGGTAGGCTCCTGGCATGATGATGATCCCCACCCCTTCTTCGCTGGAGCGCCCGACCTTGTCGGCACAGGTTGCGCGCCATCTGCTGGCCCTGGTCAACGAACAGCAGCTTCGCCCCGGCGACACCGTGCCGAGCGAAGTGCAGATCGGCCTCGACCTCAAGGTCAGCCGCGGCAGCGTGCGCGAGGCGTACCGCACGCTCGCCGCGCTGGGCATCCTCGAGATCGAAGGCGGGCGCAAGCCGCGCCTGCGCGCCATCGACCCGCATGTGCTGGCGCAGGTGTTCGACTATGCCCTCAATACGGCGCAGGTCAGCGTCGCCCACGTGATCGAAACGCGGCGCGCCATCGAACTGCAGAGCGCCCAACTGGCGGCGCGCTACGCGAGCGACGAGCAGCGCCGGACGTTGCGCGAACTGGTCGGACAAATGCGCGCGGCCGGGTCGGATCATGCGCGCCGGGTCGCTTCCGACATGGCGATCCATCACATCATCGCGCAAGCGAGCGGCAATCCCCTCAACAGTATCTTGCTGGCGGCCTTGCGCTCGCCGCTGGAAGCATCGTCGCGCATGCACTTCGATGACAAACGCAGCGAGAGCGAGCTGATCCGCGTTATCGATGCCCACGAAGCGGTGGTCGACCGGATTTGCGCGGGCGATGCCATCGGCGCGGTGTCGGCAATGTCGTACCACTTCGACATGTCGATCGTGCACGTGGCGCGAGGCGACCAGCAGGCCGGCGCGCCTGCCTGAGCAGTCCCTGCACGGCGGCGCGACCGCGTTCGGCCTGCACGGCCGCACCAGGTTCGCAGCCAAGGCCGCCCTGGCCGCGCGCCTGCGCCGGCAGTACGGATATTCACGGTCGCGCGCAAAGCGCCGGCTGGAGGCAGCCGCATCCGGGTCACGCGTCTACGGGCTTTGCACCGGCGCGGCGCCGTCGAGCAAGGTGTCCCGGAATGCCGCTACCAGAGGTCGCAAGTTGATCCGGTGCCATACCGCCCACAGCGGCGTACGGTAGCTGAACCAAGGCACTTCGCGCAGCAGCACGCCGGGCGGGGCGTGATGACGCAAGCTGTTCTGGATCATGGCCATGCCCAGCCCCGCGGCGACCAGGCCGAGCGCCGTCAACGGCTCGCTCGCCTCCATCTTGATATCCGGCGTGAAGCCGGCGCGGGCGCAGGCGGCGATAAAATTGTCGTGCTTCGGCATATCTTCCTTGTGGCCCACGCCGATCCATTCCTGGCCGTCCAGCTCAAGCGCCGTCACGTCGGTGCGCGCGGCCAGCCGATGTCCGCGCGGCAGCGCCAGCAGCATCGTATCGCTCAGCACCTGGGCGCGCGCCAGGTCGGGATCGTCGCCGGGCGGGGGCTCGCATACCAGGGCCACATCCAGGCTGCGCTGGCGCAAGCGCTCCAGTTGTTCGGTCGAGGGCATGTTATAGAGCGCCACATGGATGGTGGGACGGCCGTCGCGCAAGCGGCGCAGGGCATCGGGCAAGACGCCGGAATGCATGGCGTTCTCGATGTAGCCGAGGCATAGTCCGCCCTCCTCGCCGCGTCCGAGACGCCTGGCCAGCGACGCGAGGCGTTCGCCATGGGTCAGGAAGGCGCGCGCTTCGGCCAGGAAGGTACGGCCGTCGCGCGTCAGGCGAATGCGCTGCTGGCTGCGTTCGAACAGGGTCAGCCCGAGGCGCGCTTCGAGTTGGGCGATCTGACGGCTCAAGGGCGACTGCGACATATGCAGGCGCTCGGCCGCGCGCCCGACGTGCTCTTCCTCGGCGACCGCGACAAAATAGGTCAGTTGGCGAATATCGAGCATGTCAGACCTTTCAAGACTTAAATCGGCATAATTATGTCTTGGACTGCATCGTCGGCGCAACCTATACTTATCTCCACTGCAAGGGCAACACCTTTATTCACTGAACGAGAGGAAGCAAACATGGGCATCAAAGATAAGCTGCAAGGCAAACTGGGCTTCGGCACGGCCCCGCTGGGCAATATGTTCCGCAATATCCCCGAGCAGGAAGCCCTGGCGACGGTCGATGCGGCCTGGACGCAGGGGGTGCGCTACTTCGACACGGCGCCCTTTTATGGCGCCGGCCTGGCCGAACTGCGCCTGGGCGAGGTCCTGGGCAAGCACAAGCGGGACGACTACGTCCTGAGCACCAAGGTCGGGCGCGTGATCCTCGATGAACTGGAAGATCCGGCGGCGCGCGACATGGGCGAAAAGGGAGGCCTGTTCGCGTTCGGCCGTCCCAACAAGATCGTCAACGACTACAGCGCCGATGCGACCCTGCGCTCGATCGAAGGCAGCCTCAAACGCATGAAAACGGACCGCATCGACATCGTCTGGGTCCACGACGTTGCCCAGGATTTTTATGGCGATGCGTGGCTGGCGCAGTTCGAGAGCGCGCGCACCGGTGCTTTCCGGGTGCTCACCCGCCTGCGCGAGGAAGGGGTGATCAAGGCCTGGGGCCTGGGCGTGAACCGGGTCGAACCGTGCGAACTGACGCTCGACCTGGACGAAGCGCAGCCCGACGGTTTCCTGCTGGCCGGCCGCTATACCCTGCTCGACCATGAACGGGCACTGCAACGCCTGATGCCGGCGGCGGCCAAGGCCGGCGTCGACATCGTCGTCGGCGGCCCTTACAGTTCGGGCATCCTGGTGGGCGGCAGCCATTTCGAATACCAGCAGGCGCCAGCCGGGATCATCGCCAAGGTCGAGCGCATCAAGGCCATCGCGCAGCGTCATCGGGTCAGCATGAAGGCCGCCGCGCTGCAGTTCTCGCTGGCCAACCCGGCGGTCGCGGCAGTGATTCCCGGCGCGAGCCGCCCGGAACGGATTGCCGAAGATGTGCAAGCGCTCGACGCCGTCATCCCGGCCGCCTTCTGGGAAGACATCCGCCGGGATAAATTGGTGGCCGACGCCGCACCGTTGCCACTGATGTGCTGACGGAACCCACAACGGAACCGTCCACCGCGGCATATGGCACTCGATAGAGAACGTTAGCGGTCCTACCGATCGTACCTCCTTCTCGGCCAGGATCGATTCCTTGACCGACGTTTCTCCGGTACCCGAACCGGCAACGTATGGCATGCTGTTGGCCGGACTGGGCTTGCTGGGCGTAGCCGCCCGCCGCAATGGCAAGCAGCAGCGCCAACAAGCCCTGTAGCACGCCAGAAAGCAAAAAGCCTCTGGAAAATCAGAGGCTTCGGTGCGCGGTTCGCCTGAACCCGGTGGTTCAGGCGCTTTGGCTGATGTCTTCCTCCGCCCGCCGCGTGTCGCCGATCCCGGCTACCGGCCCGGCAATGGCCCGGTGATAACGATCTTCTCGATGTCCGGTGCCCAGCCCGTAGGGTTCGAGAAGGTCAGCGTGTTGTTTCCCGCGTTGAGCCCGACATTGATGGTTTGGGTACCAACCTTGTCCCATCCTCCGCTGGACTCGAACGGCACAGTGACGGGCGCGCTGCCGTTGACGCCGACGGACATGTTCCTTCGTTCCGCCGAAAGATAAGAAACGGCCAACGCGTACGTACCGCCGGTACCCACCGAGATAGTGGGGAATGTCAGCGTGCCGCTGTTGTTGCCGATGTAGCCGACCTTCTGGCTGGTGGTACACGTGGCACAGCTGCTGACAACTGCACCACCCGCCGTCAACGCCCCGCTGGCGCTGCCAGTGAAAACGACAGGCACGTCGGTTTGGTACACGAGCTTGTAATGAAGCGTGCTGTCCGTCTTGAGCGGATCGAAGCTCCCCAGGTTTTGATCGGTGGGCGCTTGCCCGACTCCCACCTTGCCCAGAACGGTCCAGCCACCAGTGTAATAATTCTGGTTAGCAAACCGCAAGCTGGGCATATCGCCCGCCGGATCGTTGATCGACAAGGCCAGGGTGTAGGCGCCGCGTACAAGTCCGGATGGGAGGGCAAATGCTTGTGACACAGCATAGGATTGTCCTGGAACCCAGCTGCGAATGTCCACGTTAAAGCGGCCGGACCACGCAACCGACCTGTCCGCGCGCAGCAGGGTTGCCTTGACCGGCCAGGAGTAATAAAAAGGCGCACTGCCCTTGTTTGCGGCTGTGAAGGAAATGTCGAGATTGCTACCGGGCTGGACTTGCGACGAAAAGGTCGCCTTATTGAGCACGTAGCGGTAGCCCAGCTCCTTCTGCATCCTGGCGGCATTGGCGCTGACCGCGCCATTGCCGGCGGAATATTCGGCAATCCAGCCGAGACTGGAGGTATGGGTACGCCGGATCCAGTCGATCACGTAATCAGTGTTCGCCGTACTCGACAGCGTACCGTCCGGACTGCCGCCCAGGCGCGACTGGTCGCCCCAGTCGTACGCAACCTCTCCGCTGTGCATGTCGGTTTTCCATCTGTTGCGCGCGATAAACGCTTCGCCACCCGAGGCGTCGTCGGGCAAGGCAAACGAATCCCATATGTATCCGACCTGGAAATTGGTGAACGTATCAGGATAGCGGACCATCACTTTCTTGTTAGGAAAGGCTCTGGCGTAGGCGGTGCCGAGGGCACTTTGGAAGCTGGCAGGGATGCGGTCCGTTCCATCCGGCAGCACGGCCGGCCAGATGTGATGTTCGCCCCACTGCCC
>DASVVC010000106.1:0-41954 GCA_036386755.1 Telluria sp.
GCGCGGGGGCGACGGCGCATAAGCTAACCGTACGCATTTCCCGCTTACAGGGTCTTCTACTTCATCTGTGGAAAAGCAAATTCCACGCCAGCACTGGCCGTGTTTGGCCAGCGCTGCATCACCGCCTTGTGGCGCGTATAAAAGCGCACGCCTTCCGGACCGTAGGCGTGGTGGTCGCCGAACATGCTGCGCTTCCAGCCGCCGAAACTGTTAAACGCCATCGGCACCGGCAGCGGCACGTTGACCCCCACCATGCCGACCTGGATCTGGCGCACGAACTCGCGCGCCGTGCCGCCGTCGCGCGTGTAGATCGCCACGCCGTTGCCGTATTCATTCGCGTTGATCAGGTTGACCGCCGTTGCCACGTCCGGCGCGCGCAGCACGCACAGCACCGGACCGAAAATCTCTTCCTTATAAATCGACATATCCGGCGTGACGTGATCGAACAGGGTCCCGCCGACGAAGAAGCCGTTCTCGCGCTCCGGCACCTTGCAGTTGCGCCCATCGACGACCAGGGTCGCGCCCTGCTCCACGCCCTCGCCGATCAAGCGCTCGATGCGCTCCTTGGCGGCGGCGCTGACAACGGGACCCATTTCGGCGTCCGACGCCATGCCGTCGCGGATCTTGAGCGCGGCGGTGCGCTGGCCCAGCGCGCCAATCAGCTTGTCGCCAGCGTCGCCCACCGCCACCACCACAGAGATGGCCATGCAGCGCTCGCCGGCCGAACCGAAGGCCGCGCCGATCAGGGCATCGGTCGCCATGTCCATGTCGGCGTCCGGCATGACCACCATGTGGTTCTTGGCCCCGCCCAGCGCCTGCACCCGCTTGCCCGCGGCACTGCCGCGCGCGTAGATATATTCCGCGATCGGGGTCGAGCCCACAAAACTGATCGCCTGCACGTCGCGGTGATCGAGCAGTGCGTCGACGGTGACCTTGTCGCCCTGGACCACATTGAACACGCCGTCCGGCAGGCCGGCTTCCTTGAGCAGCTTCGCATGCAGCAGGGAGGCCGACGGATCGCGTTCGGACGGTTTGAGCACAAAGGTATTCCCGCAGGCGATCGCCACCGGGAACATCCACATCGGCACCATCACCGGGAAGTTAAACGGGGTGATCCCCGCCACCACGCCGAGCGCCTGGCGCATCGACCAGGCGTCGATCCCGCGCGAAATCTGGTCGGTGAATTCACCCTTGAGCAGTTGTGGAATGCCGACCGCGAATTCCACCATCTCGATACCGCGCGCCACTTCGCCCTGCGCGTCGGAGAACGTCTTGCCATGTTCGCGCGTGAGCATCGCCGCAAAATCGTCGGTATGCGCCTGGCACAGTTGCAGGTACTTGAACAGCACCCGCGCGCGCGTCAGCGGCGGCGTGGCGGACCACGACGGAAAGGCTGCGGCGGCTGCGGCGACTGCCGCATCCACATCGTCCGCCGTGCCCAGCGCCACGCGCGCGCATGGCTGGCCCAGAGCGGGATTGAACACGTCGGCATAGCGGCCGCTGGCCGTATCGACCTTGGCGCCGTTGATGTAGTGGGTGATGGTGTCCAACTGCGTGTCGAGCTGAGTAGCGAGATTGCTCATGGCGTCAGTCCAGGTTTTTGAGGATGGTTGCCAGCTTGCCGAACAACTCGTCGATGTGCTTTTTCTCCAGCACCAGCGGTGGCGACAGGGCGATGATGTCGCCGGTGGTGCGGATCAACACCCCGTCGGCAAACGCCTTCTTGAAGGCGCTGAACGCGCGCGCGCCAGGTTTACCGTCGATGGCGGCCAGTTCGATGCCGGCCACCAGCCCGATCGTGCGGATGTCGATCACGTGCGGCAGGCCCTTGAGCGAATGCACCGCGTCGGTCCAGTACTCCTGCACGGCCTTGGCGTTGTCGAGGATTTTCTGCTCTTCGAACACCTCCAGCGTGGCCAGCGCGGCGGCGCAGGCGAGCGGATGGCCCGAATAGGTATACCCGTGAAACAGCTCGATGCCGGCCGGGCCGTCCATGAAGGCGTCGTGGATGTGCTGTTGGGTGAACACCGCGCCCATCGGCACCATGCCGTTGGTCAGGCCCTTGGCGCAGGTGACCATGTCCGGAATCACGTCGAAGTAGTCGAACGCGAACGGCGTGGTCAGGCGCCCGAAGCCGGTGATGACTTCATCGAAAATGAGCAGGATGCCGTGCTTGGTGCACAGTTCGCGCAGGCGCTTGAGATACCCTTTCGGCGGAATCAGCACGCCGGTGGACCCGGCCACCGGTTCGACGATGACGGCGGCGATGGTCGATGCGTCATGCAGCGCGACGATGCGTTCCAGTTCATCGGCCAGGTTGGCGCCGTGTTCCGGCTCGCCGCGCGAGTAAGCGTTCTTTTCCAGGTTGTGCGTGTGCGGCAGGTGGTCGACACCCGGCAGCAGCGGCCCGAAGGTGCGGCGGTTGCCGCCGATGCCGCCGACCGAAATGCCGCCGAAGCCCACGCCGTGATAACCGCGTTCGCGTCCGATCAGGCGCGTGCGCCCCGCTTCGCCGCGCGCGCGGTGGTACGCCAGCGCCATCTTCAGGGCCGTATCGACCGCTTCCGAACCGGAGTTGGTATAGAAGACGTGGCCGAAACGGTGGCCGGTGTAGTCCATCAGCTTTTCGGCCAGGTCGAAGGCGGCCGGGTGGCCCATCTGGAAAGTCGGCGCGAAGTCGAGCTGGCCGACCATCTCGCGGACGGCGGCCACGATCTTCGGCTGCGCATGGCCGCAAGGCACGCACCACAGGCCGGCGGTGCCGTCGAGCACGGTGTTGCCATCGACATCCTTGTAGTACATCCCCTCGGCCGAGACGAGCAGGCGCGGGTTTGCCTTGAAGTCGCGGTTATTCGTAAATGGCATCCAAAACGACGACATCGATGCGGGTCTGGACTCGTTCATGCGGCTCTCCAATAGTTTTTACAACCAAAAAAATAATTTACCAGTTGGCAAAATGATGATGCAATAATAGTCAGCAGATCAACTATGGCACATATACACAAATCGCAAAACCCGCCAACCGTATCGGTAGCGCAAACAATACAGTTTGCGGCATCGCAGCAAAGGAAATGTGGATGGATGACAGCGACGTTCTGCCTGAGGAAATGCCTCCTGACAATTGCGGAGATGGCTGGCCGGTGCTGGCGATCGAGCGCAGCAAGCGCGGCGGCCTGGTCGACCAGATCGTGGCGGCCATTACGCTGATGGTAAACCGGCGCGAACTGCGCGTGGGGACAAAGATGCCCTCGGTTCGACGTTTCGCAAAGTGCAATGCGGTGAGCACCTTCACGGTGGTCGAGTCGTACGACCGCCTGCTGACGCTTGGGCTATTGAGTTCGCGCCGTGGTTCCGGCTTTTTCGTGGCGCGCAGCGAGGCGGCCAGCGCGCCGCAGCAACTGGCGCTGCAACCCACGCCGGCCGCCATCGACGCCCTCACGCCGGACCTGTATTCCGGCGTGTCGGACGCGCTGCCGGTCGGCGCGGGCTGGCTGCCGCCCGAATGGTATGGGGACGACACGGTACTCGACGCCGTGCGCCATGCGATGAAAATTCCCGCCAGCCGCCTGCGCGGCTACGGCCATCCGCTCGGCTTTCCCACCCTGCGCCAGCACCTGGCCGCCACCCTGGCCGAGGAACTGTTCGCGGCCAGCCCGGACCAGGTGTTGCTGACCAACGGCGCCACCCACGCCTTCGACCTGATCCTGCGCACGCTGACCAAGCCGGGCGACACGGTTTTTGTGGAAGACCCGGGCTACAGCAACCTGCTCTCGCTGATCCGCCATCACGGCTGCATCGCGGTCGGCATTCCACGCGGCCCAAGTGGCCTGGATATGGAAGCGTTATTGGCGCAGGCGGCAAGCACCCAGCCCAAGCTCATGTTCGTCAACACCGTGCTGCAAAATCCGCTCGGCACCTCGCTCACGCAGGCGCAGGCGCACCGGCTGCTGCTGGCGGCCGAGCAGTTCGACTTCTGGCTGGTGGAAGACGACATCTACCGCGAACTGGCCGCCGGCGGCGACGCCTCGCTGGCGGCCATGGACGGCTTGCGGCGCGTGATCCGGGTCGGCAGCTTTTCCAAGACCCTCTCGCCGGTGCTGCGGGTCGGTTCGATCTGCGCATCCAATTCGCTCATTCCCGAACTGCTGCGCGTGAAGATGCTGACCGGTCTGACCACGTCCGAAATCAACGAGCGCGCCGTGTACCACGCCATCTCGGCGCGGCCCTACAAGCGCATGGTGGAACGCCTGACCGACCAATTGCGCTCGGGCCGCGAGCGCACCATCGAGCGCCTGTTCGAAGCGGGCATGGAGCCGCTGGCCCGCCCGCGCGGCGGCATGTTCGTCAGCGCCGGCTGGCCGATCGCGCCCACGCCCGAGTTCAACGGCAGGGTGATCGCCGAGCGCGCGCTGCGCGCCGGCATCCTGCTCTCGCCGCACGAATTTTTCATGCTGCGCCCGTCCCCGAGCATCTGGTTCCGCTTCAACGTGGCGTATGCCGCCGATGCGCCCGCGTTGATCGGCTTTTTGCAATCGCTCCGCTGAAAGTCACCATGGCCGCCACCAAGTCCGCCACCGTTGCGCGCACGCCCGCCGTCAAGCGCCGCATCCTCAATCGCGACAAGCTCGAAGCCGACATCGCCGGCGTGGCCGTGCGCGTGTTCGCCGAATGCGGCTACGAAGGCAGCTCGATCGCCACCATCGCCGAGCAAGCCGGCCTGTCGAAGCAAAACCTGATGTACTACTTTCCGACCAAGCAGGTGCTGTACGAACGCGTGCTCGACGGCGTGCTGGACGACTGGCTGGCGCGCATGGCCACCCTGGCCGACCCGAGCCAGGAACCGCGCGACGTGCTGCGCGCGTACATCCAGGCCAAGCTGCGCTTTTCGCGCGAACAGCCGTGGGCCTCGCGCGTGTATGCGATGGAGGTGATCAGCGGCGCGCAGCTGTACGGCCAGCAGATCCAGAGCCGCGTGGTGCCGCTGCTGCGCAAGGATATCGAGGTGTTCGAACGCTGGATCGGCGAAGGCCGCATCGGCCCGATCAACGCGACGCACCTGCTGTTCGCCATCTGGGCCATGACCCAGTCGTACGCCGATTTTTCGGTGCAGATGGCGCTGGTGCTGAACCGAAAACAGCTCACGCGCAAGGACTTCGACGACGCCGAGGCCATGATCACGCACATGGTGCTGGCGGCGGTGGCCATTGGCGGTACGCCGCCGGCGCAGGTTCCGTATGATCGATAAGCCGCGCAACCGTGGCGAAAACAGCCACTCCGGACGAATGGAAAACGCACGACAGCATACCGATAGAAGCACTACAGGCGCACGCGGACGCTACGAGCGGCGTCTGGAGAGCGGCTGCGCGATTGGGTCGATCACGACACCTGAACATTAGCGCAATGGCGCCGCTCACGGCACCTCGTTCCGGTCACATAGTATGATCGCTCTATGGAAAAACCACTTTTAAACATGCCCGCATAAAAGACCACACATGGATTCGTATATCGAAGTAACCGGCCAGGCTTCGCTGGTCGAACAAGTGAACACCTACCGCGCCGACCTGTCGATCTCGGTGCGAGCCACCACCACCGACAACGCCATCAATGAAGCGGGCGCGCTGCGCGACGATTGCATCCGTGTCCTCAAAAGCTCGGGCATCGAGGAGGGCGAAATGAGCGAGGGCGGCAACGCCATCTGGCAGCCGTGGTTCTGGAAGAAGGCCAAGCCGGGGCAGGAACGCGCCTTCAAAATCCTGATCGCCTGTGCCGAGGCCAAGCGCCTGTACGTCGCGCTCGATGCGCTGCAACCGATTTTCGAGCACCAGCGTTACACCTTGAGCGTGTCGATGCTCGCGCCGCAGTTCGAGGCGTCCGATGACGCACGCTCGGCGGCCCACACCGCCGCGATTGCGAATGCGCGTAAAAAAGGGGAACTCATTGCCAGGGAGTCGGGGGTCAGGCTGTCGGGCATCACGCAGGTAGAAGAACTGTGCACGGCAACCGGGCGCTCGGGCGCGTACGGTGATGAAGAGTGGGGATATGGCGGCATGCGCGCAGCCGGGGGCGCGTCGACGGGCGAAGACGAACCGGTGTACGTCGAACTCGAAGGGGCAAAACGGGTCAGCAAGCTACGCTACCGGGTGCGCTTCGGCATTGCCGCTGTATCGCCAGCGGGTGGTGCATGACCATCAGCCGATCGCCCCGGTTGACCTGAAGCGCCGGCACGCACGGAACACGCAAGCGTCAACCATGCAGAGTCGAGGAAATGATCTGCCACGATACCTGACAATGCCGCACGTGCCGCCGCCGAGAACACCAGACATGGCGATCCCGGCAGCGCACCGCGCAAGCTGACTTTAACGCACCGGCGGCACGGCCGACTTGTCAGTCGTGCCAGTCGTTCCGCCACTTCCCGTCATACCACCCGTGCGCGGCGCCGGAATGTCACCGTTGCGCGCAGATTCATTGGTGCTGGTCGTGCCGTTGTTATTCGTACCTCTGTTGCCGGTGCCGGTAGCGCCAGTGGTGCCCGACGAGCCGCGCATCTCGCTACCGCCGCTGGTGGACGAGCGGTCGGCATCGCGCGCCGCGGTATTGCCGTTGCTGGTTCCCGTACCGGTTGCCGTGGTGTTATCGCGCGGATCGTTCGCCACGTCGCGTTCTTCCTGCGCCTTGTCGCGGTTCTGCGGCGCCTTGGTACGGTTGCGCGTCTGCCTGTCCGGATTAGCCCTCGTTACATCCCCGCGTGCAGCCGTGCCGGTATTGGTGGCGTTCGAGCCGGTGGTGGCGCCGCCGCTGGTGCCGCCCTGGGTTTGCGCCAATGCTGCGCCGCTGACCATGAGCGCTACGAGCGTGATTGCGATGTTGGTTTTCATGCCGTCTCCTGATAAAGATATCGAACAGACATTCTTACATTGCTAGCTAAACATTTAAGTAGGAGCATGCCTTGGATAAGCGTGGGATCAGGGCCTGCAATTTTTGCGCATAAGAAACAATCGATGCCGCAGGAAGAGTGGCGCGCGTACCTCGGCCGCATCATTGGTGTATTCTTGTCAATCCACCATCTCGTCGAACCGTACCATGCCTGAGATTTCTCCCGTCACACTCCAGACCGAACGCCTGACCTTGCGCTTCCTGCACGCCAGCGACACGCAGGCGCTGTACACCATCCATTCCGATCCAGCGGTGATGCGCTACTTCAGCGGCACCGCCTGGACCGACCCGGCGCAGGGCGACGCCGTCATCGCGCGCGCGCTCGATGGCTACAGCAATGGCACCGGCATGCCGCTGGCACTGATCCTGCGCGAGACCGGCAAACTGATCGGCACCATTAGCCCGCACGCCTTCCACGCGCAAAACCGCCGCTGCGAAATCGGCTACGCGCTGGCCAGCGCCTTCTGGGGCCAGGGCTACCTGAGCGAAGCGATGCGCGCCACTCTGAACTACCTGTTCAAGGAGATGAACATGAACCGCATCGAGGCCGATATCGACCCGCGCAACCTGGCCTCGGCCAAGCTCCTTGAGCGCATGGGCTTTCAAAAAGAAGGCTATATGCCGGAGCGCTGGATCGTCAACGGCGAAATCTGCGACACCGCGTACTACGGCCTGCTGCGGCGCGGCTGGGAGGGCGTCTGATGGCCGGCCTGCGCTACGCCGCCGCGCAGTATGCCGCGCGGTCGCTCGATATCGCGGCCAACGTCGCGCACCACCTGGCCTTCATCGATGCCGCCGGCGAGGCTGGCGTGCAGTTGCTGGTCTTCCCCGAACTATCGCTGTGCGGCTACGAGCTGGCCGGCATGGCTGCCTGCGCCATCAAGGCCGACGACGCCGTGCTGGCGCCCCTGCGCGAGCGCGCCGCCAGCGCCAACATGACGATCGTGGTGGGCGCGCCGCTGGCCAACGCCGATGCGCTGCCAGGCATCGGCGCGATCACCTTCCATCCCGATGGACGCAGCTCGGTCTATCGCAAGCACTTCCTGCACGCCAGCGAAGAACAGTACGTGACGGCCGGCAGCGCGATCAGCCAGGTGCACGATGTTCGGGGCGTGAAGGTGGCGCTGGCCATTTGCGCCGACACCGGCCAGCAGCAGCACGCGCATGCGGCGGCGGTGGCCGGGGCCGAGCTGTATGCGGCCGGCTCGCTGATATCGCTCGGCGGGTACCAGAACGATAGCGCCCAACTGGCCGGCTACGCGGAGCTGTTCGGCATGGACGTGCTGATGGCCAATCACGCGCACGCGTCCGGCGGCTTTGAAAGCGCGGGGAGAAGCGCGATCTGGGCACGCGGCGGCGCGTTGGTGGTCGCCGCGCCGGGCCCGGGCGAGATGCTGGTGATTGCGGACGACAATGGCGGCAGGGTCGTCGCGCTGGCGTAAGCGCCACCGGCGGCGCTTACGCCCCCGTTTATCGCCCCTTCCAGCCGGCCGCACCCCGTTTTATGCACTTCGTCGGACAGCCGTAGAGCATTTGCGCCGCACTTGTTACAGTCACTCCATCGACAACCCTCCCCTGGAGAAGCAAATGAACAACCCTGCCTTTACATCCTTTTTCGCCAGCCTGGAAGACCTCGGCCGCACCCTGGTCAAGGCAGCCAAATACGCGGTCGGCGCCATTGCCACCATGTCCTGGCCTACCCTGCTGCTCAGCGCCGTCGGCCTGGCCCTGCTGCTGACCATCGTGCCGCTGGTGCTCACCTTGTTCGTGCTGTTCATGGTCGTTAAACTGGTCAACGGGTATGTGACCGACCGGGCCACGCAAGGCCGTGCTACGCGCGGCCCGGCCACGCCGTTCACCCCGGTCAAGACCGACGGCGAATAAGAGCGTGAACGCAAGCCAGTTGAACAAGGTGATGGATTTCCTGCGCGATTCCCTCGCGCAAGCCACGGTGTTATGGTGGAACTTCTTCGACTGGCTTGCCTTGGTGGAATGGCGGCAACTGTTCATCACCTGGTTCCTGGCCATGGCATTCGGCCTGGCCCTGACCCTGCCCGAACCGGCGATCTGGTACATCATCGTCTCGTACGGCGTGAAAGTGCTCGCCGGCGGCAAGCGCAAGGCCGAACTGATTGCCAGGGAAGCGACCGCCGAAGCCAACGTCGCGGTGCTCGAACGGCGCCTGCTCGAAGCGCAGATGGCGACCTTGCAGGCCCAGGTCGAGCCGCACTTCCTGTTCAATACCCTGGCCCTGATCGGCCAGCTGATCGAAACCGATCCGCCGCAGGCGGCGCGCATCCACATGCACCTGATCGAATACCTGCGTTCCACGCTGCCGCAGATGCGCGCAGCCGGCGGCGGCACCCTGGGGCGCCAGGTGCAGCTCTCGCGCGCCTACCTGTCGATCATGCAGGCGCGCATGAAGGAGCGGCTGGCGGTCAGCTTCGACGTGCCCGCGCAGCTGGAGCACACGCCCTTCCCGCCGATGATGCTGCAGATCCTGATCGAAAACGCCATCAAGCATGGCCTGGAACCGAAAATCGAAGGCGGCCGCATCGACGTCGGCGCGCGCCTGGTGGGCGACAGCATGCATGTCGATGTGCGCGACAATGGCGTCGGCTTTAACATGCACGCGGGCGATGGCGTGGGGCTGGCGAATATTCGCGAGCGCCTGTTCCTGCTGTTCGGAGCGCGCGCCGAACTGGTGATCGAAATGCCGCCCGAGGGCGGTGCACTGGCGTCGCTGCGCGTGCCTTTTACTTCGCAGGAGTCCCATTAACATGGCCGCCGTGAGCGCCCTCATTGTCGACGACGAATCGCCCATGCGCGATCAACTGCGCGCGCGCCTGGCCGAGGTGTGGCCGGAACTGGTCATCGTGGGCGAGGCATCGAACGGGCTCGATGCGGTGACCATGGCGGGCCAGCACCAGCCCGACATCGTCTTCCTCGATATCCGCATGCCGGGCCAGGGTGGCATCGAAGCGGCGCGCCATTTGTACAACCGCTGCCACATCGTGTTCGTGACCGCCTACGACCAGTACGCACTGGACGCCTTCGAACAGGGCGCGATGGACTACCTGCTCAAGCCCGTGGTGGCCGAGCGCCTGCGCGTGACGTGCGAGCGCCTGCGCACGCGATTGATGCGCGCGCCCGAGAACATCGGTGAACAGCTGCGCCAGCTGACGCAGCTCCTGCAGCAGGGCGAGACCAAAAAGCCGTCTTACCTGCGCTGGATCCAGGCGCAGGTAGGCAGCAACCTGCGCATGATCAGCACCCGCGAAATCCTGTTTTTCCAGTCCGACGAAAAGTACACGCTGGTGCAGACGGCGCAGGCCGAACTGCTGATCCGCAAGACGCTCAAGGAGCTGGCCGACGAACTCGATCCCGACGAATTCTGGCGCATCCACCGCTCCACCCTGGTGCGGGTCGACGCCATCGCCGAGGTCACGCGCGACGAGCGCGGACGGCAGATGCTCAGGGTGCGCAACCACCCGGCGCTGCTGGAAGTGAGCCGCAATCACGCGCATCTGTTCCAGCAAATGTAAGCGCCAAGGGCACGGGAATCCAGTACTATATACCTTGCTTTTTCCGATCACCTACCCAGGAGCAGGAACATGTCAGCAAGCCCAAAACACACCCGTGCCAACGTCATTCCCTGCCTGCTCTACCGGGACCTACCGGCCGCCGTCGAATGGCTCTGCAACAATTTCGGTTTCGAGAAGCAACTGATCGTCCCTGGCGACAACGACACCATCGTCCACGCGCAATTAACCTTTGGCAACGGCATGGTGATGCTCGGTTCCACCTCCGCCGTCGAGTCCGAATACAGCAAGCTGATCAAGCAGCCCGACGAGATCGGCGGCGCGCAGACGCAGACCATCTGCGTGGTCGTCGCCGATGCGGACGCCGTCTACGACCGGGTGGTGTCGGCAAGCGCGCAGATCGTCATGCACATCAAGGATGAAGACTACGGCGGGCGCAGTTTTACCTGCCGCGACCTGGAGGGCCATGTCTGGACCTTCGGCACCTACGACCCGTTCGAATAATCGAGCCAAATAAGCAGCCATCGAGGAGCACACCATGTCACGTGCAGTCCACTTCGAAATCCAGGCATCCGACCCGCAGGCGATGATCGACTTTTACCAGCGCCTGTTCGGCTGGACCTTCAACAAATGGGAGGGCGGCGACTACTGGATGGTGCACACCGGGCCGGAAGACCAGCCGGGCATCAACGGCGGCCTGCTGCCGCGCCGCGGGCCGCTGCCCGAGAGCCAGGCTGCGGTCAACGCCTTCGTCATCACGGTCGACGTGGAAGATATCGACGCCTCGCTGAAGAAAGCCGCATCGGGCTCGCCGCATGGTGTGGTGTGCGTGCCCAAGATGGCGGTGCCGGGGATCGGCTGGCTGGCCTACGTCAAGGACCCGGACGGGAATATCTTCGGAATGATGCAGGCCGATATCACTGCTGCATGATCGTGCGCGGCTGCGGCTGGTGGCCGGAAAGCGCCGCCACCAGCGCCTGGTCGGCCACCTGGCGCGGACGGATGCGGATGATGTCGCGGTACAGCGGCGGCATGTGTGCGCAGATCGCCGCCAGTTCGGTGTCGGGCAGCGACGCCCTCACGTACTGGAACTGCGCCGGGTTATCCGCCGGCAGCGGCCCTTCCATGGTCGAGCCGTAGGCGCCCAGGTTCATGTAGCTCTGCGCGCTGGCGTCCGGCCCGCGCGCGAAGACGAAGGTGCCTTCGCGCGGGTGGGCGAGGTACTGGCGCACCTCGGCCCGGGCCTGCGCGTCCAGGCCCTGCATCAGGGTGTAGCGCAGCTGCGCGTACTGGCGCGTGCATTCCATGAACGCCGTGCAGATGGCCGACAGCGCGCGCCGGCCCGGTGAACACAGAAGCAGGTTGCCGAAGGAATCGAGCAAGGCTACCGCATCGCCCTCCCCGCCCTGCTGGCGGTCGCGCTCCACGGCTGCGCGCAGATAGGGCGCCAGGCCTGCATCCGGCTGGTGCGGCGCGCAGCGGTAGGCCAGCGCGTCGGAATACAGGGTTTTGAGCTGGCGCACCAGCGGGTGGCCGGGTTCCAGCTGCGCGGGGTCTTTCAGGTGGGCGCGCGACGGGTCGCTATTGAGCAGGACCAGCACTTTTTCGGACGTCGCTTCGAACACCAGCGAGCAAAGCGCCTGCGTGGCTTCGGCGATGGTTTTCCCGATGAAGAAGGACTTGGGCGCGACCCCGGCGCTGGGGCGCGCGAACGGGGACGCGCCTTTCACGGCCGGGTAAAAAAAGGTGGCGCCGGCCTGGCTTCGCAGGCCGGTGGGCAGGCACGTGAACGTGAAGCTGGCGTCGTGATTGATGCCGGCGCTGGCGTCGCGCGCGGCGACGACCACGTTGAACCCGGCCGACAGGATCGCGCCGGTGCACATGGCGCAGGGGTCGAGCGAGGTGACGAGGGTGATTTCTTCGGGCGGCGGCAAGGCGCGGCCTTTGGCGCGTTCGGCGAAATACCAGTCGATCAACTGGCGCTCGCCGTGCGCGGTCGGGTCGAAGATCAGGCCTTCACGCACCACGTTATTCTGCAGCGACTTGAGCACGTTGCCATGCTGGTCGAGCAGCACGCCGCCGACCCCGAACGTTCCCTGGGTCTTGGCGGCGATGGCTTCATTCGCCGCAAGGGCTACCGCGGCCTGTACATCGATGGTTTTTTTCAAAGCTTACTTCTTCAGGTCCCAGCCGCCGAACGCATTGGGCAGCTGGCCGGCCGCCGTCGTTTCGAGAATGTCGCCATTGAGGTTGGTCAGCACGATCGGCAGGTCGTTCCCGCCCAGTTCCAGGATCACCTGGCGGCAAGCGCCGCATGGGGCGATCGGGCCGTCGGTCTGGCCGATGACGGCCAGGGCGGTGAAGTCGCCGGGTTTGTAGCCGTGGGCGAGCGCGCTGAAGAAGGCGGTGCGTTCGGCGCAGTTGCACAAGCCGTAGGAAGCGTTTTCGATGTTACAGCCACGGAAGATGCGGCCGTCCTTGCATTCGAGGGCGGCGCCGACCTGGAAGTTCGAGTACGGGGTGTAGGCCAGCAGACGGGCTGCGGTGGCTTCGGTGATGAGTTTTTCGTATTTCATGGCGGTCCTTTGTTGATTCCCATGCACTCAAAACCGTCATCCCCGCGCAGGCGGGGATCCAAGTTTTCAGCGCAGCGGTCGGCTGCAGAGCGAACTTGGGTTCCCGCCTGCGCGGGAACGACGCGTCAAGGACGGATCGTACGGTAGATAATCGGATTCGCAGCCGGCTTCGCATCGCCAAGCTTGTACGCAGCCTGCACTTCACGCACCGCCTGTTCGGCCGCAGCCTGCGTGCGCGCGTGCACCATCGCCAGCGGCTGGCCAACGCTAATCGCGTCGCCCAGCTCCACCAGAGCGGTCAAGCCGACCGCAAAGTCGATCGCGTCTTCCGGACGACGGCGTCCGCCGCCCAGGCTCACCACCGCCAACCCAAGCCCGCGGCAATCGGTCGCGGTCGCAAAACCGGCCTGCAGCGCCGGTACCGGCACGATAATCGGCGCCTTTTCCAGATACGCATCCGGACGCTCGACCAGGTCGGCCGGGCCGCCCAGCGCCGCCACCATGCGCGAAAAGCGCTCGGCCGCTTCGCCAGAATCGAGCCCCGCCTGCAGCTTGGCGCGCGCCTCGGTTTCGTCGGCGGCCAGTTTGCCCAGCACCAGCATCTCTGCGCACAGCGCCATCGTCACTTCGTGCAGGCGCGCCGGACGCGAACGGCCGGTCAGGTAATCCATCGCCAGGCGCACTTCCAGCGCGTTGCCGGCCACAGGGCCCAGAGACTCGTTCATCTCGGTCAGCAGCGCCGAGGTACGGGTACCGGCGCCGTTACCGACAGCGACGATACTCTCGGCCAGTTCGACCGACTTGTCGTAACTCGGCATGAAGGCGCCGGTGCCGACTTTGACGTCCATCACCAGCGCGTCCAGGCCAGCGGAGAGCTTCTTCGACAAAATCGACCCGGTGATCATGGCCACCGATTCGACCGTCGCGGTGGTGTCGCGGATGCTGTAGAAACGCTTGTCCGACGGCGCCAGTTGCGCGGTCTGGCCGATGATGGCCACGCCGACGTCCCTGACGACGTTACGGAACAGTTCCGGATCGGGCACGGTGCAGTAGCCGGGAATCGAATCGAACTTGTCGAGCGTGCCGCCAGTGTGACCCAGGCCACGGCCGGAGATCATCGGCACGAAGCCGCCGCAGGCTGCGATCATCGGTCCGAGCATCAGGGACACCACGTCGCCCACGCCGCCGGTGGAGTGCTTGTCGACCACAGGACCCGGCAGGTTCATCGAACGCCATTCCATCACTTGGCCTGAGTCGCGCATGGCCAGGGTGAAGGCAACGCGTTCATCCATGTTCATGTCGTTGAAGAAGACGGCCATCGCGAGTGCCGCGATCTGGCCTTCGGTGACGCTGCCGTCGGTGATGCCGCGTACGAAGAACTGGATCTCTTCGGCCGAGAGAGCGCCGCCGTCGCGTTTTTTGCGGATGATTTCCTGATTTAAGAACATGTGCTGCCTTATAAAATAGTTACATCGCCGGGTTGTTACACGCCGTACGGAATCCAGACATTCTTGACCTGGCTCGCGTGCGCCAGCACCGCGCGTCCACCGGCCTGCTTGGTGTCGTACCAGTCGCGCCCCTTGCCGCCGCCCACCCAGGTGCGCTTGAGCGATCCAGCCGAGAGGCGTTCGACTTCGGCGCAGCCTTCAGCCGAACCGTCGTGGCGCCACACGGCATCCACGTCCGAGTGCGATGCCAGGGTTTTGGCCAGTTCGTCGGCGCTGCCGGTGATGATGTTGAGCGCACCGCCCGGCAGGTCGGACGTATCGAGCACCTGATACAGGTCGGTCGCCGCCAGCGGATACGCTTCCGACGGCACCGCGACCACGCGGTTACCCAGCGCCAGCGCAGGCGCCACCAGCGAAATGAAGCCGAGCAGCGGCGACTCGTTCGGGCAGATGATGCCGATCACGCCAACCGGCTCGTTCAGCGCTACGGTAATGCCGTGCATCGGCGGCTGGTGCGCCAGGCCGTCGTACTTGTCGGCCCACGCAGCGTAGTAGAACAGGCGTTCGATCGAGGCCTGCACTTCCTTTTCGGGATTCTTGGCGCCGGTCATGGCCGCCAGGCGCGCCGCGAATTCGTCGGCGCGGATCGCCAGGTTCTCGGCGATGTAGTACAGCACCTGCGCACGGTTATGCGACGTCGCCTTGGCCCAGCCGGACGCCTTGTGCGCCGCTTCCACGGCGTTGCGAATGTCCTTGCGGCCGCCCTCGCCCACGTCGCCGACAAAAGCGCCATTGGCGCCAACGATCGCACGGGTGTAGGCGCCGTCAGGGCGGGCCTGCTTGCCGCCGATGTACATCTTGGCGGTGCGGTCGATGGCGAACGGACCCGGTGCTTCGGCCGGCCGGGCCTTGCCCTTGGCTTCCACCACGGGCACCGGCGGACGCGCATCTTCCGATACTGCCGTCATGTATTCGTACATGCCTTCCTTGCCGCCTTCGCGCCCGAAACCGGACTCGCGGTAGCCGCCGAAGCCGCACGCGGCGTCGAACTGGTTGGCGCTGTTAATCCACACGACGCCGGCCTTGATCTGCGGCGCCACGTCGAGCGCGAGGCTGATCGACTCGGACCATACGCTGGCAGCGAGGCCATAGACGGTGTTGTTCGCCAGCTGAACCGCTTCGACCGGGGTGCGAAAACTCATCGCGACCAGCACCGGACCGAAGACTTCGGTCTGGGCGATGCCCGCCGACGTGGACGCGCCGGTGATCAGGGTCGGCGGGAACCACGAACCGGTGCTTGGGATTTCGCACGCGGGTTGATAGATGGTGCAGCCTTCGGCGCGGGCCGCTTCGACCAGGCCTTCGATGCGCTGGCGCTGGATCGGATCGACCAATGCGCCGATATCGACCGACTTTTCGATGGGCGAACCGAGACGCAGGTTGTCCATGCGCGCGCGCAGCTTGGCGAGAAAGCGTTCTTCGATCGATTCCTGCACCAGCAGGCGCGAACCGGCGCAACAGACCTGGCCCTGGTTGAACCAGATCGAATCGACCACGCCTTCGACGGCGGCATCCAGATCGGCATCTTCGAACACGATGAACGGCGACTTGCCGCCCAATTCGAGCGAGAGCTTCTTGCCGCTGCCGGCAGTGGCCTTGCGGATGATGCGGCCAACTTCAGTGGAACCGGTAAAGGCGATTTTATCGATGCCCGCATGGTTGACAATGGCTTCGCCCACGCGGCCGTCGCCGGTGACGATGTTGACCACGCCCGCCGGCACGCCGGCCTGCTGGCAGATCTCGGCAAACAGCAGCGCGGACAGCGAGGTAAATTCGGCCGGCTTGAAGACAACCGTGTTACCGGCGGCCAGCGCCGGTGCGATTTTCCAGGCCAGCATCAGCAGGGGGAAGTTCCAGGGGACGATCTGGCCCACCACGCCCACGGCGCGGTAGTCGGCAAATTCCTCCGACTGCAGCTGCGCCCAGCCGGCGTGATGGTAGAAGTGACGCGCGGCCAACGGCAAATCGGCGTCGCGCGTTTCGCGGATCGTCTTGCCGTTGTCGAGCGTTTCGATCACCGCGAACAGGCGCGCATGCTTTTGCAGCAGCCGCGCCAGCGCGTACATCACGCGCGCGCGGCCATGGCCGCCCAGCGCCACCCAACCCGGCTGGGCGCGGCGCGCCGCTTCCACCGCGCGGTCCACATCGGCGCCCGTTGCCTGTGTCACCTGAGCGAGTTCCTTGCCGTCGGCTGGATTGGTCGTGGCGAAGGTGTCAGAGGAATCGGTCCAGGCGTTATCGATGAACAGCCCGAAGCGGCGCTCGTGCTGGTCCAGCCATGCTTGCGCTTCTTTGGTGCTCTCGGGTGCAGGGCCGTAGTCCATAGTTTGAAGAATCTCGTTAATTGTTGGCATGACGAATCCGTAGAGGTTTATGGTTGCGCGTGGCGATGGTTGGCCGAGTAGTTCCCGGTGACGTAGTGTTCGAGCTGGCGCTCGATGTCGGTCAACAGGCTCGATGCGCCGATGCGGAACAGATGCGGCTCCAGCCACTCGCGTCCCAATTCCTCTTTCATCAGGGTCAGGTACTGCAGCGCGCTCTTGGCGCTTGACACGCCGCCGGCCGGCTTGAAGCCGACCTGGAAACCAGTCTGCTCGTGATATTCGCGGATGGTACGCACCATCGTCAGGGCCACGGGAATGGTGGCGTTGACGCCTTCCTTGCCGGTCGAGGTCTTGATGAAGTCGGAACCAGCCATCATGCACACCCACGAGGCCTTGGCCACGTTTTCCAGTGTGAGCAGGTCGCCGGTGGCGAGAATGGCCTTGACGTGGGCGTCGCCGCAGGCTTTGCGGTAAGCGACCATTTCGTCGTACAGCGCCTGCCAGTTACCGGTCAGGACGTGCTGGCGCGTGATGACGATATCGATTTCGGTGGCGCCGGCGGCGACCGACAATTCGATCTCGCGCACCTTGGTTTCCATGCTGGCCAGGCCGGCCGGAAATGCGGTCGATACCGCGGCGATCGGCAAGCGGCCTTGCAGGATCTTGGCGGCCGGGGTGATCATCTCGTGGTACACGCACACCGCGCCGGTGGTCAGGTTCGATACGCCGAGTGCTTCCATCAGGTCGGCGCGCAAAGGGCGCATGGCCTTCATGCACAGGCGCTCGACGCGGCCCGGCGTGTCATCGCCGCCGAGGGTGGTCAGGTCGATGCATTGCAGCGCCTTGATCAGCCACGCGGCCTGGTATTCTTTTTTGACGGTGCGGCGATTGGCCAGGCTGGCCGCGCGGCGGTCCGACGCATTGCGGTTGACTTTGATCTGGTTGACCCAGCCGAGATCGAGGCCAACCGCCTCGTTGCGTTTGAATGCGGGATTGTGAGTCATAGCAGAGCGGTTCCGTTGGAAAGTGGTTTGACGCCGAGGTGCTTGGCCAGGGTGGCGCCGATGTCGGAGAACGTGTTCGATACCGGCAGCGCGCGCGCGGCAACGCCCGGCCCGAAGAAGATCATCGGGATGTGCTCGCGCGTGTGGTCCGATCCCGGCCAGCTCGGATCGCACCCATGGTCGGCGGTGATCACCACCAGGTCGCCCTCTTTGAGCTTGGCCATGAATTCGGGCAGGCGCGCGTCCATCTCGTGCAGCGCGTTCGAGTAGCCCGCCACGTCGCGGCGATGGCCGAAGGCCTGGTCGAAGTCGACGAAGTTCACGAACGTGAGCGACTTCTCGCCTGCTTCGTCGGCCACCTTGAGCAGCGCGTCGAACAGGGCCATGTTGTCCACGCCCTTGACCACGCGCGAGATGCCCTGGGTGGCGAAAATGTCGCTGATCTTGCCCAGGGCGATGACTTCCCCGCCTTCGTTCTTGACGTGATCGAGCAGGGTCGCGCTTGGAGGCGGCACCGCGTAGTCGTGGCGGTTGCTGGTGCGGCGGTAGTTGCCGTTCTCGCCCAGGAACGGACGCGCGATCACGCGGCCGATGTTGTACGGCTTGACCAGTTCGAAGGCGGCTTCGCACACGGCGTACAGGCGCTCCAGGCCGAAGTGTTCTTCGTGCGCGGCGATCTGCATGACCGAGTCGCCCGAGGTGTAGACGATGATCTTGCCGGTGGCGACATGTTCGTCGCCATGCTTGTTGATGATCTCGGTGCCGGACGCGTGGCAGTTGCCGAGGTAGCCGGCCACGCCGGTCAGTTCCTGAAGTTTGTCGGTCAGTTCGGCCGGGAACGATGGCACGTTGCGCGGGAAGTAGCCCCAGTCGAATTCGACGGGCACGCCGGCGATTTCCCAGTGTCCGCTTTGGGTGTCCTTTCCGGTTGAACGCTCGCGCGCCGCGCCGTAGGCGCCGGTGAAGCCGTCGCGCTGGTTGAAGCCCGCGGCCCATTCGCCGCTGGCCAGGTGGGCGGCGGCGGCGAGGCCGAGGCGCTCTAAGTTAGGCAGCTGCATAGGCTTGCCTTGTTCGGCCGCCCAGGCGGCGATGTGGCCGAAGGTGTTGGCGCCGACGTCGCCGAATTTGTCGGCGTCAGGGGTGGCGCCAAGGCCGAAGGAATCAAGCAGGAGGATAAATGCGCGTGACATGGGATCGCTCGCTTTAGAAGGGTTCAGATACGGTAGAAACGACCACCGTCGCTCCCGCGAAGGCGGGAGCCTAAGTTTTATGCTCAGTCTCGAGCTTCGGAGCCAACTTGGGCCCCCGCCTGCGCGGGGGCGACGGTTTTGAGGTTAGCGGGTTAACAAAATCAAAGCAGCGCCAGCAAATCAGGCGGCCGCGCGCGGTTGTGCGGCAACGCGCTCCAGGAACGCCGGAATCAACTCAACCAGGTCCTTGGCGCCGATCGCGGCATACTTCAATGTCTGCTCGTGCGACAGCGGGAACGGCGACATCCCTTCGGCCAGGTTGGTAATGACCGACACGCCCACCACCTTCAAACCGCAGTGACGCGCCGACACCACTTCCGGCACCACCGACATGCCCACCACGTCCGCGCCCAGCTTGGCCATCATGCGAATTTCCGCGGCGGTCTCGAAGTTCGGGCCCGGATACGCAATGAACACACCCTCGTGCAGCGTGATGCCCTTGGCCGCAGCGGTCTCCTTGACCAGATCGCGGATATCGCTATCGTACGCATTGGCCATGCTGAAAAAACGCGGGCCGAAACGGTCGTCGTTCGGGCCGACCATCGGCGTGCCGGGCAGCCAGTTGATATGGTCGGTCAGGGCCACCAGGCTGCCCGCATCGACTTCGGTGCGCAGCGAACCGGCGGCGTTGGTCACGAACAGCATCTCGCAACCGAGCAGCTTCATGGTGCGCACGGCGCTGGTCATCACGCCCATGCCGTAACCTTCGTAGAAGTGGCCGCGGCCCTTCATGCACACCACGTTCACGCCCGCCAGCGTGCCCAGTACCAGCTCGCCGGCGTGACCGTGCACGGTGCTGATCGGGAAGCCAGGCAGTTCGTCGAAGCCGATCGAGACCGCGTCGGTCATCCGCTCGGCCAGCACGCCAAGGCCGGAACCGAGGATCATCGCCACGCGCGGCTCGAAACCTGGTTTGCGGGCGCGGATGATATCGGCGGCTTCGAAGGGGGTGTTGTTCGACATGAGGATTCCTTATCTGTTCGGGGAGGGCGCTGCCGCGCGGCGCATGGTGCAGGCGGCGCGGAGAATGGGTTCGCTAAGTATTATAACTATGCATGATCGGGGATATGTATGGCAAATACCATTTTTCTTCCTCATTTATACGCGTAACATATAAATACACGCTAGAATCAGTTGGCCCCGTCTATGCATTCAGGGCAGTATAGGAGTACAGGACACAATCATTGATTGACAGCACTAAGACATTTGTCTAACATCGCAAACAATTGTTTAATGATTGCCTATTGTGACCGAACTCTCCAAAAAAGACCAGTTGTACGAACTGATTCGTGCCAACCCCTTCATCTCGCAGCAGGACCTGGCAAGCGTGCTCGGTTTATCGCGCTCGGCGGTGGCAGGCTACATCGCGGGCCTGATCCGCGACCGCCGCCTGCTCGGGCGCGCCTACGTGCTGCCCGATAACCGCCCTATCGTCTGCCTCGGCGCGGCCAACCTCGATCGTAAACTGCGCTCCATCGCCACCCTCAGGATGGGCACCTCGAATCCCGCGCGCCAGGACGAATCGTTCGGCGGCGTGGCCCGCAATATCGCCGAAAACCTGGCGCGCCTGTCGGCCCCCGTCGCGCTGATCACGGCCATCGGCGACGACTCGTCGGGCAAGGCGCTGCTGGCGCATGCCGAGGCGGCCGGCATCGACACCCGCGCCACCCTGCACATGACCGGCGTATGTAGCGGCACCTACACCGCGGTACTGGACGACCATGGCGAAATGCTGCTCGCGCTGGCCGACATGGCCTTGTACGACGCCCTCACCCCGGCCTTTCTGGCCACGCGCCAGCCGCAGCGCGCCGTCGGCGCCTTGATCGTGGCCGACCTGAACCTGCCGCGCGAGACCCTGCGGGCCCTGCTCGACGACGCCGCCCGCGATGGCGTGCCGCTGGTGCTGGTGGCGGTATCGCAGCCGAAAATGGCGCATCTGCCGGACGACCTGCGCGGCCTGCGCCTGTTGATCCTGAACCAGGGCGAACTCGAAACGCGCATCGGCGCGCCTCTCAAGACCGACGCCGACTTCCTGGCAGCCTGCCGTGCCATCCAGGCGCAAGGCGCGCAGGACGTCATCGTCACGCGCGGCGCCACCGGCGTGATGTACACCACCGCCGACGGCATCGCCCAGCTGGATGCGCCACAGGCGCAGATCGTCGACGTCACCGGTGCGGGCGACGCCTTTGCCGCTGCGGTATGCTGGTCCCTGTTCCAGGGCAGCGAGGACATGACGCTGGCCTGCCGGCGCGGCCTGCAACTGTCGGCCATGACGCTCGCCTGCGAAGAAACCGTATGCCCTTACCTGACGGCGGAAGTGCTCGCCGAGATTCCGAATCCCGACGCCCTTCCCGGCGCCCAGCAACCGTTCAACGCACTTTACCAGGACTGACCATGCACCAATACCTCTTGTTCTCGCCCGAAGTCGCCGCCGCCCGTTCCGCCGGCAAGCCCGTCGTCGCCCTGGAGTCGACCATCATCTCGCACGGCATGCCGTATCCGCAAAACGTGACGATGGCGCAGGAAGTCGAACACGTGATCCGCGCCGCCGGCGCCGTGCCGGCCACGATCGCCATCATCGAAGGCAAGATCTGCATCGGCCTGGTGGCCGAGCAGCTCGAACTGCTGGCCACTTCGCCGGACGCGATGAAAGTGTCGCGCCGCGACCTGCCGTACGTACTCTCGCAAGGCCGCCTGGGCGCCACCACCGTGGCCGCGACCATGATCTGTGCGCAGCTGGCCGGCATTCACGTTTTTGTGACCGGCGGCATCGGCGGCGTGCACCGTGGCGCGGAAACGAGCTTCGACATCTCGGCCGACCTGCAGGAACTGGCGCGCACCAATGTGGCGGTGGTGTGCGCGGGCGTCAAATCGATCCTCGACATCGGCCTCACGCTCGAATACCTGGAGACCCACGGCATACCGGTGATCAGCGTCGGCCAGCCGGCCTTCCCGGCCTTCTTCACGCGCGACAGCGGCTACAAGGCCGACTTCCAGCTCGATACGGCATTGGAGCAGGCGGCTTTTATCCAGACCAAATGGCAGCTCGGCCTCAATGGCGGCATCGTCATCAGCAATCCGGTGCCGGAAGCGTTTGCGATGCAGAAGGATGAAATCGACAGCATCACCGAACAGGCGCTGAAGGAAGCGCGCGACGGCGGCGTGGCCGGTAAGCTGGTCACCCCGTTCCTGCTGGCCCGCATCAAGACCTTGACCGAAGGGCGCAGCCTGATGACCAACATCGCGCTGGTCAAGCACAATGCGCAGGTGGGCGCCGAACTGGCCGTTGCCATGCGCGACCTGCCAGGCCTGCAGCCAATCTGACCCCCGACCCCATACGCCATGTCCATCGACCTGAAACAGCTCAAGTACTTCCTCGCGGTGGCTGAAGAAAAAAGCTTCAGCCGCGCCGCCGAACGGCTGCACATCTCGCAGCCGCCCTTGAGCCAGCAGATCATGAAGCTCGAGAGCGAATTGGGCGTGCGCCTGTTCGCGCGCACCACCCGCACCTTCGAGCTGACGGTGGCGGGCAAGGCGCTGATGGGGGAAGCATCGGACCTGCTGGCCAAGATGCGCATGACGATCGACACCATCCGCCAGATCGACCGTGGCGAAGTCGGACGCCTGCGGGTGGGCATTGTCGGTTCGGCCATGTGGGGGCCGATTCCGAGCCTGCTCGAACAATTCCAGACCCAGTTCCCGCGCGTGACCTGGACCCTGCACGAATCGGGACCGAACGTGCAGTACGAAGCGCTGCGCGCCAAGCAGATCGACGTGGGTTTCTGGCGCGAGCCCAAGCTCGACGAAGATGAACTCAAACACGACAACCTGCGCCAGGAGCTGTGCTTTCGCGAGAACGTGTGCGTGGCCGTCAACGAGCACCACCCGCTGGCCACGCAACCGTGGATCGAACTGACCGACATTGCCGACCAGCCGATGCTCACGCTGGCGCTGGACAAGTCGGCCTTTCCGCGCTACCTGATCCAGTGCTGCATCAAGGCCGGATTCCAGCCGACGATTTTCCAGGAAGCGTCCGAGCCGCAAACGCTGCTGGCGATGGTCGGCGCGGGCCTGGGCGTGGCGCTGATGCCGGAGACGACCAGCCGCATCGGATGGCCGGGCGTGATCTTCTTGCCCATCAAGACCAACCCGCCATCGGCCAATCTGTACATCACCTACACCACGCAGGACGATGCGCCGGTGGTGCGGGCATTTCTGAACATCCTCAACCCGACGGCTTAAGAGACTGCGCCGCCGGCCTCGCACACGTCGGCGCCAGGGGCCAGCGCCACTTCCAGCGCAATTGTCAGCCCGCGCACCACCTCGGCCAGCGCCATGCTGGGCGTCCCCGGATGCGCGGCGGCCTGCTGCGGCAGGTAGGGAATGTGAATGAAGCCGGCCCGCACATCCTTTCCCGCCGTCTGGTGCATCAGGCTGTAAAAAACGTGATTGCACACGAAGGTGCCGGCGCTCTGCGATACGGACGCCGGCAAGCCCGCTTCGCGCAGCCCGGCCACGATGGCCTTGATCGGCAGGGTCGCAAAGTACGCCGCCGGTCCGCCCGCCACCACCGGCTGGTCGACCAGCTGGCACTGCGCGTTGTCGGGAATCGGCGCATCGTCGATATTGATGGCGATGCGTTCGACCGAGATGTCCACCCTGCCCCCGGCCTGGCCGACCGCGATCACCACCGCAGGGCGTACTTCGTCGATGGCGGCACGCAGCGCCTCGCCGGCGGCGCCAAACACGCACGGCAACTGGCGCACTTCGATGCGGTAGCCGTTCCCCTCGTGGCCGGCCAGCGCACGCACTGCTTCCCACGCCGGGTTGATGGTCTCTTTATTGAATGGCTCGAAGCCGGTCAGCAGTACTGTCTTGCTCATTTCTGGCCCATCAAAAAATACAGCAGGAGGATGTTCGCCACCAGCAGGGGCAGCGCGGTCGGTATCTGCGCCTTGATCACCGCGTGCTTGTCGGGCAGTTCCAGCAGCACCACCGGCACCACGTTGAAGTTGGCCGCCATGGGCGTCATCAAGGTGCCGCAGTAGGCGCTGAACATGCCGATGGCCGCCATCACCGCCGGGTTGGCGCCGTACTGCTGGACCAGGATGGGAATGCCGACCCCGCCCGCCATCACCGGAAAAGCCGCGAAGCCGTTCCCCATGATGATCGTAAACAGCGCCATGCCGACGCAGAACACCACCACCGCGACAAAACGCGAATCCATGTTGATGTAGGACGTGGTGATGTGCGCAACCGCCTTGCCCACGCCCGCTTCGGCAAACAGCAGCCCGAGCACGGCCAGCATATGCGGCAGCACCACCGCCCAGCCGACTGCATCGACCAGGCGGCGCCATTCGCGCATGCCCTGCGCCGGCGTCGAGCGCGTCAGCCAGCAGGCCGCGCCGACGGCCAGCACCGAGGCGCAGCCCAGGCTGACCAGCGTGATGTGCTTCGTTTCGAGCAGCGGCAAGCCGCCGATGTGAATATCCTTGAGCAGGGTCGAACCGATCATGGTCACCACCGGGATGATCAGCGCGGGAATGAACAGCAGGTGGCCGAGGCGGCGCGCACTGTCCTTTTTTTCGTCAAGCGTGCGCACGCCGTATTTGCCGAGGGTGACGCCGCCGCAGCCGGCGATCAGCGCCATCACGATCATGATCACACCAACTGCGGCCGGCGGGAGCCGTTCGCCCACAAGGTAGACGGCGGCGTACAGGGCCCAGAACAAGGCGCTCGAATAGCGGCGCGGGTTGTCGGTGTCGCGCAGCGACATGACGGCCGACGCGGCCAGCATGGCGCCGAGCGCCAGGTAGAAGTAGTCGAGCAGGATCACTTGACTCCTCCGTCGCGTGCGATCTCGGCGTCGAAGCGGTGCAGGCGCCAGGCGTGAATGATGAAGGCCGTGATCGCGGTGGGAATGCCCCACAGCGCCATGTGCAGCGGATTGACCAGGATGCCTTCGGCTGCGAGGATGGTTTGCATCAGGACGATGGCGCCGAAAGCGACGAAGACATCTTCGCCGAAGAACAGGCCGACGTTGTCGGTGGCGGCCGACATGGCGCGGATGCGGTAGCGCAGCGTGTCGCTGATCGTGCCCTTGCGCGTTTCGGCGGCCGCTTCGGCCATGGGTGCTACCAGCGGACGCACCATCGACGGATGGCCGCCCAGGCTGGTCAGCCCGAAGGCGGCCGACACTTCGCGTACAAACAGGTAGACGATCAGCAGGCGGCCGGTGGTGGCCGATTTGATCTTGGCGATGCTGGCCTGCGCGTGTTCCTTGAGGCCGAAGCGTTCGAGCAGGCCGATGGCGGCAAGCGGCAGCAGCAGGATCATCGGCAGATTGCGCGTCTTGATGAAGGCGGTGCCGAGCGAGGCAAGGAGCGCTTCGACCGGCATCGCCACGGCCAGGCCGGTGGCCCCGCACGCGGCGACGACGACCAGCACGGGATGCACGCGCAGCACGAAGCCGACGATGATGACGGCGACGCCGATGAGCGGCCACAGGTTAACAGCTGTTTGCATGGATTCTCCGGCGATGAGGGGCCGGGCAATCTTACCCGATGTGCGTGCAAAAAAAGAAAACCCCGCACATCTTGCGATGTGCGGGGCTGGCGTGGCTGCGGTGACGCTTAGAACGTTGCCTTGAGCTGCACGCCCAGGGTGCGCGGCTCGTTGACGATACCGGTCAGGTTGTCGAAGTCGATCGCGCCGACCGACTGTACCTTGTCGGTGATGTTGCGGGCGAACGCCGCCACTTCGTAGTTGTCCCACTTGTAGCCCATGCGCAGGCCGCCTTCGACCAGCGACTTGGCTTTGTATTCCTTCGCTTCGTACAGGAACATATTGTAGGTGCTGCGATATGCCCAGTCGGTGTACGCAAAGAACTCGCCATCGGCCACCGGCACGCTGTAGCGCAGCGTGAAGTTGGCTTGCCACTTCGGTGCGCGCGGCAGCGGATTGCCGTTCAGTTTCTGGGTGTACGCGAACGGGCCTGCCACGCCGGTAGGGGTGCAGCCGTTCACGCCCTTGGTGTTCGGCTCATTGCCGCAGGTCTGGACGAACAGGTCGGAGTCCTTGATCTCGGTATTGTTGTAGCTGCCGCCGAGTGTCATGCGCAGCGCATCCGACAGGTTGGCCTGGAAGTCCAGTTCCACGCCCTGCCCGGTCACCTTGTCGGCGTTGATCAACTGGTTCATGTTGATCTGGCCCGAACCGGCGGTCAGCTGCTTGTCCTTGACGCGGTACTGGAACACGCTGGCCGACAAACGCGCGCGGCGGTTGAACAGGTCCTGCTTGATGCCGGCTTCGTACGACAGCACTTTTTCAGCTTCGGCGAACGATGGACGATCGGCCAGGCCGTTCAGGCGACCCTGCATGCTCGGTGCGCGGTAGCCGGTGGCGATGCGCGCGAACAGGTTGGAATCGGCGCTGAGCGCGTAGGTACCGGACATATCCCAGCTGACGTTCTTCGAGTCGTTGCTGATCCCAAAAGGACCGGCGGTGGTCAACTCGACCCGCTTGGCCGCGAAGTTCTTCTTGTCGTTGGTGTAGCGCAGGCCGCCGCGCAGCTTGAACTTGTCGGACACGGTGTAGTTCAGCGAGCCGAAAGCGGCCCACGATTTGGTGTCCTGGGTCTGGGTCGCGAAGAACGGGTTCTGCGGATTGCCGGGCGCGAGCGAGTCGAAGCTGATGCTGTCGATCTGGATGTCTTCGTTGAAGTAGAACAGGCCGGCGATCCACTGCAGCGGGCCGCTGTTGACCGACTCCGCGCGCAACTCCTGGGTGAACTGGCGGTGCTTCGGCAGCACGTCCGCCGTTTCGACCACGAACGGGATGAACGCGGCCTGGTTGGCGTAGCTCGGGCCCATCGGCTGCGCGTACACGGCGCCGTAGCCGCCGTCGACGTCGGCGCGGCTGTAAAAGTCGGCCGACTCGTAGCCGGTGATCGAGTGCAGCGTGATGCCCGACAGGTCCAGGCGCAGGCGCATGCTGGCGCCTTCGGTCGTGAGGCGCTGTTCGTTCACGCCGTCGGTGTCGTAACGGCTGTATTCGAAGCCGTCGACCAGTTCATTCGTGCCCTTTTTGAGGATATTCGAGCGGAACAGGGTGGCGCTGCCATCCATGTCGCGCGCGTGCACGTTGAACAGGGCGCTGAAGGCGCTGGTCGGCTTGACCAGCACTTGCAGGCGCAGCGCATCGTCGTGGTAGCCTTCGAAATTCTTGGTGCCGTTGCCAGGACGGCCGCTGTGCACGCGGTCGTCGCGGTTTTGCGACTGCACCGAGACGCGCGCGGCGACGGTGTCGCTGATCGGCAGGTTGACCGCGCCTTCCAGGTTGCGCGCGCGGTAGTTGCCAATGCCGATCGTGGCGTAGCCGTCGGACTTGCCGATCTGCGGCTTGGCCGAGTCGAACTTGATCACGCCGGCCGGGGAGTTACGGCCGAACAGGGTGCCCTGCGGGCCGCGCAGCACTTCGACCTGGTCGACGTCGAACACCGGGAAGCCCTTCAACATCGGGCTTTCCTGCACGATGTCGTCGACCACCAGGCCGACCGGCTGCGATGCGTTCAGGTCGAAGTCGGTATTGCCCTGGCCACGGATGTAAAAGCGCGGGAACGAACGGCCGTAGTCCGATTCGATGTTCAGGCTTGGCGAGCGGCCCGACAGGAAGCGGATGTCCTGGCCGCCGGAGGTGAGCACGTCGAGCTTTTCGCCTTTGAGCGTGGTGATCGCCATCGGCACGTCCTTGATGTTCTCGGAACGGCGCTGCGCGGTCACGATGACGGTTTCCAGCTGGCCGGTTTGCGGTTTGGCTTGTTCGGCTGGCTTGTCCTGTGCCATCGCAGCGTGCAGCGGAAAAGCGCTGGCAACGGCCAGTGCGATCAGCGAACGGGTGGCGAACTGCTTGCTCTTCATTGTCATGTACTTAATCCCTTAGGTCGATGAACCATCGTATGAATCTGCGTCCCGGTTCGCATCGGCAAAGAGACCTGGCCCGGCATGCCTTGCAGCGCACCAAATAGCCCCGATCACCCTGCTGCGACTGCGCTTCCGTCCGTATCTTGTTAGTGCTTGGGCATCCTAGCATGAAAAGAATTGACCCGAAATCATGGAAATTGCGTTTTCATTTATATTTCGATCATATAAATGACGAAGCAAAATCGTATTTGCCATACATATTAGGGCTGATGCATAGTTCTGAAGCTGTTCCTTTGTCATTTGGCGCAGCGCAATATTCCCTAGCCTTAGGACTTCCCGGGCGTAGCGAACATGGCGACGATACGGGTCCCGCCAGAGGAGCCTGGACGAGCAAGCTTCAGCACATACAACGCGTGATTTGACGCATTATTTTCGCCACATGAGTTGTTGCAACAATACGACATAGCCCGCCAGGATAATTGCCATGAACCAACTTAGTGCACCCATCAGCCGCCTGAAGGCCGTCGCCGGCCTGGGTCAGCAAATCTGGCTCGATAACCTCAGCCGCGAACTGATCGGCTCGGGCGAACTGGCGCGCTGGATCGCCGACGACGGCATCCAGGGCGTCACCTCGAATCCTTCCATTTTCCATAACGCGATCCGCAGCGATCGCGCCTACCAGGGGGCGCTGCCGGCGCTGCGCGCGGCCTACGCCACCCCCGAAGCGCGTTTTGAAGCGCTGGTACTGCCCGACGTGCAGGCCGCGTGCGACCTGTTCGCGCCCCTGTACGCCGATACCGACGGCCATGCGGGTTTTGTCAGCTTCGAAGTCTCGCCGCGCCTGGCGCACGATTGCGCCGGCACCGTGGCCGATGCGCGGCGCCTGTGGGCCGCCATCGGCCGGCCGAACGCGATGATCAAGATTCCCGCCACCGATGCGGGCATCGCGGCGCTGGAAGAAGTGATCTACGCCGGCATCAACGTCAACGTCACCCTGATTTTCAGCGCGACCCAGCTGGCCGCCGTGCGCGCCGCGCACCGGCGCGGCCTGGCGCGCCGCCTTGAAGCCAAACTGTCGGTGCAGCGCATCGCCAGCGTGGCCAGCGTCTTTATCAGCCGCGTCGATGCCGCCGTGGACGCGCTGCTGCCGCCGGCGGCCAGCGCCCTGCGCGGCAAGGCGGCCATTGCCGCCGCGCGCGTGGCCTATCACGAGTTCCAGAACGACGGCAGCTTTGCGATCTTTACCGCCTTCGGGGCCACGCCGCAATGGCTGCTGTGGGCCAGTACCGGCGTAAAAAATCCGGCCATGCGCGACGTGACCTATGTCGAAGAACTGATCGGCGCGGGCACCGTCAATACGGTGCCCGACGCGACCCTGGCCGCTTTTCGCGACCACGGCGAGGCGCGCCTGTCGCTCATCGAAGACGTGGGCGAAGCGCGCGCCGTATTGACGCAACTCGGCCGCCACGGCATCGCACTCGATACAATTGGTAACGACCTCTTGCGCGCCGGCCTGACACAATTCGAGCAAGCACACGCCAATTTGCTGGCTTTGCTTGCTTAGTGTCGTTAAGCTTACGCATTCCTTTCGCCCCATCGCAGCCGGTGTGCCGGGTACAATATCGCTTTCCAGGAGTGAACTCATGAAATTTAAGCAACTTAGTATCACGATCGCGGCGCTGTGCGTCGCGGCGAGCGCCACGGCTGCCGACCCAAAACTGGGCATCGTGTACGACGCCGGCGGCAAGTTCGACAAGTCGTTCAACCAGTCCGCGTTTGAAGGCGCCGAGCGCTTCAAAAAAGAGACCAGCATCAAATACATCGAGGCGCAGGCCAGCAGCGATACCCAGGCCGAGCAAGTGCTGCGCGGCCTGGCGCGCAAAAAGCTTGACCTGATCGCCGCCGTCGGCTTCTCGCAGACCCAGGCCGTGCAGAAGGTCGCGCAGGAGTTCCCCAACGTGCGCTTCGTGCTGATCGACGCCGTCGCCAAGGGCGCGAACATCAACTCGATCCTGTTCAAGGAAGAAGAGGGTTCCTACCTGGCCGGCGTGGCCGCCGCCATCGCATCGAAGTCGAAAAAAGTCGGCTTCGTTGGCGGCATGGACATTCCGCTGATCCGCACCTTCGCTTGCGGCTACAGCCAGGGCGCCAAGGCGACCAATCCAAAAGTGGAAATCATGCAGAACATGGTCGGCACCACCAGCGCGGCCTGGAACGACCCGGCCAAGGGCGGTGAGCTGGCGCGCGCGCAGTTCGACCGCGGCGTGGACGTGGTCTTCGCCGTGGCCGGCGGCAGCGGCATGGGCACCCTGCAGACGGCCAAGGAAAAAGGCAAGCTGGCCATCGGCGTCGATTCGAACCAGAACTACCTGCATCCGGGTACCATGCTGACCTCCATGGTCAAGCGCGTGGACCTGGCGATCTACGACTCCTTCATGCAGATGAAGAACGGCAGCTGGAAAGCCGGCGTCACCTACAAGGGCCTGAAAGAAGGCGGCGTCGATTGGGCGCTGGACAAGGATAACCGCGCGGTCGTCACGCCCGAAATCGAAAAGCGCGTCAACGAAGCCAAGGCCAATATCATCAGCGGCAAGGTCAAAGTGGTCGACTACCGCGCTGGCAGCAGCTGCCCGGTCTAGATTCTCCCCGCACTCCAGAAAAGCGCGCCGCGCCGGTCTTGACTGGTCCGGCGCGCTTTTGAACTCATTTACCTTTATCCCTTACCACTGACCGCTATGCAGCCAGCTGTAGAATTTCGCAATATCTGCAAAGCCTTCGGGGCCGTGCAGGCGAACGCCGACGTCAGCTTCTCCATCGCCAAGGGCTCGATCCATGGCGTGATCGGCGAGAACGGCGCCGGCAAGTCGACCCTCATGAGCATCCTGTACGGCTACTACAATGCCGACAGCGGCGCGCTGCTGATCGACGGCCAGGCCCAGGACATCCGCACCAGCGAACAGGCGATCGCCCTCGGCATCGGCATGGTGCACCAGCACTTCATGCTGGTCGAGAATTTCACGGTGCTCGACAACGTCATGCTCGGCGCCGAAGGCGGCTTCAAGCTGGCCTCGCAGCGCGCCGCCGTCGAAGCGAAGCTGCGCGAGATCTGCACCCGCTACCGCCTCGACGTCGATCCGCTCGCCAAAATCGAAGACCTGTCGGTCGGCGCGCAGCAGCGCGTCGAGATCCTCAAGCAGATCTACCGCAGCGCCAACATCCTGATCCTGGACGAGCCGACCGCCGTGCTGACCGCGCAGGAGACCGCGTCGCTGTTCGAGATCCTGCGCCTGTTCAAGGAACAGGGCAAGACCATCGTCCTGATCACCCACAAGCTGGGCGAAATCATGGACATCACCGACCAGGTGACCGTGATGCGCGCGGGCCGCGTGGTGGGCGCGGTGCAGACCGCCACGACGTCAAAGGAAGAACTGGCCAACATGATGGTGGGCCGCCCGCTCCAGGGCGAACTGCCGCGCGCACCGTATAACCCCGGCGCCGCCGTGCTGGAAGTGTCCGGCCTGCAGTTGCAGGACGCGCTTGGGGTGCGCCTGCTGGCCGATATCGACTTCACCCTGCGCGCGGGCGAAATCGTGGCCATTGCCGGCGTGTCGGGCAACGGCCAGAGCGAATTGATGCAGATCCTGTCGGGCATGCGCCTGCCGAGCGGCGGCAAGGCCGCCTTCCTCGGCACCGAACTGCCCTACGCCGGGCGCACGGACGCCGACGGCTTGCCGGCCACGTTCCGCAAGCTCGGTATCGGCCACGTGCCGGAAGACCGCCTGCGCGACGGCGTGATCACGGATTTTTCGGTCATGCAGAACACCGTGTTCGGCTACCAGGACCGGGTTTGCAACCGCTGGGGCCTGTTCGACTTCAAGGCCATCGCGGCGCGCTGCGCGGGCCTGCTCAAGGCCTTCGACGTGCGTCCGGCCAATCCGGACCTGCGTATCGGCCTGCTCTCGGGCGGCAACCAGCAAAAGGTGGTGATCGCGCGCGAAGTGTCGGCCAGGCCGAAGCTGATGCTGGTCGGTCAGCCGACGCGCGGGGTCGACATCGGCACCATCGAAAGCATCCACACCCAGTTGCTCAAGATGCGCGACGAAGGCGTGGCGATCCTGCTGGTATCGGTGGAACTGGAGGAAGTGCGGGCGCTGGCCGACCGCATCATCGTCATGTCCGGCGGACGCATTACCGGTGAACTCAAGATTGAAGAATTCGACACTACCCGCATCGGGCTGCTGATGGGCGGGATGCATAAAACATGAAAACGACCGAACTCCCACGCTGGGCAAGCGCGTTTGTCCTGCCTGTACTGAACCTGCTGTCGGCACTGCTGGTGGCCGCGCTGGTGATTCACCTGCTCGGCGAAAGCCCGACCGAATCGCTGCGCATCCTGATCGATTCGGCCGTCATCAACCCGGAGGGCCTGAGCTACACGCTGTTCTACGCCAGTACCTTCATCTTTACCGGCCTGTCGGTATCGATCGCCATGAAGGCCGGCCTGTTCAACATCGGCAGCGAAGGCCAGATGTACGTCGGCGGCCTGGGACTGACCGTGGTCATGCTCACGCTCGATCATTCCCTGCCCGCCTGGCTCCTGATTCCCGCCGCGATGCTCGGCAGCGCGGTGTTCGGCGCGGCCTGGGCCTGGCTGCCCGGTTATCTGCAGGCCAAGCGCGGCAGCCATGTGGTGGTCACGACCATCATGTTCAACTTCATCGCCGCCAGCCTGATGAACTTCATCATCGTCAAGTACCTGATCCCGGAAGGCCAGCAAAACCCGGCCAGCCGCGTGTTCTCGGAAGCCGGCGCCATGCCGCGCCTGAACGAATGGTTCCCGATCCTGGGCGACACGCCGCTCAACGTCAGCTTCCTGATTGCGATTGCGGCCCTGGTCATCTACGGCGTGATGGTATGGCGCTCGGCGTGGGGCTACAAGCTGCGCGCCACGGGCCTCAATCAAAACGCGGCGCACTATGCGGGCGTGTCTATCAGCCGCATGATCATCGTGGCGATGCTCATTTCCGGCGCGCTGGCCGGCCTTGCTGCAGTTAATTCGGTCATGGGCTCGACCCATTACCTGAGCCTGAACTTCCCGGCCGGCGCGGGCTTTGTCGGCATCGCGATTGCGCTGATGGGACGCCAGCACCCGGTCGGCATTTTCCTGTCGAGCGTCTTGTTCGGTGCACTGATCCAGGGCGGGTTCGACCTGTCGCTGGAAAAACCGAACATCCCGCAGGAGACCTTCATCTTCATCCAGGGGCTGATCATTCTGTTCTGCGGCGCGATGGAAAACCTGTATGCGCCCGCTGTCCTGAAGCTGCTTAACATTCGCAAAGGATAAGCCATGTTCGAAGACCTCCATTTAGCCAGCATTGTCGTCTCCACGATCCGCAATGCGCCTGTCCTGATTTTCGCCGCCATGGCCGGCCTGTTCGCCGAACGCAGCGGCGTGGTCGATATCGCCCTGGAAGGCAAGATCCTCGCAAGCGCCTTCGTGTCGGCCGCTGTCGCCTTCACGACCCAGAACGCCTGGTATGGCGTGGCCGCCGGCGTGGCCGTATCGGCCGCCCTGGCGCTGCTGCAGGGTTACGTGAGCATCACCCAGAAGGGCAACCAGCTGGTGGGCGGCATCGCGATCAACATCGCCATGAGCGGCCTGACCTTCGTGCTGGCGCAGTTCTTCTACCAGCAGGGCGGCCGCACGCCGGACCTGGGCCAGGCGCGCCTGTTCGACATCGTCCTGCCGGGCACCCAGGCTTTGGCCGGCATTCCGTTCATCGGCTGGTTCTACGGCCACGTGATCGGCGGCCACTCGGCGCTGGTGTACCTGGCGTTCGCGCTGATCCCGCTGGTGCACTGGGTGATCTACCACAGCCGCTTCGGCCTGCGCCTGCGCGCCTGCGGCGAAAACCCGCACGCGGCCGACGCGGCCGGCGTCAGTGTCGCCACCACGCGCTACATGGCGATGCTGGTGGCCGGCATCCTGTGTTCGTTCTCGGGCGCTTACCTGGCGATCGTGCAAAGTGGTTTCTTCCTGCGCGATATGTCGGCCGGCGCCGGCTACCTGGCGCTGACGGCGCTGGTGTTCGGTAACTGGCGCCCGATGTACACGGCGCTCGGCTGCATGATGTTCGGCTTTTTCAGCGCGGTGCAGATCCAGATCGAAGGCGTGGACTTGCCGGGCATCGGCCGCATTCCGGGCTCGCTGATCCAGATGGTGCCGTACGTGGTGACCGTGATCGTGCTGGCCGGCCTGATGGCCAAGTCGGTGGCGCCGAAAGCGATCGGCAAACCGTTCGTCAAATCGCGTTGATGGGGTAACAGCGTGGTGCCAAGGCGCGTGGTAAAGCGTGGCCTCGCCGCCTTTGCCTGTCTGCTGTTGCTGGGATTGGCGGCGCTGTTTTGCGCCGGCGAATACCTCAGTTCTCCCGCGCGGCGCCAGATCGGCGCCGCGCCGTCCGACTTCCCCGCTGCCTCCGTAACGATTGCTACCGCCGCCGGTCCCGTCAAGGGCTGGATGGTACGCGGCACGCCCGGGGCTGGCGCCGTCCTGCTGCTGCACGGCGTGCGCGGCAACCGCCTGCACATGCTGGGACGCGCGCGCTTCCTGTCGCGCCTCGGCTACGGCGTGTTGCTGATCGACCAGCAGGCGCATGGCGAAAGCGCCGGGGAGCGCATCAGTTTCGGGGTGCGCGAGGCCGATGGCGTACGCGCCGCGCTGGCGTTCCTCAAGCGCGAACAGCCCGGTGAACGGATCGGCGTCATCGGCATGTCGCTCGGCGCCGCTGCCCTGGTGCTGTCCAAGCCCGGACGCGAGATCGATGCGCTGGTGATCGAGGCGATGTATCCGACGATTGAAGAAGCGATTAAAAATCGCCTGCGCCTGCATCTGGGTAGCGCTGGCGGTGCGCTGGCGCCGCTGTTGCTATGGCAGGTGCCGCTGCGGCTGGACCTCACCTTGGACCAGCTACGGCCAATCGACGCGGTCGGCGCGCTACGCTGCCCTACGCTGGTGGTGGGCGGAGAGTTCGACCGCCATACCAGCGAGCTTCAGACGCGCCGCATTTACGCCGCCGTGCCGGAACCGAAGCAGCTGTGGATCGTGGCCGGAGCGGCGCATACCGACTTTCATGGACTCGCCAAGCGCGAGTATGAAACGCGGATCGGCCAATTCATGGCCCTGCACCTCAGGGGCATCAACGCACCCGGCCAACAACCGGGCGTTTTGCGGACGGTACCGGCGCCGAGTCATTAGCCCGCCCCCCCGGCCATGAGTTCTGCCCTAACTCTACCTAAAACGGCACGAGGGCCATCTATTACTATGCTCTCAGGGTTTCTTTGAACCACCATCGCACCCTCTGCCCAACGTAGAAATCTCGGTAGCTTCTGCCGATAGAAGACGGTATCAGCGGTCCGATGACTTTCAACGTAATGCAATTGTTCGAGTACAAGAACTACACTTTTAACGGCGCCTGTACTATTTGAAGACACCTTGACTTGGGCGGGCAAAACCATGAGAACGGAGACTAACGAGCCCAATGAGACACCAAAAAAAAGCTTCCAAAGAGTCGCGACTTCTTTGAATTCCGCAAAAAATCCATACATTATCAAGGTGGTCGATAAAACAATAACCAACCATGAACTCAGCTGGGACCAAGATTGAAAAAGCAGCATATATCGCCAAATCGGTTTGGGATAAGATATTCCGGAAATATTTTCAATGACTATTACGTTATCATGCATTGCATTTCCTCCGAATATATAGCTGACATTAACGAATTCTGGGCAGCGCGACTCGAAAACCCCACCGCCCAGTAAAAAATGTCAGCGAAAAAATCCTCTGTCAAGTTACGCTTTTTAGACTATTTCTAATTTTTATAACGTAAATATGCTATGGTTACTCCCCCGCCAACCATAGCACCTATAACGGCGCCCATTGGGCCCGCTGCGGCTCCGAACGTCCCACCCAATCGCGCTCCGGCAAGGAATGCGCCGATCTGTGCTGAGCCCGCAGTTACACCGATTGTCACGACACCATCACTAACTTTGCCACCGCCAGATACTTCACCAACCTCACTGATGGTCAACGTTTTCATATATTCTCCAATAACTTCCATATGCACCGGTTCCCGCCTTCGGTGGCCTAGCAGACGTCTTACACTGACCGCTCTGATAGATCATAGTAGGCAACTACAATTCTACGTTGACAAGGCGCAATTGTAGCGTCTGTCTCAATATCTATCACCGATTGCTTACAAAATAGGCGGAAATGCATAAAACCAGTATCTGATGCAAGATATAGACTCAGAATTATTGGCTCCACCACCTCAGATTTTTACAATCATTCGCTCCAGATATCCGCAAGACACTCGCTAATCTTATAACTCCACCGTGCGCTTCTACAGAACCGCCGATTTATTCTGGCTCTCAGTCAAATGCACGCGATAAAATTGAGCGCTTAGGTCTGATTTCTCATCAAAAGCTAAATTAGTAAGCACTTCCCTAGTCGAAGCAGGAAGATTTTAATGCGAATGCTTAGCATAATAACGAAGAAGGCACTATCAGGACACTTGCCTGGCAGCATCAATTTGAACGACCTCGATTAAAGCCATGATTAAATATTGGGCACGATTTCCGCAAGAAAATGTACAAAAATCGACAGGTTGAACTTTCCGAGCAGCTTCCTACTATGAGCACCCGGGCTGATCGGATTCCGAAAAATACTGGTGAACCTTAATCTCATTTCCGCGGTGATCAGCGAGTGCTCTGATCGAGACAACGCGGCTTGGGTGAAGTGATTGAGCTTCAGAGTCTATCGAAAATGCGTAATTGCAGCTAATGACTTAACGTTAGAATTCCCGACAATCTAGGTAACGAATGTCAGTTCGTAGCAGTAAAGATCCCTGATCGCAGCCGGACCGGCTTGGCGCTGCTCCGGAGAAGCAGCGCTTACACCGTGTCTCAGTCACCCGCCAAGCGCGTTGAACGGCCCAGGGTCCAGGCAAATGCCACGCCGGCGGAGGCGCCTGACTTCTCCTTCATCAGTGGGCTGTCTTCGTTGGCGGCGCCCGCGTAACTCTCAAGACGCACAAAGCCGAACACGCGCACGTCTTCGTTGATCATGCGCGAGGCGCTTGCGCCCACCCGTGTCAGCATCAGCCCCGATTCGGACCGGTAGCTTGGCCGCGTGGATGTGGCGTATTGCGGCTGCACCTCGTAGAAGTAGCGGTTAATCTTCTTGTCGCCGATGACCACGCCGGCGTTGGCGTCGAAGGTCCACAGGCCGTCGGCGCTGCGCATTTCGTACACCACCTTCGGTTCGAACGCGAAGCCCTGCGTGCGCACGCCGGCGCGCGCTTCGATCACGGCGCGCAGCGGAATATCGAGGCGGATGCGGCTCGACGCGCTTGGCTCGGCGATGCGCACCTTCAGGCGCGGACCGAATTCGAGCAAGGTGCCCAGGTTGGGCATGCCGGAGCGGGCGGCCACGTCGTCGGAGCGGGCCGGCAGCGACGCAGCCAGGCCGACATCGAGTTCGACCGCTTCGCGCTTGACCAGGCGCGCGCCGATGCCCGATTGGTCGGCGCGGAACACTTTGCCGCGGTAGATCAGGAACGGCAGCAGCAGACCGCGCGATGAGCGGTCGGCCGAGCCGGGGTAAGCCGGCGTAGAGGCGACGCCGCCGAGGACGCCGGCTTCCCACAGGGGGAGCGGTTTGTTTTCGGCTGGCGCGGCGAAGGAAGCGATGGGGAATGCCAGGACGATGGCGACCAATTTTGCGGCTGATTTCATGCGGATGCTCACGGGTAGATCTGCAAACTTGGGTTCCCGCCTTCGCGGGAACGACGAAGGCGGCGGGATGGCAACTATAAAGTCACCGGAGCGACGACTTTACGGCCAGATGGCTTGCAGCAGCGACGCCAAATGGTAACCGCCTTTGATCAACTGCGTCTTGGCCAGCGCGGAACTAGGCACCGGATAGTTCGATCCCATCTCCAGCCCGAAGGTGTAATAAGTCTCGCCCTTGCGATTCGTTTGCTTGCCGATGGCACCGGGCGCCACGTCCGAATACGCCAGCTTGGACGCGGCCAGCGCGTCGTCCGCCCACTGGTACGGCCAGCTGGTGGCGTCCCCCGTGTTCATCGTCACCACCGGTTTGCCGTCGATGACCTTCTGCGCGAACTGCTCCGGCGTCTTGGTGCTGATGCGGCGCATCGCGTAGTCGACCACGGTGCTGTCCCAGTACGAGTGGAACGGCCGTGTGGTCCACTTCTGCGCACCCGGCGGCAGCGGCTTGGCTTCGCCCTCGATCAGCTTCGCGCTCAGGGAGGTCAGTTTGTCGTCGTCGAGCAGCAGGCTGTTGCCGCCGCGCGAATCGTAGATGTTCAGGCTATCGACATCCTCGTGCCTTTTCGGCACGACGAACTTGCCATCCTTGCCGACGAACGCCGCGCCCACGTGCAGCGGCTGGTGGATGTCGCCGGTCATGTGCGCCACCAGCAGCAAGGCCTGGCGGCGGGTCAGCTTGTTGGGATTGAGCGCCGGGTCGGTCTTGCCCTGCAAAACGGCAATGGCCTGCTTGAGCGTTTGCACGATGTCGACATCGGCCGTGCCCACGGCGCCGTCATGATAGTGCTCGTTCTGGAACGGGATGTCGGTGTAGTGGTATTCGTTGTGGCGCGGGTTGACCGCCGTGTAGGCGTTCATCTCGGCTGTCGGCGGCGTGTAGCCGGCCCCGCCCTTGGCGCTGTCGGCCCACACGGTGATCGATTCGAGGCTCTCACCCGGCAGCAGCAAGGCCGCCACCTGCTTCTCGGCGTTGCTGCCCTTGATCAGTTTTTCGGCGATGGCGCCGACCGCACGGTGCCCTTCGGCGCCCCAGGCCAACGCGTCGACCGACACGAAGGCGGCGGACAGCGCCAGTACACAAGCCAGTTTCTTCATCATTCATTTCCTTTGTTCGGTTTTGGATAGTCTTTGCCAATATCGATCGGCTGCGCGTACGAGGAGCTCCAGGCCTGCTCGTGCAGCGCGCCGAGGCGCTGCGCCATCTTCTCGTTGCGCAGCACGACTTCGAGGTTGCGCGACTTGTCGAAGTAGCCGCCGGCCCAGTTGCTGGTGCCGACCCAGGCCAGCTTGCCGTCGATCGTCATGGTCTTGCTGTGGATGACGCGCGCGAACGGAATCGGTCCCGTCGACGCCACCGGCAAGGTGACGATGCGCACCTCCACGTTCGGCAGCAGCGCCAGGCTTTTAAGGTAGGCGATGCCGGGTTGGTCGGTATTCCAGTTCGAGACCATCAGCTTGATCTTCACGCCGCGCGCGGCGGCCGCGCGTACCGCGTTGTCGATCACGCCGTAGTACGGACGCGTGTTCTCTGGCCCGTAACCGAGCGGCGCGTAGTCGAGCAGCTGGATCCGCACCTCGCTGCGCGCGTCGGCCAGCAGCGCCGGCAGCACCACTTCGGAATCGGCCACGCCGGGCGGGTTGTACGCCGCCGGGCTGGCGACCAGCTGCGCGGCCTGCGGCGCCACGCTGGCCGCCGTCGTCACAACTGCAGCGCGCGGCACAGCCAATTTGGCCGCCAGCAGCGACTGCGCCTGCCAGTCACGCTCGAACACCGCCTGCACCTGCGCCACCATGGCCGCATCGGTGATCAACAGGCCCGTCTCGTGGATGTGGGTGAACGCGCGCCAGTCGAAGTTCTGGCTGCCGATGAAAGCGGCCTTCTTGTCCACAGCAATGTACTTGGCGTGGATGATGCCGGTGCCGGTCAGCTGCGCGTAATCGAGCACGCGCATGTCCAGATTGGGTATCTTGCGCAGCCGCTCAAGGGTAGCCGGATCGGACAGGCCGACGCCCTTCTGGTCGAGCAAAAAGCGGATCTTCACGCCGCGCGCGCCAGCCGCCGCCAGGCGTTCCACCACCTTGTCGAACGGCGTTCCGGCCTTGCTGATGGCGTAGAACTGGCCGATCACGATCTCGCTGCGCGCCTCGTCGAACAGCTGCGTCCACACCGCGGCGCTGCTGCGCAGGTCCGGGTTGACGAGCGTGGTTTCCACCGGCGCGGTCTGCACCAGTTCATAGCCGGGAATGGAAAACCCGGCATGCGCCTGCGGTCCCAGGACCAGCGCCAGGAGTGCGGCCAGGCCGCGCCGCAGGGACATCATTGCACCGTCCCGATGCGGCCCGGCGGCGTATCGGTACCCGCCGGCTTGCCCGCCTTGTCCTGCTTGATCAAAAACTGCACCACGGCGTCGATATCGCGGATCTGCGTATCGCGCTTGTTGACGGCCGCGGCAAAGGTGGGGAAGCTGTCGCCGCCTTCGGCCAGGAAGTTATTGCCGGCCACCCGATACACGGCAGCGTCGTCGAGCACCTTGCCGTTCAGGGTGACGCTGTCGCGCACGACGCGCTGGCCTTTCGGCGCGTCCTTGTTCCAGCGGTAGCTGAAGCCCTCCGACACCTGCAGCACCGAGACGCTGCTCGCGCCCGGGCGCGCCCACTGCTGCTCGAGCAGCGCGCGGATCTGGGCGCCGGTCATGTCCATGACCACAATGGTGTTCCCGAACGGGAGCACGATCTGCACGTCGCCGTAGGTGGCGGTGAGATCGGCGCCGACGTCGAGGTCCTGGCGCATGCCGCCCATGTTCATGAAGCCGATCTGCACGCCCTGCGATTGGGTGGCGGACAGCACGGCGTCGGCGATCAGGCCACCCAACACGGTTTCGCCGCCCGCGCTTTCCTTGCGGTGGATCGAGCGCACGGCCACGCGCGCCACCGGCCGCCCCAAGGCCTGCTCGCTGCGCTCCTTCGCTTGCTTGAGGTAAGCCGACACGCGCGCATCCGGCGGATACTGGCCCGGCTTCATGATCACGTTGCGCACCGCAATGTCGCCCACCGCGCCGCTGGCCGGATCGACCATCATCTTGATGCGCGAGAGGACATGGCCGCCCATCTCGCCCTGGGTCACCACGCGCCCATCGACCTTGCACTGGAAGCCCGTGTGCGAGTGGCCGCTGACGATCACGCGAATGGCGGGATCGAGCTTCTTGACGACATCGACGATCGGCCCTGTCAGGCCGCTGCAATCGGGTTTGTCGAACGGTTCGGGCGTGTGCCCGCCCTGGTGGATCAGCACCACGAACACCTGCGCTCCTTGCGCGCGCATGGCCGGGATGACGCGGTTGATGGCGGTGGCTTCATCTTCGAACGTCAGGCCGACGATGCCCGAGGCCAGCACCACCGAGGCGGTATTGCGCAGCACGGCGCCGATCAGGCCGACCTTGACGCCCTTGACGTCTTCGATCCGCCAGGCCGGCAGGAACGGCTGGCCGGTGGCGTCGTCGATCACGTTGGCGGCCAGGTAGGTAAAGCCGGCACCGCGGAAGTCCCTGGTGAACTGGCAGGCTTTTTCGGGACGGCTCGATTCGCAGCCGCCGCGCTGCTGGCGCAGCAGTTCGGCGCGGCCGTTATCGAATTCGTGATTGCCGACCGAGGAGACGCGCATGCCGGCCATGCTGAGCGCCTCCAGCGCCGGCTCGTCCGCCCACATCGACGACATGGCCGGGGAAGCGCCAATCAGGTCGCCCGCGCCGACGAACAGCAGGTCCTTGTCTTCGCCGCGCCAGGCCTGGACGGCGGCGGCGATGGTGTCCACGCCGCCGGCTTGCGCGGTTTGCTGGCCGCTGGCGTGGATGCTGGTGTACTGGAATTTGGTAGCGTCGAGGTGGCCGTGGAAGTCGTTCAGCGCAACCAGGTTGATCTCGATCGGGGCCGTCGGGCGCGTGGCGCAGCCCGCCGACAGGAAGGCCGCGGCGAGCGCGGCGCAAAGGGGCCTTGAGAATAATGTCATAGGTAGGAGGATAACCGATGGAGACCTCGAAAATGAAT
>DASVVC010000107.1:0-9199 GCA_036386755.1 Telluria sp.
ACAAACTTGGGTTCCCGCCTTCGCGGGAACGACGGGGTGGTGGCGGAAACACCTCGGATGGTGAGGCAAAACTTAGAGCAGCGCTACGGCCTGGGGTTCTTAAACACCAGCACCGCCGCCAGCACGCTCTGCACCAAATACAACACCATCGACACCCCGTGCAGCATGCCGAACTGCTTGCGCGCGGCAGCCTCCATCACGCCGCCGGGCGCCGCTTCCTTGAGCGCCGCCATCATCGGGCCCAGTCCCAGGCTGCTGACCGCTTGCAGCGCCAGCATCCCCGCCACCACCAGCATCAGCCCACGCCGCCGCCTGGCGTCCATCGGCTTGTCCAGCACCAGCAAGACCAGCAATCCGACGCCGCACACCAGCGACACGATCGCTTCGCTCCTGAACATGCTGCCCGCAATGGTCCCGGCCAGCACCGTGTCTGACAAGGTGCGAAACAAGGTCGGGGCCACCAGGTAACCCACCGTCCACAAACTGCCCGCCCACGCCGTCACCAGCAGCAGGCGGGCGCGCGCGAGCAGCATCAGATGTACTTGACTTCGAGGATTTCGTATTCGCGCGGGCCCGATGGCGCCTGCACTTCGACCACGTCGCCGGCGTACTTGCCGATCAGCGCGCGCGCGATCGGCGACGTGACCGAGACTTTATTGAGCTTCAAGTCCGCTTCGTCCAGGCCCACGATCTGGTACGTCACCTTGGTGCCGTTATCGAGGTCTTCCAGGTCGACGGTGGAGGCGAACACCACGCGCCCTTCGGCGTCCAGGGTGGCCGGGTCGATGATCTGCGCGGCGCCCAATTTGCCTTCCAGCTCCGCGATGCGGCCTTCGACGAATGCCTGGCGCTCCTTGGCGGCGTCGTATTCGGCGTTCTCGGACAAATCGCCATGCGAGCGCGCCTCGGCGATCGCGTCGATCACAATGCGGCGCTCCTTGGTCTTGAGCTGATGCAGCTCTTCCTTGAGCAGTTCGGCGCCGTATTTGGTAAGTGGAACTGATGTGTTCATGTCGTATTCGCGTTTCTACTGAAAAGTGAAAACCACAGGGCGCGCGCCGGATGCTTCCCGTCGCGCGCCCTGTGGTCAGGGGTACTGCGTGCCGCTTAGTTTAAGGTTTTATGCAGGCCTTGTAAATCGTACACGCGCAACTCGTCGAGATGACGCATGCCTTCGACCGCAGCCTCCGCACCCGCTATTGTAGTGTATGTCGTCACGCGCGCGGCCAAAGCCGAAATCCGGATCTGGCGCGAGTCGACAATCGCACTGCGTTTTTCTTCGACCGTGTTAATCACCAGCGCGATCTCGTGGTTCTTGATCATGTCGACCACGTGCGGACGGCCTTCGATCATTTTGTTCACGGCCTGGCACGGAATGCCCGCCGCGGTGATCACCGCCGCCGTGCCCTTGGTCGCCACGACCTGGAAGCCCATCGACTGCAGGTCGCGCGCCACTTTCACCGCGCGCGGCTTGTCCGAGCCCTTCACCGACAGGAACACCTTGCCCGATTCGGGCAGCTTGACCCCGGCGCCCATCTGCGACTTGACGAACGCTTCGCCGAAGGTCATGCCAACGCCCATGACTTCACCGGTGGACTTCATCTCCGGTCCGAGGATGGTGTCCACGCCAGGGAATTTCACGAACGGGAACACGGCTTCCTTGACGCTGTAAAACGGCGGAATGACTTCGGTCGTGATGCCCTGCGAGGCCAGGGTTTGGCCGACCATGCAGCGCGCCGCGATCTTCGCCAGCTGCAGGCCGGTGGCCTTGGACACGAACGGCACCGTGCGCGAGGCGCGCGGGTTCACTTCCAGCACGAAGACCGTATCGGTCATCACGCCATCGACGTCGGTCTTCTGGATCGCGAACTGCACGTTCATCAGGCCGATCACGTTCAGGCCCTTGGCCATCAGCGACGTCTGGCGCTTGAGTTCATCGATGGTCTCTTGCGAGAGCGAATACGGCGGCAGCGAACAGGCCGAGTCGCCCGAGTGCACGCCGGCCTGCTCGATGTGTTCCATCACGCCGCCGATGAAGGTCGTTTCGCCGTCGGAGATGCAGTCGACGTCGACTTCGATCGCGTCGTTCAGGAAGCGGTCCAGCAGCACCGGCGAATCGTGCGATACCTTGACCGCCTCGCGCATGTAGCGTTCCAGGTCGCGCTGTTCGTGGACGATTTCCATCGCCCGCCCGCCCAGCACATACGATGGACGCACCACCAGCGGATAGCCGATTTCCTGCGCCAGCGCCAGTGCTTCAGGCTCGGTGCGCGCGGTGCGGTTAGGCGGCTGGCGCAGGCCCATCTTCTGCAGCATCTGCTGGAAGCGTTCGCGGTCTTCGGCCGCGTCGATCATGTCGGGCGAGGTGCCGATGATCGGCACGCCGTTCGCCTCTAAATCGAGCGCGAGCTTCAACGGCGTCTGGCCGCCGTACTGCACGATCACGCCGACCGGTTTTTCGATGGCGACGATTTCCAGCACGTCTTCCAGCGTCAGCGATTCAAAATACAGGCGGTCCGAGGTATCGTAGTCGGTCGAGACGGTCTCTGGGTTGCAGTTGACCATGATGGTCTCGTAGCCGTCTTCGCGCATCGCCAGCGCCGCGTGCACGCAGCAGTAATCGAATTCGATACCCTGGCCGATGCGGTTCGGGCCACCGCCCAGCACCATGATCTTTTTCTTGTCGCTCGGGTTCGACTCGCACTCTTCATCGTAGGTCGAGTACATGTACGCGGTGTCGGTCGAAAATTCGGCCGCGCAGGTATCGACCCGCTTGTACACCGGACGGATGCCCATCGCATGGCGCGTCTGGCGCACGACGGTGTCGGTCGTGTGCAGCAGGAATGCCAGGCGGCGGTCCGAGAAGCCTTTTTGCTTGAGCTTATACAGCATCGGCTTGTCGAGCGATTCGAGCGACTGATTGTCGAGCCACAGTTCGATGTCGACGATTTCCTTGATCTGCACCAGGAACCACGGATCGATGTGGGTCAGCTGGTGCACTTCTTCGAGGGTAAAGCCCTGGGCGAAGGCGTCGCCCACGTACCAGATGCGGTCCGGACCCGGTTCGCCCAGTTCTTCTTCGATCTTTTCGCGGTCGCGCGTCTTTTCGTTCAGGCCATCGACGCCCACTTCCAGGCCGCGCAGGGCCTTCTGGAACGATTCCTGGAACGTGCGGCCGATCGCCATGACTTCACCGACGGACTTCATCTGGGTGGTCAGGTGATGGTCGGCGGCCGGGAATTTTTCGAACGTGAAGCGCGGGATCTTGACCACGACGTAGTCGATCGACGGTTCGAACGACGCTGGCGTGGCGCCGCCGGTGATCTCGTTGCGCAGTTCGTCGAGCGTGAAGCCCACCGCCAGCTTGGCGGCGATCTTCGCGATCGGAAAACCGGTCGCTTTCGAGGCCAGGGCCGACGAACGCGAGACGCGCGGATTCATTTCGATGACAATCATGCGCCCGTCGGCCGGGTTGATCGCGAACTGCACGTTCGAGCCGCCCGTGTCGACGCCGATCTCGCGCAGCACCGCCAAGGAGGCGTTACGCATGATCTGGTATTCCTTGTCGGTCAGCGTCTGCGCCGGCGCCACGGTGATCGAGTCGCCGGTGTGCACGCCCATGGCGTCCAGGTTTTCGATCGAGCAGATGATGATGCAGTTGTCCGCCTTGTCGCGCACCACTTCCATCTCGTACTCTTTCCAGCCGATCAGGGACTCTTCGATCAAGAGTTCCTTGGTCGGCGACGCTTCCAGGCCGCGCTTGCAGATGGTCTCGAATTCTTCTTCGTTGTAGGCGATGCCCCCGCCCGTGCCGCCCATGGTGAACGAGGGGCGGATGATGGTCGGGAAACCCATTTCACGCTGCACGGCCCACGATTCGTCCATCGAGTGCGCCACGCCGGAGCGCGCCGAACCCAAGCCGATCTTGGTCATCGCTTGCTTGAACTTGGAGCGGTCTTCGGCCTTGTCGATGGCTTCAGGCGAGGCGCCGATCAGCTCCACGTTGTACTGTTTCAGTACGCCGTTGTTGTGCAGGTCGAGCGCGCAATTGAGCGCGGTCTGGCCGCCCATGGTCGGCAGGATGGCGTCGGGACGCTCCTTGGCGATGATGCGCTCGACGACCTTCCAGGTGATCGGCTCGATGTAGGTCACGTCCGCCATTTCCGGGTCGGTCATGATGGTGGCAGGATTGCTGTTGACGAGGATGACCTTGTAGCCCTCCTCGCGCAGCGCCTTGCACGCCTGGGCGCCGGAATAATCGAACTCGCAAGCCTGGCCGATGATGATCGGGCCTGCGCCAATAATCAGAATACTTTTAATGTCACTACGCTTTGGCATTGGGTTCTTTCTACGATTCGTTTTTCTCAGCGGCTTGCATCATGCTGATGAAGCGGTCGAACAGGTAAGCTACGTCGTTCGGGCCGGGCGACGCTTCAGGGTGGCCCTGGAAGCAGAACGCCGGCTTGTCGGTGCGGGCGAAGCCCTGCAGCGAGCCGTCGAACAGCGACACGTGGGTCACGCGGCAGTTGGCCGGCAGGGTTTGCGCGTCGACCGCGAAACCGTGGTTCTGCGAGGTGATCATCACCTTGCGCGAATCGAGATCCTGCACCGGGTGGTTGGCGCCGTGGTGGCCGAACTTCATCTTGAGCGTGCGCGCGCCTGACGCGAGCGCCATGATCTGGTGACCGAGGCAGATGCCGAAGGTCGGGATGCCGCGTTCGATCAGCTCGCGGCTGGCCGCGATCGCGTAGTCGCACGGTTCCGGGTCGCCCGGGCCGTTGGCCAGGAAGATCCCGTCCGGGTTCAAGGCCAGCGCATCGGCGGCGCTGGCCTGGGCCGGCAGCACGGTGACCTTGCAGCCACGTTCGGTCAGCATGCGCAGGATGTTGCGCTTGACGCCGTAGTCGAAGGCGACCACGTGGAACTTCGGATCGGCGAGCTTGCCGTAGCCCTCGCCGAGCTTCCATTCGGTTTCAAGAAATTCGTAGGCAGCGGTGGTCGAGACCACCTTGGCCAGGTCCATGCCGGCCAGGCCCGGGAACGAGCGCGCCAGTTCCAGCGCCTGCACCTGCGACGGCTCGTTGCCCTGCGTGCCTACCAAAATGGCGCCGCCCTGCGCGCCCTTTTCGCGCAACAGGCGCGTCAGCTTGCGGGTATCGATGCCGGAGATGGCGACGATGTTTTCGGCCTTGAGGTAGTCCGACAGCGACTGGGTCGAACGGAAGTTCGATGCCAGCAGCGGCAGGTCACGGATGATCAAGCCCGCGGCGTGGACCTTGCTTGCCTCGACATCTTCCGGATTGACACCCGTATTGCCGATGTGCGGATACGTCAGCGTGACCAGCTGGCGCGAATAGCTTGGATCGGTCAGGATTTCCTGGTAACCGGTCATGGCCGTGTTGAACACGACTTCCCCGGTGGTATGGCCGGCAGCGCCAATGGAAATACCTTTAAATATCGTTCCGTCGGCGAGGGCCAGAATGGCTGGAACGGCGGGGCCAGAAAAAAATGGCGGCAAGGGCAACTCCTGATAAAGTTACCGTAGCTGCGCCACGTCAGACCGACGACCATGGTTTCCCGATGCGCTTAGCACTGGGGGATGGCGTCATGTTGAATGAGGGATGGTGGGTAGTCGCTACGGTAGGTGTATGAATGGCTAAACCTCCAAATTATAGCGCAACGCGGCCTATCCGGCAATCGCCTGCGGGTGCATTTGCAGCGCTTTTTCGCTTTTACTGGACATCGCCAACTGTCCTCTATACATTTGTGACAGCATCCTCGGACAAACCATTTACCAGGAAATGTGATTATGTCTACGTTTGGAAGAGATACACCGATGGAGCGCCCCAACCCGGGCGGGCGGGCAGCGGTATTCGTGCCCAAGATTAACGCGGACGACGCCGTCAAGGACATGCTGAAAAACGGCTCGGGCATGGTCGGCTTCGGCAACAGCGACGGCTCGGTCACCGTCTACTTCGAAAACAACCGCTTCAACGATTCGAGCCTGCACAAATGGGAAAGCAAGGTGTGGAAGTCGTACGGGCGCATGGTTGAACTCTCCCCCACTGTCAACAAGCTGGTGTGCGATGCCAGCAACCTGGTGCAGGTGGGTTTCGTGCAGGGACCCGAAATCGAGGTGCGCGACATGGAATTGCTGATGGCCTGGCTGGAACGGACCAACGCGGCCGATTCGGCGCCGGCAGGACCGCTGATCCACGCCTGACAACGCCGATCCGCGCGCTCAAAAAGACAACGCGTTATTAAAGACCGAGCTCGCTCAATCCCGGATGATCGTCCGGGCGGCGGCCGAGCGGCCAGTGAAACTTGCGCTCCTGCTCGCGGATCGGCAGGTCGTTGATGCTGGCATGGCGCAGCGCCATCAGGCCGTGCTCGTCGAACTCCCAGTTCTCGTTGCCGTAAGAGCGGAACCAGTTGCCCGCGTCGTCGCGCCACTCGTAGGCGAAGCGCACGGCGATGCGGTTGCCGCCGAAGGCCCACAACTCCTTGATCAGCCGGTAATCGAGCTCGCGCACCCATTTGCGCGTGAGCAGGCCGGCGATCGCCTCGCGCCCGGTGACGAATTCGGCGCGGTTGCGCCAGCGGCTGTCGGGCGTGTAGGACAGGGCCACGCGCGCCGGATCGCGCGAGTTCCAGCCGTCTTCCGCCAGGCGCACCTTGAGCGTGGCCGATTCGTGGGTAAAGGGAGGTAAAGGCGGACGGCTTTCTGCTTCGGTCATGTTGGTTCTCCAGGATAGGGAATCACAGCATAAGCGAACGCGGCCGCCTCTGTTGCAAGCAGAGCGGCCGCGAAAACCGGATCAGATCGGTACTACCGGTTGATTTATTGCGCCAGCGCGGCAATGCCCGCCTTGGCGATCTGCGCATCCTGGTCCGACTTCACGCCCGACACGCCGACGGCGCCGATCACGTGGCCATCGACGATGACCGGCACGCCGCCCTCTAACATGCCTTCGACGAACGGCACCGTCAGGAACGCGGTGCGGCCGTTGTTGATGATGTCTTCATAGACCTTGCTCTCGCGCCGGCCCAGTGCCGCCGTCTTGGCCTTCGATGGCGCGATATGCGACGACAGGGGCGCTGCGCCATCCAGACGCTGCAGCGACAGCAGGTGGCCGCCGTCGTCGCAGATGGCGATGGTCACCGCCCAGTTGTTGGCAACGGCTTCGGCTTGCGCGGCGGTTGCGATTTTTTGGACGTCGGCAAAGTTCAGGTACGGTTTCGATGGCATGTTGATATCCCAGGTGATTAATGCGGGCAATTTTACGGCAAGCGCGCGGCCTGCCGATATTGGAACGGCTATACGGCTTATGACTGCTGGCGCGCCTTGAGCTTGGCTTTGATCTGCGGCATCACCGCCGCCGCGGCCTGCTCGCCCGCCATGATGGCGCGGTTACGGCCGGCAAAATCGTTGCTGCCCATTTTCGGCAGGTTCGGCGAGATGACGATGTCGGCATCCTTGAGCTCGTAGTGATTGAGGCGCTGGCCCATGATGGCAAAGGTCTGCATCAGCACTTCGAGCGAGCTGACGGCCGCCTGGGCATCGGTCTGACTCGAAATATTGACGGCGATGATGAAATCGGCGCCCATTTCGCGCGCGAAACGCACCGGCACCGGCGCCACCAGGCCGCCGTCAACATACGACCGGTCGCCAATGCGCACCGGCTGGAACACGCTCGGCACGGACGAAGAAGCGCGCACGGCCTGCCCCGTGTTGCCGCGCCTGAACAGAATCGGCTGACCGTTGTTCAGATCGGTTGCGACGGCGCCGAAGGGAATCTTGAGCTTTTCGATCGGCACGTTCTTGACGGCCTTGTTCACATAATTCTGCAAGGCGTCGCCCTTGAGCACGCCCGAGGACTTGCCGAAAAGCGGCATGGCCCAGTCGGAAATCTCGGCCTCATCCATTTCCATGGCGGTCTTTTGCAGGGCAAAGCCATCGTTGCCGGCGGCGTACATCGCACCGACCACGCTGCCGGCGCTGGTGCCGACCACGACGTCCGGAAAGATGCCCTGCGCTTCGAGCGCCTTGATCACGCCGATGTGGGCGAAACCACGCGCCGCGCCGCCACCCAGGGCCAGGCCGATGCGGATTTTCTTTGGCGCGGCGGCGGCCGGTTGCAGCACGGCGGCAGGTGTGGTGGCGGGCGGAGTGGTCGTACCGCAGCCGGCGAGCAACACGGCAAGGGCAATCAGGGAACGGCGTTTGGTGAACATAGTGGTTGTCGAAAAAGCGAAGAGCACGATTGTACCTGCTCCCGGGAACGCAGTGCCGCGCGCCGGCAAGCATGTTTTATTGACGGGACCAGACAATGGCATAATTGCTCATACTCATCAAGAAAGCCCGTCATGATCCGCAGCGACAGCGACCTCACCCACGTCAAGATTGTCCGTTCGCAGCAGTATTTCAATAAACTGAGCTTGTTCTTCTACGATGCCCTGTTGTATGGCGTGATTTCCAAGTATGCCTGGGGCTGCTCGATCAAGCGCCTGGACGCGCACTACCGCAAGCACATCAGCGCCAATCATCTGGAGGTCGGGGTCGGTACTGGTTTCCTGCTGAACCGCGCGCCGCTGGTGCCCACGGCGCGCCTGGCGCTGATGGACCTGAGCGCCGAATGCCTGGCCAAGACCTTGCCCAAGGTGGCGCGCTACCGGCCTGAGACGTATGTGCAGAATATTCTTGAGCCGGTGCGGCATGCGGTTGCGCCGTTCGACTCGATCAGCATTAATTATGTGCTGCACTGCGTGCCCGGCAGCCTGGACCGGAAAAGTATCGCCCTCACCCACCTGGCGGCCCTCTTGACGCCAACCGGGCGACTGTTCGGCACCACGGTGCTGTCGGAAGGCGTGCGCAAGAATGTGCTGGCGCGGCCGTTCATGTGGCTGATGAACGCGCTCGGCGTGTTCAACAACCAGCGCGACAATGCGCAGGCGCTGGAAGCGTATCTGCGCGCGCATTTCAAGGTGCTCGAATTCAGTGTGGAAGGCGTGACGGCGATCTTTGCGGTCGAGCAAAAGATAGCTTGATGGGTGTTTCCAAAGGGTAAAATACTGTTTCTACCCAATGCGAGGAGCTTTCGTCATGACCGAACTAGTCAACACCATCGAACTGTCCGGATTCGACCCCGACGGCGAACCGGAAATCCGGATGATGTCCGACGGCAGCGCCGAACTCTGG
>DASVVC010000108.1:0-50474 GCA_036386755.1 Telluria sp.
CCCCGATCGTCACCTTCATGAACAAGCTCGACCGCGAAACGCGCGACCCGCTCGAGCTGCTCGACGAACTCGAGTCGGTGCTGAAGATCGAGTGCGCGCCGGTGACCTGGCCGATCGGCATGGGCAAGAATTTCCGCGGCGTGTACCACCTGCTCAACGACGAGATCATGCTGTTCAAGGCCGGCGAAGAAAAGGCCGACGGCGCCTTCGAGATCGTCAAGGGCATCGACAACCCCAAGCTGGCGGCCATGTTCCCGCTCGAAATCGAGCAGCTGAAAATGGAAGTGGAGCTGGTGCACGGCGCCTCGCACCCGTTCGACCTGGAGCAGTTCCTGGCCGGCGTGCAGACCCCGGTGTTCTTCGGTTCGGCGATCAACAACTTCGGCGTGCGCGAAATCCTCTCGGCGCTGGTCGACTGGGCTCCGGCCCCGCGCGAGCGCGACGCCACGGTGCGCGTCGTTGGACCGGGCGAGCAGCCGTTCTCCGGTTTCGTCTTCAAGATCCAGGCCAACATGGACCCAGCCCACCGCGACCGCATCGCGTTCTTGCGCGTGTGCTCGGGGCGCTTCGAGCGCGGCATGAAGGTCAAGCACCTGCGCCTGGGACGCGAGATCAAGGTCTCGTCGGTGGTCACCTTCATGGCCTCCTCGCGCGAGCAGGTCGAGGAAGCCTACGCCGGCGACATCATCGGTTTACCGAACCACGGCAACATGCAGATCGGCGACAGCTTCTCCGAAGGCGAGATGCTGCAATTTACCGGCATCCCGTACTTCGCGCCGGACTTCTTCCGCTCGGTGCGCATCCGCAATCCGCTCAAGATCAAGCAGCTGCACAAGGGCTTGCAGCAGCTCGGCGAAGAAGGCGCGGTGCAGGTCTTCAAACCGGTCCAGGGGGGCGAGCTGGTACTGGGCGCGGTCGGGGTGCTGCAGTTCGAAGTGGTGGCCAGCCGCCTGCTCAACGAGTACGGCGTCGACGCCGTCTTCGAAGGCACCAGCATCAGCAGCGCGCGCTGGGTCAGCGGCGAAGACAAGCGCGTGCTGTCCGACTTCGAAGCGGCCCTCGGCCACAACGTGGCCTACGATGCGGCCGGCAACATGGCCTACCTGGCCACCTCGAACGTCAACCTGCGCCTGACCGAGGAGCGCTGGCCCAAGCTGACCTTCCACGCCACCCGCGAGCACGCGGTCAAGCTGGCCTAAGGGCTAAGTGGCCTGAGTGGCCCGGGGCGGCGCTGTCGGCTCGCCCCAGCTGCTGCGCTTTTCGCGCAGCAGCGCGCCGATCTGCGCGGCCGGCATCGGCCTGGCAAAATAATATCCCTGCATGATGTCGCAGCCGGCCGCGCGCAAGAAGTCGAGCTGCGCGCGCGTCTCCACGCCCTCGGCCACCACGCTCAGCTGCAGGCTGCGCGCCATCGCGATGATGGCCGTGGCGATCGCCTCGCCATCTCCCGGCACGTCGTGCACGAAACTGCGGTCGATCTTCAACTGGTCGATCGGGAAGCGCTTCAGGTACGCCATCGACGAATAGCCGGTCCCGAAATCGTCGATCGACAGATGAATGCCGCCCGCCTGCAAGCCATGCAGCAGGTCGAGGTTGGCATTCACGTTTTCCATCAGGACGCCCTCGGTGATTTCCAGCTCCAGCAGGCTCGCCGGAAGACCGGTTTCGTCGAGGATCGCGCCAATGTCGTTTATCAGCGCGCCGTCGCGCATCTGGCGCGCCGACAGGTTCACCGCCACGCGCTCCAGCGTGTCGAGTAAACCCTGGTCGCGCCACGCCGCGGCCTGGCGGCACGCCGTTTGCAGCACCCAGCCGCCCAGCGCCACGATGATCCCGCTTTCCTCGGCCACGGGAATGAATTCGGCCGGGCTGACGTGCCCCAGCTCGCGGCAGTGCCAGCGCGCCAGCGCCTCCACGCCCACCACGCGCCCGCTGCGCACGTCGATCTGCGGCTGGTAGTGCAGTTCCAGTTCGCCCTTCTCGAGCGCGCGGCGCAGGTTCGCTTCGAGCTTGAGGCGCTTCTGGGCGCGCCGTTCCATGGCCGGGTCGAACGCGGCGAAGCCATTCTTGCCCCTGGCCTTGGCGCTGTACATGGCCGTGTCGGCGCTGCGCATCAGGGTGCGCGCGTCGCCCGCGTCGCGCGGATAGACGGCCATGCCGATACTGGCGCTGACGTACAGCTGGTGGCCGTTGACCGCGAACGGCGCGGCCAGGGCGGCGAGGATCTTGCGCGCCACTTCGTCGACTTCGTCCGGCTGGCCGACCGGCTGCTCGCGCGGCTCGACGATGATCACGAATTCGTCGCCGCCGATGCGGCAGATGACGTCGTTTTCGCGCAGCGTCTGCACCAGGCGCGTGGCGACCAGTTGCAGCAGCAGGTCGCCGCTGTCGTGGCCGAGCGTGTCGTTGACCACCTTGAAGTTGTCCAGGTCCAGCAGAAGAAGACCGACCCCGCCGACCGTGCCTTCGTTACGGTCGGCCCGCTCAAGCGCGCCGGCCAGGCGTTCGTTATACGCGTGGCGGTTGGGCAGGCCGGTGACCGAATCGACGTGCGCCAGGTGGTGCAGGTGCTCTTCGGCGCGGCGCACCGCGCGCCGCATCGACGACACCAGCGCGTACGCCAGCGCCAGCGAGCCGAGCGCCACCGCCAAGGTCAATCCGGCGTAGGTGAGCAGGCGCGCGAACAACTGGTCGAGCGTGGCGCGGATCAGCACCACGCCGATCGTCTGCTGGTTCACGCGCACCGCCTGCGCCACCTCCACCACGTCGACGCCGTAGCGGTAGCCCGCCGCCAGCAAGGCCGCGTCGGGAGCGCCGGGCTGGGCGCCGGTGCCGCGCTGGTAGTGCGCCAGCAGCACGCCGCGCGCATCGAAAATGCTGGCGCTGCGCACGCTCGGCGAGACCGCCAGGCCGGCCAGGGTCTCTTCACCGGCCTTGGCATCGTTGAACATCAGGGCCGCGCTGCTGTTGTTGCCGACGATCTGGGCCTGTACCCGCAGGTCGTCGGCCAGCACCCCGCGCATCGACAGGAACTGGAACACGATCAGCGCCAGGCTGGCCACGAACAGCGCGGCGGCGGCCGTCAGGATGGTGGTCAGCGCCAGCTTCTTGCCGAGCAGGCGCGGAGCGCTCATGACAGCGCGGCGCGCGCTCACTGCACGCTCCGGGCCAGGCGCAGCAGCTTGGAACTGAGGATCACGCCGGCCGCGCGCGCGCGCTCGAGGTCGATATCGAAGACGATGCGCTCGTCGATCAGCGCCATGGCGATGATCACGCCGTCCGGGCCGATGACGCGGTCGTCCGAGACCGTCAGCACCGGCGCGCCGGCCAGTTCGCGCCGCAGCGCGTGCCAGCGCTCGCGGTCGATTTTTTCGAGCACCAGCACGTGGCAGGCGCGCGGCGCGGCGCCGGCATGGCGCACCGCGATGCGGTGGCCGTTGACGACCTTGTCGCGCAGGCGGGTGAGCGGCCCAAACAGCGCTCCGCCGGCGTTGGCGCACACACTGATCGGCGCGCCGTCGGCCAGCACCTCGCCGGGCCACTCGGCAAACACCGTGAAGTTAAATACAAAGGCCGCCTTCATCGCACCCTCGGGCACCGGATCGGCGCGCGCGCTTGATGCCAGCAGGCTGGCGGCCAGCAGCAAGACCGCGCGGCGAAGCCAATCGCTCACGCGCTCAGAACGCATACGCCAGCCTTGCGCGCAGGCGCCGTCCATCCTGCGCGATGACTGCCTGGCGGTGTTCGATGGCGCCGGGGTCGGCGTAGGCGCGGTCGAACAGGTTGGTCACCCCGAGCGACAGGTCCAGGTTGCGTACCAGGCGCGCGCGCACCAGGTTGGCGTTGACCACCACGTAGCGGGCGGCCGTCCCCGATACGCCGCGCCGCGCGCCCACGTACTGCGCTTCGAGCGCGGCGCGCCAGTCGCGCGTCCCGAGCGGCGCGGCCAGGTTGAATTTGGCCAGGGAGACCGGCGCGTTGACCGGTTGCCCGAGCGCGTCGCTGACGCGAATGGCGCTGTAGCTGGTGCGCAGCGAGACCCCGCCCAGGGTGCCGCGTTCGTATTCGATTTCAATGCCGCGCGCGCGCAGGCGGCCAATGTTCTCGAAGCGCACGCTGGCCGCGTCGCGCTGTTCGACCGGCGCGATCAGGTCGGCCAGCGCGGTGCGAAATGCCGACACGCTCACGCGCGCGTTCTCGCCGAACTGCCGCACCAGCGCCAGTTCCGAAGAGCGTATCCGTTCCTCGCGCAGATGCGGGTTGCCGCTCTGGCCGGCCTGCTCGTCGCGGGCGGGGAAGCTGTAGAACTTTTCGTAGCTGTTGGGCGAGCGGAAGGCGCTGCCGAACACCGCCTTGACGGTCGTGGCCGCGCCCGGATTCCAGATCAGCGCACCGCGCGGACTCCAGACGCCGCCGCTGCCGCTGTTGCGGTCGAAGCGCAGGCCCAGGTTCAGCAGCACAGCCTGGCCCAGCGCCAGCTGGTCCTGCACATACACGCCGGCGCGGCGCGCGCTGCGCTGGTCGTCCAGGTAGCTGTCGAACGGGGCGCCGGCGTCGCCGATGTCGTAACTATATTGATGCAGGCGGTAGTCGCGCTGCAGGTCGACGCCGGCCAGCAGGGTGTGGCCCGCCAGCCGCGTGCTCACCACGCTGGCGTCGACGCCCCACCAGCGCGCGCTGCTGCCGTCCCGGTTGAGCGTGCGTGCGTCGTCGCCGCCCACGTAGTCGCCAAACGAGTCGTACTGGCCCCAGAACAGGCGCGCCTTGAGCTGTTCGTCGGTCCCGGCCTCGCTGCGCCAGGCCGCGTCGACATAGCTCTGGCGGTCGGTGGTGGCCGCTCGCGCATCGTTGAACGGCTGGCCGTAGGAGGCGGTCGGGATGCCCTTGACCCGGTTCGCGTGGATCAGGGTCAGGCTGGCCGCGCCGTGGGTGGCGCGCGCGAAAAAGCGCTGCCCGCGTTCGTCATCCAAGCCGCTGGCGACGCCGTGGTTCTGGTGGGGCGTGTCGAATTCGGGGAAGTACAGGTCGGCGCCGTCGCTGCGCCAGCCGCTGGCGGCGACCAGGTAGTCGCTGCCCTGGGGCGAGCGCCAGCCGATGCTGGCCGCCAGCTTGCGTTCGCCGTCCTGGCCGATGTCGAGCGCGCCGCGCGTGCCGGCCACGGCGCCGGGGCGCTTGGTGACGACGTTGATCACGCCGATGAAGGCGTTCGAGCCATACACCGAGGAACCGGGGCCGGGCACGAATTCGATGCGCTCGATCAGGTCCAGCTCGAGCGGGAACTCGGCGCCGAGCGGGGCCTGGTCGTAGACCGCGTCGTTCATGCGGTTGCCGTCGACCTGCAACAGGAAGCGGGTATTGAAGTCGCCCGTGCGCAAAATGCCGCGCTGGCCCAGGTAACTGTAGTTGCGGTCATAGTTGACCACCATGCCGCGCACGCTGCGCGCCACGTCGGCCAGGGTGCGCCAGCCGAAATGGCGGATCTCGCTGGCCGTGATCACGGTCACCGAGGACGGCGCGCGGCTCGACTTCTGCAAAAATTTCGAGGCGCTGTAGACCTCCATCGACATGAGCTGTTCGAGGGGCAGGGTGGTCAGGTCGGGCGGGGTGTCGGCGTGCGCCGTGGCGCAGTACAGCGCTGCCAGCAGCGACAGCAACGACGGCGCCAGGGCGCGAGCGAGGCGCTTGACGCGAAGCGAAGGTGGGCGGGCAGGGGCTGGGATCATGGTGGGTACGCCTTGAAAATTGACGTACAACAACATTTTGGCAGCTTGCAGCCGGTTTGTACAGGAATCGCCCGGCGCCTGTCGGGCCGGCGCCACACGCGCTATTTTGCCGGGGTGGCCAGCGGCTTGTTCTTGTCGACCAGGTAGACGCCGACCAGGCGCATGGCGGCCCCGCCCGGGTTGTGGGCGTCGTGCACCACGCCGGCCGGCACCACGAAGGCGTCGCCGGCGCGCAGCAGACGCGCCGGCGCGCCGTCGACCAGCAGCTGGCCTTCGCCTTCGAGTACGTAGCCGATTTCGTCGCCCGGGTGGGTGTGGCGCCCGGCGCGCGCGCCGGCGGGCAGTTCGACCCGCATCACCACCGCATCGTGACCCGGAAACGAGGACGCGGCGCGCTGCACGGGCGTGCGCACGATGCCCCCTGGCGGCTGGGCGGCGCAGCCGGCCACGGTCAGGGTCACGCTCAGGGTGACGCCGAAGAGGCCAGCTGCGGGGAGGCGCATCATGGCGCGGCCTTTGCGCCGCGCGCGATGGCGCGTCCCAGCAGCCAGGCGTCGAGCGCGCTGCCCAGCCAGCACACCAGCATCACGGTGGCGGCGATATTCATCAGCGGCGAGGCGGCATCGCCCTGCTGGTGCAGGCGTTCGGCGATGAGTACCGGATCGGCAGGCAGCGCGCCGCGCAGCACTTCATCGACCATCAGCGAGGCGCTGTCGACGACCTGCTTGAAAAAATAGATGGCCGCGACCAGGGTCGGCACGATGAACGCGCAGGCGCGCGCGCGCCGGCCCAGGTAATACTGGCCGGTTCCCGGAAACACCAGGCTTGATAATAACAGGGCGACAACTGAACGATCCATCTCTCTTCCTTGACTGGTTGGCGCGGTCCGCACGATTGATCTTGCGCAAACCGGCGGGCCGCGCGAACGCGTAAATTAACCTATGCGCTCAGGAAACATTGCGCAAGCTCATCTTGCGCAGGCCGGTTGGCAGACCATGATACCTGCGCCGGCGCCCCAATGCGCGTTCACCGACGTTGAAGGACATCATTGTGAAGATTCTGATCAAGGCAGGCGTTTTGCTGGCCTGTTTCTGGGGCGCGGCGGCCGCGAGCGGCGCGGCGGCAGGCGAGGCGGCGGCGGCCGAGCCGACCGAAAAGGACGCGGTCGCGCTGGCCGAGAAAGGCGCGCGCTTCATGCGCCTCAAGGGCAAGCAGGAAATGATCCGCCTGATTATCGCGCGCGACCCCGAGTACAACCAGGGCGCGCTGTACCTGGCCATGCGCGACCTGGGCGGCATCACGGTGGCCCATCCGACCGTGGCCCTGATCGGCAAGGACTTGCGCGACGTGCCGGACGCCGACGGCAAGCTGTTTCGCCATGAGATGATCGCCGTTGCCAACGGCCCGGGGCGCGGCTGGGTCGACTACAAGTTCAAGAACCCGGCCAATGGCAAGGTCGAGGCCAAAACCACGTACGTGTTGCGCATCGGCGACGTGGCCCTGGAAGCCGGCGTCTACAAGCACTGACATGATCGAGCGCCTGCGCATCGGTCCCAAGCTGCTGCTGGCACCCTGCATGGTGCTGCTGCTGCTGATCGTCTCCTCCGGCAGCGCCTGGTACGCGATGGTGCGCCAGAACCAGGCGGTCGACATCATCGTGGGCGAGCGCGCGGCGCGCATCCGCGAGGCCGGCGAACTGGCCACCGACGCCCAGCAGGCGCACGCGCGCATGTATCAGCTGCTGACCTGGATCAGCGCCAGTTTTTCGGCGCCGCGCATCGATGCCCTGGGCCAGGATATCTACCAGCGCCACGCCGCCATCGAACGCAAGTTCGCGGCCCTGGCGCGGCGCAGCGGCGGCCACGGTCCCGAGCAGCGCTTCATCGCCCAGGCCGGGGCCGCGCACGCCACGTACGTGCGCGCCATTCTCGACGTGATCGAGCTGTCCCAGGTCGACCATTCGATGAGCGCGAACGCCATGTCCAAGGCCGAACAGGCGTTCGGCGTGGTGGCCTCGCGGCTGGCGCAGCTGGCGCGCCACGAACAGGAACTGAGCGAACACGCGTCAAGGCGCGCGGGGGCCGATTTTGCCGCCTTGTCGGTGCTCATGCCGCTGCTGGTGGCGCTGTCGGTCATCGCCACGCTCGGCATCACCATGCTGGTGCGGCGCGCGCTGCTGCGCGAAGTGGCGGGCATCAGCGAGAGCGCCGGGGAACTGGCCAGCGGCAAGCTGACGGTAAAAAAACGCAGCTACGGGCGCGACGAAATCGCCGACAGCGCGCGCACGCTCGACGCCAGCATCGGCACCCTGAACGCGACCCTGAAAACCATCCAGGCCTCGGCGCGCTCGATCGACACGGCCTCGCGCGACATCGCCACCGGCAGCGCCTCTCTGTCGAGCCGCACCGCCGCCCAGGCCGGCGTGCTGCAACGCGCGGCCGGCACGGTGGGCGAGCTTGGCGCGGCGGCCGGCGGCGCGATCGAGGGAGCGCGCAGCGCCAACCTGCTGGCCGACGAAGCGTCGATGCAGGCCTTGTGCGGCGGCGGCGTGCTCGATCGCCTGGTGCTGACCATGGCAACGGTGCGCGCCAGTGCGCAGCGCGTCGCGCAGCTGGTCGGCGTGATCGACAGCCTGGCTTGCCAGACCAATGCGCTGGCGCTCGACGCGGCGCGCGAGGCGGCCAAGGCCGGGGAGCAGGGCAGCGCTTTTGCCTCGGTGGCGGCAGAAGTGCGCGCCCTGGCGCAGCGTTCGGCCGGCGTGGCGCACGAAATCAAGGTGCTGATCGCGCACTCGCTGGCCGACATCGACGGCGGCAGCGCCAGCGCGTCGGAAGCCGGTTTGCGCATGGCGGGCATCGCGCAGTCGGTGCAGCAGGTGGGGGACATGGTCGGCCGCATCGGGCAGGCCAACTCTAGCCAGGCCGGCGGCATCGGCGCGGTGAGCGAGGCGATCGTCGAGATGGACCAGATGACGCGCCAGAATTCGGTGCTGGTGAAAGAGGCGGCATCGGCGGCGCGCAGGCTGCAAAGCCAGGCGTCGAGCCTGTCGAAAGCGGTCAGCGGATTCCAGCTCGACGAGAGCGTGCCGGATGCGGCAGGGCCGCCGAAGAAGGCCGCGCCGCATCTGCGGCTCGCTTCCCGGCGGCCCTGACGACGACTGCTTATTCGTAGTCGCTGATCGGCGCGCAGCCGCAGAACAGGTTACGGTCGCCGTACACATTGTCGGCGCGCCCGACCGGCGGCCAGTACTTCTGCTTGCGCAGCGACGCCACCGGGAAGGCGGCCGCCTCGCGGCTGTACTTGTGCTCCCAGACGTCGGCGGTGACCACTTCGGCCGTGTGCGGCGCACCCTTGAGCGGGTTGTCCATGCGGTCGTACTCGCCGCGCTCGACCTTCACGATCTCGGCGTGGATCGCGATCATGGCATCGATGAAGCGGTCCATCTCGGCCTTCGATTCGCTTTCGGTCGGCTCGATCATCAGGGTGCCCGGTACCGGAAAGCTCATCGTCGGCGCATGGAAACCGAAGTCCATCAGGCGCTTGGCCACGTCTTCGTTGCTGATGCCGGTGGCGTCGGTGATCGGGCGCAGGTCCAGGATGCACTCGTGCGCCACCAGGCCGTCGTGGCCCGTGTAGAGCACCGGATAGTGCGGCGCCAGGCGGCGCGCGATGTAGTTCGCGGCCAGGATCGCCGTTTCGGTGGCGGCGGTCAGGCCTTCGCCGCCCATCATCGCGATGTACATCCACGAAATCGGCAAGATGCTGGCCGAGCCGAACGGCGCCGCGCTGACCGCGCCGATGCCGGCTTCGTCGCGCGTGTAGCCGGTCGAACGCTGGTTCGGCAAGAACTTGGCCAGGTGCGCGCCCACGCCGATCGGGCCCACGCCCGGTCCGCCGCCGCCGTGCGGGATGCAGAAGGTCTTGTGCAGGTTCAGGTGGCTCACATCCCCGCCGAAGCTGCCGGGCGCCGCCACGCCGACCAGCGCGTTCATGTTGGCGCCGTCGATGTACACCTGGCCGCCGTGCGAATGGATGATCTCGCACAGTTCCTGGATGCCTTCTTCGAACACGCCGTGGGTCGACGGGTAGGTGACCATCACGCAGGCCAGGTTGGCGCTGTGCTGTTCGGCCTTGGCCTTCAGGTCGGCCAGGTCGACGTTGCCGCTGGCGTCGCAGGCGGTGACGACCACCTTCATGCCGACCATGTTGGCCGATGCCGGATTGGTGCCGTGCGCCGACGACGGGATCAGGCAAATGTTGCGGTGGCCTTCGCCGCGCGATTCATGGTAAGCCTTGATCACCAACAGGCCCGCGTACTCGCCCTGCGAGCCGGCGTTCGGTTGCAGCGACACGGCCGCGTAGCCGGTCAGCGCGCACAGCATGTCTTCCAGCTGGCCGATCATGTCGCGGTAGCCGACCGTCTGCGCGTCCGGCGCGAACGGGTGGATGTTGGAAAATTCGGGCCAGGTGACCGGGATCATTTCGCTCGTTGCGTTGAGCTTCATGGTGCAGGAGCCGAGCGGGATCATGGTGCGGTCCAGCGCCAGGTCCTTGTCGGCCAGCCCGCGCAGGTAGCGCAGCATTTCGTGTTCGGCGTGATAGCGGTTGAAGGTCGGGTGGGTCAGGTAAGTGCTGGTGCGCGCCAGCGTTTCAGGGAAAGCGTTCTGCGCGCTCGCATCAAACGCGTCGAAGTCGGGCGAAGCAGGCGCTTGCGATAGGCCCTGCGAGAAGATGGTCCACAGCAGCGCGATGTCGTCGCGGGTGGTGGTTTCGTCGAGCGAGATGCCGACGTGGCTGGCGTCGACCTTGCGCAGGTTCACGCCGTGTTCGATGGCGATGGCGTGCAGTTCGGCCGCGCGCGCGCTCTTGATGGTGAGCGTGTCGAAGTACGTCGCGTTGACGATCTCGTAGCCGAGCTGGCCGAGCTTGGCGGCGGCGATGGCGGTGAAGCGGTGCACGCGCTGGGCGATGCGCTGCAGGCCTTTGGGACCGTGGTAGACGGCGTACATCGACGCCATCACGGCCAGCAGCACTTGCGCGGTGCAAATGTTGGAGGTGGCTTTTTCGCGGCGGATGTGCTGCTCGCGCGTTTGCAGCGCCAGGCGGTAAGCCTTGTTGCCCTGGGCGTCGATGGTCACGCCCACCAGGCGGCCGGCCATGCTGCGCTTGAACTCATCGCGCGTGGCCAGGTAGCCGGCGTGCGGGCCGCCGAAACCGAGCGGCACGCCGAAGCGCTGGCTGTTGCCCACCACGACGTCGCAGCCCCAGTCGCCCGGAGGCGTGAGCAGCGTCAGCGCCAGCAGGTCGGCGGCGGCGACCACCATGGCGCCGGCCGCGTGCAGTTTTTCGACGGCGGCGCGGTAGTCGCGCACATCGCCATTCACGCCCGGGTACTGGATCAGCACACCGAAGCAGGGCTCGGTCAAGGCGCCAATGTCGGCGGCGGCGATGGTGCGCACTTCCACGCCGATCGGCTGGGCGCGCGTCTGCACCACTTCCAGCGTTTGCGGCAGCACGTCGTCGGCCACATAAAACACGTTCGAGGCCGATTTGCCGACGCGCTGGATCAGGGTCATGGCTTCGGCGGCGGCGGTGCCTTCGTCGAGCATCGACGAGTTGGCGATGCCCATGCCGGTCAGGTCGGTGATCATTTGCTGGAAGTTCAGGATCGCTTCCAGGCGGCCTTGCGAAATCTCGGGCTGGTACGGCGTGTAGGCGGTGTACCAGGCCGGGTTCTCGAAGATATTGCGCAGGATGACGCCCGGCGTGTGGCTGTTGAAGTAGCCCTGGCCGATCATCGACTTCATGACCTTGTTCCTGGCGGCGAGCGCCTTGAGCTTGCCCAGCGCTGCCTGCTCCGGCATCGGCTCGAAGAACTGGCCCAGTTCGAGCTTGCTCTTCTTGCGGATGTTGGCGGGCACGATGGCGTCGATCAGCGCCGCGCGCGACGGATAGCCGAGCGTGGCCAGCATGGCTGCCTGTTCGGCGGGGGACGGACCGATATGGCGCGGGATGAACGAGTCGCGTGCTTCGAGTTGGGTCAGGCTGGTGCGGGTCATGGTAGTGGAGGCCGAAAAAAGACTGCCGCAGCTGGAAGCTGCGGCGAACTGAAAGAAAAGGCCGCCGCGATCATGATCGCGCGGCCAGGGTTTTATTCCGCCGTGGCTTTGCCGTAAGCGGCGGCGTCGAGCAGGCCGTCGATGGCGCCGGCGTCGCTCGGCTTGAGCTTGAACAGCCAGGCCGCGTAGGCGTCGGTGTTGATCGAGTCCGGCGCGTCGGCGACGGCGTCGTTGACCGCGATGCACTCGCCCGATACCGGCGAATAGATGTCGCTGGCCGCCTTGACCGATTCGACCACGGCGGCGTCGTCGCCGGCAGTGAAGACCTTGCCCACTTTCGGCAGTTCGACGAAGACGATGTCGCCCAGCGCGTCCTGCGCGTATTCGGTGATGCCGACGGTGAGGGTGCCGTCAGCTTCGGCGCGCACCCATTCGTGGGACTCGGTGTATTTCAGGTCGGCTGGGATGTTCATAATGTTTGCTCCAAGAGGTCGCGGTCGATGTAAATGTCAATACGGATGTGTGTGGGTGCCCGGATCAGGCAGCGAGGATTTTACCGTGTCGCACGAACGGCAGCTTGACCACGCTGGCGGCCAGCTTCTTGTCGCGGATTTCGACGTGCACGGTGTCGCCCACGGCCACGCCCATCGGCACGCGCGCCAGCGCGATCGCTTCCTGCATGGTCGGGCTGAAGGTGCCGCTGGTGATTTCGCCGGTGCTGCCATCCTGCGCCACCACCTTCTGGTGGGCGCGCAAAATGCCGCCTTTTTCGCGCAGGATCAGGCCCACGTACTGCGCGTTCTGGCCCATGGCCTTGAGCGCCGTCTTGCCGATGAAGTCGCGCTCGGACACCAGGTCGACCGTCCAGGCCAGGCCGGCGTCGAGCGGGTTGACCGTGTCGTCCATGTCCTGGCCGTACAGGTTCATGCCCGCTTCCAGGCGCAAGGTGTCGCGCGCGCCGAGGCCCGCCGGCTTCACGCCGGCCGCCACCAGCGCGTTCCACAGGTTTTCCGCCTGCGACGCGGGAAAGGCCAGTTCGAATCCGTCTTCGCCGGTGTAGCCAGTGCGCGCCACCATCACCTCGCCGAACGCGGTGTCCTTGACGATGACGGCGTTGAACGGCTTCAAAGGCTCGGACGCCGCCTGGGCGGTCGGCAGCACCTGCCACACCTTGGCGCGCGCGTTCGGGCCCTGCACGGCGATCAGGGCCATCGGATCGACGCCGTCGCGGCGCTGGGTGATCGTCACGCCGCTTTTGGTGGCGTCGTTCTGCGCCGCGATCCAGGCCACGTCCTTTTCGGCGGTGCCGGCGTTGACGACCAGGCGGAACCAGGTCTCGCTGAAGAAGTAGACGATCAGGTCGTCGATGACGAAGCCTTGCGGATTGAGCATGCACGAATACAGGGCCTTGCCGGCCACCTGCAGCTTGTCGACGTTATTGGCCAGCAGGGTGCGCAGGAAAGGGCGGGCGTTGGCGCCTTCGATATCGACGACGCACATGTGCGAGACGTCGAACATGCCGACATCGCTGCGCACGGCGTGGTGTTCTTCGATTTGCGAGCCGTAATTGACGGGCATGTCCCAGCCGCCGAAATCGACCATCTTGGCGCCGGCGGCGCGGTGTGCGGAATTGAGCGGGGTCGCTTTAAGCGTCATGGAATCCTCAAGGCAGAGTGAAAAAGGGTCGACGAGCAGACGTGAAGCGGCTCTTGCCGTTCCATGGTGCTTCGCGCCCCTCTGTCCTTGGTACCTGAGAGATAGCGGATGATGGTCCGCCTGCCCCTTCGGTGGGCCGCCGGCATGGTGCCGCGGCCGCTCTCCAGAGTTCAGCCAGCCGCGCTGTGCGCGGCCGACCCCTGACCGGTCCTTTTGCCTGAGAGTTTTTGGGTGATGCCCCTTCGGCGGCAGCGTGCGCTGCCCTCTCCCGATCAAGACTGAGGAGGATATGCCAGCAGGGCGGAACTGTCAACCTTGACGGGGCGCGTGCGCAGGTGCGCACGAATGGGGTGCATATGGAAAACCATGGTCCGCCCGATTTGTTAAAATAATTCATCTACTTTGCGAGCAGACAGCCATGAGCGAAGAAAAAACGACCCAAGAGACGGAGGCCTGGTTCACCTTGTCGGGCGATGTCAACAGCGATATGGTGCACCGCGTGTTCGAGGCGGTGTCCGGCATGACCGACAACGGCGTCGAGACGGCGCACGTGCTGATCCAGTCGAACGGCGGCTACGTCAGCGACGGGCTTTGCCTGTACAACTTCCTGTCCAAGGCCCCGGTCAAGTTTGTGATGTACAACGCGGGAGCGGTGGCGTCGATCGCCGTGATCCTGTTTTTGTCCGGTACGCGGCGCTACGCCAGCGAAACGGCGCGTTTCATGGTGCACAAGTCGCATGCCACGGCCTCGCCGGGCGCGCGTCCGGATGCGCTCAATATCATTGTCGAAGGCTTGCGCGCGGACGACGCCCGCACCGAATCGATCTTGCGCAAGCATATCGAGCTGCTGCCCGAGCAGTGGGCGATCCACCAGTATTCCGACCTGCACCTGACCGCGCGCGACGCCAAGGTGGCGCGCATGATCAATGACGTGGCGGACTTTTCGCCGCCGAAGGGCGTGCGTATCCGCAATATTTGAGGCTGCCGGTTCTCTTTTTGGCTGAACCGGAGCAACGACAAACGAGCCTGTTAAACAAAAAGAGCCTGTTAGGCAAAAAAAGCCCATCAGGACAAAAAAAGAGCCTGTCAACGGCAAAACCGGTGCAGACTCTTTTCATTGCTTCCTGTTGCTTGCTGCACGGCGCCGCCCGGAAACCCGGCGACGCCCTGTCATGACGCTAATCAGCTTTTGTTGCCGCCGCTTTTGCTTCCGCTCCCGGAAGACGATCCCGATTGTTTGTTGCCGGAGCCCGAACCGGACTGTTTCGAATTGCTGCCGTCGTTTTTGTGGCTTTGGCGGCCGGCTTCCACGTGCTGCTCATGCGTGCCGCCCTGGGTGCCTTTGCCGCCGGAGCCGCTGCCCGAGCCTTGCGAGCCGGATTGCTTGTTCGAGCCGGAGCTATCGCTCTGCTTGTTGCCTTGACCGCTTTTCTGATTCGAGTTCATGTTCATTCCTTTTCAAAGTTTGAAAATGTCGTGCTCGCCGGTGGTGCTGAGGAGGCGCTCTCGTCAGCGTTTCCGGTGCCACAATCATGCGAGCCGTACTGTTGAAGAGGTATCGGAATCCGCCTTGAACTCGTGTAGGATTACCTCCTACAAAATTGAAATAATGCTGAAATGAACGGACTTAGTTGCGCGGCGGCATGCGGCTGCCGCGTTCGGCCTCGACGGCTGCATTGACCGCGAGCAGGGTCGTCTGGAAGGCCAGGTTGTCGATGATGCGCGCGATCCGCGCCAGCCGCGCGGCCGCCTCGCCACTGCCCGGCATCGATGATACCGGCGCCGGCAGGCGCAATACCTTGGCGTGCGTGGCGCCGACGGCCTGCCTGCCAGGCGCGCCGCGGTGCATGGCCCGCTCGATCAGGTTCGCGCGCGGCGCCGGCAGCGCATCGGGCAGGCGCTGCACCGCCATCGCATCGGGCAGGCGCTGCACCGCCATCGCAGGCGCGATCATGCTCGCCCTGAGCCACAGGCCGAACAGGATCGCCCCGGCGCCGTTGGCGCCGATACAAAACCAGACCCACAGGCGCGCGCGGGCGTAGCTGGCCTCGGCCTCGGCCGCGCCGGATGCGACGAACTGCAGGGCGCCGTCATTGTCGGCTAAACTTTGGGCGGCCGCTGCCGTTACCGGTTCCATCAGCGCAAGCTGACTGAGCAGTAAGACGGCCAGCCAGGCGCCCAGGCCGGCGAGGATGGCGAAGCACAGATACAAGGGCAGCTTGAGATCGGCGCGGCGGCTGGCTATCATGGCGAGATCCTTGAGGAAGAAATTGCTCTGTGGAATTGTTATTATGTTAGAGAAACTTCTGGCGTTGGATTTGTTTTTAATCAACAGTTCAAATGACGAATCCGGGCTTCTTCTTAAGGGAAAAGCAAGAATGAGCATAGTTGTCATGCGCTTAAACAAAAAATAACACTTTGTTTCAAACTTTCCGGTTGCCGGTTGGCAATAATGTGAGAGAATGTTTGTTATGGCAAAAGATATTTAACCCGAACGAGCAGACAATGGCTCCACCTTCACCCTCCACAGCTGCAAGGAAGACAGGTCCGTCGCGCCACGAGCTGCTGGAAGCGCTACTGGGCAGTGTGACCAAGCACGTCAATGATCATTTGATGGCGGTGGCGACACGTCTCGTTGCGGCGTTGCTGGATGTGACCGACCCCGCCCTCGACGCGCGCACGGTATTCCAGCGGGTGAAGTCGGGTAATCTGCTAAAAAACAACACTTACGCGTTCTTCCATGTTGCCGCTTCGGGCATCGTGCGCTCCATGCGCGCCGAAATCGAATTACTGGCGCCGTCGCCCAAAAAAGCCGGCGTCGCCTTGCCGGCCACGCTCGAACTGGTGCCTTTCGAAGAGATGGACAGCCGGGTCGCGTTCGACGCCATCAGCCGTCCCTTCGAAATGCAGTACGCGACCCAGCTCGCCACGCTCAATGTGCGGCTGGGCTTCCTGCTCGAACGCGACGTGCTGCGCATCAGCCAGAATCCGTTCCGGCCCGAGATGTTCCTGTCGGCGCTGCACATGGCCTGGCGCGAGTTCGAGCCCGACGCCGATGCCCACGCGCTGATCCTGCCGATGCTGCGCCCCTCGCTGCTGTTCGATTTCGCGCCGATGTACGACGCGCTGTGCGACCTGCTGATCAACAAGAATGCGCAGCCCGGTTCGGTGGACGCCTTCAAGATCAAGAAAACCGAAAGCGCGGCCGCGGCCAAGAAGGCGCGCGCCAGCAGCCAGGCCGAGCTGGCCAAGCAATTGCGCCAGTTCCTGCGCGATGACGAGGAAGCGCCGTCCGCGTCCGCGCCGTCCGCCTTCGAAATTCCGATGATTCCCGACCTGCCGGCCATGGCGCCGTCCGGCGGCGGCTGGCGTCCGAGCGGCGCCGCCGCGTTCCAGGGCGCGCCCGGCGCCGCCGGCCCCGAGGCGAGCGTGCCGGCGCCGTGGCAGGGCGGCCCGCCGGCCCATGGCGGCGCCTCAGGGCAGGGCGCGCCAGGGCAGGGCGCGCACGCCGCTGGCGGCTTTGCGCCGGCGCAGTTCGCCGGTGGCGGCGGCATCGCCGCGGGCGGCTTCGGCCAGCCCATGGAGGGCCAGGTGATGGTGCCGGCCTCGCTGCTCGACGTGCTCAAGGGCTTGCAGGGCTTGCAGGGCGGCTTGCCGGCCCAGTTCAGCAACGTCGCGCCGACCCCGGTGGAAGCGCAAACGGGTAATGTGTTTTATTTGCCGCGCTTGAAGGAAAGCATTCCAAAAGGATCACTCTCGCGCGGCGACGAGAGCACCATCGACCTGCTGTCGAAGATTTTCGAAACCGTATTTCTCGACCCGAACATTCCCAAGGAGTCGCGCGACCTGATCCAGTCGCTGCAGATTCCGGTGCTCAAGGCCGCGCTGGCCGACAAGAATTTCTTCTTCGAAGAAACGCACCCGGCGCGCCGCATGATCGACCTGATGTCGACCATGGGCCTGGAGCAGCGCTCCGGCCCGGACGATCCGCTGTTCCAGGTGATGCAGCGCAGCGTCGAGCGGGTCGGGCGCGACCAGGACGAGGGCGCCGCCCCGGCCGATGTGTTTTCGGAAGTGGTGGCCGAGCTCGAAGAAACCATCAAGGCCGAGGAAAACGCCGCCGCTACCGCGATTGCGGTCCCGATCGCAGAAGCATTGCGCAAGGAAAAAGTGACCGCCGCAACACGTTCGGCCAAGACCGCGGTCGCCGCGCGGGTCGGCAGCGGGCAGGTGGTCGCCATGCTGGAAACCTTCCTTGAGAAAAAGTGGACCTCCGTGATGACGGTCGCCTACAGTGTCGAAGAAGACAAGCCGGGCGCGGTCGGCAACGCCACCAAGACCATGGATGAGCTGATCTGGAGCGTCAAGCCGAAGATCACGCATGAACAGCGGCGCGACCTGATCGGCAAGCTGCCGAGCCTGCTGGCAACCCTGAACAAATGGCTCGACGTCATCAAGTGGCAAGATGCCGACCGGATCCAGTTTTTCGCCGACCTGGCCGAGTGCCACGCGTCGATCGTGCGCGCACCGCTCGACATCACGCCGGAACGCCAGCTCGAAATCGCCGTCGAAGTTGCCCAGCAAGATGCGATGCGCCGGCTGGAAAAGGAAAACGAAGCGCTGGTCGCCGCCGAAGAAGCCGCCCACGCCGAGCTGGACGACGCGGAACTGGGCGTCGACGCCCTGGAGCGCAATATGTGGATCGAATTTACCGATCCGGACGGCAGCATCCGCAAGGTCAAGCTGGCCTGGATCAGCCCGCTGCGTACCCTCTACATTTTCTCGACCGGTGCACGGCAGGAAGCGTTTTCGCTGTCGTCCGACAAGCTCATCGAAGCCTACCGTGCCCAGCGCGTGCGCGTGATGAAGGTCGAGGGCGTGGTCAGCCGCGCGCTGTCGCAGGCCATGGACGAGGCGCTGAGCGACTCGGAAAAGGCCGATTCGGTCGCCGCCTGAGGCGGGGCGGACGCAGCGTTGTTCCGTTAGTATCCGCACATCGTTAACATTCGCGTATCATTCGGGCCGGGCCTGACCGATGCCGTAGCGCCGGCCTGGCCCGGTTTTTTTCACTTCCGGCTTTTGTCTATGAATTGGTATCACCTGACCGCGTTGGGCGGCATTGCCGTCACCGCGCCCCTGGGCATCGCGATCGCCGTCTGGCTGGCCGCCGCCCACTGCCGCCGCCGCGCCATGTACTGGTGCCTGCTGTTCGGCGCCACCTTAATGGTTGTCATCGGCAGCAAGATCGCCTTCCTCGGCTGGGGCGTCGGCATCGAAGTGGTCCATTTCGCCGGTTTCAGCGGCCACGCCGCGCGCGCCGCCGCCGTGTTTCCGGTAGCGGCCTACCTGGCGCTGTGCGGACGGGCCAAGGTGTGGCGCTACGTGGCCGTCAGCCTGGGCGTGGCGCTGGCGCTGGGGGTGACGCTCTCGCGCGTCATGGTCGAGACGCACAGCATCTCGGAAGCGATTCTGGGATGCTTGCTGGGACTGGCCTGCGCGGCCGGTTTCATCGCCCTGGTGCGCTCGAACCGCCAGTTCCAGCCCAGCCCCGTCCTGATCGCATTGAGCCTGGCGGTGCTGTGCATTCCCTACAAGGGCGAAGCGCACAATTCCCAGCAATGGATGACCGGTCTCGCGCTCGGCCTGTCCGGCGCCGACCGCGTGTACACCACGGCCACCTGGGGCCCGACGCGCAACCCGTATTCGCCGCCATGCCCCAAGGCCGAGCGCTACTTCAATTACGTCTGTTTTTGACGGCGCGGCCGGATGCGGCATCGTCGTCCTGCGTGCCTGCCCGGTATCGCAGGCCGTGGCGACGCCTCATCCCCGAAAACATGACAACAAATGGTATGATGGACACCTTTAGGATTCCCGAGCTAGCTATACAACGTGCGCCTGTCCTCCATCAAATTGTCGGGATTTAAGTCATTCGTCGATCCCACCAATTTCCAGGTGCCGGGACAGCTCGTCGGCGTGGTCGGCCCGAATGGTTGCGGCAAGTCGAACATCATCGACGCGGTGCGCTGGGTGCTGGGCGAATCCAAAGCTTCCGAGCTGCGCGGCGAGTCGATGCAGGATGTGATCTTCAACGGCTCGACCCACCGCAAGCCGGCCGGGCGCGCCTCGGTCGAACTGGTGTTCGACAATAACGACGGCAAGGCGGCCGGCCAGTGGGGCCAGTACGCCGAAATCGCCGTCAAGCGCACCCTCACGCGCGACGGCACCTCGACCTACTACATCAACAGCCAGCCGGTGCGCCGGCGCGACATCCAGGACATCTTCCTCGGCACGGGCCTGGGCCCGCGCGCGTACGCCATCATCGGCCAGGGCATGATCTCGCGCATCATCGAATCGCGCCCGGAAGAACTGCGCGTGTTCCTCGAAGAAGCGGCCGGCGTATCGAAGTACAAGGAGCGCCGGCGCGAGACCGAAAACCGCCTGGGCGACACCCGCGAAAACCTGCTGCGCGTGGAAGACATCTTGCGCGAACTGAACGCCAACCTCGAAAAACTCGAGGCGCAGGCGGTCGTCGCCAACAAGTTCCATTCGCTGCAGGCCGACCAGGAAGAAAAGCAGAAGCTCCTCTGGCTGCTGCGCAAGAACGAAGCGCAGACCGAGCAGAATCGCTACTTCCGCGAGATGGAGCAGGCCCAGACCGACCTCGAAGAGCAGACGGCCAAGCTGCGCCACGTCGAACTCGACCTGGAACACCTGCGCCAGGCGCATTTTTCGGTGGGCGACCGCCTGCACACGGCGCAGGGCCACCTGTACCAGACCAATTCCGAAATCGGCAGCCTGGAAGCGCAGATCAAGTTCGTGATCGAATCGCGCAGCCGCCTGCACAACCAGTTGGCCGCGCTGAACGCCCAGCGCAACGGCTGGCAGACGCAAAGCCAGGATTACCAGCAGAAGATCGAGGAAGCCGAATACCTGCTTGAAGAACTGGGTGGGCGGGTCGAGCAGTCGCAGATGAACGCCGAAGCGCAGGGCGAACGCTTGCCCGAGCTGGACGCGGCATGGCGCGCGGCCCAGCACAGGACGACCGAGTCGCGCGCCCGCATCATGCAGGCGCAGCAGCAGATCGAACTCGAATCGGCGCACCAGCGCAACGCCTCGAATATCCTCAACGGCCTGCAAACGCGGCGCGAGCGCCTGCAGCAGGAAAAGAACGGCCTCAATCTGCCCGACAGCAGCCACCTGGCCAACCTGCGCATGCAGCTCGAAGAAAAGCAGCAGGCCCTGGAAGAGCAGACCATGCTGCTCGAAGAAGCGACCGAACAGCAGCAGCGCATCGAAGAAGAACGCGCCGCCGCGCAAGCGCAGGTGAACGCCGAAACAGCCGCCAACGCGCAGCTGGAGGCGCGCCTGTCGGCCCTGAAGCAGTTGCAGGAGCGCGTGCAAACGCAGGGCAAGGTCCAGCCCTGGCTGCAAAAGCACGAACTCGATGCGCTGCCGCGCCTGTGGCAAAAGCTGGGCATCGAACAAGGCTGGGAAACGGCGCTCGAATCGGTGCTGCGCGAGCGTACCGGCGCGCTCGAAATGTCGAACATCGAATGGGCCAAGGCCTTTTTCGGCGATGCGCCGCCGGCCAAGCTAGCTTTGTTCTCGCCGTCGCTCGCCGGCGCCGCCGCGCCGTTGGAAACGCCGGGGCTCAAATCCTTCGCCAGCCTGCTCAAACTGAATGAACCGGGCCTGCGCGGCTTGATGCAAGACTGGCTGCACAATGTGTTTGCCGCCGACGATACGGCCAGCGCCTTTGCCGAACGCGCGCGATTGCCGCAGGGCGGCTCGTTCATCACGCGCCAGGGCCACGTGGTGACGCAGTCGAGCGTGCGTTTTTACGCGGCCGATAACGAGCAGGATGGCATGCTGGGGCGCCAGCAGGAGATCGACAACCTCGGCAAGCAGCTGCGCGCGCAGACCATGCTGGCCGACGAAGCACGCGCCCGCGCGGTGCGCGCCGACGCCGCCATGTCGGACCTGACGCGCCGCCTGCAGGATGCGCGCCAGCGCGTCGCCACGCTCACGCAGGGCGTGCACGCGCTGCAGATGGAGGTGGTCAAGCAGTCCGAGGTCGAGGCGCGCTTCAACCAGCGCAGCACGCAGATCCAGGCCGACCTGGCCGAAATCGCGGCGCAGGAAGAAGAACAGCAGCAGATCCGCATGGAATCCGAAGAAAAGTTCGAACAGCTCGACATGGAACTGGCCGAGCTGCAGGGCGCGCACGAAGATGGCCAGACCGAATTCTTGAACCGCGAACAGGCATTGGCGGACGCGCGCGAGAAGCTGCGCGAGCTCGAACGGGCCGCGCAAGAAGCGCAGTTCGCCGAAAAGTCCCAGCGCAGCAAGATCGAGGAACTGCGCCGCAGCATCGCCACCGCCACGCAGCAGGCGAGCCAGGTGGGCGAATCGATCGCGCTCGGCCAGATGGAGCTCGAAGCGCTGGAAAGCGGCGCCGCCAGCGACGGCCTGCAAGACTTGCTGGAGCGCCGCACCAGCCAGGAAAAGGCGCTGTCGGACGCGCGCCATGAACTCGACCAGATCACGCAGCAGCTGCGCGCCGCCGAAGACGCGCGCACCCAGTCCGAGCGCAGCCTGCAGCCGCAGCGCGACAAGATCATGGAAATGCAGCTCAAGGAGCAGGCCGCGCGCCTGAACCAGGAACAGTTCGCCGAAGCGTTGAAGACCGTCGACGCCGACGAAGCGGCGCTGTCCGAAAAGCTCCATCCCGACATGAAGCCGTCGTACCTGCAGGGCGAGGTGACGCGTTTGACGAATGCGATTGCGCTGCTCGGGGCGGTCAACCTGGCCGCGCTCGACGAGCTGGCGCAGGCGTCCGAGCGCAAGAACTTCCTCGATTCGCAGAACAACGACCTGGTCGAGGCGATCAACACGCTGGAAGACGCCATCGCCCGCATCGACAAGGAAACGCGCGAACTGCTGCAAGATACCTTCGACAAGGTCAATTACCATTTTTCGGAACTGTTCCCGATCCTCTTCGGCGGCGGCAACGCCAAGCTGGTGATGACGGGCGACGAGATTCTCGACTCCGGCGTGCAGGTCATGGCGCAGCCGCCGGGTAAAAAGAACGCCACCATCCATTTGCTGTCGGGCGGCGAAAAAGCGCTGACCGCGACCGCGCTGGTGTTCTCGATGTTCCGTCTCAATCCGGCGCCATTCTGCCTGCTCGACGAGGTCGATGCGCCGCTGGACGATTCGAACACCGAGCGTTTCTGCCGGATGGTGAAACGGATGTCCGAACATACTCAATTCCTTTTCATCTCGCACAATAAAATTGCGATGGAAATGGCCAATCAACTGATCGGTGTGACGATGCAGGAGCAGGGCGTATCGCGCATTGTGGCGGTGGACATGGAGTCCGCCGCGAATTTTGCTACCGAGGCACAAGCAGCATGACAGATTTACAAATGAGCCTGATCGGCGCCAGCGGCGTATTCGTCGCCGGCGTTTTTGCATACAACAAATGGCAGGAGCACAAGGCCAAGAAGAGCGTCGAACGCGCCTTCGCGTCCGAGCATGACGACGTGCTGCTGCGACCCGGCGACATCGTGCGCAGCGAACCGACGTTCGATGCCAAACCGGCACCGGCGGCCGACGCCGCGCCGGCGCCTGTGCACGCGCCCGTGCCTGCGCCTTCCGCGGCCAGTGCGCCGGCGACAGCGCCTGCCGCACCGCCTGCGCCTGCCGGCGACGCGCCTGAGGCGCCAGCCGTGCCGGTGGCGCCGGTGGTGGCGCCGGTGGAATTGATCACACCGGCCGCCGAACTGGCCACCAGCCTGGTCGACCCGCTGATCGACGTCCTCATTCCGCTGGCGCTGGAGGCGCCCGTGCGGGGCGACAAGATCATCCCGATCCTGCACACCCTGCGCCACGTCGGCAACAAGCCGGTGCACTTCATCGGCCTGCACGTGAACGGCGACTGGGAACCGATCGTCCACGGCGGCGTCTACACCAAGCTGCAGGCCGGCGTGCAGATGGCCAGCCGCACCACGGCGCTGAACGAACTCGAATACTCCGAACTGGTCACGCGATTGCGCGCGGTGGCCGACGACATCGGCGCCGAGCCGGAAATCCCGGACATGATCGAAGTGATGGGCGAGTCGCGCACCTTGCACCGCTTCGTGGCCGGGCACGACGCCCAGCTTGGCGTGAACCTGATGTCGTACGGCGCTCCCTGGTCGATCGCCACCCTGATCGGCGCGCTGGAAAAGCAGGGCTTCGACGTGCGTCCGGACGGGCGCTACATCATGCCCGACGGCGACGGCGGCCAGCTGTTTACGCTGACCACCAACGTGACGCTGGGCGCCGACACCACCTCGCGTCTGACGCTGCTGCTGGACGTGCCCTGCGTGGCGCCGGCGCGCGACGGCTTCGGCGCCATGCTCAATTGCGCCAAGGCGCTGGTGGGCCGCCTGGACGCCGTCATCGTCGACGACAGCGACCAGCCGCTGACCGACCAGGCGCTCGACGAAATCAACAGCCAGGTGCTCGATTTTTACCAGGAGATGGAAGCGGCCGACATCCCGGCCGGTTCGACGCGCGCCATGCGCCTGTTCAGCTAACGGAAAAAGATTATCGTGACGACGACAACAACAACGACAACGACGCAGGACAGCGATTACCTCGGCCGCATGGCGCAGCTCACGGCCGAACTCAATCGCCACATCTTCTCGTACCACGTGCAGGATGCGCCGACCATTCCGGACGCCGAGTACGACCGCCTGTTTCGCGAACTGCAGGCGCTCGAAGCGGCCCACCCGGAAGCGGTTTCGGTCGATTCGCCCACCTACCGCGTGGGCGCAACGCCCCTGCCGGAGTTCAAGCAGGTCACGCACAGCAGTCCGATGCTGTCATTGAATAACGGCTTCGAAGACGACGACATCGTCAACTTCGACCGCCGCGCGCGCGAAGGACTGGAGGCGGACGAAGTCGAGTATGCGGCCGAACTCAAGTTCGACGGCCTGGCGATCAGCCTGCGCTACGAGAACGGCGTGTTCGTGCAGGCCGCCACGCGCGGCGACGGCGCCACCGGCGAAGACGTCACCGCGAACATCCGCACGGTGCGCGCCATTCCGCTGCGCCTGCACGGCGAGGCGGTGCCGGCGGTGCTGGAAGTACGCGGCGAAGTGTTGATGTACAAGGCCGATTTCGCCAAGCTCAATGCGCGCCAGCGCGACGCCGGGCAGAAGGAGTTCGCCAATCCGCGCAACGCCGCCGCCGGCAGCCTGCGCCAGCTCGACTCGCGCATCACGGCCACGCGCAGCCTGCGCTTCTTCTCCTACGGCGTGGGCGCTTTGGCAGGCGCCGACATGCCCGAATCGCACTCGGCCCTGCTGGACTGGTACCAGACGCTCGGCCTGCCGGTGTCGAACGAGCGCGCCGTGGTCACCGGCGCCCAGGGGCTGATCGACTACTACCGCGACATCGGCAAGCGCCGCCCGACGCTCGCCTACGAAATCGACGGCGTGGTCTATAAGGTCAACCGCCTCGAACACCAGCAAAAGCTCGGTTTTGTGTCGCGCGCGCCGCGCTTTGCCATCGCCCACAAATTTCCGGCCGAAGAAGCGCTCACGCAAGTGCTCGACATCGAAGTGCAGGTCGGCCGCACCGGGGCCATTACCCCGGTGGCGCGCCTGGCGCAGGTGAACGTGGGCGGCGTGAACGTCACCAACGCCACCTTGCACAACGAAGGCGAAGTGCGGCGCAAGGATATCCGCATCGGCGACACGGTCATCGTGCGCCGCGCCGGCGACGTGATTCCGGAAGTGGTGTCGTTCGTGGCCGAGCGCCGTCCGCAAGACGTGCGCGAATTCGTCATGCCGGCCAACTGCCCGGTGTGCGGCTCGCCCATCGTGCGCCTGGACGACGAAGCTGTCGCGCGCTGCTCCGGCGGCTGGACCCATTGCAGCGCCCAGAAGAAGGGTGGCCTGATGCACTTCGTGTCGCGCCGCGCGCTCGACGTCGAAGGGCTGGGCGACCAGCTGATCGAACAACTGGTCGACAAGGACCTGATCCACAACGCGGCCGACCTGTACACGCTCGACAAGGACAAGCTGGCGGGCCTGGACCGCATGGCCGCCAAGTCGGCCCAGAACGTGATCGACGCGCTCGAAAAATCGCGCGACACCACCATGGCGCGCTTCATCTACGCGCTGGGCATCCGCAACGTGGGCGAGTCGACCGCCAAGGCGCTGGCCCAGCACTTCGGCAACCTCGACGCGCTGCTGCACGCGGCCAGCTTCGAAGGCGGCCTGCAACTGCTGGAAGTGCCCGACGTCGGCCCGATCGTGGCGCGCTCGATCAGCGAATTTTTGACCGACGCCGACAACCTGGCGCTGGTGCGCGTTCTCGCCGGCGTATTGCGCTGGAAGGAAGGCGAGCACGTGATGAAAAACAGCGGCGCCATGGCCGGCAAGACGTTTGTCATCACCGGCACCCTGCCGACCCTGTCGCGCGACGAAGCCGGCGCGCTGGTCGAAGCGGCCGGCGGCAAGGTGTCAGGCTCGGTATCGAAAAAAACATCGTACGTCGTTGCCGGGGCGGATGCCGGCAGCAAACTGGCCAAGGCGCAGGAGCTCGGCATCACGCTCCTCGACGAAACGGCCCTTCTTTCACTGCTGGCGACAGCATCTTCCACGGAACCGAATCAAGATGAATCCAGTTAGAAAAGCAGTCTTTCCCGTAGCCGGTCTCGGTAGCCGTTTTCTGCCGGCCACCAAGGCGCAGCCGAAGGAAATGCTGCCGATCGTCGACAAGCCCCTGATCCAGTATGCGGTCGAAGAGGCAGTCGCCGCCGGCATCACCGAAATGATTTTCATCACGGGCCGTAACAAGCGCGCCATCGAAGATCATTTCGACAAGGCCTACGAACTCGAATCGGAACTCGAAGCGGCCGGCAAGCAGGCGCTGCTCGAGCTGGTGCGCAATGTCATCCCGAAGAACATCAACTGCATCTACATCCGTCAATCGGCGCCGTTGGGCCTGGGGCACGCGGTGCTGTGCGCGCGTCCGGTGGTGGGCGACGAGCCGTTCGCGGTGCTGCTGGCCGACGACTTCATGGATACCGATCCGGGCGAGCGTCCGGTACTGGCCCAGATGACCGACGTCTACGCCTACGAGCAATGCAGCGTGCTGGCGGTGCAGGAGGTACCGCGCGCGAACACGCGCCAGTACGGCATCGTCAAGGCCACCTCGTACCGCGAAAACCTGGAGCTGGTGTCCGAGATCGTCGAAAAGCCCCTGCCGGAAGTGGCGCCGTCGACCCTGGCGGTGGTGGGGCGCTATATTTTGTCGCCCAAGATTTTCCGCTACCTGGAGCACATCGGCACCGGCGCCGGCGGCGAAATCCAGCTCACCGACGGCATCGCCGCGCTGATGGCGGCCGAACGCGTGCTGGCCTACCGGTATGCGGGCCAGCGCTACGATTGCGGCTCCAAGCTGGGCTACCTGACGGCGATGACGGCAATGGGCCTGAAGCACCCCGAAACCGGCGAAGGCTTCCGCACCTTCCTCGAACAGCTCCATCGCGAGCAGAACTTCTCATGACCGTCCGCGAGATCCTCAAGATGGGCGATCCGCGCCTCTTGCGCGTGGCCGAACCGGTACGCGAGTTCGGTACGCCCGCCATGGACGCGCTGATCGCCGACATGTTCGACACCATGCACCATGCGAATGGCGCGGGGCTGGCCGCGCCGCAGATCGGCGTCAATCTGCAGCTGGTGATCTTCGGCTTCAAGGACAACGCCCGCTATCCGGACGCGCCGGCGGTGCCGCAGACGGTGCTGATCAATCCCGTGCTCACGCCGTTATCAAGTGAAAAGGAAGAAGCGTTCGAGGGCTGCCTGTCGGTGCCGGGCCTGCGCGGCAGCGTGCCGCGCTTTACCCGCCTGCGCTACGAAGGCGTGGACCAGCACGGCCAGCGAATCGAGCGCGAGGTCGACGGCTTTCATGCGCGCGTGGTGCAGCACGAAGTCGACCACCTGCTCGGCATCCTGTATCCGATGCGGATCGAGGACTTCAGCAAATTTGGCTACACGCAGGTCATGTTCCCCGACCTCGATCCTGACGAAGACGATTGATCACGATGATATTGAAAAATTTGACGGCACTGAGCCTGGCGCTGCTGGCGTGCGCGCCGGCGCTGGCCCAGGATGCGGCCGTGCCGGAAGCGAAAGCGTTCGACGGCAGCGCAAAACGCAACCAGGTATGGCTGACCAGCGGCTTTGCGACCTACCACTTCCAGAGCGACAAGGACCTCAACGGGCGCAATCCCGGGCTGGGCGTCGAGTATCGACTGTCCGAAGACTCGGCGCTGACGGCGGGGCGCTTTTTTAACAGCGACCGCCAGCACTCGAAGTACGCGGGCCTGTATTATCAGCCATTGTCGTACGCGGGCGTGCGCTTCGGCGCGGTGTTCGGCGGCTTCGACGGCTACCCCAAGATGCGCGACGGCGGCTGGTTCCTGGCTGCGATTCCGACCGCCACGTTCGAATACCAGCGCGTGGGCGTGAACGTGGCGGTGGTGCCGACCTATAAAGACCGGCTGCATGGCGGCATTTCGGTACAGCTCAAACTCAAGCTGTTCGAGTAGGCATTACCAGTCGCTTACTTGAGGTGCTGCGCGAAGAAGGCCCGCGTCCTGTCGTTGGCCTGCGCGGCCGCCTGGGCGTCGAAATGCACCCCGTTCCAGCGCGCGAAGGCGTGGTTCTGGCCGGGGTAGGTAAAGATCTGCACCAGCGGATTGCCCTCGGCGGCCTTGGCGATGGTGGCGCGGGCGTCCGCTGAAATGTATTCGTCGGCTTCGCCCAGGTGCATCATGAGCGGGCTGGCGAGGCTCTTGAAGGCGTCGGCGTGCTTTTCGGTGCCGCCGCCGTAATAGGCCACTGCGGCATCAGGCCTGGCGCGTGTGGCGGTAAGAAAAGTCAGCAGGCCGCCCATGCAAAAGCCCATCACGCCGGCCTTGCCGCTCGCACCTGGCAGGGCGCGCGCCGCCGCCAGGGTGGCGGCGATATCGTCCACGCCCTTGTCGATGTCGAAGGCCTTGTACAGGCCCATGGCTTTTTTCCATTCGGCGTCGGACTTGTCGGTCAGTTCCACATTCGGTTCGAGGCGCCAGAACAGGTCGGGGCAGACCGCGATGTAGCCTTGCGCGGCCAGCCGGTCACATGTTTCGCGCAGGTCGGCGTTGATGCCGAAGATCTCCTGCAGGACGACGATGATTGGTGCCGGCGTGGCGGCCGGACGGGCGACGTAGGCGCCAAAGCTGCCGTCGGGCGTGTCGATGGTGATGCGTTCGTTCATGTGCTGCCTCCTTGCGGTGGTGAGGAGGCGATTGTGGCATAAACGGGCAAACCGGCACGCCCGCGTAGCACGGACGTCCTGCTCTAGCGCTTCACCTTCCCCAGCGGGTCGCCCTTGTTCCAGGTCGGCATGGCCGCCGCATTGGCAACCTCGTATCCCAGATTGAGCGTGAACTGCGCCTGCTGCACCATGCCGCGCAAATCCCAGGCCGGGTTGTACTCGTCGCTGACCTGGTGGTAGTGATCCTTGAAGCCGACCATCTTCGCGCTCGATGCGCCATGGTCATGATCGAACTCGAAGCTGCCGTCGCCCGAAAACACGGCCGAGCCCACGTTAAACGCCGGCACGCCCGCTTTCGCGAAATTGAAATGGTCGGCGCGGAAGTAGGCGCCTCCCAGGTCCGGTGTCGATGGCGCCAGGCGCAGGCCCATCGCCTTGGCCACCTTGGCGGCGCTGGCATGCAGGCTGCTGCGCTCCGCGCCGGCCACGCCCATGTCGCGCGTGACGCCCACAAAATTCATGCTGTCCAGGTTCAGGTCCGCCGCGGTCTTGGCGAGCGGCCAGAGTGGCTCGCGCACGTAACCGAGGCTGCCGATCAGGCCCTGTTCCTCGGCGCACGGCCACAGGAAAATCTGGGTGCGCCTGGCTGGCTGGCGTACCGCCGCCTGCGCCATCGCCAGCAGCGCCGCCGAGCCGGAGGCGTTGTCGACCGCGCCGTTCCAGATGTGGTCTGGCTTGCCGTCCGCGCTGTCGATGCCCAGGTGGTCCCAGTGGGCCGAGTAGATCACGGCCTGCTCCTTCAGTTTTGGATCGGTGCCGGGCACGATGCCGGCCACGTTGAACTGTTCGACCGGGCGGATTGCGCTGTCGACGGCGACTTTGGCGCGCGCGTTCAGGTCGACCGCCTTGAAGCCGCGTACTTCGGCCTTGGCGCGCAGCGCATCGAGGTCCTGGCCGGCGGCGGCGAACAGGGCGCGCGCGGTGTCTTCCTGCAGCCAGCCTTGCAGCGCATTGCCTTCGCCGGCAAGGTGGAACTGCTCCTTGCTCATGCCGTTGGCCGGTACGCTCCACGGATAGGAGCTTGACTCGGTCGTGTGAATCAGCAGGACGCCGGCGGCGCCACGGCGCAACGCTTCTTCATATTTATACATCCAGCGCCCCGGATACGTGAGCGACTTGCCGCCGAAGCGGTTCGGTTCCGCCGCCGTCGGCTTGGGATCGTTGACCATCATGATCAACAGCTTGCCCTTGACGTCGACGCCTTTGTAATCGTCCCAGTTTTCGTCTTCTGCGCTGATGCCGTAGCCGACGAACAGCACCGGCGCGTCGAAGCGCACCTTGGATTTGCCGCTGGCGTTGTTGAAGACGATCTCCTTGCCCAGCTTCGGCGCGAACGTCTTGCCGCCCACTTCGAAGCTGACTGCGCTGGTCGGCAAGGTCTTGGTGCCGACCATTTTCACGGACTGGCGATAGCTTTTGCCGGCGCCCGGCAACAGGCCGACGGCGGCGGCCTGCGTTTCGAGATAGCGCACGGCCAGTTCGCCGCCGCGCTGGCCGGTGCCGCGGCCTTCGAGCATGTCGTCGGCGAGGAAGGACAGATGCGCGCGCAACGGCGCTTCGGCGACCTGCGGGGTGGCGGCCGCGCCGGCGGTGCGTTTCTGGGCGAGGGCCGGCTGGCTGGCGAGGACGAGGCCGATGGCGAGGGCGGAAACGCGGCGCATTGATGCTCCAATGAAAGTGTACAGGGGGAGCATCCTGCCACGAATGGGGCAGGGGCGCAATCCGGGTTCGCCGCGGGCGCGGGCCGGCAACTTGCCTCAGGGGTGCTTATCCATTACAATTTTGCAACTTTCGCCGCGTGCGGACGTGTCCAGTTCGCCTGATCTCCTACCAATATTTTTGCCGCAGCCAGCCTGATCGGAAAACCAGCATGATTCATCTTTCTGCCGCGCTCGTGACGACGTATGGTCTTCTCGCGCTTGCTGTTTGTTCCTTGTGGCTTGCGCCTGTGAAGTTGCGTTCGGGATCGACGATTGCGCCATGGCTGTGCATGCTGGTGCTGGCCTGCGCCAGCGGTGTCGTCACCGGCCTGTTGTCGCTGCAAGCCATTGCGGCCATCGCCGTCCTGGGTGCGCTGGCGTATGCGGCGCGGCGCAGCCAGGGCAGGCCGCTGGGGGTGCTGCTGATGGTGGCGATGGGGTGCATGATGCTGGCGCTGTCGATGCACCGTTTTCCGGGGTTCGTCAATCCGCCGCTGGTGACCGATATGGTGATTAGCGCAGCGGCCAAGCCGGTCACGCACCGGCTCAATTTCGATACGGCCGCCGCCGGCCTGATCCTGTTCGCGCTGTTTTGCGTGCCGGCGCGCAGCGCTGCGCAATGGCGCGACGTCGGGCGGCATTACTGGATCATCCTCGGCACGCCGCTGGTCGTGCTGCCGATCGGGCTGCTGGTGGGATATGTAGAAGTCGACTTCAAGTTGTTCGCCTACACGCCGGTGTTCATTGCGCTCAATCTGCTGTTTACCTGCGTGGCCGAGGAGGCGTTTTTTCGCGGCTTCATCCAGGAGCAATTGACACGCGCGATGGCGCGCTGGAAGGCGGGGCCGGCCATCGCCATGTGCCTGGCGGCGCTCCTGTTCGGCCTTGCGCATGCGCGGGGAGGGTGGCTGTTCGTCGCACTGGCCACCCTGGCCGGCCTGGGCTACGGATATGCCTACCTACGCTCGCAGCGCATCGAAACGGCCATCCTGACGCATCTGGCGCTCAACAGCATTCACTTCATCGCGTTCACGTACCCGCGCCTCGGCCCTGGCTGACTTGGCCGCATCGCCGGGCCGGGGGCACGGCTGTCCTTCACGCATGATCAAACCCGCAATTTTATTGTTGCGATAATTCTTTATCACTGGCAACATGCTTTCCCAGCGGACACAGCTTGAGCTGTCGCGCCGCGATGTCGTACTTTCGAAACCATGTCAGTGATAAGGATAATTTCATGAAACAGTACAGCGCCGAGTTCCTCGGTACATTTTGGCTCGTGCTCGGCGGTTGCGGCAGTGCCGTGCTGGCGGCGGCGTTTCCGGGCGTCGGCATCGGCCTGCACGGTGTTTCGCTTGCGTTCGGCCTGACGGTGCTGACCATGGCCTACGCCATCGGCCATATCTCCGGATGCCACCTGAACCCGGCGGTATCGATCGGCTTGTGGGCCGGCGGGCGCTTTCCGGCGTCCAAACTGCTGCCGTACATCGGCGCGCAAGTGATCGGCGCCATCGCGGCCGGCGGCGTGCTGTACGTCATCGCCAGCGGCGCCGCCGGCTTTGACGTGAGCAAGGGGTTCGCCTCCAACGGCTACGGCGCGCATTCTCCGGGCGGTTATTCCCTGCTGGCGGCGCTAGTGACGGAAGTGGTGATGACGATGTTCTTCCTGATCGTCATTCTCGGCGCGACCGACAAGCGCGTGCCGGCCGGCTTCGCACCGCTGCCGATCGGCCTGGCGCTGACCTTGATTCACCTGATCAGCATCCCGGTCACCAACACCTCGGTCAATCCGGCGCGCAGCACCGGCGTGGCGCTGTATGTGGGCGATTGGGCGGTCGGGCAACTGTGGCTGTTCTGGGTGGCGCCGATCGTCGGCGCCTTGCTCGGCGCGCTGGCCTATCGTTTCATCGCGGGCGAACAGGCGCACACCGCGCCTGCCGTCGTCGTTGCCGTTGCCGTTGCCGTGGCCGAGGCAGCCTGAGCCCCTAATTGGCCCGCTCCAGGCGCCAGCGTTGCGGCGCCAGCCCGTTCGCGGTCCACTGCTGGATCACGGCGCCGTCGAGCAGGCTGCCGTCCTTGTTGTCGAGCATTAATCCGCTGTTGCGGTTGCGTAAGCCGAGATACTGGGTGCTGCCCGGCACCAGCAGCCATTGCTGGTTGTAGGTGGCGCCGTAGGGATAGGTCTTGACCGCCACCCCGGGCGCGGTGCTGTGCCCGACCACGTCGACCACGTTGCCGTTGTAGTTCGAGGTGAGCTTGAGCCAGGCGCCGTCGACCGGGTCGAGCGACCATAGCTGGTCTGAATTGTTGAGGTTGGTAAATTGCCAGATGGCGGCGCCGTTGGCTGGGGCGGCGCGGTCGATGCTCATCACCTTGCCGCTGGCCTCGTTGCGCACGCGGTACCAGATGGTGGCGCTGCCTTCGCCGGAGGGACGCGTTACGGGCGTGCCGGAGGCAATCGGCGCGCCGATCACCGGAACGTCGCCGTTCCAGCTCACTTTCTGGATGCGCGTGGTGCGCGCGTCGCCGCAGCCCTGGCCGCTGGCCGGATTGGCGTGGTAGACGATCCAGTCCTCGCTGCCGTCGGGCGACTTGGTAAAGCCATTGTGGCCGGGGCCGAAGGCGCCGTTGCCTTTTTGCAGGATCGGCGTGGCCGCCTTGCTCCAGTTCGATGGCATGGTCAGGTCCGCGCCGAGGTTGGCGCTGAGCAGGCCGAGCTTGTAATCGTCGGTCCAGCAGCCGCTGGCCGAGATACTCATGTGCACCTTGTTGCCGTGCACGATGAACGCCGGCCCCTCGTTGACGGCCGCGCCCGACTTTTCCCAGACCAGGGTCGGCGTGGAGATGATCGCCCCCTTGCCGATGAGCGTCGTCGGGCTGCTCATGCGCGCGATCTTGATGCGCTGCGGCTGTCCGCCGGAAATATCGGACCAGGCCATGTAGAGCTGGCCGTTGATGTTGGCCACGGTCTGGTCGATCGCCCAGCTGTCTTCGCTGTCGGCCACCTTGACCGGCGCGCTCCAGCTTCCGGTGGTGGGATCGGCGCTGGGGTTGCGGATGGCGAATACGCGGTGCTGGTTGTCGCTGCCGGCACTTGAAAAGTAGATGTACCAGGCGCCGTCGATATGGTTGATCTCGGGCGCCCAGATTTCCTTGCTGGTGCAGTTGTTGCCGCTGCAGGCGGCGCTCTTGACGAACACGGTGACCGGCGCGCGTGCGCCGATGCCCGACAGCGAGGGCGATTTGCGCAGCTCCAGCTTGTCCCAGCCGGGCGCGGTGGAAACGAAGTAATAGTTGCCGTCGCTGTGACGCATGACGTGCGGATCGGCCGAGGAGGACGTGGCAGGGCCGACCGGGTTGATGAAGGTGGTCGACGCGGCGCCGGCCAGAGCGGGCAAGGATAGGGCGAGGGGGAGGGCAAGGGCGGCGAGGCCGGCGGCGAGCCGGCCGGCCGGGATGACAGGATGTTTGAACATGGGCAGTCTCCATTGGTGGACCGCCGCCTGCGGGCGGGCGGTACGGCCATGGTGTGCCACGGCTCGCCAGTCAAGTATGTACGCGACCCATGGCGCCGTCTAATCCCAAAGCGGACATCGGAGCCGATAAAAAAGTGATCGCAGCCGGCGCGCGTGGCGCTGCTCTTCGTCTCGCCAGTGCACCTTTGATTAACCGTACCGGCCAGGAAAACAGTGCAACCGTTTGGCGATGAGTTGTATTTTTCGTTATCGAATCACCGTTCACAGGAAGAGAATCGCGTTTTAACCACTCTTCCAGCGCGTATGCAATTCAAACATCTGAGTCGTCTACCTGTCCGAGGCGGATCGTCGTTCATCGATATTCAAGTGCACGAGGGCGCCGTGGCCGAGGCGCGGCTCTGGCACGCAGTGGTCCAGCCACATATTCGCGCTTCGGGTCGGCTCGATGCGTGTTGGCAATGGCCCATGTTGTATAAGCGATGGCAGTTTTTCGAACGAACTTTCGGTAGGAATGCGAGTCTTCAATGTATCGATATTCTGAATGACGAGGGGAAGATGGTGCCGCTAGCGATCATGCTCTTGTCGGAGGGCTACCCGTCGCTCGATCATCGTAGTCAGCGCTGTGTTTTTTTGTGGTATCTGGCGGCGGCGCCCGCAGTTGCGCTCCGCGCAATGGGATTGAAGCACCAAAAACCGATGCTCGTTCTGCGCGCGATAGTTGATGTGGCCATCCAGTGCAGCTTCCGGCAGGGGTATGATGGAAGGGTAGGTTTGCATGCCGCGCTGGCGGGAAGGGACGAACTTTACCGTAAGTACCGCGATGAAGCGTGTATGTCGGCACTTGGCGATGATGTCATGTTGTCGCCACTGCGGCGTTTCAAGAGTGGAAAGGATGGACGGTATTTCTCGGTCGATGCCGTGCTCGCACGGTCGTTATCGGCGAGCCTGGATTATCTGCGTTAAGGGGTAAAGGATGATGGAACAGAATCGTAAAGCTACACCGGAAGCGGAGATGCATGACGCTGTTTTCCGAGTCTTTGCAGGCACAACCTTATGCGTATCGACGATGAGCACCGCATTGCAAGAAGAGATGATGCGATTGCTTGATCAGTGGTGCTTGCTTGGTACGCGTTTCTGCTGCGCCGGCGCATCCTGCGGATTGCCGCTCGACGTCCTCTTCGAGCCGATGCTCACCGTGGCATGCGACGCGGCAAATACCCCCATCCGCACGCCATTGGAAGTGCCTGACCCGGCCTCTCGGGAATTGACTGCCGAAGGCATCCAGTCCGGGCCGAGTGAACATGTGTTGTTCGAGGAAGACGATGCGCTGGTTCCGCTGACGAACGAAGAAATGCTTGCACATCCTCGTTCGATGGAATTTAACGTAGAGCTGCATGAACTGCAAGCCGCTATTTTCTCCGGCCAGTACGCATGGGACGATCCGTACGAACCGCCTCCGGGGTACAAACCAGTATTTCGCCCGTGGCCAAAAGACAGGAAGACCGAACCCTACGAGTTGTGAGCGCCGGCGTTGTCTGCGTCAGAACTGTTCGTCAGGCCGCAAGTAACGCCATTGCCCGACCGGCAGGTCGCCCAGCTTGACCTTGCCGATGCGCACGCGCTTGAGGCCGATGACTTTCAAGCCCACCATATCGCACATGCGGCGGATCTGGCGCTTCTTGCCTTCTTTTAGGGTAAAGCTGAGCTGGTCGTCGTTCTGCCAGCGCACCTTGGCCGGCAGCAAGGGTTTGCCGTCCATCCAGAGGCCAAAACACAGCTTCTTCAGGTCCGCTTCCGGCAGCTTGCCTTCCTTGGTGTACTGCACCCGCACCAGGTATTCCTTTTCGATGGCGGTATCTTGCCCGATCAGGGTCTTGGCCACGCGCCCGTCTTGCGTGAGGATCAAGAGGCCGACCGAGTCGATGTCGAGCCGTCCGGCCGGCACGAGCGAGCGCAGCTGGGTAGGGTGGAAGGTTTCCGGCGACGGATCCTCGGCCCAGCGGTTCTCGGCCTTGATCAGGGCGATCGCCGGCGTGTAGCCGTCTTCGGCCTGGCCGCTGACGAAGCCCATCGGCTTGTTGATCAGCACGGTGACGCGCTTGGATTGCTCAGCCGCGGCCTGGCGCTCGACGGTAATTTTCTGGTGCGGCAGCACTTTGCTGCCCAGTTCGGAGATGACCTGGCCATCGACGCGCACCCAGCCGCGTGCGATCCATTCATCGGCTTCGCGGCGCGAAGAGAGCCCGAGTTCGGACATGCGTTTGGAGAGGCGTACTAATTCAGTCATGGCTTGCTTTGCTAAGGTTGCTTAAAGTAAGGATACTTAAGGGGTTGCGAAAAAAGGACTTCCAAGGAGCTTCTTGATAACTACACGCGCAGCGCGTCGAGCAGGTCGGTTTCTAGCTGGATCTGGTTGCGCGCGTTGTTGAGCACGGCGCCATCGACCAGGAACACGTCTTCCACGCGCTCGCCCAGGGTCATGATCTTGGCCGTGTGCAGGTTGATGCGGTAGCGCGTGAGCACGTTGGCGATCGCATACAGGAGCCCGGTACGGTCGTTGGCCGCGATGGAAAGCAAATAATACTGGCCCCGCTCGTCCGGCCGCAAATCGACCGTCGGCGTGATCGGGAAGGTGCGCGACAGGCGCGAGAGCCGTCCGCGCGTTGGGGCCGGCAAGGGCGCCTGCGAGGTCAGCAGTTCGCAGATCTCGTGCTCGATCAGGTTGATGATGTCGCGGTAGCTCTTGGCGAAGCTCTGCTCGGTCACCATGAAGGTGTCGAGCGCGTAGCCGTGCCTTGTCGTGTGGATCTTGGCGTCGAGAATGCTGAAATTCTTGCGGTCGAAATAGCTGCAGATGCGTGCGAACAAGTCGGGCTGGTCCTTGACGTACACGGCCACCTGCAAGCCTTCGCCGATCGGCGCCAGGCGGCATTTGACGACCGGCTTGCCGCTGTTGAATTTGTCCCACAGCGAGCGCGTCTGCCAGGCGATGTCGGAGGCGTCGTGGCGCAAAAAATAGGCGACGTCGAGCTGCTTCCAGAAGTCGACATGGGCGATGTCCGGCAAGCCGTACAGGCGCAGGGTGGCCATCGCTTCTTCCTGGCGGTTCTTCAGTTCGCGGTCGGCCGAGTGCGGCTCGCCGCCGAGCACGCGCAAGGTGATGCGGTACAGGTCTTCGAGCAGCTTGGCCTTCCACGCGTTCCATACCTTGGGGCTGGTGCCGCGGATGTCGGCCACCGTCAGCAGGTACAGCGCGGTGAGATGGCGTTCGTCCTTGACCACCTTGGCGAAGGCTTCGATCACGTCCGGGTCCGACAGGTCTTGCTTTTGAGCCACCTGCGACATGGCCAGGTGGTTTTCGACCAGGAACACCACCAGTTCGGTGTCTTCCGAGCCGATCGCGTGTTCTTCGCAGAACTGGGCGGCGTCGACCGTGCCGAGCTTGGAATGGTCGCCGCCGCGGCCCTTGGCAATGTCGTGGAACAGCGCGGCCACGTACAGCAGCCAGGACTTGCGGAAGTTGGCGATCAGCTGGCTGCAGAAGGGGTATTCGTGCGCGTGTTCGGTCATCGTAAAGCGGCGCATGTTACGCACCACCATCAGGATGTGCTGGTCGACCGTGTACACATGGAACAGGTCGTGCTGCATCTGGCCCACGATGCGGCGAAAGTTCGGCAGGTAGCGCCCCAGGATGCTGGTGTCGTTCATGCGCCGCAGCGCGTGCACCAGGCCCACCGGCGCCTGCAGGATGCGCAGGAACAGGGCGCGGTTGACCGGGTCTTCGCGGAACTTGGCGTCGATCTCGAAGCGCGCATGCCACAGCGCGCGCATCGTCCGCGCCGTCATGCCCTTGAGGTGCGGGCGCTCGGTCATCAGCACGAACACTTCCAGCACCGTCGAGGGCTGCGTGGTAAAGGTGTCGTCGTGGGCGATGTCGATCAGGCCGTTCACGTCGTTGAAGCGTTCGTTGATCGCCTCGGCTTCGTTCGCCTCGGGGAACAGCTGGGCCTCGATATTTTGCAGCATGATGGTGTTGAGCTGGGTGACCGTCTTGGCCGCCCAGTAATAGCGCTGCATCAGGTATTCGCTGGCACGGCGCACGTTGATGCCTTCGCCGGTGGTCTTCAGGCCGAAGCTTTCCGCGATCGGGGTTTGCACGTCGAACACCAGGCGGTCTTCGCGCCGGTTGGCGTGCAGGTGCAGGCGCACGCGAATATCTTTGAACGCGCGCTCCTTTTCCATCAGCTGGCGCGCTTCGGTCTGCGTGATCAGGCCGCGCGTGGCCAGCTGGCTCCAGGAGTTTGCAAGGCCAGCCGCCTTGGCCACCCACAGGATCACCTGGAGGTCGCGCAGGCCGCCCGGGCTTTCCTTGACGTTCGGCTCCAGCGAAAAGGCCGTGTCTTCGTACTTGGCGTGGCGCAGGCGCATTTCGGCCGCCTTGGCGTGGAAGAACGCCTTGGGGTCGAGCGCACCAAGGTAGCGTTCCTGCAATTGCTCGAACAGCAGCGCGTCGCCGCATACCAGGCGCGCCTCCAGCAGGCTCGTTTGCACGGTGATGTCGGCCTTGGACTCGCTCATGCATTCGTCGATGGTGCGGATGCTCGAACCAATTTCCAAGCCCAGGTCCCACAGCATCTGCACCAGTTCTTCCAGCTTGGCCTGGGTGATGGCGTCGGCCGGTTCGCCCAACAGGATCAAGAGGTCGACATCGGAAAACGGAAACAGTTCGCCGCGCCCGTAGCCGCCCACGCCCACCAGCGCGGTGGAGGCGGGCAGGCCGACCGTCTGCCACGCTTCGGTGAGCACCTCGTCGACGCTGTGGCGCAGGCCGCGCAGCAGTTTTTCGGGCTTGCCGTCGTCGCGAAAGGCAGCGATCAACAGCGCGCGTTCCGCCTTCAGCCTTTGCTTGAGGAGGTCGCGGGACTGCTTCTTGAGCGCGGCGGCGGGCATGGCGGGCGTGGGCTTAGGCCGCGGCGGCGGCGCCGGCCTCGGTGATGAAGGCCGGCGGCGGCGGCGAGCCGGCCGACAGGGTCAGCACTTCGTAGCCGGTTTCCGTCACCAGGACCGTGTGTTCCCACTGGGCCGACAGGCTGCGGTCCTTGGTCTTGATGGTCCAGCCGTCACCCATTTCCTTGATGTCGCGCCGGCCGGCGTTGATCATCGGCTCGATGGTGAAGATCATGCCCGCTTCCAGGCGCTCCAGGGTGCCCGGACGGCCGTAGTGCAGTACCTGCGGCTCTTCGTGGAAGATCTTGCCGATGCCGTGGCCGCAGAATTCGCGCACCACGCTGTAGCCGTTCTTTTCGGCGTGCTGCTGGATCGCATGGCCGATGTCGCCCAGGTGCGCGCCCGGCTTGACCTGGGCAATGCCGAGCCACATGCATTCGTAAGTGACTTCGGAGAGGCGCTTGGCCAGGATCGACGGTTTGCCGACCAGGAACATGCGGCTGTTGTCGCCGTGGTAGCCATCCTTGATGACGGTGATGTCCAGGTTGACCACGTCGCCATCCTTGAGCGCCTTGTCGCCGGGAATACCATGGCAGATCACGTCATTGACCGAGGTGCAGATCGCTTTCGGGTAAGGCGTGTAGCCGGGCGGGCAATAGTTCAGCGGCGCAGGGATGGAGCCTTGCACGTTGACCATGTATTCATGGCAAAGACGGTCCAGTTCGCCCGTGGTGACGCCGACCTTGATGAAGGGCGTGATGTAGTCGAGCACTTCGGAGCCAAGACGGCCGGCGACGCGCATGCCTTCGATGTCGGCGGGGGATTTGATCGAGATGTTGGACATAGGTTAGCAATCAGCAATAAAACAGTAAGAATCAGTAACAGCGGGAGGATGCGGCGAAAACCCGTGCAAATATGGCGACCATTATAAGGGATAACGACCGCGTCGCCTCTGCCGTCACTCTCGCGCCAAGGTAGTCATTGGAGGAGGGCATAGCACCTCCACTCATATGTGCTATGGATTCCGCCGAGGGCCGCCTTGGCGCGGGAACGACGATGCAGTGGTTGATCGTGGTGCGCGGCACTTGAAAAAATCCCAAATTCCGGTTAGAATCTCGGGTTGCTTGAATTCGCTTTCGAGCAATGTTGTTTAAGTAATGCCACAAATCTTGTTAAAATCGCGAATCCGGTCGCAAAGGGTGCCTGTATGGTGACTGACCGGATTCCAGACCCAACCCTGGAGAATTACATGTCCGTAACAATGCGTGAAATGCTGGAAGCCGGTGTCCACTTCGGTCACCAAACCCGTTTTTGGAACCCAAAAATGGCGCCGTTCATTTTCGGCCACCGCAACAAGATCCATATCATCAACTTGGAAAAGACGATGGGTATGTATCAGGAAGCCATGAAAACCATCAAGCAGGTCGCCTCGAACCGCGGCACGATCCTGATGGTCGGCACCAAGCGCCAGGCACGCGAAATCATCGCCGCTGAAGCTGCACGCGCCGGCGTTCCTTTCGTCGACCAGCGCTGGTTGGGCGGCATGCTGACCAACTTCAAGACGATCAAAACGTCGATCAAGCGCCTGAAAGACATGGAAGCGCAAGTCGAAGACGGTTCGGTTGAGAAGCTGTCGAAAAAAGAAGGCCTGATGTTCCAGCGCGAAATGATCAAGCTGCAAAAAGCCATCGGCGGCATCAAGGACATGGGCGGCGTTCCTGACGCAATCTTCGTCGTCGACGTCGGCTACCACAAAGGCGCGATCACCGAAGCCGGCAAGCTGGGCATCCCTGTTATCGGCATCGTCGATACCAACCACTCGCCAGAAGGCGTGACCCACGTCATTCCAGGCAACGACGATTCGTCCAAAGCGATCATGCTGTACGCCCGCGGCGTTGCTGATGCGATCCTGGAAGGCCGCGCAAGCGCCTCCAACGAAATCGTTGAACTGGTTAAATCGGCTGGCGACGAGTTCGTCGAAGTCTCCGAGCAGGCTTAATTGCCCCAGGCGCCCCTCTGGCGCCGCGGAAAATCAAAAGGGGTAGCAGCAGCTCCCCCTTTTTTTTAAACAGAATATGTCACAAATTTAGGAGAAACACATGGCAGCGATTACAGCAGCGATGGTAGGCGAACTGCGCGCGAAAACCGACGCACCGATGATGCAATGCAAAAAAGCACTGACCGAAGCCGATGGCGACATGGCTCGTGCGGAAGAAATCCTGCGCGTCAAACTGGGCACCAAGGCCACCAGCAACGCCACCCGCATCACCGCTGAAGGCGTTGTAGCAACCTTCATCGCTGGCAATGTCGGCGCCCTGGTTGAAGTCAACAGCGAAACCGACTTCGTCGCCAAGAACGACGACTTCCTGGCCCTGGCGAACAACGCCGCGCGCCTGGTTGCCGAAAACAACCCGGCCGACGTCGCCGCCCTGCTGGCCCTGCCGCTCGACGGCAAGACCCTGGACGAAGTGCGTATTGCCCTGATCGGCAAGATCGGCGAGAACATGACGATCCGCCGCTTCCAGCGTTTCGAGACCACCGGCAAGCTGGCCTCGTACCTGCACGGCACCCGTATCGGCGTCGTGGTCGACTTCGAAGGCGGCGACGAACAAGTCGGTAAAGACGTGGCCATGCACATCGCTGCCATGAAGCCGGTGTCGCTGTCGTCGGACCAGGTGCCTGCCGAACTGATCGAAAAAGAGCGCTCGGTCGCTGCCCTGAAAGCCCAGGAAGATGCGGACAAAGCCGTTGCCGAAGGCAAGCCGGTGCAGTCGGCTGAAATCCTGGCCAAGCGCCTGGAAGGCTCGATCCAGAAGTACCTGAAAGAAGTATCGCTGCTGAACCAGTCGTTCGTAAAGAACGACAAGCAATCGATCGAACAGATGCTGAAAGAAAAAAGCACCACCGTGAAAGCATTCACGATGTATGTTGTCGGTGAAGGCATCGAGAAAAAGCAGGACGATTTCGCTGCAGAGGTTGCGGCGCAAATGGCTGCTAACAAGCAGTAAGTGTGAAAGCGGGCCGGAAGGCCCGTTTTTTTAATCTGCGCACATGAAAATGTGCGTACGGCAAGACCGAATACAAACCGTCATTTTTTGGAGCCCACCCCCATGTCGAAACCAGCCTACAAACGCGTACTCCTGAAATTGTCTGGCGAAGCACTGATGGGCGATGATCCTTACGGCATCAACCGCGCCACCATCGAGCGCATGGTCGCCGATGTCGCGGAAGTAGCGAACCTGGGCGTGGAACTGGCCGTCGTCATCGGCGGCGGCAACATCTTCCGCGGCGTCGCCCCCGGCGCCCAGGGCATGGACCGCGCCACCGCCGATTACATGGGCATGCTGGCCACCGTGATGAACGCGCTGGCCCTGGCCGACGCCATGCGCCACGTCGGCATCGTCGCCCGCGTCATGTCCGCCATCGCCATCGAGCAGGTGGTCGAGCCTTACGTGCGCCCGAAAGCGCTGCAATACCTGGAAGAAGGCAAGGTCGTCGTGTTCGCCGCCGGCACCGGCAATCCGTTCTTCACCACCGATACCGCCGCCGCGCTGCGCGGTTCGGAAATCAGCGCCGAAATCGTGCTCAAGGCCACCAAGGTCGACGGTGTCTACACCGCCGACCCGAAAAAGGACCCGAACGCCACGCGCTACGAGTCGATTACCTTCGACGAAGCCATTTCCAAGCACCTGCAGGTGATGGATGCGACCGCGTTCGCGCTGTGCCGCGACCAGAAACTGCCGATCAAGGTGTTTTCCATCGTCAAGCCGGGCGCGCTCAAACGCGTGATCATGGGCGAAGACGAAGGTACACTGGTACACGTTTAATATCATTCAGAGCTACAGGAGAGCAGCATGACTATCGCTGACGTCAAGAAAAACGCGCAAGAGCGCATGAACAAGTCGATCGATACCCTTAAAAGCGACCTGGCCAAGGTCCGCACCGGCCGCGCCCACACCGGTATCCTCGATCACGTCATGGTCGATTACTACGGCGCGGCCACCGCGCTGACCCAGATCGCCAACGTGACCCTGATCGACGCCCGCACCATCGGCGTGCAGCCGTGGGAAAAGAAGATGCTGACCACGGTCGAAAAGGCGATCCGCGATGCCGACCTGGGTCTGAACCCATCGTCGCAGGGCGACATGATCCGCGTACCGACCCCGCCGTTGACCGAAGAGCGCCGCAAGGAAATGGTCAAGCTGGTCAAGGGCGAGGCGGAAGACGCCAAGATCGCGATCCGCAACATCCGCCGCGACGCCAACGAGTCGCTCAAGAAGCTGGTCAAGGACAAGGCGTGTTCGGAAGACGACGAGCGCCGCGCATCCGAAGAAATCCAGAAACTGACCGACAAGTTCGTCATCGATGTCGATAAACTGGTTGCTGAAAAAGAAAAAGAAGTCCTGACGGTGTAGAGTCAGAGGGAAGACGCCAAGGCAGGGTCTGCCCACGCGGAGGCGGACCCGGTGTCCGCTTCCCATGCATTTGTTCTAGATAGTCTGGATTTATGATCTATAAAAGTTCGACGACAGCAGTACCCGAAGTGGCCCGCGTGCCGCGCCACGTTGCAATCATCATGGACGGCAACGGCCGCTGGGCCACCAAGCGCTTCCTTCCGCGCGTGGCTGGCCACGTCAAGGGCGTCGAAGCCGTGCGCGGCTGCGTCGAAGCCTGCATCCAGCGCGGCATCGAATACCTCACCCTGTTCGCCTTTTCGTCCGAAAACTGGCGCCGCCCCGAAGAGGAAGTCTCGTTGCTGATGCGCCTGTTCGTCACCGCGCTCGAACGCGAAGTGGCGAAGATGCACGCAAACAATATCCGCCTGAAAGTCGTGGGCGATTTGTCGCGTTTCGATTCCAAGCTGCAAGACATGATCGCCTCGGCCGAGCGCCGCACCGCCAACAACACGCGCCTGACGGTCACCATATGCGCCAATTACGGCGGCCGCTGGGACATCATGCAGGCCACCGGCAAGATGGTCGCCGCCAATCCGGGCATCACCAGCTTTGCCGAAGAGCAGCTGGCCGAGCACCTGGCCATGGCCTACGCGCCCGAGCCGGACCTGTTCATCCGCACCGGCGGGGAAGAGCGCATTTCCAACTTCCTGCTGTGGCAGCTGGCGTATTCCGAGCTGTACTTCACCGATACCTACTGGCCCGATTTTTCGATCGAGTCCCTGGACGCGGCCATCGCGTCCTATCAGAACCGCGAGCGCCGTTTCGGGCGCACCGGCGACCAACTGGCTGGAAAGAAAAGCTGATGCTAATTACCCGGATCATCACCGCCGTCGTCTTGCTTGTCGTCCTGCTGGCGGTGCTGTTCGGCGGATATTATCCCGCCTTCGCCGCGGTGGTGCTGCTGTTCCTCACGGCCGCGATCACCGAAAGCTTCCAGCTGTTCAAGTCCTCGCGCAAGCAGGCGTTCCTGGTGGCCCTGTTCTGGAGCGCCGCCTTCGCCTACGCCTTTTTGTACAAGGACAATAGCGCGGTCAAGTTCTGGTTCGGCCTGTCGACCCTGCTGTGGCTGTTCCGTTTCGTCCCCGCGCTGAAAACCGGCCTGCCGCCGCCCGAAGGTGGGCGCAACACGATGCTGGCGACCATGTACGCCATTTCCATCGTGGCGTGTTTTGCCGCCATCGTCCTGTTCTTCAAGCATTCCGCCGTGTACCTGCTGTCGGTCATGGCGCTGGTCTGGATCGCCGACATCGGCGCGTACTTTTCCGGCAAGGCCTTCGGCAAGCGCAAGCTGGCGCCGACGATTTCGCCGGGCAAATCCTGGGAAGGCGCGATCGGCGGCGGCATTGCCGTGCTGGTCCTGTCGAGCCTGTTGATCATGTTCGCCGGCCCGCTGCTGGCCGATACCTTCCCGGTCCACCTGCAGGCCAGGCTGGGCTGGGGCGGAACCTTGGCGGTGCTGGTGGTGCTGGTCGCCGCCAGCGTGGTCGGCGACCTGGTCGAATCGCAGCTCAAGCGGCGCGCCGGCGTCAAGGACAGCAGCAACCTGCTGCCGGGCCATGGCGGCGTGCTCGACCGCATCGATGCGCTGGTACCGGTCATGCCGCTCGCCGCCCTGATTTACACCGGAATGCTGCTATAAACGAAGTTTGAGAAAAAGTTGGAAAAAACGCCTATGCAACGCATCACCATTCTAGGCGCGACCGGTTCGATCGGCGTGTCCACCCTGGACGTGCTTGCACGCCACCCCGACAAATACCAGGTGTATGCGCTCAGCGCGCATGCCAAGGTGGAAGAACTGGCCGAGCAGTGCGCGCAATTTAGGCCCGCGCGCGCCGTGGTCGGCAGCGCGGACGCGGCCGCGCGCCTCGCCGCCTTGCTGCGCGAGCGCGACATCAATACACAGGTCGACTACGGCGAAGCGGCACTGTGCTCGATCGCCTCCAGCCCCGGCACGGATACCGTGATGGCCGCCATCGTCGGCGCCGCCGGCCTGGCCCCGACCCTGGCCGCGGCCCGCGCCGGCAAGAAAATTTTGCTCGCCAATAAGGAAGCGCTGGTCATGTCCGGCCAGCTGTTCATGGATGCGGTACACGAGCACGGCGCCACCTTGCTGCCGATCGACAGCGAACACAACGCGATTTTCCAGTCCCTGCCGCAATCGTATGCGCGCTCGCCCAATGCCGCCGGCGTGGCCAAGATCCTGCTGACCGCTTCCGGCGGCCCGTTCCTGAACCGCGCGGTCGAGACCTTGGAGCACGTCACGCCCGACGAAGCCTGCAAGCATCCGAACTGGTCCATGGGCCGCAAGATTTCGGTCGACTCGGCCACGATGATGAACAAGGGCCTGGAAGTGATCGAGGCGCACTGGCTGTTCGGCGCGCCGGCCTCCCTGATCGAAGTGGTGATCCATCCGCAAAGCGTGATCCATTCGATGGTGTCGTACGTGGACGGCTCGGTGATCGCCGAACTGGGCAACCCGGACATGCGCACCCCGATCGCCAACGCACTCGCTTTTCCTGAGCGCATCGAGTCCGGCGTGGCCCAGCTCGACCTGACCAGCATCGGCACCTTGCAGTTCCACAAGCCCGATTTCCAGCGCTTTCCCTGCCTGGCGCTCGCTTTCGAATCGCTCGATGCCGGCGGCACCGCGCCGGCCCTGCTCAACGCCGCCAACGAAGTGGCGGTGCAAGCCTTCCTGGAGCGTCGCATCGGCTTTCGCGACATCGACCGCGTGATTGCGCGCGTCATGCACGAGAACGAGCATCATGCCGCCACCAGCATCGAGGCCGTGATGGACTGCGACGCCCGCGCCCGCGCCGCCGCGCAAGCCATCGTCGCCGGTCTCGCCAGATGACGTTCCTCACCACCGTCCTGGCGTTCCTGTGTTCGCTGGGACCGCTGATCATTTTCCATGAACTGGGCCACTACACGGTGGCCCGCCTGTGCGGCGTCAAGGTGCTGCGCTTTTCGCTCGGCTTCGGCAAGGTCATCTGGTCGCGCCGCTTCGGCGCTGACCAGACCGAGTGGGTCATCTCCATGCTGCCGCTGGGCGGCTACGTGCGCATGCTGGACGACCGCGATCCCGATACCCGCGCCGTGTCGGAGGCCGACCAGGCGCGCGAATACACGCGCAAGAATGTGTGGCAGCGCATCGCCATCGTCGCTGCCGGTCCGCTCGCCAATTTCCTGCTGGCGGTTGCCGTGTTCGGCGGCCTGTACATGGTGGGCATGGACGAAATCGGCACCCGCGTGCGCACGATGGACGCCGCCACGCCCGCTTACCAGGCCGGCCTGCGCGGGGGCGACCGCATCGTCGCCGTCAACGGCGAGCCGGTCGCTACCTACGCCGAGCTGCGCTGGGAAACCCTGAAAGCCGTGCTCGATAAAAACGGCATGCGCCTCGACGTCACCCAGCCCGGCGGAGCGCGCTACAGCGCCACCTTGCCGCCGGCTGCGCTGGCCGGCAAGAATGCCGAAGGCGACCTGCTCGGCGAACTCGGCATGCCGATGTACCTGTCGCCCGTGACGATCGGCAAGATTCCCGATCCATCCGGTCCGGCCGGACGGGCAGGGATGCTGCCGGGCGACCGCGTCGTGAGCATCGACGGCAAGAGCGTGCCCGATGGTTCCGTGCTGATGAAGCTGGTCGGCCAATCGTGCGGACGCACGCTCGAATTCGTCATCGAACGCGGCGGCCGCACGCTGACCCTGGCGGTCACGCCGGAATTGAATAAAGCTACTAATATCTCGCGCATCAACGCCCAGGTCATCTCGGCGCCGGAGATGGTGAAGGTCACGCTGGGCCCGTTTGAGGCTATCGCGGCGGGCGCTGCGACCACCTGGCAGCAAAGCGTGATGAGCCTGAAAATGATCGGCAAGATGGTCACCGGGCAGGTTTCGCTGACCAATCTGACCGGCGTGGTCACGATTGCCGACTACGCCGGCAAGACCGCGCGCATGGGACCGATTGAATTTCTGGGCTTTATCGCCGTCGTCAGCGTCAGTCTCGGGGTGATGAATCTGTTACCAATTCCGGTTCTGGACGGTGGGCTTTTGCTGTATTATTCGCTGGAAGTTTTGACCGGGCGCCCCCTGCCGGACCGGATAGTGGAGCTGGCGCAGCGCGCCGGCATCGTGTTCCTGGTGATGCTGATGGCCCTGGCGCTCTTCAATGACGTGGCGCGCCTGATGCAACCGGCGCCCACGCCTCCCGCGAATACCTATGTACGTTGCTCAAACGATTGAACATTGAATAACCCCAATGAAATTAAATTCTGAACGTTTTGCCTTGCCTTTCTTTCGTCGCAGCTTAATCGGCGCTGCCGTCCTGGCGCTGTGCGCCGGACAAGCCCTTGCAGTGAACCCGTTCGTGGTCAAGGACATCCGGGTCGAGGGCATCCAGCGCACCGAAGCCGGTACCGTGTTCAGCTACCTGCCGGTGCGCGTGGGCGAAACGTTCAACGACGAGAAGAGCATCGCCGCCATCAAGGCGCTGTACGCGACGGGCTTTTTCAAGGACGTGCGCCTGGAAGAAGAAAAGGGCGTGCTGGTCGTGCTGGTCGAAGAGCGGCCGGCCATTGCCACCGTCGATTTTACCGGCACCAAGGAATTCGAAAAGGACGTGCTGGTCAAGGCGCTCAAGGAAATCGGCGTCGGCGAGACCAAGATTTTCGACAAGGCCTCGGTCGACCGCGCCGAGCAGGAACTCAAGCGCCAGTACCTGTCGCACGGGTTGTACGGCGTCAAGATCACCACCACCGTCACGCCGATCGAACGCAATCGCGTCACCGTCATGTTCAACGTCGACGAAGGCGAAGTCGCGCGCATCAAGCAGATCAGCATCGTCGGCAACAAGACTTTCTCGGACAAGGAATTGCGCGACGTGCTGCAACTGGGCACTTCCGGCTGGTTCACCTGGTACACCAAGGCCGACCAGTATTCCAAGACCAAGCTGACCGGCGACATCGAATCGATCAAGTCGTTCTACCTGAACCGCGGCTACCTGGAAGCGAACGTCGAATCGACGCAGGTCTCGATCACGCCCGACAAAAAAGACATCTACCTGACGATCAACATCACCGAAGGCGAGAAGTACACCGTTTCCGGCATCAAGCTCGAAGGCGAAATGTTCGGGCGCGAAGAAGAACTGAAGGAATTGGTGCGCCTGCGCGAAGGCCAGACCTATTCGGGCGAGCTGCTCACCTTGAGCAACAAGCTCATTTCGGACCGCATGGGCACCTTCGGCTACGCGTTTGCCAACGTCAACGCCAACCCGGAAATCGACCGCGAAAAGCGCCAGGTGGCATTTACCTTCTTTGTCGACCCGGGCAAGCGCGCCTACGTGCGCCGCATGAACATCGCCGGCAACACCACCACGCGCGACGAAGTCATTCGCCGCGAGTTCCGCCAGTTCGAAGGTTCCTGGTACGACGGCAACAAGATCAAGATGTCGCGCGACCGCGTCGACCGCCTGGGCTACTTCAAGGAAGTGACCATCGACACCCCGGAAGCCCAGGGTACGTCGGACCAGGTCGACGTCAACCTCACCGTGGTCGAAAAACCGACCGGTAACTTCCTGATCGGCGGCTCGTTCTCGCAGGCGGAAAAATTCACCTTCACGGCGTCGATCCAGCAGGCCAACTTTGCCGGCAGCGGCAACACGGTCGGCATGGAGCTCAACACCAGCGACTACAGCCGCACGATCGCGCTGTCGCACATGAATCCGTACTTCACCGAAGACGGCGTGTCGCAGCAGTTCGAACTGTACCTGCGCACCCTGAATCCGCCGGCGCTGAACCAGGGCACCTACAAGGTCAAGCAGACCGGCGGGCGTGTCAGCTACGGCGTGCCGTTCTCCGAAACCGACACCGTCTACTTCGGCGTCGGCATCGAACGCACCACCATCGAAACCGACATCACCAGCCCGACCCGCTACCAGGACTACGTGCGCCAGATCACCGGCATCGAGAGCGGCATCGGCAGCGCCACCACCAACGCCTTGCCGTTTACCGCAGCCTGGCAGCGCGACAGCCGCGACAGCGCGATCACGCCATCGGCCGGCCGCTACCAGCGCATGAACCTCGAGGTCGACCTGGCCGGCGACACCAAATACTACCGCGCCGTCTACAACCAGGAATGGTACCGTCCGCTGACCAACAAGATCACCCTGGCGTTGCGCGGCGAGCTCGATTACGGCCAGGGCATCAAGGGCAGTCCGTACCCGGTCTTCAAGAACTTCTACGGCGGCGGCATCGGTTCCGTGCGCGGCTACCTGAGCTCCTCGCTCGGCGTGGTCGACCGCAACGGCGACGCCGTGGGCGGCGCCAAGCGCATCATCGGCAATGCCGAACTGCAGATGCCGTTCCCGGGCAGCGGTTCGGACCGCAGCCTGCGCTGGTTCGGCTTCGCCGACGCCGGCCAGGTCTACAGCGAAGACCAGAAAATGCGCCTGAACGAACTGCGCTACTCGGCCGGCCTGGGCGTGAGCTGGATTTCGCCGGTCGGTCCGCTCAAGTTGAGTTATGCTAAGCCTTTGAACGCGAAACCTGGCGATCGCCTGGAACGCTTCCAGTTCCAGATGGGTACCGGTTTCTGATCGCTAACGCGACCGTTTCCATTTTAGATTGCGGAGAACTATGTTGAACACTGTGACTGCCTCCTGGCCCAAGCATCTTGCCCTGCTGGCTTTGTGCGCGTGCTCGCTGGCCCAGGCGCAAACCGCGCCGAGCAGGATTGGCTACGTTTTCACCGAACGGCTGATGACCGAGTCCAAGCTGGCCAAGGCCGCCGACGCCAAGATCGAAGCCGAGTTTTCCAAGCGCCAGAAGTCGATCCAGGACACGCTCACGCGCTTCAAGTCGATGGAAGCGAAGTTCGAGGCCGACGCGCCGACCCTGCCGGAACTGGAACGTACCCGGCGCGCGCGCGAACTGCTCGACCTCGAAAAAGACGTGCAGCGCACCCAGCGCGAGTTCCGCGAAGACCTCATCCAGCGCAAGAGCGAAGAACGCGCCGCCATCTGGGCCCGCGCTTCCAAGCTGCTCGAGCAGATCGCGGAGCAGGAAAAAATCGACGTCGT
>DASVVC010000109.1:0-101447 GCA_036386755.1 Telluria sp.
TTGGTGCGGCTGGCAGGAATTGAACCCACGACCCCTTGGTTCGTAGCCAAGTACTCTATCCAACTGAGCTACAGCCGCGCTTGAGCAAACATTATAGCAGCGCCCTCGGGCTTTACCAAATCTTGTCACGCTTTTCTTGCGAAAGCACCGAACAAGCAACCGGCAGGGCAAAGAAAAAGGGCCTGCGGATTTCTCCACAGGCCCTTCGTCATTACGAATTTTGGTGCGGCTGGCAGGAATTGAACCCACGACCCCTTGGTTCGTAGCCAAGTACTCTATCCAACTGAGCTACAGCCGCTTAAGCAACGATTATAGCAGTTTCACCTTGTTTTCGGAACCCTTGATTTGCTGGCGCCTCCTACCCGGTGCTTCTACTACTCTCCGGTTCGCTTGCATTTCCGAAGAAGGCGCTATTGTAGTAGCGTCTTCGCTGTTTGTCCAGAGGGGAACGGAAGGCGGGGGGCAGCAAGTAATTTTCACCCCCGGGCGGGCATCTGTTAGATTACTCCTATTGCTGCCTGGAACGCTCTGGAATGCCGACAACATGCTCCGATTGACCGCTCGCCCGAACGCGATTCTGCGCCGCCTTGCCCTGGCCTGGCTGCTGGGCGTGGCGTGCATGGGCGCGGCGCCGGCGGCTCCCGTGCGCAGCCTGCGCTTCGAGCATATCGGGCTCGAACAGGGCTTGTCGCAGGAATCGGTGCAGAGCATCCTGCAAGACCGCCAGGGCTTCATGTGGTTCGGCACGCAGGCAGGCCTGAACCGCTACGACGGCTACCGCATGATCGTCTTCAAGAACGATCCCGCCGATCCGGACAGCATCGCCGACAACTACATCTCCGCCTCGTTCGAGGACGACCAGGGCCGCCTGTGGTTCGGCACCAAGGGCGGCTTGATCCGCTATGAACGCGGGACTCGCAAATTCATCCGCTACGCCAGCGCCGGCAATGCCGCCGCCGGCATGAACAACCGCGTGGTCTCGGCCATCGTCGCCGACGGCGGCGGAGGCTTGTGGCTGGCCACGGGCGAGGGACTGAAGCACTTCGATCCGACCAGCGCGCGCTTTGCCACGTTGCGCCACGACCCGGGCGATGGCGCCAGCCTTTCCGACGACCGCGTCAACGCGCTGGTGCGCGACACCGACGGCAGCCTGTGGGTCGCGACGGCGCGTGGCCTGGACCGGCTGGCACCCGGCGCGCAGCGCTTCGAGCGCTTTACGGTGGCCTTGAGCGGCGACGCCCGGCGTAGCGACGCCCGACGCAACCAGGTGCTCTCGCTCTCGCTCGGCGCCAACCGCACTTTATGGGTAGGCACCGGCGGCGGGCTCGAAGCGTGGCAGCTGGGCGGGGCGCAGCCGGCACGGCGCCAGTACGGTGCGGCCGACGGTATCGGCGCGGTGCGCGTGCAGTCGCTGTACCACGACCCCAAAGGCAACCTGTGGGTCGGCACCGAACTCGATGGCTTGCTGTGGCGCGATCCCGCCAGCGGCAAGTTCGTGAGCTACCGCCATCAGCCGCTCGACCGCCATTCGCTGTCGGACAACCGCGTCGCGGCCAGCTTCCTCGACCGCAGCGGCACGCTGTGGGTCGGCAGCTGGTTCGGTGGCGTCAACCGGGTCGACATCGCCAGCGGGGGCTTTAACCGGCTCGCGCATAGTCCCGACGATCCGGCCAGCCTCAGTTCCGACAAGATCCGGGCCCTGGCGCCCGATGCCGGCGGCGCGCTGTGGCTTGGCACGACCGGCGGTGGCGTGAACAGGGTCGACCTGCAAAGCGGGAGCGTTACGCGCATGCGCCCGGGCGAACTGGTAACGGCGCTGGCGGTCGGCGTCGATCGTGTATGGGTCGGCACGCCGACCGGCCTGTCGTCGATGGACAAGCAAGGCGGCCACGCCACGCCGCTGCCGCTCGGCGGCGACGCCAACGCCTCGTATATCCAGCGCCTGCTGGTCGACCGCGCCGGCAAGCTGTGGATCGTCACGCGCGGCGGCGTGGTGCGTTACGATCCGGCCAGCGGCACCCGGATCGGCTGGCGCCACGATCCGCACAATCCGCACAGCCTGGGCGAGAACCACGGTTTCGCGATCGTGGAGGACCAGCGCGGCATTGTCTGGATCGGCACCGACAACGGCCTCGAACGGCTCGACCCGGCCACCAGCCGCTTTACCCATTACCGCTACGACCCGGCCGATCCGGCCGGCCTGCGCCACAGCCGTATCTACTATCTGTTCGAGTCGCGCGCCGGCCAGCTGTGGGTCGGCACGGCGGGCGGCCTGCACCGGGTTGAAACGGGCGCCGACGGCAAGGTGCGCTTTCGCTTTTATGACCTTAACGGCGCCGGCGCCGCCGACCCGATCGGCGGCATCCTGGAAGACGACGCCGGCATGCTGTGGGTGAGCAGCACCGCCGGCCTGGCGCGCCTGGACCCGTCCAACGGCCAGGTCAAGCACTACACGGCCAGGGATGGCCTGACCGACGGCTCGTATTTCGTCGGCGCGGCCGCGCGCAGCGGCGACGGCAGCCTGCACTTCGGCGGCATCAACGGCCTGACCTCGTTCCGTCCGGAGGCGATCCGCGAAAATCCCTACCCGCCGGCGGTCATGATCACCGACTTCCTGATCTTCAACCGCCCCCTGCGCCCCGGCCAGCAGTTAGATGACGTCAGCTTCAGCGGCGCCATCGAAGACGCGCGCGAGATCACGCTGTCGCATCGTGATTCGGTGCTCTCGCTCGAATTCGCGGCCCTGCATTTTGCCGACCCCCAGCGCAACCGCTACCTGTACCAGCTCGAAGGATTCGACCAGGGCTGGGTCAGCACCGACGCCGGCAAGCGCTTCGCCACGTACACCAATCTCGATCCGGGGCGCTATGTGTTCCGCGTCAGGGCCAGCAACAAGGACGGCGTGTGGAACGAGGCGCCGACCGCGCTCGCCATCACGATCACGCCACCGGTATGGAAAACCTGGTGGTTCCGCATGGCGCTGGCGGCCCTGGCGCTGGGCGTGGGCTATGCGCTGCTGCGCCTGCGGCTACGCGCGCTGGTGCAGCAGAAGTCCCTGCTCGAACGGCTGGTCGGCTCGCGCACGGCCGAACTGCAACTGCAAAAGGACTCGGTCGAACGCCAGAAAGTGGAAGTGGAGCAGGCGCACCGCAATATCGCGCTCCTGAGCGACATCGGGCGCAAGTTGACCGCCAAGCTCGATAGCGAATCGATCATGCTGATGCTGTACGCGCACGTCAATGAGCTGATGGATGCGAGCGTGTTCGGCATCGGCCTGTATCGGCCGGAGCGCGCCTGTATCGATTACCCGTTCGCCATGGAGGGCGGCAAGCGCTATTTGCCGTACTCGCGCAGCATGGACCATCCGAACCAGCTGGCGGTGTGGTGCATCGTCAACGAGCGCGATGTGTTCATCAATGACCTGGAGAAGGAGTACGGCAATTACATCAGCGACCTGCTGCTCACTTCCAGCGCGGAGAACCTGGGCACGCTCGAAGACGGCTCCTTGCCGACGTCGCCGCGCTCGCTGCTGTACGTGCCGATCGCCGTCAACGGCCGCATGCTGGGCGTGGTATCGGTGCACAGCTATGTGACCAATGCCTACGAACGGATTCATCTCGACATGCTGCGCACGCTGGCGTCCTACGTGGGCGTGGCGTTCGATAACGCCGACGCCTACCGCCAGCTCCAGAGCACCCAGGCGCAACTGGTCGCGCAGGAAAAGCTGGCGGCACTGGGCTCGCTGGTGGCCGGCGTGGCGCATGAACTCAATACCCCGATCGGCAACAGCCTGCTGATGGCCAGCACCTTGCAGGAAAAGACCGGCGAAATCGCGCAGAAGTTCGACGGCGCGAGCATCCGCCGCTCCGACCTGAAGGTGTTCATCGATGCGTCGCAGGAGGCGTCGGAACTGATCATGCGCAGCCTGTTCAACGCCGCCGATTTGCTCAACAGCTTCAAGCAGGTGGCGGTGGACCAGGCCAGCGCGCAGCGGCGCCGCTTCAACCTGGAACAGGCTGCGCACGAAATCGTGGCCACCATGATGAACCAGGTGCGCAAGTGCGGCCACACGCTCACCCTGCAGGTGGAACCCGGCATCGAGATGGACAGCTACCCGGGCCCGTTCGGGCAGGTGCTGATCAACCTGATCAACAACGCGCTGCTGCATGCGTTCGAAGGGCGCATCGGCGGCGCGATCACGGTCACGGCCAGCCTGCAGGGGACGGAACGGGTGCAGGTGGCTTTCATTGACGATGGCGTGGGCATCCCGGTCGAGCACCAGGCGCGCATCTTCGATCCGTTTTTCACGACCAAGATGGGGCAGGGCGGTTCCGGCCTGGGTTTGAACATCACCTACAACATCGTCACCTCGCTGCTGGAAGGGAGCATCCGCGTCGAGAGCTACGCGGGGCGGGGCACCACGTTTTTCATCGACCTGCCGCTCAGCGTGGCGGCGGAGGGTACAACACGCAAGGAGATGCATGACCATCATCACGACCATTGAAGACCTGCGAGTACTGGCCCGCAAGCGCGTTCCGCGCATGTTCTACGACTACGCCGACGCCGGTTCGTGGACCGAATCGACCTATCGCGCCAACAGCGACGATTTCGCGAAGATCAAGTTCCGCCAGCGGGTGGCGGTCAATCTGGTCGACCGCACCACGCGCACGACGATGATTGGGCAGGACGTGGCGATACCGGTCGCGCTGGCGCCGACCGGGCTGGCCGGCATGCAGCATGCGGACGGCGAGATCCTGGCCGCGCGCGCGGCGGAGCGCTTCGGCGTGCCGTTCACCCTCTCAACCATGAGCATCTGTTCGATCGAGGATGTGGCCGCGCACACCACCAAGCCGTTCTGGTTCCAGCTGTATGTGATGAAGGACCGCGAATTCATCAACCGCCTGATCGACCGCGCCAAGGCGGCGCGCTGCTCGGCGCTGGTGCTCACGCTCGACCTGCAGGTGCTGGGCCAGCGCCACAAGGATCTCCGCAACGGCATGACGGCGCCGCCCAAGATGACCCTGGCGAATATCGTCAACCTGATGACCAAGCCGCGCTGGTGCATGGGCATCCTGCGCACGCCGCGGCGCGGCTTCGGCAATATCGTCGGGCACGCGAGCGATGTGTCGGACATGTCGTCGCTGTCGGCGTGGACCTCTCAGCAGTTCGACCCGGCGCTGTCGTGGGCCGATGTGGAATGGATCAAGCGGCGCTGGGGCGGAAAACTGATCATCAAGGGCATCATGGATGCGGAAGATGCGCGCCTGGCGGCGGACTCCGGGGCCGATGCGCTGATCGTGTCGAACCATGGCGGGCGCCAGCTCGATGGCGCGCAGTCGAGCATCGGGGCGCTGCCGGCCATCGTGGAGGCGGTCGGCAAGCGCATCGAGGTGCACATGGATGGCGGCGTGCGTTCGGGACAGGACGTGATCCGCGCCCTGGCCCTCGGCGCCAAGGGCGTGTATATCGGCAGGCCGTTTCTGTACGGGCTGGGCGCGATGGGCGAGCAGGGCGTGACGAAGTGCCTGGAGATCATCCGCAACGAGCTCGATCTGACCATGGCGTTTTGCGGCCTGCGCGATGTGAATGATGTGGACAGCAATATCCTGTTGCCCGGGACGTTTTGAGGCGCCGTCGCTGATCGTCGGTGCCATGGGCTCCCGCCTTCGCGGGAGAGACGGAAGCTAATCCCGGGACTGGATCTTAAACCACGTTGAGCGGTGTGCCGGCCTCGAACGCCTCCACGTTATCGATCAGCATATCGGCCAGGGTCTGCATGGCGCCCGCGCTGGCCCACGCCACGTGAGGGGTCAGGATAAAATTCGGCAGCCGCAGCGCCAGCAGCGGGTTATCCGGCAAGGGCGGTTCCTGGCTCAGCACATCGAAGCCGGCGCCGCCGATCGTGCCATCGGTCAGCGCTTGGGCCAGCGCCGCCTCGTCCACCAGGCCGCCGCGGGCGGTGTTGATCAGGAGCGCGCTGCGCTTCATGCGGGCCAGTTCCCTTGTTCCGATCATGTTGGCCGTCTGCGCGGTCAAAGGCAGGTGCAGGCTGACCACGTCGCTGGTCGCCAGCAGTTCGTCGAGCGTCATGACATCGACACCGGCGTCATCCACCCGCGAGCGCGACACCACGCTCACGCGCATGCCGAACGCGCGCCCGAGCGCCGCCACCTTTTTGCCCAGCGCGCCGTAGCCGACGATGCCGAGCCGGCTGCCAGCCAGGTCGGCTATTGGATGGTCGAGCAGGCAGAATTGCGACGCCTTCTGCCAGCGCCCCGCATCAACGTCGGCGCCGTAGGCTTTCAGGTTGCGGCGCAAGGCGAGGATGAGGCTCATGCAGTGCTCCGGCACCGACACCAGCGAGTAATTGCGGATGTTCGAGACCACGATCCCGCGCGCGCGGCAGGCATCGAGATCGACGTTGTTGGTGCCGGTAGCCGAAATGGCCACCATCTTCAGTTCCGGCAGATGCGCGATGTCGGCCGCCCGCAGCGGCACCTTGTTGGTGATCGCAATGGTGGCGCCACGCAGGCGCTCGGCCACCTGGCCGGCGCCGGTTGCGCCGTAATCGCGCCAGGCGTGCTCGAACGAGGGACGGCGCACCTCGGCCATCAGGCTGTCGCGGTCGAGGAAGACGATGCTGTGCATATCAGGGCCTTTGCAGTTGCAGGAGCGGATGGGTGAGGAACAGGTCGGCCACCCATTCGACGAAGACGCGCACCTTGGCCGACAGGTGGCGGTTCTGAGGATACACCACGTTGATCGGCAGCGGTGTGCTGCTCCAGTCGGGGAGCACGATCTCCAGCTTGCCGGCGGCGACCATCTGGTCGACCATGAAGCTCGACATCTGCATCAGCCCGAGCCCCTGCATCCCCGCCGTGAGGTAGGCGGTGGAGTCGTTCACGGCCAGGCACGCCGGCGCGGCGATGTTGATCACTTCATCGCCGCGGATGAAGTCCCAGTCGTAGATCTTGCCGGTCTTGGTGGAGAAGTAGTTGATGCAGCGGTGGCTGGCCAGGTCGTTCGGGTGGGTGGGGCGCCCATGCCGGTCCAGGTAGCCCGGCGTGGCGCAGGTCACGAAATGGAGCACGCCCACGCGGCGCGCGATCAGCGCCGAATCGGGCAGGTTGCCGCCGCGGATGGCGCAATCGACGCCTTCTTCGATCAGGTCGACCGGGCGGTCGCCGCAACCGAGGTCGAGCCGGATGTCGGGATAGCGATTGAAAAAATCGGACAATGCCGGCAGCAAAATGTCGTTGGCGATCCCGCTCGACACATCGACCCGCAACCGTCCGCTCGGATTGGCGCGGTTGCGCGAGAGCGATTCCTCGGCCTCGCGCACGTCCGACAGGATGCGCAGGCAGCGCTCATAATAGGCGGCGCCGTCGGCGGTCACGCTCACATGCCTGGTTGTGCGGTGCAGCAGCTTGACTTCGAGCGCCAGTTCGAGCGCCTGCACCAGGGTCGAGACGGTCGCTTTGGGAAGCTGCATGTTCTCGGCCGCGCGCGTAAAGCCGCCAGAGTCGACTACCTGAACAAACACTTCCATTGCTTGTAATTTATTCATATCTCTCCGTATTGTTCGGAATCCTGAACAATCAATTCGCTATTGCCCTCTTTATCAGATTGTAGAACAAGTTTAAAGTGACCGTACTGCATCAAAGGATGTCGGGACAACTGGAAGGAAAGGGCTACTATTATGCGTTATCAAAAAGCAATCATGATGATCGCGACACTCGCGATGGCGATGCTGACGCTCACGGGTACCGCCTTGTCCGACCAGTTCCCGCAGGCCGCGAGTGCGGAAAGCGTCGGTTTTGACGCACTTGCACATGACCTGTTCGGGACGTCCCTGCTGGCCGCTGCCTCGGCCGACGACGACTTGGCGGAGGCGCCATGAGCGCCCAGGACGCGCCGGTGCAGCTGAAGATACGCGACCTTGAGGTTGCGGGGGCCGAAGGCCCGCTGGCTGCGCGTCTGTATTGCGGCGGCGACGCCGGCGCCAAAAAAGATGGCTTGATCGTGTTCTTCCACAGCGGCGGCTTTATCGGCGGCGACCTCGATGAGGCGGACGAATTCCTGCGCCACCTGGCCAGCTGCTCGACCCAGCACCTGGTGCTGGCATCGCGCTACACGCTGGCCACCGAGCGCCCGTTCCCCGCCGCCGCCGAAGATGCGCACGCGGTGCTGGCCTGGTCCAAGAAGCACAAGGCCAAGCTGGGATGGAGCGGCAAGCGCCTGGTGGTGGCGGGTATCGAAGCCGGCGCCAACCTGGCCGCCGTGTGCACCCTGATGGCGCGCGACCGCGGCGGGCCGGCGCTGGTGGGGCAGATCCTGATCATGCCGATGCTCGACCCGGGCCTGTCCACCTGTTCGATGCGCGCGATCCCGCACGACGCCAGCCTGGCCGGCGTGGCCGTCAGGTGCGCCGCCAGCTACCGGGGCTACCTGCCGAATGCGGCCGACCGCACCCACCCGTACGCGTCGCCGCTGCAATCGAGCCGCCTGAAGAACCTGCCGCCGGCGCTGATCCTGTCCGCCGAAGACGATCCGTTGCGCGACGAGGCTGAACAATACGGGGCCAAGCTGGCCACCTGCGGCGTCACCACCACGGTCAAGCGCATGGCGGCGGCGCCCCTGGACGATACGGCCGCGCGCAACGAGTGCGCCTGCAAAGCCGTGGCGCTGCATGAAATCGGCAATTTTTTACATGGCCTGGATACCCCGCCATCCTGAATTAGCGCATTACCCGTAACACCACCAGTTACCCCCGTGCAGCTGCGCTGAGAGACCCTCGCCGCAGCGTACGGACCCTTTTCGCCTTTTGAAACACCACAGCTCGCTTCAAGTCTTCGTACCGGCTGATTTATTAAACATTTTCATCAATAAGAGGAAAAAAATGAAAACCACTAATCGATTAATGACCTTCGCCCGCCCGCTCGCGGCTGCGATGGCACTGGCGGGACTGGCGGCCTTGTCGCTGGCGGGTTGTGAAGAGGCGAACAGCAAGGCCCAGCCGGCAGCACCTGCCGGCCCGCCGATCACCGCCGCTACCGTGATCGAACGCTCGGTCAACGAGACCCAGGAATTCTCGGGCCGTCTGGAAGCGGTCGACCGCGTCGACATCCGGGCGCGCGTGAACGGCTTTATCACCTCGGTCAACTTCAAGCCGGGCAGCGTCGTCAAGAAGGGCGACGTGCTGTTCGTGATCGACCCGCGACCCTACCAGGCCGAAGCCAATCGCGCCGAAGCGGCCGTGAGCTCGGCCCGCGCGCGCGCCGACCTGGCCAAGCTGGAACTGGCCCGTGCCGAGCGCCTGCTGGGCGACAAGGCGATCGCGCAGCGCGAGTTCGACGAAAAGGCATCGGGCCTGAAGGAACTGGACGCCAACGTGCGCGCGGCCCAGGCCTCGCTGGAAGCGGCGCGCCTGAACCTGAGCTACACCAATGTGCACGCGCCGATCGGCGGGCGCGTCTCGAAAGCCGAAGTCACCACCGGCAACCTGGTCGACGGCGCCGTGATCCTGACCTCGGTGGTATCGAGTAATCCGATCTACGCGACCTTCGACGGCGACGAAGACACCTACCTGCGCGTCGGCCGCGTGGCCCAGAAGGGCACCACGGTGCCGGTCAAGATCGGCCTGGCCAACGAGAGCGGCTTCCCGCACGAAGGCAAGCTCGAATTCATCGACAACCGCCTCGACTCGGCAACCGGCAGCGTGCGCATGCGAGCCATGTTCGACAACACCGACAACACGCTCGTTCCAGGCCTGTTCGCACGGGTGCAGTTGGGCGGCGGCGAAGCGACCCAGGTCAAGACGGTCCTGATCAGCGACCGCGCGGTCGGCACGGACCAGAACCGCAAGTTCGTCTACGTGATCGGCGCCGACAGCAAGGCCGAATACCGCGCCGTGGTCCTGGGCCCTAGCGTGAACGGCCTGCGCGTGGTGCGCAGCGGCGTCAAGCCGGGCGAAAAAATCGTCATCAACGGCCTGCAGCGCGTGCAGCCCGGCGCAGCGGTGACGGCGCAGATCGTGGCGATGGACCAGGACACCAAGGCGCCGCAGGCGAAGGCCGACGACGCCAAGCCAGCCGAACCGAAGGCCGCCGAAGCCAAACAAGAAGTCAAGGTTGCCGACGCATCGGCTAAAACCAAGGAATAACTGATATGAACTTTTCACGATTTTTCATCGACCGGCCGATTTTCGCGGCCGTCCTGTCGATCATCATCTTCGTGGCCGGCCTGCTGTCGATTTTTGCATTGCCGATCTCCGAATACCCAGACGTCGTGCCGCCATCGGTCGTGGTGCGTGCCCAGTACCCTGGCGCGAACCCGAAAGTGATCGCCGAAACCGTCGCCGCCCCGTTGGAAGAACAGATCAACGGCGTCGAAAACATGCTGTACATGTCGTCGCAGAACACTTCGGACGGCTCGCTGATGCTGACCGTGACGTTCAAGGTCGGCACCAATGTCGAACAGGCCGAGTCGCAGGTGCAAAACCGCATCCAGCGCGCCTTGCCACGCCTGCCTGAGGAAGTGCGCCAGATCGGCGTGACGGCCGTGAAAAGCTCGCCCAACCTGACCATGGTGGTGCATCTGTTGTCGCCGACCGGCCGTTATGACGACGTCTACCTGCGCAACTACGCGGTGCTGAACGTGAAGGACCAGCTGGCCCGCATCCCGGGCATGGGCGACACCCAGCTGTTCGGCGCAGGCGACTACGCCATGCGCATCTGGCTCGATCCGCAAAAAGTGGCGGCGCGCGGCATGACCGCGTCCGACGTCGTGACCGCGGTGCGCGAACAAAACGTGCAGGTCGCCGCCGGCGTGATCGGCGCTTCGCCGTCGAAAGGCGCGGAGTTCCAGCTGACCGTCAACACCCAGGGCCGCCTGACGTCGGTCGAGCAATTCGGCGACATCATCGTGCGCACCGGTTCCGACGGCGCCATCACGCACCTCAAGGATGTGGCGCGGCTCGAACTGGGATCGAACTCCTACTCGCTGCGCGCGCTGCTCAACAACAAGTCGGCCGCCGCCATCGGTATTTTCGAAGCGCCGGGCGCAAACGCCTTGCAACTGTCGGCTGACGTGCGCGCCAAAATGGCGGAACTGAAGAAAGACTTCCCCGAAGGCGTCGACTTCAGCGTGGAATACGACCCGACCCAGTTCGTGCGCGCATCGATCAAGTCGGTCATCCACACCCTGCTCGAAGCAGTTGCCCTGGTGGTGCTGGTGGTGATCATCTTCCTGCAAACCTGGCGCGCATCGATCATTCCGCTGCTGGCCGTGCCGGTATCGATCATCGGCACCTTTGCGGTGATGCTGGGCTTCGGCTTTTCGATTAACACGCTGTCGCTGTTCGGCCTTGTGCTGGCCATCGGTATCGTGGTCGATGACGCCATCGTCGTGGTCGAAAACGTGGAACGCAATATCGAAGCGGGCTTAACCCCGCGCGACGCCACCGTGCAAGCGATGAAAGAGGTGAGCGGTCCGATCATCGCCATCGCGCTGGTGCTGTGCGCCGTGTTCGTGCCGATCGCTTTTGTCGCCGGCCTGTCGGGCCAGTTCTACCGCCAGTTCGCGCTGACGATCGCCATTTCGACCGTGATTTCGGCATTCAGCTCGCTGACCCTGTCGCCGGCCCTGGCCGCCGCCTTGCTCAAGCCCCACCATGCGCCGAAAGATGGACTGACGCGCGTGATGGACAAGCTGTTCGGCCGTTTCTTCGCCTGGTTCAACCGTTTCTTCGGCCGCGCGTCGACCAAGTATGAAGGCGGCGTGAACGTGGTCCTGAAACGCAAGGGCATTTCGCTGATGGTGTACGCCGTGCTGGCGGTTGCCGCCGTGTTCATGTTCAAGGCGGTGCCGAACGGCTTCGTGCCGGCCCAGGACAAGCAGTACCTGGTCGGTTTTGCCCAATTGCCTGACGCAGCTTCACTCGACCGCACCGACGCCGTGATCCGCCAGATGTCCGACATTGTGGCCAAGGTGCCGGGCGTGGAATCGTCGATTGCCTTCCCTGGCCTGTCGATCAACGACTTTACCAATGCGCCCAACGCCGGCATCGTGTTCGTCACGCTCAAGTCCTTCGAGCAGCGCACCGGCAAAGGCCTGTCCGGTCCCGAGATCGCGGCCGAGGTCAACAAGCGCCTCGGCGCCATCCAGGATGCCTTCATCATGGTGTTCCCGCCACCGCCGGTCAACGGCCTTGGCACGGTGGGCGGCTTCAAGATGATGATCGAAGATCGCGGCAACGTGGGCTACGACGAGTTGTACAAGGCAACCCAGGCGATGCAGATGAAAGCCTGGCAGAACCCACAACTGGCCGGCGTATTCTCGAGCTTCCAGATCAACGTGCCGCAGCTGTTCGCCGATGTCGACAAAGTCAAGGCCAAGCAGCTCGGCGTGCCGCTGACGACGATTTACCAGACCTTGCAGATCAATCTGGGCTCGATGTACGTGAACGACTTTAACCAGTTCGGCCGTACCTACCAGGTGCGCGTGCAGGCCGATGCGCCATTCCGCTCGCATGCCGACCAGATCGCCCAGCTCAAGGTCCGTAACGACAAGGGCGAGATGATTCCGCTGTCGTCGCTGATGCGCATCAAGGATACCTATGGCCCTGACCGCGTGCAGCGCTACAACGCCTACGTATCGGCCGACATGAACGGCGGCCCGGCTCCTGGCGTGTCGTCCGGCCAGGCGCAGGCCGCGCTGGAAAAGATCGCCGCCGAAACGCTGCCGAAGGGCGTGTCGTACGAATGGACCGAACTGACCTACCAGGAGATTTTGTCGGGTAACACGATGGTGCTGGTGTTCCCGCTGTGCGTGCTGCTGGTGTTCCTGGTGCTCGCGGCCCAATACGAAAGCTGGACCCTGCCGCTGGCGGTGATCCTGATCGTGCCGATGTCGATCCTGTGTGCCCTCATCGGCGTCAAGCTGACCGGTGGCGACAACAACATCTTCACCCAGATCGCGCTGTTCGTGCTGGTGGGGCTGGCGTCGAAAAATGCGATCCTGATCGTCGAATTCGCCCGCGAACTCGAAGACCATGGCCGCACCATCGTCGAAGCGGCGCTGGAAGCTTGCCGCCTGCGTCTGCGTCCGATCCTGATGACGTCGATCGCGTTCATCATGGGCGTGGTGCCGCTGGTCTTCTCGAGCGGCGCCGGCGCCGAAATGCGCCATGCGATGGGCGTGGCGGTATTCAGCGGCATGCTGGGCGTGACCTTCTTCGGCCTGTTCCTCACGCCGGTGTTCTACGTGCTGCTGCGTACCTTCGCCAAGAAGATGGAAAAGAAATCAAGCGTGGCAGTGCCTGCGCATCTGGAAGGAGCAGTGTAATGACTGATATGACGAGAACTATTACAAGGCGCATTGCGCCCCTGCTGGCGGCGCTGCTGCTGGCCGCTTGTTCCAGCATCCCGGAACTGAAAGCGCCGGCGCTCGACATGCCGTCCGCCTTCAAGGAGTCGTCCGAGCCGCTGCAGGCTGCCGACGGCACGCGCTGGAAGGTGGCGCAGCCGGCCGAAGGGCAGGCGCGCGGCGAATGGTGGCTGGCGTTTAACGATGCCAACCTGACCGCCCTGATCAAGGAAGCGACCGACGCCAATGCGAATCTGGCGGTGGCGGCGGCAAGGGTCAAGCAGGCCAGGGCCCTGGCCGGTTTGTCGGCAGCGGACCGTTCGCCGCAGGTCGGCGCAGGCGTGGGTGCGCAGCGCAGCCGCAACTCCGGCGTCTCGCGCGGCCTGGCCGACGATGCGTCGGTCGCGCCTGGAAATGTGTACCAGGCCAGGCTGACCGCCAGCTACGAGCTCGATCTGTTCGGCCGCGTGGCGGCCAATGTCAGCGCGGCCAACGCCGACGCGGCGGCCAGCGAAGCGACCTACAAGTCGGTGCTGCTGGCCTTGCAGGCCGACGTGGCGCAGACCTACTTCAAGCTGCGCGAGACGGACGCCGAACTGGCCACCCTGGCGCGCACGGTCGACCTGCGCACGCAAAGCGTGAAGGTCAACCAGAGCCGCTACGACAATGGCGACATCGGCGAATTCGACCTGGCCCGCGCCAGGACCGAGCTGTCGACGGTGCGTGCCGAGGCGATCGGCCTGCAACGCCAGCGCGTGCAGTACGAGCACGCACTGGCGGTGCTGCTGGGGAAACCGGCGGCTATGTTCAGCGCCGGCGTCAACCCGCTGGTGGAGTCGGCCCTGCTGCCGGCCATTCCGGCCGGGCTGCCATCGGCCCTGCTGGAGCGCCGTCCCGACATCACCGCCGCGCAGCGCGCGATGATCGCCGCGAATGCGCGCATCGGCGTGGCCAAGACGGCGATGTATCCGTCGCTCAGCCTGACCGGCGGCCTTGGCACCGAATCGGGCAGCGGCGGCAACCTGTTCAACTGGAGCGCGCGTTCGTGGGTGCTGGGCGCGCTGCTGTCGATGCCGATCATCGACGGTGGCCGCAACAAGGCCAACATCGCGCGCAGCGAAGCGGTGCTGGAAGAGTCGGTGGCGAGCTACCGCCAGAACGTGCTGGTGGCGTTCGCCGAAGTCGAAGACAACCTGGCCGGCCTGCGCATCCTCGCCGGCCAGACGGAGCAGATCGACGCGGCGGTGGTTTCGGCGCGCCGTTCGGCCGACCTGGCGCAGAAGCTGTACAACGCCGGCCGTTCGAGCTATCTGGACCTGCTCGACTCCCAGCGCAACCTGGCGGCGGTCGAACGCAATGCAGTGCAGTTGCGCGGTGACCGTGCAGTCACCACGGTGGCCTTGATCCGCTCCCTGGGCGGCGGCTGGCAGTAATTTAGTAGTCGTATCACCCTCGCAAATGCCGCAGCCGTCCAGCCGCGGCATTTGCGTATTCACAGGGCAAGCCATACAATGGCCGCACATGCCCGCCACCCTACAAGACGAGCAGCTGATGCTGCGTTACCGCGATGGCGACCTGCTCGCCTTCGAGGAGCTCTATCGCCGTCACCATGCGGGCCTGTACCGTTTCGTCGCCTGGCGTTCGCCGCGTGCGGACTGGGTCGACGAGATCGTGCAGGACAGCTGGATCAACCTGCACCATGCGCGCAGCCGTTACCAGCCCGACGCCGCGTTTCGCACCTACCTGTTCCAGATCGCCCGCAACCGCCTGCTCGACCTGCTGCGCCAGCAGCAACCGCTGCTGGCCGCGGAGCTGGGCAGCGGCACGGATGGCCGCGACGTATTTGACTCGCTGGCCGATGCGGCGCAGGATGTGGTCTCGCCCGAGGCTGCGCTCGAACAAAAGCAGCAGCACGACAGCCTGCATGTGGCGCTGGCCGGCCTGCCGAGCGAGCAGAAAGAGGCGCTGGTGCTGCAGCAGTTTTGCTCAATGAGCCTCGACGACATCGCCGCCGTGGTGGCAGCGCCGGTGGAAACGGTCAAGAGCCGTTTGCGCTACGCCATGCGCAAACTGCGCGAAGGGAGCCTGAGTGAATAACGATGACATGAGCGACGAGGAGTTCGACGCCTTCCTGCGTGGGGAAGGCGATCTGTCGCGCCGTCTGCAAGGGTTGACCCAGCCGGCTTCCAGCCCCAAGCTCGATGCCGCCATCCTCGGGTATGTGAAGGCGGGCCTGGCGCAGGAGGCACAGGCGGCGCAAGTGCAGCCGGCGCGGCCGGCGGCAGCCAACGACGCCGTCATCGGCGGTGCGGCGCCACGGCTGGCGCGCGGCATCGGCCGGCGCTGGCGCATTCCGGCCGGGATTGCGGCGGGCGTGCTGGCCGGCGTGCTTGGGCACCAGGCGTATCAGAACAGCGCGGCGCGGATGGAAGCCGGCATGGCCGCCGCGCCGGTAGCGGCTGAAGTTGCCGCGCCTTCGCCGCCAGTGGTGGTGGCCGAAGCGGCGCCTGCGCCTCCTGTGGAGGTGGCGACCGAGGCGGCGCGGCCATCGGCGCCGGCACCCGCAGCCAGGGCGGCGAGTCCCGCGCCGCCGCTGGTGGTCGCCGCGCCACCGCCTCCCGAGGCACCCCCGGCGCCGGTGGTGGCCGCCGCCGCGCCGCCGTCTCAAGAACCGGGGCGCGTCGACATCGTCGGATCCTCGATCAAGCGCGCGCCAGCCGAGGATAGTACGGCGTCGAACGTGGCAAAACCGCAGGCGCCTGCCGCCGCGCCGGCGCCAGCGTCATCGGCGGAAAGGTACAGCAGCGCCAGTCCGGCTCCTGAACGGCCCTCGGTGGCCGCCCTGGAGCCGCCGGAACGCGCCGGTATCGAGGGCAAAATGAAGGCTGCGCCGTCGTCGGCGCGCGCCGAGGCGCCGCTATTGCGCTCGCGCGCCCTGGCACTGACGGAGATGGAAAAGGCGGCCGAGTCCAAGCCAGAAACACCCGACGCCCGTGCCAAGCGCGCGCGCGACTGGCTGTCGGTGATCGACGCCATGCTCAAGGCCGACCTGAAAAGCGATGCGCTGGCCGAGTGGACCAAGTTCCGCACCGCCTATCCCGACTATCCGGTGCCGGACGAGATGCTGGCCCGGATCGGGGCAATCAACCGCTGAGAACTGCCGGACGAGCGTCCACGCGTCATCATGCCCGCATGACCGATTACGGCGATTTAACGTCAATAACGGACGTGACATGCCTGGCATATGAAAAACCAGAAAAACCAGGACGAAAAAAAAGACAGTCAAACTGTCTTTTTCTTCTCACTGCGGGAACAACTTACTTCATTGCTGCGTCTTTTTTGGCTTCTGCGGTGTCGACAGCTTTGTCGGCCTTGGCTTCTGCTTTGGCTTTTTTAGCTTTCGAATGCGCTTTGGCTTTCGATTTGGTGGCGTCAGCGTGGGCTTCGGCGACGTCGGACTTGGCTTCTGCGTTCGCTTTTTCTACTTTTGCGTCAGCTTTGGCATCGGCTTTGGCAGCTTTTGCATCGGCCTTGACGACTGCTTTGGTTTCTTTTGCTTCGGCCTTGGCGATTGGCGCGACAGCGGCAGGAGCGGCAGGAGCCTGGGCGAAAACCGAGGTAGCGAACAGACCGGCGATCAACGATGCGATAACTTTTTTCATGGTGTTTCCTCAGTGTGGTTATATGGTGGAGCAATTGTTGGGTGCTACAGAGTCACTAACGCGGCTGGTTACATCCCAGTTGACGCGATTTACAACTACTTACAATCAGCTCAGTTAGCTGGCGAACAGTCGTTCGGCCCGCCTGGCTCTAGACTCGGCAAAAAACCATCATAAAGAGGTTGCTGCCATGCCAGATGCATTAGAGGTCTATAAGTCCAAGCGCGATTTTTCGATCACGTCCGAGCCGGCCGAGGGTGGGGAGGCGGCGCCCGATGCGCTCACCTTCGTCATCCAGAAGCATTGGGCCAGCCGCCTGCATTACGACTTTCGGCTGGAACTGGACGGTACCATGAAAAGCTGGGCCGTGCCCAAGGGGCCCAGCTACGACACCAAGGACAAACGGATGGCGGTGCACGTCGAGGACCATCCGATCTCGTATTCGAGCTTCGAGGGCACCATTCCGGAGAAGCAGTACGGAGCCGGCAAGGTGATCATCTGGGACAAGGGCACCTGGCAGCCGCTCGATGATCCGCACAAGGGCTACCAGAGCGGAAACCTCAAGTTCGAGATCCACGGCCATAAAATGCGCGGCAAATGGGTGCTGGTACGGATGAAGGGCAAGGGCGAAAAGCAGGAGCCCTGGCTGCTGATCAAGGAAAAGGACGATTACGCCAAGCCCGCCGCCGAGTTCTCGGTGGTCGACGAAATGCCCGACAGTGTCAGCAAACTGCCGATGCCGGGGGCGAAGGCTGTCAAGGCCAAGGCAAAGACGGAGGCGCCCACGAAGGCGACGGCCAAACCGGCATCCAAGAGCGCTGCCGGCGGCATGCCGGCGCAGGCGGTCAAGGCAGCCCTGCCGGCATCGCTCTCGCCCGAACTGGCGACCCTGGTCGACCAGCCCCCGAGCGACCCGGCCGCGTGGATCTTCGAGGTCAAGTTCGACGGCTACCGGCTGCTGGCCCGGATCGAGGGCAAACAGGTGCAGCTGATGACCCGCAATGGAAACGACTGGACCGACAAGCTCGAACCGCTGCGCAAGGAACTGGTCAAACTCAAGCTGCCGGACGGCTGGTACGACGGCGAAATCGTGGTCCATGACGAGAATGGACGGCCCAACTTCGGGCTGCTGCAACTGGCGTTCGACGGCACCAACAAGGCGGAGATCGTGTACTTCCTGTTCGACGCACCGTACTTCAAAGGCCACGACCTGCGCGACGTTCCGCTGGAAGCGCGGCGCGCGCTGCTCGGCGCCGCCCTGGAAAATGCACCGTCGGACGCGGTGCGGTTTTCCGGCGAATTCGGCACCGATCCCGAGGAACTGGTCGTTGCCGCCTGCAAGCTGGGACTGGAGGGCGTGATCGGCAAGCGGCGCGATTCGCGCTACGTCACGCGCCGTTCGCCCGACTGGATCAAGCTCAAATGCGGGCAGCGCCAGGAATTCGTCATCGGCGGCTACACCGATCCGCAAGGCTCGCGCACCGGTATCGGCTCGCTGCTGCTCGGAACGCACGACAAGGATGGCGTGCTGCAGTACGCCGGCAACGTCGGCAGCGGCTTTACCCAGGCGACGCTGCGCGACCTGAAAGACAAATTAAGCGCCCTCGATACGGACGAGAGCCCGTTTCCGCCCAAGGCGGTGGCGGGTCGGAAGCACCACTGGGTCAAGCCCGAGCTGGTAGCGGAGATCAGCTTTGCCGAGTGGACCAGCGCGGGGGCAATCCGTCACGCCGTGTTCCAGGGCCTGCGCAGCGACAAGCCGGCCAAGGCAATCGGGCGTGAAGTGGCAAAACACATGGAGGATACGATGCAGACGCAGACGGCAACGCAGGCTAAAACCAAAACGAAGACCAAGGCTGACAAGGCGGAACCGGTGGCGCCGGAAGGCAAGCTGCCGGCGACGCTGAAAGTGACCCACGGCGAGCGCGTGATCGACGAAAAAAGCGGCACCACCAAGCTTGAGCTGATTCGCTATTACGCGCTGGTCGGCGCGCTGATGATGGAGCACCTGAAGGGGCGGCCGGTCTCGCTGGTGCGCGCTCCCAGCGGCGTGGGCGGCGAGCTGTTTTTCCAGAAGCATTCGGAAGTGGGCAAGCTGCCGGGCGTGAAGCAGATGGACCCGGCGCTCGAGCTGGAGCATCCGCCGATGCTGGAAGTGGGCGGCGTGGGCGGCATTCTGTCGGCGGCGCAGTGGAACGTGGTGGAGTTCCATACCCAGAACGCCATCGGCAAGAGCTACGAGACGCCGAACCGCATGGTGTTCGACCTGGATCCGGGCGAGGGCGTCGACTGGGCCGCCATCCAGGAGGCGGCGCAACTGATGCACGCGTTTCTGGCGGAACTGGGCCTGCCCAGCTTTCTAAAGACCAGCGGCGGCAAGGGCTTGCACGTGGTCGTGCCGCTCAAGGGCGGCCTCGATTGGGACACGGTCAAGGACTTTTCGCAGGAAGTCGTGCGCCATCTGGCGGCCACCTTGCCCGACCGGTTCGCATTCAAGAGCGGATCGAAAAACCGGGTCGGGAAGATCTTCATCGACTACCTGCGCAACGGACGCGGCGCCACCACGGCGTGCGCATGGTCGGCGCGGGTGCGCCCGGGGCTGGGCATTTCGGTGCCGGTGGGGTGGGATGAACTGGCCGCGCTGACGTCGGGCGACCAGTGGACGGTGCATACCGCGCATACGCGGCTCGACGTCGGCAACGCGCCGTGGGACGGCTACGCCAAGGCGGCCAAGACGCTGACGGCGGCCATGAAGAAGCTGGGCTTCAAGAAGCAGTAGAGGTAACGCAGTAACGCGCGGGCCACGCGGGCCCGCGCAAGATGCTTACCTGATATTCAGCGCCGCCCGCACGCCGTCGCCGTAGGCGCTGTCGGCCTTGTCGAAGTGGGCCAACTGGCGCTGCAGGATCTCGTCGCTGACCTGGCTCAGGGGCCCGGCCAGGTTGGCGCACAGGTTCAGCTTCTCCTGCGCGGTGAGAAGGCGGAACAGGTTGCCGGCCTGGGTGTAGTCGTCTTCCATGCCGCGTCCGTCGAAGCGGCCGGCGCCACCGCGCAGAGCCAGTTCCGGTTCGCCGTGGCCCATGCCGTGCGGTGCGCTGCCGGCGGCGTTGACGGTGGCGTAGTTCTGCGCCGCGCCGCCGTTATGGACTGCCATCGTGCCATCGCGCTGCTGGTTGTGGAACGGGCAGCGTGGCGCGTTCACCGGCAGGTGCTGGTGGTTGGTGCCGACGCGGTACAGCTGGGCGTCGTGGTAGGCAAAGAGGCGCCCTTGCAGCATCTTGTCGGGCGAATAGCCCATGCCCGGCACCGCGTTCGACGGCGAAAACGCTACCTGCTCGACTTCCGCGTGGTAGTTGTCGGGATTGCGATTGAGCTCGAAGACGCCGACCGGGTGCAGCGGGAAGTCGCGGTGCGGCCACACCTTGGTCAGGTCGAACGGATTCCAGCCGGTGCGCGCTTCCCAGTCATCGAGCTGCTGCTCGGTCGCTACCTGGAGGCGTACTTCCCACTGCGGAAAGTCACCGCGTTCGATGGCGCCGAACAGGTCGCGCTGGGCGTAGTCCGGGTCCTCGCCGGCGATGCGCGCGGCGTCGGCGGCACTGAGGTTCTTGATGCCCTGGCGCGTCTTGAAGTGCCACTTGACGTAGACACGCTCGCCGGCGGCGTTGATCAGGCTATAGGTATGGCTGCCGAAACCGTCCATGTGGCGGTAGCCGTCCGGCGTGCCGCGGTCCGAAAACAGCATCGTCACCTGGTGCAGGCTTTCGGGTGCCTTGCTCCAGAAGTCGAACATCATCGTCGGCGACTTGAGGTTGCTGCGCGGGCAGCGCTTTTGGGTGTGGATGAAGTCGGGGAACTTGATCGGGTCCTTGATGAAGAACATCGGCGTGTTATTACCGACCAGGTCCCAGTTACCTTCTTCCGTGTAGAAGCGCAGGGCGAAGCCGCGCGGATCGCGTTCGGTGTCGGCGCTGCCGCGCTCACCGCCAACGGTGGAAAAGCGCGCGAAGGTCTCGGTCTGCTTGCCGATGGCGCTGAACAGTTTGGCCTTGGTGAGGTGGCTGATGTCGTGCGTGACCGTAAAGGTACCGTACGCGCCCGACCCTTTGGCGTGCACCACGCGCTCGGGAATGCGCTCGCGGTTGAAGTGCTGGAGCTTTTCGATCAGGTGGAAATCCTGCAGCAGCAATGGGCCGCGTGGACCGGCGCTGATGGAGTTCTGGTTGTCGGCGACCGGGATGCCGGAGGCGGTGGTGATCTGTTGGTCTTGGCTCATGCTTGCAACTCCTCAGTGGTGATTCAGTGCAAGGAGTTTAGTTGAGTCAACTATTTAGTCAAAGGCAATTAAATATATCAACTAGATAGGTTTGCTTAATCGACCTTTGGCGGAGCCGGGAACAGGTAGCTGACGAAGAATATGCCCAGCAGCGGCAGAAGGGTCGTGATGAAGGCAACGTCGGACGCGTCGCTACCACTGTTTATTCCGACGGTGAAGGTCAGGAAGCAGAGCAGCGCGTACGTGCCAAACCTGATGGCTTTGGTTTTGAAGGGCATGTCGGAAAATGCCAGGTACCAGATGAGCCAGGGTGAGATAAACGCCACCGGCCAGCACAGCATCAGCCAGATGAGTGCATAGGGGGAGATCAAGCCGATTCCACCGATAAAGCACACCAAGAAGGTGACATACACGATTGCAGCGCAGAGGTGCCTCGCTATTTTGCTGCCGCTCATAGGCGCCTTCAGTCTTTCCCGACGAGGATGCCGCGGCCATAGCCGCCGTGCGCCTTGGGCAGCAGAACGCAGAGCATCACCGCTTTGTCGGTGCTGGCAATCGACTCGATCACCTGGCGCTGGTCGGCGTAGTCTTCGGAGGCACGCAATTGGTCGGCGGTCATGCCGGAGCGTTTGACCTGGCTGTCCAGGCGCTCCTTATCGATCGTCAGGTTCGGGCAATGGGCTTTGGCATAGTCGGCCGAGGCCATGGCGCCGGCCACCTGCGCCTGGATGGCCTCCTGCTCGGCGACATCGGCCAGCGCCGTGCCGGAGCTGAAAGAGAGGAGGGCGACGGCGGCCAGGAAGGCGGGTTTCATGGATATGTCCTGTTAATCGTTGGCAGCTGAGCTGCGAAATGATTAGCATTATCACATGAACTTGCTTCCCCCAGACTGGTCAGGCATCCTCGTTCTTGCGAATCCCGCGCACATTCAGGGCCAGCAGCCCGACGTTCAGGGCAATGAGCGCCCATGCGGCCTGGCCCCAGCCCCAGGCGATCCACATCAGGTTGCCGACGATGAGCATCCAGAAGGCGACGATGCGCTTGCCAGCTTTTTTGGATCCCATCCACCATGCGGCGGCCAGGCTGATCGCCATGGCCGGCCATTCGAGTAAAGCAAACAACTCTTCCATGAGGCTCCTGTCGTCTTATGCGGCTTTGCGGCGCACGGGCGCCGCCTTGGACTTGGCCGCGGGCTTTGCGGCTGCCTTGGCGGCCGGTTTGGCGGCCGGCTTGACCGCAGCCTTCGCGCCCGTCGCGCTCTTGGCCGCAGCCTTGCGCGGCTTGGGCGCCGGCGCTTCCTCCTCGCTGTCGTCGCCCTCGGCGGGCTTGCCCTTGCCAGGCTTCTTGCCCAGGCTTTGCTGCAGCAGCGCCACCAGGTCGATGACATTGCTCTTGGCGGCCGGCGCCTTTTCCTTGTCGGGCATGGTGATGGTCTTGGTCTGCTTGGCCTTGACTTTTTTCTCGACCAGCGCCAGGATGTCCTCGCGATAGGTGTCGTGGTACTGCTCCGGCTCCCACTCCTCGCTCATGCCCTCGACCAGCGCCATGGCCATTTTCAGCTCCTTGTCGGAGATGGCGGCGGTTTTCGATTTGGCGGTCGGGATCTTGAGTTCATCGGTGGGGCGGATCTCGTCGCTGTAGCGCAGCGTGTTGAGCACGATCGTGTCGCCCTCGCACACCAGCGCCGCCAGGTGCTGCTTGACGCGGATGACCACCGTGGCGATGCCGATCTTGCCCACCTTTTTCAAGGTCTCGCGCAGCAGGGCGTAGACCTTGTCGCCGCCCTTGCCGGGCGCCAGATAGTAGGGCTGTTCGTAGTACAGCAGCGGCACCGTCTCGGCGTCGACGAAGGCGAGGATGTCGATGGTGCCCGTCGCCTCGGGGTTCGCCCGGCGCATGTCTTCCTCGGACAACACCACGTATTCGCCCTCGGTGTACTCGTAGCCCTTGACGATATCGTCCCAGACGACCTCCTTGTCGTTGCCCTTGTTATAGCGCTTGAAGCCGACCGGCGAAAAGTCCCGGCGGTCGAGCATGGTCAGGTCGAGCGCGTTGTCGCGCACGGCCGGATACATCTCGACCGGAATATGCACCAGCCCGAAGCTGATTGCGCCTTTCCATAGACTGCGTCCCATATGCCGGTCCTTTCCTTATCCGCCCACGCTGCCGGTGACCGGCAACACGATACCGGTGATATAGCTCGAACATACCGCCGAGGCCAGAAACACGTACGCCGGCGACAGCTCTTCCGGCTGGGCCGGACGGCGCATGTCGGTGTCCTGCCCGAACTTGACGATCTTGTCGGGCGACTGGTCGGCGGGATTGAGGGGCGTCCAGACCGGGCCCGGCGCAATGGCGTTCACGCGGATGCCCTGTTCCAGCAGGTTCGACGCCAGCGACATCGTGAACGCATGGATCGCGCCCTTGGTGGCCGAGTAGTCGAGCAGCTTGCCCGAGCCCTGCAGCCCGGTTACCGATCCGGTGTTGATGATCGCCGCGCCGCGCTTGAGGTGGGGCAGGGCGGCCTTGGCCATGTGGAAGTAGCCATATATATTAGTGCGCATGGTTTCGTCGAAGCGCTCTTCGGTCAGGTCCAGCAGCGACTCGGCGTGTTCCTGGAAGGCGGCGTTATTGACCAGCACATCGAGGCGCCCGAATTCGGCCACGACCTTGTCCACCGCCTCCTGGCAGAACGCCATGTCCTTGACGTCGCCCGCCACCGTGATACAGCGCTGGCCTTCGGCTTCGATGCAGCGCTTGGTCTCTTGCGCGTCTTCGTGCTCGTTCAGGTAAAAGATGGCCACGTCCGCGCCCTCGCGCGCGAACAGCACCGCCACCGCACGCCCGATGCCGGAGTCGCCGCCGGTGATGATGGCCGTTTGCCCCTGCAGCTTGCCGCTGCCCTTGTAGCCTTCGGCCATGAAGCGCGGTTTGAGCTCCATCGACGCTTCGATGCCCGGCTTGACCAGGTGCTGCGACGGCAGCGGCGGTGCCGGTTGCACCGGGCCGCCCGTTTGCACCGCTTCGCCGCTTTCTTCCTTATCGCTTGAAGCGGCGTCTTTCTGATCCTGCCTGCTCTGGATCGCGCGCTGTTTGTCGGCGACCGCTTCGACCTGTGAATTGAGTCCGTTTTCACTCGTAGTTGTCATGGTGCTTCCTCCGTTAGAAGTGGCAGTATCGGACCGTGGTAACGTGTTGACGGTGCGCCCGCGCACACTGCGCACGTGTTGGTATTTGCTGGTATGGTGCTTTATGGCAAACTGTGAAGCGGACAGACGCACGGTATGTTGCCACTGCGTATTTATGCCGCATGCTTTAGTGTTCAAGGAGATTCGATGTCGCAGCAGATTGGACTTTTTCTAAATCCGGTAGGACAGCGTCGGGTCGATTTCCAGGGCATGTATGCCGACATGTTCGCGCGCCTGTTCATCGCCGACGGCAGCGAGCAGGCCACCGTCCTGCTGGGCCAGGAGCGCGTGGACCTCCTGATCATCGACCTCGAACGGTTCGACCGCAGTTTCGATCTCGACGCCCTTGGTGAACTGATCGCGCGCCGCGCCGGCGCGCCGGTGCTGGTCCTGTGCCCATTCATCAGTGCCGGCTGGCTGCCCGCGCTGATGCGATTCGGCCCGCTCGCCTACGCCATCACGCCGCTCGACGACGTCGACCTGCGCGCCGCCATTACCGCCCAACTGGGCGCGCCCGAGGCGCCGGTCACGCATCCGGACGACCTGCGCTCGCTGCTGGCCTTGCGCACGCACTTGCAGCAGGCGCTGGTCGATGTCGACGACCTGACCACCGTGGCCGAGCAGATCTGCGTGGCCCTGTGCGACGCCGCGGGCGCCGTGCACGCGTCGCTGTTTCGCATGGACGTGCCGGGCGACCTGCAACTCGAGGCGCAGTATTCGCCCACGGGCCTGAACCTGGCGCGCGTGCTTCACCGCAGCGACAGGCTGCTGCAGTCGCCGCTGCGGCACGCTTTCCCGGGCCTGGTGGCCGCGTGCAGCAACGAAATGTGCCTGCTCGACGCCCCGGCCAAGGCGGGCGAGCCGGAACTGGCGCTGTCGCTGGTCGACAAGGGCGTCGAGATGGTCGTCGGGCTGCCGCTCGGTTCGGCGCCCGGAAGCGCGCTGGCCGGCTCGCTGTGCCTGATGTTCGGCCGCGCGCGCCAGTTCGGCGCCGAGGAACTCGATTCGTTCGTGGCGCTCGCGCAGCTGGCCGGCTTTGGCTTGCGCATGGCGGCGGTCAGCCGCGAGAACGAAGCCTTGCTGGGGCGCGTGACGCAACTGGCCACGATCGACGCGCTCACCGGCGTGGCCAACCGGCGCCACGGCGAGCACCTGCTCGAACTGGAAATCAGGCGCGCCCGCAGGTACAAGGTGCCGGCCGCGCTGATCGGCTTCGACATCGACCGTTTCAAGGCCATCAACGATCAATACGGCCATCCGGTAGGGGACGCGGCGCTGCGCACGGTGGCCGAAGTGACCCAGGCCGCGCTGCGCACCAGCGATGTGCTGGTCCGCTCCGGCGGCGAGGAGTTCCTGATCATCGCGCCGCATACCAGCGCGATCGATGCGCTCAAGATCGCCGAGAAAATCCGGGTGGCGGTGGCGCAGACCGATATCGCGGGCTGCGACAGGCTGACCATTTCGCTGGGCGTGGCGCAGCTGGCCGACCAGGAAAGCGCGGATGCGCTGATGCAGCGGGTCGATGCGGCGCTGGGCCGGGCCAAGCGCGCGGGACGCAATTGCGTGGAGCTGGCGATGTCGTAGCGAGCGCTCCCGTTACCGCCGTCGCTCCGGCCAGGAGCGAGAGGCCGCTGCTGTATAATCCGCCATCACCGGCAAAAGGATAAACAGATCAAGTGGGCATGCTGCAGTGGTTAGCAAACTACCGGCGCGCGTCGCTGCCCGGTGATATCAGCGCCGGCATTGTCGTCGCCCTCATGATGATCCCGCAGGGGATGGCCTACGCCCTGGTGGCCGGCTTGCCGCCGGTGGCCGGCATCTATGCCAGCATCCTGCCTCCCATTCTGTACGCCCTGTTCGGATCGAGCATGACCCAGTCGGTCGGCCCGATGGCGATCATTTCGCTCATGACGGCCGCCGCCCTGGCGCCGCTGGCCGCGCCCGGCTCCGGCCTGTACATCGTGCTGGCCGCCCAGCTGGCCTTGGCATCCGGCGCCGTGCTGCTGCTATGCGGCCTGCTGCGGCTCGGCTACATGGCCAATTTTTTCTCGCGCCCGGTCATGAGCGGCTTCACCATCGGCGCGGCCATCGTCATCGCCATCGGCCAGTTGAAGGTGCTCGCCGGCGGCGCGCTGCCGCAGGTGCACATGCCCAGCGCGATCCTGGGCTGCGGCGCCATTGGCGTCCTGCTGCTGGCCAAACAATACCTGGCGCCGCTGCTGCGCCGCACCGGTTTATCAAACAACGCGGCCGACATCGGCGCGCGTCTCGCTCCCATGCTGGTGGTGCTCGGCGCCATGCTGCTCTCAAGCCTGATGGACCTGCCGGCGCTGGGCGTGCAAGTCACCGGCGAGGTCCCCTCCGGCTTGCCCGGCCTGAACCTGGCCACCTCCAGCGCCCACTGGCGCGCGCTGCTGCAGCCGGCGCTGCTGATCGGCTTCATGGTCTTCCTGCTGGGGATGTCGGCCGCCCAGACGCTCGCGCTCAAGCGCCAGGAAAAGCTGCAAAGTAATATGGAGCTGGTCGGCCTGGGCGTGGCCAACATCGGCAGCGCGCTCACCGGCGGCTTGCCGGTCACCGGCAGCCTGTCGCGCTCCGGCGTGAACTTCGCGGCCGGCGCCAACACCCCGCTGGCGAGCATCATCACCGGCGTGCTGCTGGCGCTCGCCCTGGTGGCGCCGACCGGCTGGCTGGCGCTGCTGCCGCTGCCGGCGCTGGCCGCCACCATCATCGTGGCGGTGCTGGGCATGCTCGAACTCGATACCCTGCGCACCGCATGGCGCTACGACCGGGGCGACGCGCTGGCCCTGCTGGCCACGGCCGGCGGCGTGATTGCGCTGGGCGTCGACTACGGCGTCATTCTCGGCGTGCTGCTCTCGCTGGGCACGCTGATTTGGCGCGCCAGCCGTCCGCATATCGCGGTGCTGGGTCGGATCGCCGGCACCGAGCATTTCAGGAACATCGAACGCTATCCGGCCGGCACCGTGCCCGATGTGCTGATGCTGCGCATCGACGCCAATCTCTTTTTCGGCAACGTGGAAGCGGTCAACGCCCGCATCGAGGACGAACTGGCGCTGCATCCGGCCGCCCGCCACCTGGTGCTGGTGATGACGGCAGTCAGCTCGATCGATACCTCGGCCCTGTTCGGGCTGGGCGAACTCAATCTGGCGCTGCGCCAGCGCGGCATCGGCTTGCACCTGGCCGAGGTTAAGGGCCCGGTCATGGACCGGCTGAAGGCGAGCGACCTGCCGGGCGCGATCAATGGCCGGATTTTCCTGAGCGCGGCCATGGCATCGGACGCGCTGGCCGTCAAATGATGGCGCGGTTCGGGCAGCTGGGCTACGCGCTCGTGCCCGAGGTGCTGTCAGCCGCTGAGTGCGCGCGTCTTGCAGCGCTTGTGCAGCCGGCTGCGGCGGCGTCGGGCGGCACGCGCTGCCTGCTGGCGCAGCCGTGGTGCGCCGACCTGGCCGGGCGCCTTCGCGCCGATCCCGCGCTATCGTCCTTCCTTGGCCCCGCTGCGGTCGCCGTGCAGTGCACCTATTTCGAAAAATCGGCTGGCCGCAACTGGCTGGTGCCGCTGCACCAGGACCTGAGCATTCCGGTGGCGAAGCGCGTCGATGCGGCTGCGCTGCGCGGCTGGTCGGTCAAGGAAGGCACGCTGTTCGTGCAGGCGCCACCGACGGTGCTCGAAAAATTGGTGGCCGTACGCGTGCACCTGGATCCCTGCGGCCTGGACGACGGCCCGCTGCTCGTGGTGCCGGGATCGCACCGCGCCGGCGTGCTCGCGCAGCTTGATGCCGCCGCCGCGCGCGACGCCACGGCGCCGGTGGCGTGCATCGCCGGCATCGGCGGCGCGGTGCTGATGCGCCCGCTGCTGCTGCATGCATCGTCCAGGGCGCTCGGTCAGGGCCGGCGCCGCGTTCTGCACTTTGTGTTCGGGCCGCGTGTTCTGCCGTATGGGCTTGAATGGAACGTCGCGCTGTAAAACGGCTAGTGACCCTGCGGCGCGCCTTGTGTACTATGCCGGTATCAGAAAAACCAGATCCGAAAGACCACGATGGACGACTTCATCGAGATTTACGACAATGCACTGACCAGCGACCAGTGCGCCGCCGTCATCGCGCGCTTTGACGCCAGCGACAAGGTCGTGCGCGGCCGCACCGGCAACGGCGTCGACACGGCCAAGAAAGACAGCTACGACCTGACCATCTCCGCCCACGAGGAATGGCAGGACGTGGCCGCCGTCATGATGCAGGCCGTGCGCGAGCACCTGTGCACCTACATGAACAAATACCGCATGATGCTCATCGGCGCGCTGTCGCCGCAGGTGATCGATCCGGGCACGGGCGAACCGGTGGTGCTGTCGCTGGAGAATTTCGACCAGTGCGGCACCGCCCATATCGATGAGCTGATGCGCATGATGTACCGCGCCGGCCAGATCAATGTGCAAAAGTATGTGCAGGCCAGCGGCGGCTATCATCACTGGCATTCCGAAATCTATCCGCAGAACGCCAGTTGCGAAAGCCTGCACCGCGCGCTGCTGTTCCAGTTCTACCTGAACGACGTGGAAGAGGGCGGCGAGACGGAGTTCTACTACCAGAAGCGCAAGATCGCAGCGCGCCAGGGACGGTTGATCATCGCGCCGGCCGGCTTTACCCATTCGCACAAGGGGCACGTGGCGCGCAGCGGCGACAAATACATCGCCACGTCGTGGATCCTGTTCCAGCGCGCCGAGGCGCTGTATGGCCCCTCGGCCTAGCTTATTGGCTTACCTTCACGTGGACACATCATGAACCAATTTCTACGCTACCTGATCGCCCAGGCTTACAACAACGCCTGGGCCAACCACCGCCTGTTGCGCGCCTGCGCGCGACTGACGCAGGAAGACTTCGAACTGGCCACGCGCACCAGTTTTTTCCCGTCGATCAAAGGCACGCTCAATCACAACCTGACGGTCGACTGGTTCTATATCGACGCCCTCGAACGGGCGGCGCGTGGCGCAGAGCCGCATCCGGACTACTGCGCGGCGTTTTTCGAGCCGCAAGAGCCTTTTGCCACCTGCGCCGCGCTGTGGGCGGCGCAAAAGCTGAGCGACCTGCGCCTGATCGCCTACTGCCGCCAGCTGGACGAGGCCACGCTTGCGCGCGACGTCGGCATCCTGCGCGACGATGGGCTCCAACTCGACACCCCGGCGCGCGTGCTGGCCCACCTGTTCCAGCACCAGATCCACCACCGTGGCCAGGTCCACGCGATGCTTGCCGGGACCAACGTCGAGCCGCCGCAGCTCGACGAATTCTACAGCCGCGGCGAGGCCGCCGACCGCGCGCAGGATTTCGCGGAACTGGGCTTCACCGAGGCCGACGTGTGGGGTGAATAAGCGTCCGTGACAAGCCCGCATACCGCGTGGTAAATTAAAGGTTGTAACAAAAAGTAATAAGCCGGCGCGCCGGCTTCCTGCAATCTGCCACGGGCCACACATGTATCGCATCGGGCGTCGGCGCTTTCGCGCCGCTTTCACGGTCGCCGCTTTCGCGAGCGCGGCGCCGGCGTGCGCGCTGGAGACCCAGGTCAGCGGGCGGCTCGGCTTCGGCGCCAGCTTTCGCACCGAGGCAGCTGCCCCGCATATGCTCGTTGCATACAATGCGCGGGCGGTCGGCCTGGCGGGCCTTGCCAACGCGGGCCAGAACAGCGACGACGCCAACCTGAACTTCCGGCGCGGCGACGCCGTGTCGCGCGCGCTCACCGGGTACGTCGACCTGACGGCGCGCGAGGGCACTCTCAGTGCCGTGGTGCGCGTCAAGGCCTGGCACGATCTCGCCCTGACCGGCCATCCGCGCGCCTGGGGCAACAGCATCAACGGCTACGCCGCCGGAGAACCACTCGACGACGCTGGCGCAGCGCGGCTGGCGCGCTTTTCCGGCGTGGCGCTGGGCGACGCGCTCGTCCAGCACAGCGCCAGCGTCGCCGGCGTGCGTCTGCTGGCGCGCGCCGGGCAGCAGTCGCTGTCGTGGGGGGAGCGGGGCGGCTTTACGGGCGGCCTGTCGTCGCTTAACGCGGCCGACTTCCCGGCACGCCGGCGCGCCGGCGCCGTTGCGCAGGAGTCGATGGTGCCGGCGCCGATGCTGTTCGTGAGCGCCCAGGGCGCCGGCGGGTTCGGGGTCGAAGCGTATTACCAGACGCGCTTTCGCCCCTCGGTGCTCGACCTGTGCGGCACGTTCTGGGCCACGACCGACTACATCGCCCAGGGCTGCAACCATGCTTTTACCGGGTCGATGGCGCTGAGCGACCGGGCGCGCCTGGCACGCGGCGCGTTCGTCAAACGGATGGACGACCCGGCGCCGGACGACGGCGGCGAGTATGGCGCGGCGCTGACCTGGACGCCGGCCGGCACCGGCACGACCGTCGGCCTGTATCGCGCGCGCTACATCAGCCGCACCCCGCTGCCCGGAGTGCGCAAGGCGCAGCGCGTCGGCATGGGGCTGATCCCCGGCGACCCGGATGGCAAGAACATGCGCTACTTTACCGAATACGTCGGCGGCATCGACATGACGACGGTAACCCTCGCTCACAGGCATGCGCACGCGAACATGTTCGCGGAACTGACCTACCGCGCCAACCAGCCGATCCAGCTGCCGCCAGGCGACACGCTGCCGGCGCTGCTTAATCCAGCCACTGCCTCGTTGCTGCGCAAGGAAGTCGATGCGCTGGCGCCGGGGGCGCTGTTTCACGCTTACGACCGCTATCGCACTTTTCACCTGCAGGCCGGCGTGCAGCGCGATTGGCCGATGGTTGGCGGCGTCGCCCTGGGCACATCGGCCGAGGTGGTGGTCAAGCACGTCGCCGGGCTGCCCGAGCCTGCGGTGCGGCGCTATGGCCGCTCCGACCTGTTCGGCAACGGCCCGGTCAACGGCGCCTGTCCTGTCACGACCAGCAATGCCGCGCGCCAGTGCAGCACGGACGGCTATGTGACGCCAAGCGCGCACGCCTACCGGGTGCGGCTCGACGCGCGCATGGCGCAAGCGGCGCCCGGCGTGAACCTGCACGCATGGGCGCAGCTGCAGCATGAAGTGAAGGGCTGGTCGTATGATTTCGCGCTCAGCGAACGGCGCCGCAGCATGAACGTCGGCCTGCGCGTGGAGTACCTGAAGCGCTACGTGGCCGAAGTGGCCTATCTGCCGGTATGGGGCGGCGCCTACAACACACAGGCCGATCGCGACGTGGTGTCGGTCTCGATGGGCGTCAGGTTCTGACGCACCACGGTGGTGCGTGCGCGCCGCCGCGGTGCGCCTGATCACCCGCAGCGGGCGCGCCGCACCGTGAACGTGCCGCCGGCCCTGGCACACATCCTGCTTTTTGCAAGGTATGCGAGACTGCCACCAGACCGAACCGACCCACAGTGCATGGCAAGCCAGCCTGCGGCTGCGCTTTGCCGACGATGCGGGCACCACGCGGTTGATGGAGCGTGTCCACAGCGGGCCGCTGCGGGTGCAAAAGCCGCTGTACCCGGAAGGCGCGGGCATCTGCCACGCGATCGTCGTCCATCCGCCCGGCGGCGTGGTGGGCGGCGACCGGCTGTCGGTCAGCGTTAACGCCGGCGCGTCCGCGCACGCCTTCCTCACTTCGCCCGGCGCCGCCAAGTGGTACCGCGCCAACGGCAAGGTGTCGCGCCAGGAGGTGGCGATCGATGCCGGGGCCGGGGCGGCCGTCGAGTGGATGCCGCAGGAAGCCATTTTCTTCAACGGCGCTCATGTGGCGCTCGAACAACGGGTCGAGCTGGCTTTTGATGCCAGCTACATCGGCTGCGACATCCTGTGCCTAGGCCGGCGCGCCTCGGGCGAGAGTTTCGACAGCGGCACCATCACCCAGCGCACGCAGATCCGCCGTGGCGGCAAGCTGCTGTGGTGGGAGCAGGGCGCGCTGCAAGGCGGCAGCGCGGCCATGCACAGTCCCCTGGGCCTGAACGGCGCCAGCGTCTGCGCCACCCTGGTCGGCGTGGGCAAGCCGGCCGGCGGGGCGCTGGTCGACGCCATGCGCGCGCTCGACCCTGCACTGGGCATCACCCAGATCAAATCGGTCTTCGTTGCGCGCTACCTGGGCAACGACAGCGAAAGCGCGCGCCGCGCCATGTTTGGCGTGTGGCAGATGTTGCGTCCGCACCTGCTCGGGTGCGCCGCGCCGCTGCCGCGCATCTGGAACACCTGAAAAGAGAACACGACCCATGGACCTGACCCCGCGCGAAAAAGACAAACTGCTGATTTTTACCGCCGCCCTGCTGGCCGAACGGCGCATGGCGCGCGGCCTCAAACTCAATTATCCGGAAGCGGTGGCGTTGATCAGCGCGGCCATCATGGAGGGCGCGCGCGACGGCAAGACGGTGGCGCAGCTGATGTCCGAGGGCGCGATGATCCTCACGCGCGCCGACGTCATGGACGGCATCGCCGAGATGATCCCCGATATCCAGGTCGAAGCCACTTTCCCGGACGGCAGCAAGCTGGTGACCGTCCACAATCCCATTCCCTGAGAGCGAGATGCCCATGATCCCTGGCGAATATCTTCTGGCCGACGGCGACATTGAACTCAACGCCGGCCGCGCGACGGGTACCGTGGTGGTGGCCAACAGCGGCGACCGGCCGATCCAGGTTGGCTCGCACTTTCATTTTTTCGAGGTCAATACCGCACTGCGGTTCGCGCGCAGCGCGGCGATCGGTATGCGGCTCAATATCGCCTCCGGCACCGCGGTCCGCTTCGAGCCGGGCCAGCAGCGCACCGTGGAACTGGTCGCGCTCGGCGGCGAGCGCATGGTGTTCGGCTTTAACGGCCTGGTCATGGGCGAACTGCCGCCGCACGGGGACCACTGAGATGGCCTCGATCAGCCGCCGCGCCTACGCCGACATGTTCGGCCCCACCACGGGCGACCGCATCCGCCTTGCCGACACCGATCTGTTCATCGAAATCGAGCGCGACTTCGCCATCCATGGCGAGGAAGTCAAGTTCGGCGGCGGTAAAACCATCCGTGACGGCATGGGCCAGTCGCAGCGGCTGCACGCCGACGTCATGGACACCGTCATCACCAACGCCGTCATCGTCGACCACTGGGGCATCGTCAAGGCCGACATCGGCCTTAAAAACGGCTTGATCGCCGCCATCGGCAAGGCCGGCAACCCGGACGTGCAGCCCGGCGTGACGATCGTCATCGGCGGCGCCACCGAAATCATCGCCGGCGAAGGCATGATCGTCACCGCCGGCGGAGTCGATACGCACATTCACTTCATCTGCCCGCAGCAGATCGAAGAAGCCCTCATGAGCGGCATCACCACCATGATCGGCGGCGGCACGGGGCCTGCGACCGGCACCGCGGCCACCACCTGCACGCCGGGACCGTGGCATCTGCACGCCATGCTGGGGGCGGCGGACGCTTTTCCGATGAACCTGGGCTTCATGGGCAAGGGTAACGTCAGCCTGCCGGGGCCACTGGAGGAACAGGTGCTGGCCGGCGCCATCGGCCTCAAGCTGCACGAAGACTGGGGCAGCACGCCGGCCGCCATCGACAACTGCCTGGCCGTGGCCGACCGCATGGACGTGCAGGTGGCGCTGCATTCCGATACGCTCAACGAAGGCGGCTTTTTGGAGACCACGCTGGCCGCCTTCAAGGACCGCACCATCCACACCTTCCACACCGAAGGCGCGGGCGGCGGCCATGCGCCGGACATCATCGCCGCCGTCGGCCAGGAAAACGTGCTGCCGTCGTCGACCAATCCGACCCGGCCCTTCACCGTCAACACGCTCGACGAACACCTCGACATGCTGATGGTATGCCATCACCTCGACCCGGCCATTGCCGAAGACGTGGCCTTCGCCGAGTCGCGCATCCGGCGCGAGACCATCGCCGCCGAGGATATCTTGCACGACCTGGGCGCGATTTCAATGATGTCGTCCGACTCGCAAGCCATGGGCCGCGTGGGCGAGGTGATCATGCGCACCTGGCAGACGGCCCACAAGATGAAGCAGCAGCGCGGCGCCCTGGCGCCCGACACGGCGCGGAGCGACAACTTTCGCGTCAAGCGCTACATCGCCAAGTACACCATCAACCCGGCCATCACGCATGGCGTCTCGCACGCGGTCGGCTCGCTGGAGGTGGGCAAGATTGCCGACATCGTGCTGTGGAAGCCGGCGTTTTTCGGCGTCAAGCCATCGATTATCCTAAAAGGCGGCATGATCGCGGCGGCCCAGATGGGCGACCCGAACGCCTCGATCCCGACGCCGCAGCCGGTCCATTACCGCATGATGTTCGGCGCCTTCGGCGGTGGCCTCAAAAAGTCGTTCACCTTCGTCTCGCAGGCCGCCTACGACGCCGGCATCGGCAAGCAACTCGGCTTGAACAAGACGCTCATCCCCGTGCACGGCATGCGCCACCTGCGCAAGCGCGACATGATCCATAACGGCGCCACGCCCCGCATGGAAGTCGATCCCGAAACCTATGAAGTGCGCGCCGACGGCCAGTTGCTGGTCTGCGAGGCGGCGCTCGTGCTGCCGATGGCGCAGCGCTATTTCCTGTTCTGAAAGAGCCCTGTGATGATGACATTGCATTCCAAACTGGCGCACGCCGAGCGCATCGACGATGAACTGGTGCTGGCCTACGACCAGCGCGAAAAGTGCCGCCTGCGCGCGCGCCTGGCCTCCGGCGCCGAGGTAGCGCTGTTCATGGTGCGCGGCACGGTGCTGCGCGAGGGCGAACTGCTGACCGGCGCCGAAGGGCGCGTGGTGCGCGTCGTCGCCGCCAGCGAACCGACCTACGTGGTCCATTGCGACACGCCCCTTATCATGGCGCGCTGCGCTTTCCACCTGGGTAACCGGCATACCCAGGCGCAGATCGGTGACGGCTTTTTGCGCATCCGGGTCGATGCGGTGCTCAGGGAAATGGTGGAGGGCCTGGGCGCGCGCGTGGAGCAGCAGAACGCGCCGTTCGAGCCGGAGGCGGGGGCGTATGCGGGCGCAGGCCACAGCCACGGCCACGATGGCCATCCGCTGGCGCCCGTACCGCTGCGCCAGAAAATACACCGGCCCAGCGATCCGGCACCGGCATGAACGCCAGTTCGCTGCTGCACCTGCTGCAGTTTGCCAGCCCGGCGTTGCCGATCGGCGGCTACAGCTATTCGCAAGGGCTGGAAGCGGCCTTGGAGGCCGGCCTGGTCACCGACGCCGACAGCGCCCGCGCATGGATCGCGCGTCACCTGCACGAGGTGGTGGCGCAGTGGGATGCACCCCTGTTCTGGCGCCTGCTCAAGGCTTTCGAGGGCCATGACGATGCCTCGGTGGCGTTATGGAGCGAGCGTTTCCTGGCCTCGCGCGACAGTGCGGAGTTCCGCGCCGAGACCATCCAGATGGGTTATTCGCTCACGCGCCTGATCGCGGAGCTGGGCGTGGCCGACGTGGCGCCGCTCGGACCCGAAGTCGCGCTGCCGACCGCCTTTGCCTGCGCGGTCGACGCCCTCGGCATTCCGCATGAAGAAGCGCTGCTGGCGATGCTGTTCTCCTGGGTCGAAAACCAGGTGCTGGTGTGCGTCAAGTCGGTGCCGCTGGGGCAGGTGGCGGGCCAGCGCATGCTGTTGTCGCTGCGCGGCGAGATCGAGCAGGCGGCGCGGCGCGCGCAAACGCTGGGCGACGAGGAGATGTCGAACTGGTCGCCCGGCCTGTCGATCCTGTCGATGCGGCACGAGGTGCAGCACGGCAGGTTGTACCGATCATGATATTGAAGAAAGAGAGACACAACATGACATCGAATCCCCTGCGGGTCGGCATTGGCGGCCCGGTTGGTTCCGGCAAGACCGCCTTGTGCGAAATGCTCTGCAAAAGCATGCGCGAGCAGTACGACATGGCGGTCATCACCAACGACATCTATACGCGCGAAGACATGGAGATCCTGCTGCGCGCCGGCGCGCTGCCGGCCGAGCGCCTGATGGGCGTGGAAACCGGCGGCTGCCCGCACACGGCGATCCGCGAGGACGCCTCGATCAACCTGGAAGCGATCGCGCGCATGCAGGCCGACTTTCCCGACCTGGACCTGATCCTGATCGAGTCCGGCGGCGACAACCTGGCGGCCACCTTCAGCCCCGAACTGTCGGACCTGACCCTGTACGTGATCGACGTGGCCGGCGGCGAGAAGATACCGCGCAAGGGTGGCCCGGGTATTACGCGCTCGGATCTGCTGATCATCAACAAGACCGACCTGGCGCCGCACGTGGGGGCCGACCTGGGCATCATGGCGCACGACGCGAAGCACCAGCGCGGCGAGCGCCCCTTCATTTTCACCAACCTGCGCACCGGCGAAGGCGTGGAGGCCGTGGTCGCTTTCATCCGTGAACAGGGCCTGCTCGATGCCGGATAAGGCATGCAGACCCGGCTTGTTTTGATGCGTCATTTCGACTATTATTGAATCATCAAAACGAGCCCGCATCGCGCGCGACCCTGCCATGACCATCACGATTTACCACAACGCGCGTTGCAGCAACTCGCGCCGCGCCCTTGAACTGATCCACGCCAGCGGCGCCGAGCCGCAGGTCATCGACTACCTCGCCGCGCCGCCCACGCGCGCCGTGCTGGCCGACCTGATCGCGCGCGCCGGCCTGGCGGTGCGCGACGCCATGCGTACCAAGGAAGCGCAATACGCCGACCTGGCCCTGGCCGATGCCGCCGACGATGCCCTGTTGGACGCCATGGTGGCCCATCCGGCGCTGATCAACCGCCCGTTCGTGGTCACGCCGCTGGGCGTGCGCCTGTGCCGCCCGGGCGATCTGGTACTCGACATCCTGCCGAAGGACGCCTGAATGGACATGAGCCTGCCCAATCTGGACCAAGCGCGGTTCGACCTGCCGACGCAAGACAAACTGGCGCCGCCGGCGCGCTTCGACCATCCGCCGCGCATCCTGCTGCTGTACGGCTCCCTGCGCGAGCGCTCGTTCAGCCGCTTCCTGACGGAAGAAGCGGCGCGCATCCTGGCGCACATGGGCGCGGAAGTACGCATTTTCGATCCGCACGGCCTGCCCATGACCGACAGCGAGGCGGTCACCCATCCCAAGGTGGCGGAGCTGCGCGCCTTGTCGCTCTGGTCGGAAGGGCAGGTGTGGTGCAGCCCGGAGCGGCACGGCGCGATCACCTCGGTGATGAAAAACCAGATCGACTGGATTCCGCTGGAAGTCGGTTCCACGCGCCCGACCCAGGGACGCACGCTGGCGGTGATGCAGGTGTCGGGCGGCTCGCAGTCGTTCAATACCGTCAACACCCTGCGCCTGCTCGGGCGCTGGATGCGCATGGTGACGATCCCGAACCAGTCGTCGGTGCCGAAGGCCTACGAGCAGTTCGACGAAACCGGGCGCATGAAGCCGTCGCCGTTCTACGACCGCGTGGTCGACGTGATGGAAGAGTTATTCAAGTTCACCTTGCTGCTGCGCGAGCGCGGCGACTACCTGGTGGACCGCTACAGCGAACGCCGGGACGCCGCCAGGCGCCAGGCTTGAAGTTCGCGTTTAAAGATAGGGCCAGAAGGTCAGCGCGCCGATCAGCACCGCACCGGCGGCGGCAATGAGCACGCCGCCGGCGCCGATATCCTTGGCGTGCTTGACGGCGATCGCGTAGCCCGGCGAGACCACGTCGCACACATATTCGACCGCCGTGTTGATGGTCTCGGCCACCCACACCGCGACCATGGCCGCCACCAGCCAGCGCCAGTCGGCGCTGCTCACGTTGAAGTACAGGCCCAGGCCGACCACGATCACGCTGGCGGCCAGGTGCAGCCACGCGTTGTGCTGGGTCTTGAGCATGAAGCCGATGCCTGCGATGGCGTAGCCGAAGCTCTTGGAGCGGGCCGCCAGCGAAAAGCGCTGCGGCGTGCCGACGTTCTTGGTCTCGTTCATGGTGTATCCGTAGGTTTGATCAGGCGCCAGTCCTGCGCCTGGCCGGGCCGGCGCGCCGAGATGGTCAGCCACGCCTTCAGTGCGGCAACGCCGCCCAAGACGGCGGCAAGCAGGACGCAGCAAGCCATTATCTGCCTCCTTGGGCTTGGACGTGCAGGTTTGTGCGACCGGCGAACGCCATGCTCAGACTTGCCTTGCCGCTGGCGTCGGCCGTGACGGCGACGCCGTTGGCGAGGTAGCGGCCGTGCGCTTGCAGCCCGCGTAGGCCGATCAGGTGGACGCCGTCGGCGTAGAGCACCGCGCGTAATCCGTTTTGTTCGGCATGCGCGCTGGCGACCAGGATGTCCGGGTAGGCCAGGGCGTCGAGCTGCGGCCCCGTGACAAGGCGTGGATTGCCGATCACCTGGCGAAAGCCATCGCGGGTGCCTGCGCGCGCCATCAGCTCGACCCCGTGCGCCCAGACCGACGCGCGCATGCGATGGATCACGCCATCCTTCAGGACACTCGGGCACTCCGCTTCCAGCGCATCCATGCAGGCGTCGTAGACGGCGCTGTCGCCCAGTTCCGCTGCCGCCAGCGCGGTGGCGCTGTAGGCACTGGCGCGCGAGAAGCCGTAGTTACCGGTGTCGATAGGCCAGAAGGCGCGATGGCGAAAGGCGCCATCGCGGCCGAACAAGCGGCGCCGCAGCAGCAGCCACTGACGCCGTGCCAGGTCCGGGGCGACCACGTTGAGAAAGAAGCACGGCATCGCCAGCGGCATCACGCCGCCGATGGCTGGCAGGGCCAGGCCGGTGCGCGCCGATTTGCAGGGAATATACCTGCCGAAGGCGTCGAGGAATTCTGCTTCCAGGTTGTGGCGGAAATCGCGCGCGCGGCTGGGCCAACGCTGTTCGCCGTGCTGCGCGTCGAACGCCATGATCGCGCTCGCGCCGATGGTATTACACAGCGGGTAGACCCAGTTCGGCTCGCAGGCGATCAGGTAGTAGGGCGAGGTCGTATATTCGTGTTCGAGGCGCCGCACCAGCGATCCGGCATCGTACGCGTAGCGCGTACCCGACGGGTGGACCAGCGTAAACCGGCCGGCTTGCGAAAAATCGCGGCGCCCGGTGCTGGCACTGAACAGCGCCATTTGCAGCGCCACGAAGCCGGTGTACATGATGTTTTCGCGCGCGACCGGGTCCGGGTCGGCGCGCAGGTTGCCCCACAGGTTTTCCAATCGCCAGTACGACCACACCTGGTGCTGCGCCTGTTTGTCGAGCAGCGCGACCTGAGCCTCGTGCATATAGCCGCGGAAGGCCGGCGTATAGCGCGCCTGCGTGAGCGCCACGCCGTACGCGAGAAAGTTCAGCTGGTAGCGCGTGGCGGCGGTCTGGAACTCGTCGATTTTTTCGAAGCCGTTGAACTGGTCGAGCGGTTGCAGGGCGCGGTCGAGGGCGAAGCGCAGGCGCTGGAGATGGTCGAGCGACATTTCGGGCGCGTGATCCGTGTCTGGCGCGGCGTTGAAAATCTGGCTTAAGCGGCCCGTTTGGCCGGCAAGGTAAGCGTTGTCGATCTTCCTTTGCCGGCGCGCGAGTGCGAAACGGGCGGCCGTGGCGACGGCCAGCGCCGTCAGTGCCACGGCCAGTCCGGCAAAGACCGTGTCGATCATGGCTGCGCGCAGTGCGCCATGGCGCATGGTCGCCGCTCCCACGGCCATTCCCAGCCAGACGACGGGCGGCGCAAGGATATTGCCGGTGCCGAACCAGACCAGCAGCGAGGCAGCGAAAGCGGCCATGCCGCAGGCGGCGGCGAGCAAGTGGCTGATGCCGCTGGCGGTGCAGATGTCGGCATGGGCGAGAAAACCACCACCCGGCACGATCAGGCCCATCCCCAGAATACGCAGCTGGTCGTGATGCGCCAGGAGCAGCAGCGCCGATCCGGCGCCGAGCATCGTCAAATAGATGAGGAACAGGCGGATGATGCGCGCCTGCGTCACCGGACCGAACAGGCGTCGGTACGGTGGCAGGGGAACGATATCGGTGTTGTCGGAATCCATTCCTGCCAGCCGTTGGGATAAAAGGACCATTTTACTTGAACTGCCGCTTGGCAACTTGTTATCGGTCTAGCATGAAGCTTGCGCTAATTCGGCGGTCGCCGGCTACACAGTCCATGGCGCAGTTGCGTGGCTGCGACGGTGGTCTCGCGGCTGCGTCGTGGATGTATTCGTAAACTGTCTTCATGTGTATCGCTGGAAATTAAATGTATTTACCCCAAAGCTTTTAATTTACAATGAGCAAGTGCTGCAACGGTAGTTTTCTATTGGAAATATCCCTTTGCATCGTTCTGATTGTCAGCGGAGTCGCGTAATGAATTTTCAAGAAGGCCCTTTCGCAGGAGGGCGAGAAACGTTTTTCCTGGCCCCATCCATTACCCTCCGCTCGGGCGTCCCGGAGACCCTGCCGGCATCGCAATACTGGCGCGAGCGCGTCAAGCTGCATGCCCGGGCCTTGATGCACCGGCGCGTGACGGCCGAGTGGTTGCGCGTGCTCAATGCGCATCCGGTATTTTGCGACCTGGTGCGCGATTCGCCGAAGCTGCTGTACAAGATATATCGTCCCTACATGAGCAACGTGCTGTGCGCCGATGCACGCCTGCGTGTGCTGGCGACCCATTACGGCTTCGTGTTCAGCCGCGGCCTGGGGCCGATGATCGTCGCCGCCGCGCGCGCCGGTGTGCCGCTCGGTTCGGTCGAGGGAAAAACCGGAATCGTCTACGAGCTGCAATTGCGCGCCGTGTCCACCATGGAACGCGAAGGCGAACTGGTGTTGCAGCTGTGCGAGGGTGGCGTGCCGGTGTTTTCGCTGGCGTTCACGTTCGCGGAAGAAGACGGACGGCCAATCGTGTGCATCGGCTGCATCCAGGGACCGAAGGGCAGCGACGGGCTGGAAGCCATCCGCACTGCGACGCGCGAGCTGCACGGCGCACGCCCCAAGCATTTGCTGGTGACCCTGGTGCGCCAGCTGGGACATGCTTTCGGATGCAGCCGGGTTCGGTTGGTTGGCAATGCGAATCGCGTGGTGCATGGTGCGATTCGCCGTGGCAAGGTGATGGCCGACTACGACCAGATGTGGAACGAGCTCGGCGCCGAGCGCCGGGTCGATGGCGATTACGCGATTTCCTGCGAGCCGGTGCAGGAACCCGACATGGAACAGATTCAATCGAAAAAGCGCTCGGAAGCGCGCAAGCGGCACGCCGTGGTGCTTGGACTGGCCGATATGCTAGTGGCCAGCCTGGCCAACCTGCCGTACCCATGATCCAGCTCAAACCGGGGTCAGACCCCGGTTTGAGCTGCATCAAACCAGTCAGACCTTCGCTTCAGGAACGGGCCGGCGCCGCCGGGCAACCTGCCCAGCTGGTTCCTGCCGGAATATGCTCGCCCTTCATCACCAGGGTCAGCGGGCCGAGGCGGGCGTTGTCGCCGACCTTGGCGCTGTAGAGCACCGCACTGCGCGGCCCCATCGTCACCTTGCTGCCGATCTCGACATGGTCGATCTTCATGACCCGGTCTTCGAACAGGTGGGTCTGCGGGCAGGCAAACGCATTGAGTTCACTGTAGTCGCCGATCGACACGCAGTCGAACTCGGTAATATCGGTGGTGTCCAGATACACGCCACGTCCCATCTTGCATCCCAGCAGCCGGAACGCGACCGGCAGCCATGGCGTGCCGCGCAGGTAGCGCATGAAGTTGGGCACGGCAATGCCTTCGTACAGATTGGTCACTCCTTCCGACAGCCACACGAACGGCGTCCACATCGGCGCCGAACGCTTGCGGTAGTGGCCCAGCAGCAGCCATTTGAGCGTGAGCACGAACACGAAGTTGCCGATCCCGTACACCAGCCCGGCCAGCGCCAAATCGGCGATCACCTCGCCCCACAGCCCGGCAGCTGCGGTCGGCATCACGTCCAGCACCACGGTGTAGCCCACGGCAATGACCAGCGCGTGCGGGGCGACGATGCGGAAGGTTTCCACCAGCGTACGCCCGATGCGCCGCAGCGCCGACGGCCGGTAGGTCAGCCATTCCGGATAACCGCCGACCTGTTCGCGCGCCGGCAGGTGGATTGGCGGCGAGCCGAGCCAGGTGTCGCCGCTGGCCATGCGCGCGTTCTCGGGCGCATGGGTGTGCACGCCGACCAGCACCCGTTCCGGCAGGATAGTGCCGTCGGGAATGTAGCTGCCATTGCCGACAAAGCTGCGGTGCGAGATGACCGTCGCCTGCATGGTCATCCAGCCGCCGTCGATGTGTTCGTCGCCGAGCATGACGGCGTCGGCGATAAAGGTTTCGTCGCCCAGGGTCAGCATGTCGGGCACCACGCCGAGCGCGGTCGAAATCTCGGCATCGCGCCCGACCTTGGCGCCCAGCAGGCGATACCAGAAGGGCGCGAACACGGTCGCGTAAATGCCGTGCAGCACGTTCAGGCTGGATTCCTGGATATGGCTCACCAGCCACTTGGCACAATAGATATTGCTGTGAACGGCGGATCGGCCCGGCTTCAGGCGCGGCAAGCCGCCCCAGCGGATCGCCGCCGACACCAGCGCCGTCAGCACGATCAGCACGGCGCTGGCCGGAAACGCCAGCAGGAAGTAGCGCACCAGTTGGGTCATCACCTGGTTGCCTTGCAGCCATGGCATGACTTCCATTTCATCGAGCCAGTCGATCAGGACAAAACTCGGGAACACCGGCATGAAGAACACCGTCGTCACCAGCAGGATGCCGAGCACGAAGAACACGGCTTCGCCGGCCAGGCGGGCGGCGCTGACCTTGGGCCGTGGCGGCAGGCTGGACACGAATGGACCCTGGTCGCGCGCGGGCGAGCCGCCCCACACGCGCGCCGCCGGCACGCTGGCGCCATCGCTCAGTGCGGCCTGGCCTTCGAGGTGGCCGAGCGCGCCCACCGCCGTGTTGCCTTCCAGGACGGCGTAGGACGACACCGAGGCGTTTTCGCCCAGCGAAATCGTGCCCAGCAGCAGGCGGCCGCGCTCGACGCGGGCGTTTTCCAGGTTGACGGCGTTGCCGATGCTTACGCCATCGGCAATGTCGAGCAAGTCCGGCGCGCGCAGGGTCATCGAGCCGACCAGCACTTCGCTACCGACCCGAGCGCCAAGCGCGCGCAGCCACCACACGTACAGCGAGGAGCCGCTCAGCAGGTACACCGGCGCCGACTCGACCAGGCGGTCGGCCAGCCACCAGCGGTAATAGGTCCAACCCCACAGCGGGTAGGAACCGGCCTTGAGGCGCCCGGCGATGATCCATTTGCCGGCGATCGCGATGACGAATTCCATGATCGTGGCAAACAGGAACACGCCGATCGAGGCCGCCACCGCGCGCGCAACCGAGTCGCCCGCCTCGCCGGTGAAAAAGTGATAGGTAAAGAAGGGCGCCAGCCACTGCGCCATGCGCAGGGTGACCAGGGGCGGAATGGCCAGCGCCTGGCCGGCCGCGCAGATCCAGCGGCTGGTGGCCGACGGCGGCGTCCAGTCCGGCTCGGCGGCGCCCGCGGCGGGCGCATCCATCAGGGCGATGGCGATCTTGCCGAGCTGGCGCTGCTGATAGATATCGCGCACGGTGACGTGGGCAAACGCCGGATCGGCGCGCAAGGCCGAGGCCAGCCGCGCCGCCAGCAGGGAGTGCCCGCCCAGGTCGCTGAAAAAATCGGCCTCGCGCCGGATCGGCAGGCCCGGAAAGAGGCCCGCCAGGGCTTTGAACAGGGCTTCTTCGGCCGGGGTTTCGGGCTGGTCCGAGCCGTCGGCGGCGCCAAGCGCGGCCAGCGGCATGGCCTTGAGCGCCTTGCGGTCGATTTTGCCGGAAGTTAAACGCGGCATGAGCGGCAAGGCTTCGTAGCGGCTCGGAACCATGTAGGCGGGTAAATGTTCCGCCAGGGCGCGGCGCAGGGTGGCGCCGGAGATGGCGTCGTCGCCGGCGCCGCTGGCGGCCACCAGGTAGGCGACGAGCTGGTCGATGCCATCGTCCTTGCGCAGCAGCACAGCCACCGTGCCCACGCCCGGCTGCTGGGCCAGCACGGCTTCGATTTCTCCCAGTTCGACCCGGAACCCGCGGATTTTCACCTGGTCGTCGGTGCGGCCGAGGCATTGCACTTCGCCATCGGCATCGATGCGCGCCAGGTCGCCGGTGCGGTACAGGCGGGCGTCGTGCGGGCCGCTCGACCAGGGGTTGGCGAGGAATTTTTCGTCCGTCAGGTCGGGCCGGCCGAGGTAGCCTGCAGCCAGGCCGGGACCGGTGATGCACAGTTCGCCGGTCGTGCCGCGCGGCTGCAGCGCCAGGACCGGGCCTTCGGTGCCGATCACCAGCAGGCCGTAGTTGGGCAGCGGGGTGCCGATGGTGATCGCGCGTCCGGGTTCCAGGCGTGCCAGGCTGCACGACACGGTCGCTTCCGTGGGGCCGTAGGTGTTGAATATCTGGCGCCCGGGAGCGGCCCAGCGCTCGACCACGGATTCGGGGCACATTTCGCCGCCCAGGTTAATCAGGCGCAAGCCCTCGACATCTTCGCTGAACAGGGCCAGCAGGGTCGGCACGGCGTGCAGCACCGTCACCCGGTTGGCCGAGAGCATGCGTGGCAAGGTTTCCGGGTCGCCAGCAATTTCCTTCGGGCCAATCCAGAGCGTGGCGCCGACCAGGTAGGAAATCCAGATTTCCTCGAACGACATGTCGAAGGCCACCGAAAAGCCCTGGTACACGCGGTCCTCGGCGCGCACCCCGAGCACCGCGTTTTCGCTGCGCAGGAAGTGGCAGATGCTGCGCTGGGAAATGAGGATGCCTTTCGGCTTGCCGGTGGAGCCGGAGGTGTAGATGACGTAGGCGGGCTGGTCGGGCGACAGTTCGCTTCGGCGCAGCACGCGTTCGCCGTCCGCCAGCGGGGCCAGCAAGTCTTCGGCGCACCAGGCGGCCGTAGCGGCGCCGGCCAACTGGCCGGCAAAGGCGGCGCTGGTCACCACGCCGACGGCACTGGCGTCGTCCACGCAGACGGCAAGGCGGTCGACCGGCGTATCCTGGTCGACCGGCAACCAGGCGGCGCCGGCCTTGGCGATGGCGGCTTGCGCAACCAGCAATTCGATGCCGCGCATCATCCATAGACCCACAATATGGCCGGGACGCACGCCCAGGCCGATCAGGCGCGAGGCGCCGATGTCGGCCAGCTGGTCCAGTTCGGCGTAGGTCAGGCTGCGCTCCTGGTAGATCAGCGCGATCTGGCCGGGCGTACGGCGCGCGGTCGCTTCGAGCAGGTCGGCGAGAATTTCGTGTTTGAGCAGGGAGGGTTCGGCCGGCCCGTACAGAATGTCCGGATGAGCGGCGACAGGCGCGTCGGAAAGCGAAGTTAATTCGAGCATTTATACCACGTGGTTAGACGGCGCAAGGGACCTCGGCGCCAAGCGCCAAGATATAACATTTCCCTGTCGCCGTGTTACCGCACGGCTCTTTAATCAGGGAAAATTAAGTTTGTGCGCCAAACCTCGACCGGTGGAACGGGAAAGTTACTGTTTATTAATTTCTCGATGCGAGACTGCGCGTGGGGGGCCCTGATGTGTTGGTCATCGCGCTGCAACCGCGCCGCAGCGCCATCGACAGGTTCACCAACAGCGCCACGGCCGAGAGGAACAGCGCCCCGGCGGCCGGGCGCGCCAGTTGCGCCGGCCACCAGCAGGCTGCCAGCAGCACGGCCAGGGCCGCGGCGTGCAGCCAGAACTGGCGCTGCGCCGACTGGTCGGTAATGAGCATCTTGATGGCCGGTGCGCGCTGGCCTTCCGGCGCGCGCTCCTGCAGTTCGCGCCACACCAGGAAGGGCACGATCTTGTACAGCATGCCGTTGATGGTCGAGTACAGAAAACCGACCAGCATCAGCATGCCCATCGCCAGGGTGCGGCCTTCGCCGGCCATCTGTGCCGGCACCGCCCACAGCGCCGCGCAGGCGAGCATGGAGCCCATCGCCAGGCGCCAGAACAGGGTCATGGCGTCGGCCTGTGGGCGCTTGCGGCGTGCCAGCAGGCGCAGGGTCGCCAGCGCGAACACGGCGTAGGCGCCGAGCAGCAGCGCGCTGGCCAGGGTGTCGATCCACGCGAGGCGCGCGCGCAGGGCCGTGGCGCCGACGGTCCACAGCACCAGCAGCAAAAAGATCGTCACGCCCAGCACCTGCGGCAGCGGCTTGCCGTACAGCGGCGTGACCTGGAACATCGGCACCACCTGGAACGACACGCCGGCCAGCAGCAGTCCGGCCCAGCCGAACACGCCCCATAGGGCATGCACGTCGGTGGCCAGCGTCAACGGCAGCAAAGCGGCCGCTTTCGGCCAGGCAAAGGCGCTTGCCAGCAGCGCGCCGAGGCATACGGTCACCACCAGCGAGCCGAGGGCCAGCCTGACGGTGGCCGTCATCGGCAGCGCGCCCGGTGGCGGCATCTGCCACAAGGCCAGCGTGAGCGCGCCGACCAGCCATGCGAAGCCGGGCAGCAGCAAGGCCAGCGCCAGTTGGAACAGCCATGGCTGCGTGAACAGGAAGGCGCTGGCCAGCGCCGCCGTGCCACCGGCCAGCAGCGCGTGCACGCCGGGCGCCAGGGTGCGTACGCGCGGCAGCGAGACCCCGGCCACCACCGGCAGGATCTGGATTAGCGCGCCGGCCATGGTCATGCCGAGGGTGCCGACGGTGAGCAGGTGGGTCAGCGCCAGCGTGGCCGGGGACCAGCGCGAGGCCAGCGCCGGCGCGCCCTGCCACAGCAGCAGCGCACCGGCCAGCAGCGCAAACACCGGCGTGGCGAGAAAGTAGCGCAGTACCGCGCCGAGTGGCGGCGATTGTTCGAGCGAGAGGGTGCGCTGCATGCGTCAGGCGGGCGGCGCGCGGCGCCAGATGCGCACTTCGTACTGGTAGTCGGGCAGGGCGGAGGTAGCGTGGCCATAGCCGTTTTGCGCGAGGATGCGGTACAGCGGGCGCGGTTCGCGTTCGATCAGCATGCACAGATGGTCGCCCGCAGGCAGCCGGTCGAGCGCATCGAGCACGCGTGCCAAGGGCTCGGGCGGCTCCAGGCCGCGCACGTCGATGTGGTGGGTGTGGTGGCTTTGCGGGACTGCGGCGTTCATGCGGCGCTGGCCATCTGGTCCATCTGGCCGAAGGCTTGCATGGCCGCCACCAGCTTGTGGCAGTGCGGCGCCAGCACGCGCTCGATCATCGGATAGAGCACGCCTTCTTCCCTTTCGCTGTGCTGGTACAGCACGATGCCCAGCGTGCCGGCGTGAATCAGGAACGCTTCCGTGTCGCGCTCGCGCAGCGCATTGGACAATCGCTGCACCATGCCGCGGATGCGCAGGTGCTCGCTGCGCATCGACGCGGTGGGCGCGCTGGCGGCGCCGATGGCGTTTTCAAACGCCGGGAAGACGATCCGCTCCTCCATCAGCAAATGCCGTTCGAGCGCGTGGCAAAACGTGGCGAAGGCCTGTTCCGCCTCGCGCCACAGGCCCTTGCGCACAGCGCGGCGCGCGTCGGCGAACAGTGCGTCGCAGTGCGCGTGGTCGACTTCGAGATACCTGCCGATCGTGTCCATCGTGGTCTCCTGCTGTTTGTGCATGGCGCCATTGTCGCCGCTTCCCATGCCGAAAATCCTTGATGCAGGTCAAAGATTTCCGGCATGCCGCCGGGCTACAGTGCAGTCCCACCTTACGACGAATGAACATGATGTCAAATTCTTCCGACGGCGCCACGCCGTTCGAACTGGTGTGCCCGGCCGGCAGCCTGCCGGCCCTGAAGGCGGCCGTGGACAACGGCGCCGACTGCGTCTACCTCGGTTTTCGCGATGCGACCAACGCGCGCAACTTCGCGGGCCTGAACTTCGACGAAGCCGCGATCGAGCAGGGCATCGCCTACAGCCATGCGCGCGCCCGCAAGGTGCTGCTGGCGCTCAACACCTATCCGCAGCCGGGGGCCGGCGCCCTGTGGCGGCGCGCCATCGACCGCGCCGCCGGCGCCGGCATCGACGCCATCATCCTGGCCGATCCGGGCCTGATGCGCTACGCGGCCGAGCACTATCCGGCGCTGCGGCTGCACCTGTCGGTGCAGGGGTCGGCCACCAACTACGAGGCCATCAATTTTTTCTACCGCCACTTCGGCATTGCGCGCGCGGTGCTGCCGCGGGTGCTGTCGGTGGCGCAGGTGGAGCACGTAGTGAACAATACGCCGGTCGAAATCGAGGTCTTCGGCTTCGGCAGCCTGTGCGTGATGGTCGAAGGACGCTGCGCGCTGTCGTCGTACGCCACGGGCGAGTCGCCCAACACGCATGGCGTCTGTTCGCCGGCATGGGCGGTACGCTGGCAGCAAACCCCTGCCGGGCTGGAGGCGCGCCTGAACGACGTGCTGATCGACCGCTACGCCGACGGCGAGCAGGCCAACTATCCGACCTTGTGCAAGGGCCGCTTCGACGTCGCCGGCGAACAGTTTTACGCCATCGAGGAGCCGGCCAGCCTCAATACGCTCGAATTGCTGCCGCAGCTGATCGAGCTGGGCGTGAGCGCCATCAAGATCGAAGGGCGCCAGCGCAGTCCCGCGTACGTGGCGCAGGTAACGCGCGTGTGGCGCGAGGCGATCGACCAGTACCGCGCCAGTCCGAAGCGGTTTTCGGCCAAGCAGGCCTGGATGGCCGATCTGAACAAGGTGGCAGAGGGGCAGCAGCACACGCTGGGCGCCTACCACCGCTCATGGAAATAAGGGAGGCAGCATGATGAAACTGGCCCTCGGTCCGGTGTTGTATTACTGGCCGCGCGATACGATGATGGCGTTCTACGAGTCGGTGGCGGCAAGCCCGGTCGATATCGTCTACCTTGGCGAAACGGTGTGCTCGCGCCGCCACGAGCTGCGCCTGCCGGACTGGCTGTCGCTGGCCGCCATGCTGGCCGACGCCGGCAAGGAGGTGGTGCTGTCGACCCAGGCGCTGCTCGAGTCAAGCAGCGACCTTGCCAACCTGCGCAAACTCACCGCGAACGGGCGCTTTGCGATCGAAGCGAACGATATCGGCGCCGTGCACTGCCTCGACGGCAGCGTGCCGTTCGTCGCCGGCCCGCACCTGAACCTGTACAACGAAGACAGCGTGGCGCTGATGGCGCAACTGGGCGCGCGGCGCTGGGTCATGCCGCTCGAAATGGGCCGCGCCGCGCTGGCGGCGATGCAGCAAAGCCGGCCGGAGGGGCTCGAGACCGAGGTATTCGCGTACGGGCGCATGCCGCTGGCGTTTTCCGCGCGCTGCTTTACGGCGCGCCACCGCAACCTGGGAAAGGACGACTGCCAGTTCAGCTGCATGGCGCACCCGGATGGGCTGGAACTGCGCACGCGTGACGCCGACACCTTCCTGATCCTCAACGGCACCCAGATCCAGTCGCACCTGGTGTACAACCTGCTCGGCGACATGGCAGTCATGGAAGCGCTGGGCGTGGACGTGCTGCGCATCAGCCCACAAGCGCAGCATACCGACGCCGTGCTGGCGCTGTTCGACCGCGCGCGGCGGGGAGCGGTCGACCCGGTGCAGGCGCTGGCCGGGCTGGCGCCGTTGATGCCGGCGCCGTCGTGCGACGGCTACTGGCACGGCAAGCCGGGAATGGCGTTCGACAAGCGGGTGGCGGCATGAAGCAGCACGCTTATCCGGCCGTTCCCGCCCCGCTGGCCGGTGTGTTGGGCCGGCTGCCGCGCTTTCCAGGCTCGCTGCTGTTCGCCGCCGGCTTGAGCCGCGTGCTCGGGCCGCAGCTGCCCGGCGACGTGCGCGCCGCGCTGGAGGGACGCTCGATCGGCATCGGCGTGCTTGACGCCGGCGTGCGCTTCGATGTGCGCTGGCGCGCATCGCGCTTCGTGGCCATTGCGGCACCGGCGACGCCGGACCTGTTCATCGGGGCCAGCGCGCGCGACTTTTTGCTGCTGGCGCAGCGGCGCGAAGATCCGGACACGCTGTTTTTTGCACGTCGCCTGACGATGGAGGGCGACACCGAACTGGGGCTGCTGGTGAAGAACACGCTCGACGCGATCGAGGTTGCGCTGTTCGATCCGGAGCGCCTGCTGCCGGCGCGCTGGCGCCGTGGTTCTGCAATGTAAAGGAGATCGATGATGGGCACAAGCAGGGCGGCGCTGCCGCTGGTGTATTCGTGTTCGGGGTGTTCGAGCGCGGCGCAGATGGCCAATTACCTGGCCCTGTCGCTCGACCGCAGCGGGGCGGCTGAAATGTCGTGCATCGCCGGGGTAGGCGGCGGCGTGGCGCCGCTGGTCAAGCTGGCCCGCTCGGGGCGGCCGGTGCTGGCGATCGACGGTTGTCCGCTCGCGTGCGCGCGCCAGTGCCTGGCGCAGCATGGCGTGGTGCCGGACCAGCATGTCATGCTTCATGAGCTCGGGGTGCGCAAGAAGCTGCATGCGGATTTCGATAAGGAGCAGGCGGATGAATTGGCGGCGCAGTTGCGTGGTGATGTTGACGCACTACGATTACCTACTATCCCCGTCGTTCCCGCGTAGGCGGGAACCTAAGTTCGTTCCGCAGTCAACGACGGCTCAACAAAATTGGGTTCCCGCCTGCGCGGGAACGACGGGGATAAAGGGGGCGGGCGATCCTAAGCGGGCCGTAAAACAAAGCTATCAAAGCGCGCCGCAATCCGGTCAAGCGCCGCAGCGCCCATGACAGCACCCGCCGTTGCGTTTAACCCGGCATCCGCGCATCCCTGCGCGCGGAAGGTCTGGAGGGCGTAGTTGCGCACGCCCGCATCGGCCAGCGTTCCCGCCAGCCTTTCCACCTCCGCCTCCGACAACAAGGCCGGATGCAAGGTGGTCCGGCACTCATGCGCCACGCCGCTGCCCACGATCATCTCCAGGCAGGCGCGTGCCGGCTCGCCGCTGCCGGCCATGCCCGTCACGCGCTGGTAAGCCTCGAACGGCGCCTTGATATCGAAGCCGACCCAGTCCACCAGCGGCAGCACTTCCTTCAACTGGCGCGGGTAGATGCACGCCGTGTGCAGCCCGACCGCAAGGCCCATTTGCCGCACGGCCGCCATCGCATCGGGCAGCGCCGGGTCCATGGTCGGCTCGCCGCCGCTGAACACCACGCCGTCGAGCAGACCGGCGCGGCGCACCAGCAGGGCCATGACGTCCGCCCACGAGAGCGATCCGCGCTGGCGCGGCTGCAAGTGCGGATTGTGGCAGTAGCCGCAGCGCCACGGGCATCCCTGGATGAACACCGCGGCGGCCAGTTTGCCTGGGAAATCGGTGGCGGTAAAGGCGGTAATGCCGCCCACCCGCAGCGCTGCGGCACCCATGCTAGCTGCGCGCCGCAATGGCGCGCTCGGTGAACCAGGTGCGCTCGTGGAACTCGCCCTTCTTGCCGGTATTAAAGGACGACACAGGGCGGTGATACCCCATCACGCGGGTCCACACCTCGCACGGCTGGCGCTCGGCGTCGGTCAGGGTGATGGTTTTGGGTGCAAAGAATACGGCTTGGCTCAGGTCTGACATGGAAAACTCCTTTGGTGGTGACGGAAAGTGCTTAGGCAAGGTGATTACGCAAGTTGATTACGCAAGTTCGCGTTGCTTGCGTGCGATCAGGTCCAGATCGCATTTGGGACAAAACGGATGGCTGCCTCCCAGGTAGCCGTGCTTGGGGCAGATCGAAAAAGTGGGCGTGACGGTGATGTACGGCAGGCCGAAGCGGCCAAGCGCGCGCTTGACCAGCGAACGGCAGGCGTCGGCCGACGACAGCGGCTCGCTCATGTACAGGTGCAGCACGGTGCCGCCGGTGTACTTGCGCTGCAGCGCATCCTGGCGCTCCAGCGCTTCGAACGGGTCGTCGGTAAAACCGACCGGCAGCTGCGAGGAGTTGGTGTAGTAGGGCATGGCGTCGGTACCGGCCTGCAGGATGTCAGGATGGCGCTTGCGGTCCTCGCGCGCGAAGCGGTAGGTGGTGCCTTCGGCGGGTGTGGCTTCCAGGTTATACATATGGCCCGTCTGGTCCTGGAACGCCAGCATGCGCGCACGCACATGGTCCAGCAGGCGCAGGGCGAAGGCGTGGCCCCATTCGCTCGAAATATCGTGCTCGCCCCAAGTGAAATTGCGGATCATCTCATTAACGCCGTTCACGCCGAGAGTCGAAAAGTGATTGCGCAAGGTGCCCAGGTAGCGCTTCGTGTACGGGAACAGGCCATTGTCCATGTGGCGCTGGATCACCTTGCGCTTGATTTCCAGGCTGTCGCGGCCCAGGTCGAGCAGGCGGTCGAGTGCTTCGAACAGGCCTTCCTCATCGTCCGCATGCAGGTAGCCCAGGCGCGCGCAGTTGATCGTGACCACGCCGAGCGAACCGGTTTGCTCGGCCGATCCGAACAAGCCGTTGCCGCGCTTGAGCAGTTCGCGCAGGTCCAGCTGCAGGCGACAGCACATCGAACGGATCATGTTCGGTTTGAGTTCGGAGTTGAGGAAGTTCTGGAAGTAGGGCAGGCCGTAGCGCGCCGTCATCTCGAACAGCAGCTCGGCGTTCGGGCTGTTCCACGCGAAGTCCTCGGTGATGTTGTAGGTCGGGATGGGGAAGGTGAACACGCGGCCCTTGGCGTCGCCCGCCATCATCACCTCGATGTAGGCGCGGTTGATCATGTCCATCTCGACCTGCAGGTCGCCGTAGGTGAACGGCGTGTCGGCGCCGGCGATGTGCGGCACCTGCCCGCGCAGGTCTTCCGGGCACACCCAGTCGAACGTCAGGTTGGTGAACGGCGTCTGCGTGCCCCAGCGCGAAGGCACGTTCAGGTTGTAGATCAGCTCCTGGATGTACTGCTTGACGCTCTCGTAACTCAACTCGTCTACCCGTACGTAAGGCGCCATGTAGGTGTCGAAGGAGCTGAACGCCTGGGCCCCGGCCCATTCGTTTTGCAGCGTACCGAGGAAGTTGACGATCTGGCCGATGGCGCTCGACATGTGTTTCGGCGGCGCCGATTCGATCTTGCCCGGCACGCCGTTCAAGCCTTCGTGCAGCAAGGTGCGCAGCGACCAGCCGGCGCAGTACCCGGCCAGCATGTCGAGGTCGTGGATATGCAGGTCGGCGTTGCGGTGGGCGGCGCCCACGGCGGGCGGATACACGTGATCGAGCCAGTAGTTGGCGATCACCTTGCCCGACACATTGAGAATGAGCCCGCCCAGCGAGTAGCCCTGGTTGGCGTTGGCGTTGACGCGCCAGTCGCGCTGCTCCAGGTATTCGTTCATCGACGCTTCGACGTCGATCAGGCTTTTGCGGTCGCGCCGCAAGCCGTGGTGCTGCTCGCGGTAGAGAACGAAGGCACGCAGGGTGGCGCGGTGGCCGGCGTCGAACAGGGCCGCCTCCACCGCGTCCTGGACCTGTTCGACCCCGGGGGTGTCGGTGCCCAGTGCGGACAGCGCGGGCAGCACAGCGTTCCAGGTCAGCAGATGGGCGGTGTCGGCATCGAACTGGCCGCTGGCCAGCGCCGCGCGCTGCATGGCAGACTCGATGCGGGTGGCGTCGAACGGCTTGACGGCGCCGTCGCGCTTGCGGATATGGGTAGGGAAGTGAAGCGGTGGAATGGTCATTTGCTCTCCATGAGGCACAAGATGTAGTGCATGGAGAGAGGTTATTGACTATATGTAGTGTGGTCAACGCCGTTTTCGGGCGATTGGAAAATCCTTGATCCAGGTTGGTTTTCGCCGCCGCCTATTTGAGCGCCAGCCGGATCTGCGCGACGAACGCCGGATCGGGCAGGGGACTCAGTTGCGTGCTGCTTGCCAGCAGTTTGCCGCCGGCGTCGAGCAGGCACACGCGCGTGGTGTGGTTGATCTCGCCGTTGGTGACGGCGCGGTACTTGACCTGCAGCGCGCCGGCCATGGCGCGCGTATGGGTTTCGTCGGCCGCCACCGCCAGGCGAAAGATGGCCGGATCGAGCTTGTGCGATTTTGCCAGTTGGGCCAGCGAGTCGGGCGTGTCGTACAGCGGGTCGAGGCTGACCATCAGCACCGCCAGCCGCCCGGGCGCCGGTTTGACCTGGTCGACCGTGCGGCGCAGGTTTTCGATGATGATCGGGCAGGCCGCGTTGCAGTCGCCGTAGAACATCGTCACCAGCAGCGGACGGCCGGCCAGCGCGCGCCAGTCGAACTGGCGGCCCAGATGGTCCTTGAGCGGGACCGACAGGCGATACAGCGAATCGGTCGGCAGTGCGTTGAGGGGCACGGCGTCGGCACGCGCCAGCGGGGCCGCGACGAAGCTGGCGGCGAGGATGCCGGCGCGCAGCAGGATGCGGCGCATTGGACTGAAGGTGGTCATGGTGATGTTCTCGGTGTGGGTACGTCGTCGGCGCTGCCGCGCGCGCAGCGAAAGCCCAGGTAGCCGCCGTCCTGCGCGCCTTCCATGGCGGCGAGCAGCGCGATGCGCATCAGCACGGCGTAGTTGCGCCTGTCGCCCAGCGACAGGGCCGCGCCGCCGCAGTAATCGAGTATCTTGCGCGGGTCCTGGGTGCGGCTGTCGGCGCTGACGAACAGCGCGCTGTAGTCCTCGACCCATTCCCAGACCAGGCCATGCATGTCGTGCAGCCCATGGTAGTTTGGCGCATCGCTGCGCACGCGTGACGGCGGGGTGCTGGCCGGATGGGCGTACCAGTTCAGGATGCGCTCGAGCCACTGCGGGTCGTCGCGGGCGTCGGCGCGGGTGGCGTCGGCCGCCGCGGCGTATTCCCATTCGTGCCAGCGCGGCAGGCGCGCTTCCTCGCTTGCGCAAAAGGCGTTCGCCGCGTGCCAGCTTACGTTCGTCACCGGTGCATCGGCACTGAGCGCGCCGTGATCTGCCGCGCCGCGCCAAGCCGAAAGATAGGTCGGCGCGGCCAGGATTGCCGGCGCCTGGCCGCGCTGCCATTCGGGATGCGCGAGCACGAAGTCACGAAATTCGGCGTTCGTGACCAGGGTGGCGCGCATCGAGAACGGCGCCACGAGCGCCGGCGCCTCCTTGCCGTCGGCCGGCATCACCGAGCGCAGCACGCCGCCGGGCAGCGCCATGTACTCCCCGGCGCCGGCGCTCCCGCACAGCAGCGCCGCGCAGGCGAAGGTGGTCAGTTGGCGTTTCATCGCGCGTTCAATTGGCTTTGACCTGGCGCATCTGCTTGACCTGGGCCGGCGTGATGACGGCTTTGCCGCCGTTCATGTCGGTGCTGACGTAGTTGATGACGGCGGCGACATCGTCGTCATCGAGGTCTTGCGGCGGCATGACCGAGTTGTAATGCTCGCCGTTGACGACCAGCTCTCCGCTGCGGCCATGCAGCACGATATGCGCCATCTCGTAAGGCCGCTGCTGGAAGAAGTCGGAATTGGCCAGCGGCGGGAAGACGCTTGGCACGCCTTTGCCGTCGGGCAGGTGGCAGGCCGCGCAGGTGTTGTCGTAGACGGCTTTGCCGCGCATGCGCTGGGCGCTTGTCGCGGCGGGCGCCGGTGCGGCCTTGGCTGCGGCTGCGACCACCGGCGTCTTCGGTGCGTTCAACGCTGTCTTGATGCCCTTGCCGTAGATGTCCGGACGTTCCGGGCCGCTGACGGCCATCAGTCCGACGGCGCCCTTGTTGAAGGCGCGCGTGAGCGAGTGGTCGACCAGGGTCAGGTTGCCCGGTACTTTCGGCACGAATTCGACGATGGTCGAGCCGCCGGCGGGCACCAGGGTGGTCTGGACGTTTTCCTGGAAGCGCGAGCCGCCTTCGGTGTAGACCTTGTCGAAGATGGCGCCGATGATGTGAAAGCTCGAGACCGTGTTCGGCCCGCCCACGCCGAAGAACATGCGCACCTTGTCGCCGGCGGCGGCGGTCAGCGCGCCCTGGCCGGTCAGCGCGCCGTCGGCGCCGTTGAACAGCACATAGGTGGGCCGCTCGTCGATCGCCTTTTGCAGGTCGAACCCTTGCAGGCCAGGGGCGCGGTAGGCGCCGGTGGTGTAGAAGTCGCCCTGCATCACGTAGTATTCCTTGTCGACCTTGGACATGCCCTCCTTGGGTTCGACCAGGATCATGCCGTACATGCCGTTAGCGACGTGCATGCCGACCGGCGCGGTGGCGCAGTGGTAGACGTACAGGCCGGGCGCGAGCGCCTTGAAGGTGAAGCTGGCCTCGTTGCCCGGTGCGATCAGGGTTTGCCCGGCGCCGCCGCCGGGACCGGTGACCGCGTGCAGGTCGATATTGTGGGGCAGCTTGTTCCCGGCCAGGTTTTGCAGGTGCAGTTCGACGGTATCGCCTTCGCGCACGCGGATCATCTTGCCGGGGACGGTGCCGCCGAAGGTCCAGAAGGTATAACGCGTGCCGGGTGCGATCTCGCGCTCGATTTCCTCGACCGTCAGGTTGACGACCACGCGCGCCGGCGTCTTGCGCGTGATTTGCGGCGGCAGCAAGGGCGGCGCCAGCAGTTCCTGATGGATGACCGGCAGCGCCGGTTCGGCGGCCTGGGCGTGCAGCGAGAGGAGGGCGGAAGCGGTGGCGAGGCAGGTGCCAGCGAGGCGGAGAGGAAGCGAGCGCATGATAAGACCTTTTCTTTTTCTGTTGGACGTTGCGAAAGGCAGCCGTCAACAGCATGCTAAGGTTTGCGTTCTGGAAAATCCTTGATGTGGATTACATTTCGGGGCATTCTGGCGCGCATGGGAGGAAGTCATGTTTATTCGTGATCAATTTCCGGTCTCGCGAAGCGAACTTCGTGGATTAGCGCGTCTTGAAGACGTTTCACTGTCGTTGGCAACGAAAGCTGATCCGGATATTGCACGTGCCATCGCAGATATCGGGAGCGTTATTTTCGACGATGCCACGCGATTGAATATGGATGAAGATATTGTCTTTTTATGTGAATTTTCCATCAGAGTCGGTATGGACGTGCTGACCGAGGAAGTTCGGCTCAAGAGCTACCATGCCGATTGCTGGACTGTGGGTCCGAGGGATGAAAGACCGTTGATATTCAAGGAGGGGGGCAAAAATAGCTGTGCCAGTCCGATCATGCCTGCAGCGATCACGCAGGCGGCAATGGCCTAGTATTCCGCCTATCCGCTGCGTCACGATCCAACATACATGATTTGCGCAGAACTGCTGCAAAAGTACCTATAGGATCAGAATTTATGGTCGCATCGTCATTCGTTGCGCGTAATGTTTCTTGACCGGGTTCCTGGCAGACGCAAGGCCAGGTTGAATCGGCTGCCGCTACACAGCCGGCATGCCGATAGGATATGCGATTGTCATACAAAATGAATATGAAAAATCCAGGATGGGCATTTGTTTTTCTTATTACTCTAACGGGCTGCGACTGGAAGGAATGGAAAGCGGCGCGGGCGCAAGGGGAACCTGACAGAACCTTTACCACGGTGTCATATAACTACACGCCCGACATCCTTCACTGGATTACGTTCAAGAACAGCTCACTTCCGTTCAAGATCGATGAGGCGCCGTATGGTGGTTCCACTTACGGGCCGAATGGCAGCGAGATGGCGCTCGATAATGGCGAAAAAGTCCGCTATAGCGCGGACAATTGCTGTTTTATGTGGAGTGGGCCGCTCGATAAGCCGCAACGCATACGCGTCGTCTGGCTCGTGATTCACAATCTCAGCTACTTTAACAGGCAAGCGGACGAAGGCTATGACGAACGCACTTCCAGGAAGAACCCTCCGGGAGGCCGCTGGTGTCAGGCCATCGTCGATATCCAGCCGGCCACAGGTCCCGATCGTCCAAAGATGGTATTTCTTCACTTTCTGGCCGATGGTTCAGTGCAGGCGAAACTCGGAACATTCTTGACAGCGAAACCGCTTCCATCTGCCCAGGTCAAGTCGCATTCCGCCCCACTCCCCGAAGGCCAGGTCTGCAAGAACGAAATCGACAATCCCTGGTACGGCATACCGCGCAAACCTCATAGGGAATGAAGACTGGGCATGAATGTGCGGGGCTTGAGCGGTGGAAGTCGGTCTCTAACTGAACGGAATCACCTGCCGCGTGAGCGCGACCGCGACGATGTAGGCAACGGTAAGCAGCGCTGCGACGAAGGCGGTGGCGCGCACGCGCTTTGGGCGCCCCGGCTTGAGCGCGAGCACGCCGAACCCGATGTACACCACCAGCGCCACCACCTTGGCGCCCAGCCAGGGCTGCGCGAACGGGTACTGGCCGCTCCACACCACCATCGTAATCGCACTGGCCAGCAGCACCGAGTCCACGATATGCGGCGCGCTCCTGACCCAGCGCTGCCCAAGTTGCGGCGAGTCGCGCAGCATCCACACGCCGCGCAGCGCGAACAGGAAGATGCTGAGCGCCGCGCAGCTCATGTGCAGGTGTTTGACGGCGAGGTACCCCATGCTTGCCCTTCTCTTTATGCGATAGCGAAGTCGATGATGATTTCACCCGGCGCGCGCGCCACGTAGGCGACGCTCACGCGCGGGCCGAAATGGGCCTCGATCTGCGCCAGCAGCGGCAGCGGATCGTGGTCGTTATAAAAGCGCATGGTCTCTCCCGGCTCCAGCGCGGCCAGCGCGCCGAAAATGGCGGCGTGCCGGAAGCGCTTGGCGACGCCGCGTGCGTCGAAGGGGTAAAGGCCAATGGAAGCGGTCGAGAAAACAGCGTTTGTCATGTTGCTACTCCTGATAGTGTAATCGATGCGAGCCCCGGCAGGAAGAATCCGCCGGGGAAATGGGCTTTAGTGCCTGCCTGGGGCGACCGAGCCGACGGCGACATTGCTGCCGCGTGCCCCGGTCGCGAGCTTGAAGGCGAACAGCGCGAGGAACACGCAGCCGACCGCGAACACCACGTCACCCGGCACGCGCAGCCAGACCAGCGTTTCCATCAGCGGCGAGTGGACCACCTCGGGCGAGCGCGCAAACCAGGTGCCTTGCGTGACGCTGGCCCAGGCCTGGTAGATCCCGGCCGGTACCAGCGAGATGAAGACCATCATCCCCAGGCCGATGTTCAGGCACCAGAACATGGGTGCGAGCAGCTTGTCGGACCAGGCGGCGCGCTCGGTCAGGCCGCGCAGGCAGAACAGCATCAGGCCGATGCCCAGCATGCCGTAGACGCCGAACAGCGCTGCGTGGCCGTGCGCCGCCGTCATGTTCATTCCCTGCATGTAGTACAGCGCGATCGGGGTGTTGATGGAGAACCCGAGCAGCCCGGCGCCGACCACGTTCCAGAAACCGACCGCGATGAAGCACAGGATCGGCCATTTGTAGGCTTGCACCCAGGGCGCCGCTTTCGAGCGCTGGTAGTTGCGCCATGCTTCGACGCCGATCATCGCCAGCGGAACGACTTCCAGCGCGGAGAACATGGCGCCAATGGCGATGACAAACGTCGGCGTGCCCGTGAAGTACAGGTGGTGCAGGGTGCCCAGGATGCCGCCGAACAGGAACACGATGGTCTCTAAAATGATGGCGCTGTTGGCGGTGGACGCGGCGATCAGGCCGAGGCGCGTGAACAGCAGCGCGATGACGGCGGTGGCGAACACTTCGAAGAAGCCTTCCACCCACAGGTGGACCAGCCACCAGCGCCAGTATTCGACCATGGCGTAGTGGGTATGCGGACCCCAGGTCAGCGAGGTGGCGTAGAAGCCGCCGATGCACAGGGCAGCGAGGAACACCATGGCGATCAGGCCGCGGCTTGCCGACGGCGTGCGCAGGGCCGGCATCAGCCCGCGTCCGAGCAGCAGGACCCAGAACAGCAGGCCGATGAACAGCAGGATTTGCCATACGCGCCCCATGCTGGTGAATTCCAGGCCCTGGTTGCCGATCCAGAAGCTGTAGTCGTTGCCCAGGTGTTGCAGGGTCCCGAGCCAGCCGGTGATGGTGGAACCGGCCACGATGAACAGCAGCGCGTAGAACAGGACGTTGACGCCGAGCGCCTGGTATTTCGGTTCGTGCCCGGAGATCGCCGGGGCGATATACAGGCCCGTTGCCAGCCACGCGGTGGCGATCCACAGCACGGCGAACTGGGTATGGATGGTGCGGCTGACGGTGAACGGCAGGATCTGCCCGAGCGGGATGCCGAAGAAGCTCTGGCCTTCGACCGCGTAGTGCGCGGTGATGACGCCCATGCCGACCTGCGCCAGCACCAGCGCGATGACGACCCAGAAGTACTTGCGGGTGGCGCGCATCGAGGCAGTCGGCTTCATGTCGAACAGCGGGTCTGCCTTGGGCGGCACCGGGTCGTCGCCTTCGCCGGCGCGGCCGTGATGGAAGACCATGCCGGCAATGGCGGCGATCATCAGGATGATGCTGGCGATCGACCACATGCCCGCGCCTGCGGTAGGGGCGTTACCGACCAGCGGTTCGTGCGGCCAGTTGCTGGTGTAGCTGATCGCCGTTTCGCCCGGACGGTCGGTGGCGGCCGACCAGGACGACCAGAAGATAAAGGCGGGCAGGGCGCGCAGGTCGTCGGGATCGACCAGGCTGCCGGGACTCATGGCGTATTGCTCGCGCAGGGCGTCGAGCTTGGGATCGGCGCCGAACAGGGCGCTGTAGTGGGCGGCGACTTCACGCACGGCTTGGGCGCGTTCCGGCGAGAGCGTAATGATGCCGGTGCGTGCGTCCCAGGTGTTGGTGCGCATCTCGCGCTTGAGGCGCTCGCTTAGTGCCGCCTGCTGTTCGAAGTCGAGCTGGGCGAACGGTTTGCCGAACTGTTTGGTGGCATGGATCTCGCGCAGGGCGAGCGCTTCGCGGTGCAGCCAGTCGGCCGACCAGTCGGGCGCGATGTAGCTGCCGTGGCCCCAGACGGAGCCGAGCTGCTGGCCGCCGGCCGAGAGCCAGGCTTGCTGGCCGCGCTGGACCTGGCCTTCGGAGAACAGGACCTCGCCCTGGCGGCTGGTCACTTGTTGGGGAATCGGGGGAGCGCTCAGGTAGATCTCGGTCCCGACCCAGCCGAGAACGGCGAAGGACAGGACGCAGATGACCGCGAGCCAGGTCCATAGTTTGCGTGAGGCGTGCATGGCGTGGTTTCCTTGTTATTAGAACGGAGCGGTACAGTCCGCCCTGTTAAAGAAGGATTCTAGATACATCTATTTAAACAAGCAAGTTAAATACTTCTTTTGCGCACGGCGACGCCATCTGGATCAATAGATGTATACTGGATGCCTCATTTGACCCGCCATTCAACCATCCTGACGCCATGCGACTGACCGCTTACACCGATTACACCCTGCGCACGCTGATCTACCTTGGCATGCACCGCGATCGCCTGGCCACCATCCAGGACATCGCCGACCTGCACGCGATCTCGAAGAACCACCTGATGAAGGTGGTGTACCAGCTTGGCTTGTCGGGCATGGTGGAGACGGTGAGGGGCCGCAACGGCGGGCTGCGCCTGAAGCTGGAGCCCGAAAAGATCAATATCGGCGCCGTGGTGCGCCACAGCGAGACCGATTTTTACATGGCCGAGTGTTTCGACCCGGAGGGTAACGCGTGCAAGCTGGCGCCCTCGTGCGCGCTCAAGGGCGTGCTCGGGGCGGCCACGGCGGCCTACCTGCGGGTGCTCGACGCGGTGACCCTGGCCGACCTGGTCGCGCACAGCGCCGTGCCGGGCGGACGCGCCGACAAGGCCGTCATCGTCTGGAAGTAAGGGCGCTTACGCGCCCGCCTGGTGCACCAGGGCATACGCGCGGCCGGCGCCGGCCTGCTCTGGCCAGAGGCGCGCGGCGGTCCATTGCAGCGCACCGCAGTAGGTGTAGCAGCGGATGTCGAAGCCGCCCTGGCCGGGCGCGCCGTGCCGCATCTCGCCCGTAAGCGCGCCCGCCAGCGCGCCTGCGAGCGCGTCACGCAGCACGGCGCGGGTGGTCTCGCTCACGCCCAGTGCGGCCAGGCTGTCGTCGTCGGCCAGCAGCGCCAGGTTGCGCTTGTCGGCGTACAGCGCGTGCGCGCGCGGATGGGGCGTGAGCACCACTGCGCGCGCCAGGTAAGCTTCGTGCAGGGCCGCGTGTTCGGGGGCGTCGAGCATGTAGTCGGTCAGGCGGTTGTAGACCAGGTCGACGATCAGGTCGCCGCGCCACAGGCTGCCCGCTTCCCAGCGCAGCATGGACGGGTCGACGATCAGCGCCTCGATGTCGTGGCGTGCAAAGAGCTGGCGAAACAGCAGGAATTCGGGATACAGGTACTGGTTTTCGGGCTCGTCGTCGACAATGACGATGGTGCGCAGCGGCGTGCTGCGCCCGCCCAGGTGCCATTCGGTGCGGAACATGTCGACGATGGCCTCTTCCAGCGCCAGCGCGCGCTCGGCGCCGGCGCTGCCGCCGCCGGCCCGCGCCAGGGACGCATTGAGCAGCGCGCCGCCGGCGTTGGTGTTGATGTCGATTAGGCCCACCGTGCCCGGCCCCACCTGGAAATCGTAGCCGCAAAACACGCCGCGCGCGCCCGGATCGTGGCGCGCCACGGGCGGCGCGCCGGCCAGCACCGCAGCCTGGTAGGCCGGCAAAGCAAGCACCTCTTCAATCGCCTGGACCAGCTGCGCCATGCGCGCCGCCTGGGGCGCGGCCAGCTGCACCGGCCCGGCCGCAAACAAATGGGGGCAGTGCTGGTTGATCAGCGTGAAGACGTCAGTCCCGCTGACGTCATGCTGCAAGGCGTTGGCAAGGGCACTGGCCGACGTGCTGGCATGCGCCAAGCTGGCGGCTGGCTCGCGTGGGTCGGGTGTTGCAAAGTCGTGCATGGGACGGCCTCCGGGGATCTTGGACAGCTGTTATACCTCAAAATCGCCGAACTTACCGTTGATTCAGATCAACACGACTTGCCGCCACGGTGCAGTCTAGTTCTTTTGGGCTAGTCCGCTTAGCCAGATTGCCGCCCGAAACTCGCCCTCAGGCTAATAGTCGTGCTCTACGGCAGCACGTAAGCTTCCTGTATCAGGTCATCGGTCCGGGAGAAGAACGTGGTTAGCAAGAGTCGACAACAAATTGCGGTACTGGCGAGCAGTACGTTCGCCTTCACCATCTGCTTCGCCATCTGGATGATGTTCGCGGTGCTGGGCATCCCCATCAAGGCGCAGCTGGGTCTGAACGAGACCGAATTCGGCCTGCTGGCGGCCACGCCCGTGCTGAGCGGCTCGCTGGTGCGGGTGCCGCTCGGCATCTGGACCGACCGCTATGGCGGGCGCATCGTGCTGTTCGTCCTCATGCTGGCCACCGTGCTGCCGATCTGGTTCATTTCGTACGCTACCGTCTACTGGCATTTCCTGGTGCTGGGCCTGTTCGTCGGCCTGGCCGGCGGCTCGTTCTCGGTCGGCACGCCGTATGTAGCGCGCTGGTTCGGCAAGGAGCGGCGCGGGCTGGCGATGGGTATCTTCGGTGCGGGCAATTCGGGCTCGGCGCTGACCAAGTTCGTGGCGCCGGCCATCATCGCCGCCTTCGGCTGGCAGATGCTGCCCAAGGTGTATGCGGTGGCGATGCTGGTCACGGCCGTCGCGTTCTGGCTGTGTTCGTTCAGCGACCCGGGCCACAAGATGCCGGCCGGGGTGTCCTTCGCCCAACAGATGAAGGTGCTCAAGGACCCGCGCGTGTGGCGCTACTGCCAGTATTACTCGGTCGTGTTCGGCGGCTATGTGGGCCTGGCCTTGTGGATGACCAAGTATTACGTTACCGAATACGGGTTCGACATGCGCCTGGCGGCGCTGCTGGCGGCCTGCTTTTCGCTGCCGGGCGGCGTGCTGCGCGCGCTGGGCGGATGGATTTCGGACAAATACGGCGCCTACAAGGTCACCTGGTGGGTCATGTGGGTGTGCTGGGTGTGCTTCTTCCTGCTGTCGTACCCGCAGACCAGCATGATCATCAAGACCGTGACCGGCAGCACCACCTTGCAGATCGGCGTCACGCCCGTGATGTTCACGGTGCTGCTGTTCGTCGTCGGCGTGGCCATGGCGGTCGGCAAGGCATCGGTCTTCAAGTTCATCGGCGACGATTTTTCCGACAACATCGGCGCCGTCTCGGGCGTGGTGGGCCTGGCCGGCGGCCTGGGCGGCTTCGTGCTGCCGATCCTGTTCGGCGCGCTGGTCGACCTGACCGGGGTGCGCTCGTCCGCGTTCATGCTGCTCTACGGCGCGGTGTGCGTGTCGCTGGTGTGGATGCATTTCAGCTTTAAAGACAGTGCGCGGCCCGTCGCGCCGGCCCGGCTGGCTGTAGTCGCATGATCATCGCCTAATTCAAAGGAGAATTAAAATGAGTAAATATGTGATCGCCACGTGGGAGCCGGAACTGCCGGCTTTCTGGCAAAACAGCGGCAAGGCGACCGCCAACCGCAACCTGTGGATCTCGATCCCGGCGCTGATGTTCGCATTCGCGGTGTGGATGGTGTGGAGCGTGGTGGTGGTCAACCTGCCCAATATCGGCTTCAAGTACAGCACCAACCAGCTGTTCTGGCTGACCGCGCTACCGGGCTTGTCCGGCGCGACCTTGCGCATTTTCTATTCCTTCATGGTGCCGATTTTCGGCGGACGCAAGTGGACCACGATCTCGACCGCCTCGCTCCTCATCCCCGCCATCGGCATCGGCTTTGCGGTGCAGGACGTCAACACCAGCTACCCGGTCATGCTGATCCTGGCCTTGCTGTGCGGCTTTGGTGGCGGCAACTTTGCCTCGTCGATGGCGAACATCAGCTTTTTCTATCCCAAGGCGCAAAAGGGCTACGCGCTCGGCATGAATGCCGGCCTGGGCAACCTGGGCGTGTCGGCGGTGCAGTTCGTGGTGCCGCTGGTGATCACCGCCGGCGTGTTCGGCGGCCTTGGCGGCGAGGCCCAGCAGTGGGTCAAGGGCGGCGCGTCGAAGGCCATGTGGCTGCAGAACGCCGGCTTCATCTGGGTGCCCTTCATCGCCCTGACCGCAGTTGCCGCGTGGTTCGGCATGAACGACCTGGCCTCGGCCAAGGCCTCGTTCTCGGAGCAGGCCATCATCTTCAAGCGCAAGCATAACTGGTTGATGTGCTGGCTGTACACGGGCACTTTCGGCTCCTTCATCGGCTATTCGGCCGGCTTTCCGCTGCTGATCAAGACCCAGTTCCCGGATGTCAATCCACTCGACTACGCCTTCCTTGGCCCTCTGGTCGGGGCGCTGGCGAGGGTGGCCGGCGGCATCGTGGCCGACAAGCTCGGCGGCGCGCGGGTGACCCTGTGGACCTTTGTGCTGATGATCGGCGCCGTGGTCGGCGTCATCCAGTTCCTGCCGCATGGCGATGTCGCAGGCAACTTCAACGGCTTTTTCTGGATGTTCATGCTGCTCTTTGCCGGCACGGGCGTCGGCAATGCCTCGACCTTCCGCATGATTCCGGTGATCTTCCTTACCGAACGCCAGCGCGCGGCCGAGGGCAAGGGCCATGCGGCCAAGGAACAGGCGATCGTCGACGCCAACAAGGAAGGCGCGGCGGTGCTCGGCTTTACCTCGGCGGTGGCGGCCTACGGTGCATTCTTCATTCCCAAGTGCTACGGCACCTCGATTGCGATGACCGGCGGGCCGGACGCGGCGCTGTGGTGCTTTATCGGTTTTTACGTCTCGTGCATCGCCGTCACCTGGTGGTGCTACGCGCGGCGCAACGCCGACATGCCTTGCTGAGCGCGGGAGCGGCCATGGAAAAGACCCGGTTCGCGCCCCAGACCTTCCTGGCGCGGCTGCCGCTGTTCGATGCGATGTCGCCCGAGGAACTGGACGCCATCGCCGCCGGCACCAGCGAGCGCCACGTGGAGCGCGGCGAGATCATCTTTCAGCGCGGCGACGTGTGCAAGGGTTTTCACCTGGTCATTTTCGGCCAGGTGAAACTGGCGGCCGGCGTGGCCAACGGCGCCGAAAAGATCATCGAGCTGATCGGCCCCGGCCACAGTTTCGGCGAGGCGCTGATGTTCATGGAAAAGCCCTACATCGTCTCGGCCACGGCGCTGGCCGACTCGCTGCTGCTGCACGTGACGAAGGAAGCGGTGTTCGAGGGCATCGCGAACGACCCCGGGTTCGCGCGCAAGATGCTCGCGGGCCTGAGCCGGCGCATGCACGGCCTGATCTGCGACCTCGAATCGGTGGCCCTGCAGTCGGGCACCCAGCGCGTGATCGGCTACCTGCTGCAGGATGAGGCGACCGGGCAGGGTGCTCAGTTGACTTTGCCGGTGAGTAAGGCGGTGGTGGCGTCGCGCCTGAACCTGACGCCGGAACATTTTTCGCGCATCCTGGCCGACCTGAGCGTGCACGGCCTGATCGGCGTGCAGGGGCGCAACGTCACCATCATGAATATCGACGGCTTGCGCGAGTACGCGGGCTGAACGGAGCAGGCCATGCAAGACATCGAAAAATTCGTACGCGGCTTCAGCCGTTTCCAGGAACAGTATTTCAGCGAGGAACACGGGGTCTACGAAAGCTTGCGCGGCGGGCAGCGCCCGAGCACCTTGCTGATCGGCTGCTGCGATTCGCGGGTCGACCCGATGCTGCTGACCGGCAGCGGGCCGGGCGATATGTTCGTGGTACGCAATATCGCCAACCTGGTGCCGCCGTGCACGCCGGACGCGCCGCCGGGCGTCAGTTCGGCCATCGAGTTCGCCATCTGCAACCTGGAAGTGGCGCGCGTGATCGTGCTTGGGCATGCGCGCTGCGGCGGGATTCGCGCCTTGCTCACGCCGCAGCCGCTCGCGCCCGAGCAGCAGGAAACCGGCTTCGTGGAGCGCTGGATGCGCATCGCCGAACCGGTGCGGGTGCGCGTGATGCGCGACCTGGCGCACAAGAGTTCGGAAGAACGCCACAAGGCATGCGAGCAGGCCAGCATCCTGCAGTCGCTCGACAACCTGCTCACCTATCCGTGGGTGAAACGCCGGGTGGAGGAGGGCAAGCTGGTGCTGCACGGCTGGTATTTCGATATCGACAGCGGTGCGCTGATGGGCTATTCGGCGCGCCAGCACCAATTCTTGCCGATGGTGTGCCCGATCGATGCGGTCAAGGGGCGGGTGGTGCCAGTGGGAACGCCTTGAAGCGTTTTCGGTTACGCAAAATATTTATAGCGCGCAGTATTTCAACCGACAGAATTTCCCGCCGGCGTTTTTATCGGCCGCTAAAAACCGATTCGGCAGCGGCGCCAGTCCAGCGCTGACCAGCGATTAATATGGCGCAAACAGCGCCGACGAACTCCCCCGAATAATGGATGAGAGTGGCAGGCAGTCATCGCGTCGCGGATTGACCGATTGCATCCGGCCCACTCTCCATCGCATGCTCTTTTGCTGAAGAAAGCGCATGCTCATTTTCATTATTCTCAGGAGGCTATTATGTGGATCGGATCGATTGGATTGGTCGCCGCGACCAAAGATGTTGTCAATGCCGACACCGATAGTTTGGTGCAGGCCACCGTGTTAAGAAACGGCGCCGCGATCCGGGTGCTCAACCTCGATTATGCGGAATTGGATGACCACGAACGCGGCGACGACCGCAGTTACGTGTACAGCGGGCCAGCCAAGCTGCCGCGCAGGAACGACCTGACGCCGGAGCTGCCACCCGGCATCGGCAGGATTCCCATGCCCTATCCGGGCTACGGATTCGAGTTTTCGCAAGGCCTGAGCGGGCACCTGCAAATTCAATTGCGCATTAATGGCGACGATATGTGGATCAAGGATCGGATCGATCTGTACGTCAAAATCATTCGCCTGCGCGCCACCAGTTTCGATACCCTGGCCTGGCTGGAAGATCCGGAATGGACTTATATTGCCAGCTGGAACCAGGATGTGCCGATGTCCACCGATGAAGACGAAGGCGTGACCACCTGGACGCTCAATTTAGGTTAATCGGACGATGATAACCATCATCCGTCCTTGCGTTTATTTACATGGCTGGGGATAATTCTTTCCCGGCCATTTTCAATCCATTCAACTTTTCTCCGCTCCTGCCGTTAATCAAAGACGAGCACGGCGAATTGCCGTCCATTCCCGTCAAGATCGAACGTCACGGCGTGCACCACGCCAACAAGGAGAGGTCATGAGCATTACGATTCCGAACACGACAGCGTCGACCGGCGCCGCACCGATTGTGCTGCGCGACGCCGCGCGCCGCCCCAGCGAGGACACCAGGCTCGACGACAAGGTGCCGGCCGACAAAGTGACCCTGAACGGGCCGGCCGAGCCGCCGCTGACCTACGGTCCGCCGCGCGCCAGCGCCGCGCCGGTGCAGGCCCCGCCCGACCTCGACGCCCTGCTGGCCGAGTCCGACCGCCAGGCGCAGGAAGTCATCAACCTGATCTTGCCCGCGGTCGAGCAGCAGGGGCTAAACCTTGCCAAGGTGGTCAGCGGCGAGCAAAAGCTCAAGGCCGATCCAGCCACGATCGAAGCGGCCAAGGCGGCCACCGCCGATGACGGCGAGTTCAGCGTGGCCAAGGTGTCCGAACGCATCCTCGATTTCGCCAAAGCGGCGATCGGCGACGACCCATCCAAACTGGCCGCGATCCGCGCCGCCGTCGAGCAGGGCTTCGACGATGCCGCCAAGGCCCTGGGCGGCACCTTGCCGGAGCTGAGCGAGAAGACCCGCAGCACCATCATGGCGGCGTTCGACAGCTGGGCGGACGACGGCAGCACCGTCGCCGACAAGGGCAGCGTCAGCAAGGGGCCGGCCGACAGTGCCTGAGCAGGCGCCTCGCATAAGAAATTGTCAAAGGTAAAGTAGGGGCCGGGACCGGCACGACGCGCAGCAATGGCGTAGTGGTGCCGGTCAGCTGACCAGACAGGCAGTATCTGGATTCACGGCCTGTTCTCTATCCGCCGGGTCAGGAAGAACCGAGCAGCATCGCCGGCGTCGATTTTCTTGGTGCAGGCGCGCCCTTGCGCCCGTCCGCACGCGCCTGGCTAGGCACACGCGATGGCGCGTCGAGGGTGTCGACCTTGAATATCTTGACCGTCTCGACCAGGCTGACGGCTTGTTCTTCCAGCGATTCGGCGGCCGCCGCGGCTTGTTCCACCAGCGAGGAATTGCTTTGCACAAGTGCGTCCATCTGGACGATTGCCTGGTTGACCTGCTCGATGCCGGACGACTGTTCATGGCTGGCGGTGGCGATTTCGCCGACGATGGCGGAGACGCGCTGGATGCTCGACACCACTTCGTTCATGGTCGCGCCGGCGTGGTCCACCAGCTTGCTGCCCAGGTCCACCTTGTCGACCGAATCGTTGATCAGGGCCTTGATCTCTTTTGCCGCACCGGCCGAACGTTGCGCCAGGTTGCGCACTTCGGACGCCACCACCGCAAAGCCGCGTCCTTGTTCGCCGGCGCGCGCCGCTTCGACGGCTGCGTTGAGCGCCAGGATATTGGTCTGGAACGCAATGCTGTCGATCACGCTGATGATGTCGACAATCTTCCTGGCCGATTCGTTGATCGAACCCATCGTATCGACCACCTGGGAGACCACGGCGCCGCCCCGGATCGCGACTTCGGATGCGGACGAGGCGAGCACGTTCGCTTGCCGGGCATTGTCGGCATTTTGCCTGACGGTGCTGGTCAGTTCCTCCATGGACGAGGCGGTCTCTTCCAGCGAACTGGCCTGCGATTCGGTGCGCGCCGACAGGTCGGCGTTGCCCACCGCGATGTCGTGCGTGGCCGCGGAGATTTCGTTCGAACTTTCGCGGATCTTGCTGACGGTCTGCCTCAGGTTGGTGCTGATCGTGTTCATGCTTTGCAGCAGCTGACCGACTTCATCGCTGCGCTCTTCGACGACCTCGCCATTCAAGTCGCCCGAAGCGATCTTGCTGGCGGTGTTGATCGCCTGGGTGAAGCCGACCTTGATGTGCCGGTAGATCAGGACCACGGTGGCCAGCGACATGGCGAGGGACAGGGCGAGCACGCCGATCGCTACCCGGTAAGCGGTATCGGCGCGGGAGACGGCCAGCCGCACTTCTTCGCCGGTACGTTCATCGAGCATGGACAGGAACTCGTTGACCGGCTTCATGATCGTCGCCTTGTTCTTGTGGTAATTGGAGTCGTGCATGATCTTGCGTGCCATGTCCATGTCGGGTTCGCCTTTTTTCGTGAACTTGCCGGTGCCGTCATCGAACAGGCCTTTCACGGCATTCATGGCGATGACTTCGGTCTTGACCAGGCCGTCGGAGTTGTCCTGGGCCTGCTTGAGCTTGGCGAATTCGGCATCGGTAAAGCCCGCCTTGCGCATCAGGTCGGCCAGCGCGACGGCTTGCCCGTCGGGCGTCGGTTTGGCGACACCGGCGGCGACGAAATCCCAATAGATGCGTTCGTAATGTTGCGGACGGGGCTTGGCGCCATTGCGGATGGCGAGAATGTCCATGTACTGCTGTTCGTAGGCGGCGTCGCCCGAGACGACGAAGGTGCGCGCGAGCCGGGTCAGGTCGTCGGAGCTCTGGCGCAGCTCGTCGGCGAGCAGGAAGGACTCATAGCGATTTTGGCTGGCGCGCATGGTCTTGTCCTGCTCCGCCGAGACGCGGGAAAATGCCAACAGGGAGCACACCGAGAGCACAACGCTGACAATGAAAAACGCGGCAAAAATGACGCGGATGGAATAATTTTTTAACATGGCAGCTCCCGATCGGTTCGAATTTGCTCTGTGAGATTCCCGCAACAGGTCGCTGGCGGGACGTCGCACTTACGGCAGTGGTCAATGCAGTCTTACGAACTCGTTGATCCATGTCAACACATTACAAATTAAATCGTCGAGCGGCGAATTGCGCAGGCAGCGGCGAAACAGGCCGCCCCTTGCGCTCTTCCGGGGGGCGAGCCGATGTTTGCGAGCGCAACTGCGAGCCAGTGTTTAATCTATTGCCATGAGGCCTCAGCACAACACACATGGTGCTGGTGAGCGGAAACGGGAACGCACATCACGCGCGGACAGTGCGCGAGTTTTTTGTCCATTTGACAGTGTATGCATGACCGTGCGAGCGTGATTGAGCCAACGGTAACCACCGCGAAGCTTGCCGCACCCGCGCAGGCGCCCAGGATGGGGCATCAGAATATCCATGGCGCATTTCCGCGAGGTATATAATATTTCTTTATAAATATACTTCGGAACTCAGCGTGAATTCTTTTAAAACCGTCGCGGCGCTGGTGTCGCTCTGTCTGTTGCAGGCATGCGGCACCGTCTCCAATCGTTACGCGTCCAGCAATATTTCCCCGGAATTGATGGCGTCGAAAGACAAAGCCCTCGTTCTGATGTCGACAGGCGCGCCGAAGTCTTGCGTTTCCACAGCCACCATGGTTGTGGCGCGCGACTTCGCAAGCGGCCAGATGGTCGATCCGATCATTTCCATTGCTGTCGATGCGTATGTGCACACCAGCGAATTTCCCGATCATCACGGGCTCGTGAGTGCATTTCCGATTGCGCCCGGTAGCTACTACTTTGTCCCGGCCATCGCGAATCCGCTGGTCAAGGGCGTACGGACGCCGACGTTCAGGTTCGAAGCAAAAGCCGGTGAAGCGACGTATATCGGCGAGCTGTTCATGCTCGCGTCGTGCGCATTGCATGGGCAGTTCGAGGTGCGTGACGAATATGAGCGTGACTTGAAGGAAGCGACCGCCAGGAACAAGGCCTTTGGCGACAAAGTTGTCGTCAAGCGCCTGATGCGCGTAGGCGAGCCGATCAATGCCAAGTAAGTCGCCGGGCAAGCACCGGATCAGGACGGCGTAAAACGCCGCAGTTCCCCATCCCGCCCGAAGGCCAGGAATTGTCCGATCTGGCCGGTATGGATGTAAGTGACCATCATATTGAGCGGCGCTTCCGCCTCGGTCGAGGCCGGCGGCTTGCCGTCGCGCCCGGACATGGTGGTGACGAACACGATGTCCCAGTCCTTGCCGGTGTACTGCGATTCGGCCACCAGCTCGGCGAAGCTGCCCAGCTCGTCCGCCGTCTTGTCGACGCACATGACCGGGGCCAGGGCGCCGCCGCGTTGCTCGGCGTAACCGGCGCGTTCGGCGGCGCCCGCGTCGTCGGGCAATTCCGCTTTCGCAAAAGCAAACAGCACGCGCTGCGGTTGCGGCTGGGCGCGCGCGGCGCGGATCAGGTCGTCGTAACTGGTGATGTCCATCGTTCATTCCTTTAGAGTCAATTTCAGATAGCGCATGTATACCGTATCCATCCGGCACCCTCCATAGCCACAAAGGACTAGGCGGCCTACTCCTTGTCGCCACGCCGAACCGCCTTCTTGCCAATATGCACCATGACTGCCGCTGCGTAGACTGGGTTCAATCGGGTTGCGCCCTTGTTCGAGGCGCGCTCTCATCCAAGCGGAGGCAGCATGAGTCATTTTCTGGATCGTCTGAAGTTCTTCAATCGCCCCAAGGAGACGTTTTCCGACGGCCACGGCGCCGTGGTCCACGAGGACCGCACCTGGGAAAACGCCTATCGCCAGCGCTGGCAGCACGACAAGATCGTGCGCTCGACGCACGGCGTCAATTGCACCGGCTCATGCAGCTGGAAGGTGTATGTCAAGAATGGCCTGATCACCTGGGAAACCCAGCAGACCGACTACCCGCGCACCCGTCCCGACCTGCCCAACCACGAGCCGCGCGGCTGCCCGCGCGGCGCCAGCTATTCCTGGTACGTGTATTCGGCCCAGCGCGTCAAATACCCGATGGTGCGCGGGCGCCTGATGCAGATGTGGCGCGAAGCGCGCCTGACCATGGATCCGATCGCCGCCTGGGCCTGGATCAGCCAGGACCCGGAACGGGCCAAGTCGTACAAGTCGATTCGCGGCTTGGGCGGTTTTGTGCGCGCCAAGTGGGATGACGTGAACGAAATGATTGCCGCCGCCAACGCGTTCACCATCAAAAAATACGGCCCCGACCGGATCGTCGGCTTTTCGCCGATTCCGGCCATGTCGATGGTCAGCTACGCCGCCGGCACGCGCTACCTGTCGCTGATCGGCGGCGTGGCCCTGAGTTTCTACGACTGGTACTGCGACTTGCCGCCGGCCAGCCCGCAAGTGTGGGGCGAACAGACCGACGTGCCGGAATCGGCCGACTGGTACAACTCGACCTTCCTGATGGTGTGGGGCTCGAACGTGCCGATGACGCGCACCCCGGACGCCCACTTCTACACCGAAGTGCGCTACAAGGGCACCAAAACGGTGGCCGTATCGTCCGACTTCGGCGAAATGGCCAAGTTCGGCGATATCTGGCTCGCACCCAAGCAAGGCACCGACGCCGCGCTGGCGCTGGCCATGGGTCACGTGGTACTCAAGGAATTCCACGCCGAGGGCGGTTCGGATTACTTCCGTGGCTACGCCAAGCAGTACACCGATTTTCCGATGCTGGTCATGCTCAAGGAAACCAACGGGACCCTGGTGCCGGACTATTTTCTGCGCGCCTCGCACCTGGCCAACAATTTGGACGAAACCAACAATCCCGACTGGAAAACCCTGGTTATCGACGAAGCCACCGGCAATATCTGCGCGCCGGCCGGCACGATCGGTTTTCGCTGGGGCGAGTCGGGCCGCTGGAACCTGGAACAGAAAGAGGGCACCAGCGGGCGCGCCATCGATCCGCTGCTCTCGCTCATCAAGTGCAGCGACGCGGTCGAGGAAGTCGGCTTTGCCTACTTCGGCGGCAAGGATGCGAGCGACATGCTGATGCGCCGGGTGCCGGTGAAAAAAGTGCTGCTGGCGGACGGGACCACCGCGCTGGTGACCACCGTATTCGACCTAACCCTGGCCAACTATGGCATCGACCGCGGCCTTGGTGGCGGTAACGTTGCCACCAGCTACGAAGACGACGTGCCGTACACGCCGGCCTGGCAAGTCAAGCACACCGGCGTGAAAGCGGCCGACGTGATCACGGTCGCGCGCCAGTTCGCCGAGAACGCCGACAAGACCCAGGGAAAGAGCATGGTGATCGTCGGCGCGGCGCTGAACCACTGGTACCACATGGACATGACCTATCGCGGCATCATCAACCTGTTGATGATGTGCGGCTGCATCGGCAAGTCGGGCGGCGGCTGGGCGCACTATGTGGGCCAGGAAAAACTGCGTCCCCAAACCGGCTGGACGCCGCTGGCCTTTGCGCAGGACTGGAACCGGCCGATGCGCCAGATGAACGGCACCTCGTTCTTCTACGCCCACACCAGCCAGTGGCGCCACGAAAAGCTGCACACGAGCGAAATTTCGTCGCCATCGGCAGGTAGCGACGTCGAGCCGATGGCGCTGATCGACTACAACGCCAAGGCTGAGCGCATGGGCTGGCTGCCGTCCGCGCCGCAGCTGGAAACCAATCCGCTGGAAGTGACCCGCGCGGCCCAGGCCGCCGGCATGGACCCGGCCGCCTACGCGGTCGAACAGATCAAGGCCGGCAAGCTGAACTTTTCGTGCGACGACCCGGACAATCCGGCCAATTTCCCGCGCAATATGTTTGTGTGGCGCTCGAACATCCTGGGCAGCTCGGGCAAGGGCCACGAGTATTTTCTCAAGTACTTGCTGGGCACCCAGAACGCGCTGATGAGCGACGAAACCCACTGCGTCAAGCCGCGCGACGTCAAGATCCGTCCCGCCGCCGAAGGCAAGCTGGACCTGGTCGTGGTGCTGGACTTCCGCATGTCGACCACCTGCCTGTACGGCGACATCGTGCTGCCGACCGCCACCTGGTACGAAAAGGACGACCTGAACACGTCGGACATGCACCCGTTCATCCACCCGCTGTCGGAAGCCGTGCAGCCGCTGTGGCAGTCGAAATCGGACTGGGAAATCTACAAGGGCATCGCCGAAAAATTCGCGGAAATCGGCGGCGAATACCTCGGCACCCAGCAAGACCTGGTGCTCACCCCGCTGATGCACGATACCCCGGGCGAACTGGGCCAGCCCTTCGATCCGAAGGATTGGCGCGCCGGCGAGTGCGAGCCGATTCCCGGCAAGACCATGCCGAACCTGACCGTGGTGACGCGCGATTACAAGGATGTGTTCAAGAAATTCACCTCGATCGGCCCCTTGCTGGAAAAACTGGGCAACGGCGGCAAGGGCATCGGCTGGAAGACCGGGCATGAAGTGGAGGTGCTGCGCGGTATCAACCGCACGGTGATGGAAGAGGGAGTCTCGCAAGGGCAGCCACGCCTGGACACCGCCATCGACGCGGCCGAAATGATCCTCTCGCTGGCGCCGGAAACCAACGGCCACGTGGCGGTCAAGGCCTGGGCGGCATTGTCGACCATGACCGGACGCGACCACACGCACCTGGCGCTGCCGCGCGAGCACGACACGATCCGCTTTCGCGATGTGCAGGCGCAGCCGCGCAAGATCATCTCGTCGCCGACCTGGTCGGGGCTGGAATCGGAAGAAGTGAGCTACACGGCCGGTTATACCAATGTGCACGAACTGATTCCTTGGCGCACCCTGACCGGCCGCCAGCAGTTCTACCAGGATCACCGCTGGATGCGCGATTTTGGCGAGGGGCTGTGCGTGTACAAGCCGGCCATCGACACCAAGACCACGGCGGCGATGCTGGGGGCGGCACCGAACGGCAACAAGGAAATCGCGCTCAACTTCCTCACGCCGCACCAGAAGTGGGGCATCCACTCCACGTATTCGGACAACCTGCGCATGCTGACCTTGTCGCGCGGCGGGCCGCACGTGTGGATTTCGGAAATCGATGCGAAGGATGCGGGCATCGTCGACAACGACTGGATCGAAGTGTTCAACGTCAACGGCACGCTGACGGCGCGGGCGGTGGTCAGCCAGCGTATTCCCGAAGGCATGACCTTGATGTACCACGCCCAGGAAAAGATCATCAACACGCCGGGCGCGGAATTGTCGGGCAAGCGGGGCGGGATCCACAACTCGGTCACGCGCACCGTGACCAAGCCGACCCACATGATCGGCGGCTACGCACAGTTGTCGTGGGGCTTCAATTACTACGGCACCGTCGGCTCGAACCGCGATGAATTCGTGTTGGTACGCAAGATGGACAAAGTGGAGTGGCTGGAAGGCCCCCTGGTGGAAGAAACGAGTGGAGCAAACAAGGGAGCACACGTATGAAGATCAGAGCGCAAATCGGCATGGTGTTGAACCTGGACAAGTGCATTGGCTGCCACACGTGTTCGGTCACCTGCAAGAACGTCTGGACCAGCCGCGACGGCGTCGAATATGCCTGGTTCAACAACGTCGAGACGAAACCCGGCATCGGTTACCCGAAGGAATGGGAAAACCAGGATAAATGGAATGGCGGCTGGAAACGCAACGCGGCCGGCAAGATCGAACCGCGCCAGGGCGGGCGGCTCAAAATCCTCGCCAACATTTTTGCCAATCCGAACCTGCCGGCCATCGACGAGTATTACGAGCCGTTCACCTACGACTACGAGCGCCTGCAGAACGCGCCGCTGTCGGAAACACCGCCCACGGCGCGCCCGATCTCGGTATTGACCGGCAAGAAGATGGACAAGATCGAATGGGGTCCGAACTGGGAAGACGACCTGGGCGGGGAATTTGCCGCCCGCAGCAAGGACAAGCTGTTCGACAACATGCAGAAGGAGATGTACGGCACGTTCGAAAACACCTTCATGATGTACCTGCCGCGCCTGTGCGAGCACTGCCTGAACCCGACCTGCGTGGCATCCTGCCCGTCGGGCTCGGTGTACAAGCGCGAGGACGACGGCATCGTGCTGATCGACCAGGATAAATGCCGCGGCTGGCGCATGTGCATTTCCGGCTGCCCGTACAAGAAGATTTACTACAACTGGTCGTCCGGCAAGGCCGAAAAGTGCACCTTTTGCTATCCGCGCATCGAAGCGGGCCAGCCGACCGTGTGCTCGGAAACCTGCGTCGGGCGCATCCGCTACCTCGGCGTGCTGCTGTACGACGCCGACAAGATCGAAGCGGCGGCATCGGTGCCCGACGAGCGCGACCTGTACCAGGCGCAGCTGGGCCTGTTCCTCGACCCGCATGACCCGGCCATCGTCGAGGAAGCGCGGCGCCAGGGCATTCCCGACTCCTGGCTGGAATCGGCCAAGAAGTCGCCGGTCTACAAGATGGCGGTCGACTGGAAAGTGGCCTTCCCGCTGCATCCGGAATACCGGACCCTGCCGATGGTGTGGTACATCCCGCCGCTGTCGCCGATCCAGGCCGCAGCCGAGTCCGGCAAGCTGGGGATGAACGGCATTTTGCCCGATACGAACAGCCTGAGGATTCCCGTGCAGTACCTGGCCAATTTGCTGACCGCCGGCGACCAGCCGCCCGTGATCCGCGCGCTCGACCGCATGCTGGCCATGCGCGCCTACATGCGCAGCAAGACCGTGGACAAGGTCGAGAACCTGGCCGTGCTGGAACAGGTCGGATTGAGCCGCGCGATGGTCGAGGACATGTACCACATCATGGCGATCGCCAATTACGAAGACCGCTTCGTGATTCCGAGCAGTCACAAGGAAATGGCGGAAGACAGCTTTAACGAAAAAGGCTCGTGCGGCTTCAGTTTCGGCAATGGATGCTCGGACGGCGTGACGGAAACGAGCCTGTTCGGCAAGAAAAAGCAGGGTTCGGCCATCTTCATGGCCATGCCCAAGTCGCGCAAGAAAAAAGACGAGACGCAAGACATCCAGGAGGCATCATGAAACCCAATCAACACTACCAGGTGCTGTCGAACCTGTTGCTGTATCCGGAAGCCGAGCTGATCGCCGAGTTGCCTTTCCTGGCCAATGCGATGGCGCATTCGCCGGCCCTGCACACGCCGCTGCTGCCGCTGTTCGCCTACCTGAGCGACGGCGCCCTGATCGACCTGCAGCAGAACTATGTGATGACGTTCGACCGCAATCCGTCGCATTCGCTGCATCTGTTCGAGCATATCCATGGGGAGTCGCGCGACCGCGGCCAGGCCATGGTCGACCTGATGGAGGAATACAAGCAGCACGGCCTGTTCATGACGGGCGACGACTTGCCCGACTTCGTGCCGCTGTTCCTCGAATTCCTGTCGCAGCAAACCACGGAAGAGGCCGCGCGCCTGCTGTCGGACGCGGTGCACGTGCTGGCGCACATCGGGCGCAAGCTGGCCGCCAACGGCAGCCCGTACGCGGGCGTGTTCACGGTGCTGGAGCACCTCAGTCCAGTCGCCGCCGAGGAACTGACCGAGCCGCCGGTGCGCGACATGGACGAAGCGCTGGAAACCTTCGGCCCGGGCATGGACGGGGTCGAGCCGCTGCTTAAACCGGGCGCGCCCGGCACGCATCCGATCAATGGCACGCATCCGATCAATTTTTATCCCCGCACGGCGCGCGCCGCTGCCGGTGCGTAACGGAGGCATCATGGACTATCTGCATCAATTTCTTTTCGGGATTTATCCCTACATCGCGCTGGCGATCTTTTTCCTCGGCAGCCTGGTCCGTTTCGATCGCGAGCAATACACATGGAAGTCGGAATCGACCCAGGTGCTGCATCAGGGCAGCCTGCGCCTTGGCAGCATCCTGTTCCACGTCGGCATCATCGGCCTGTTCTTCGGCCACATGGCCGGCCTGCTCACGCCGGTGTGGGTGTGGGATACGCTGGGCGTGAGCCACGGCCTCAAGCAGCTGGTGGCGATGGTCGCCGGCGGCGTGATGGGGCTGCTGTGCCTGGCCGGCATCGTGCTGCTGCTGGCGCGCCGCTTCGGCAATGATCGCCTGCGCAAGGCGACCACGTTCAAGGACAAGATCGTGCTGCTGTGGATTCTTGCCACCTTGCTGCTGGGGCTGTCGTCGATCTACGTGTCGGCCGGCCACATGGACGGGCACACGATGGTGCTGCTGATGAACTGGGCGCAGCATATCGTGACCTTCCGCGCCGATGCGGCGGCGTACATCCTTGACGCGCCTTTGCTGTTCAAGCTGCATCTGTTCATGGGCATGTCGCTGTTCGTCATCTTCCCGTTCACCCGCCTGGTGCACGTGTGGAGCGGCTTTGGCGCGCTGACTTATCTTGGCCGGGCTTACCAGCTCGTGCGTAGCCGCTAATCGGGAGAATGATCATGGGTATTTCTGTCAATGGCGTGGACATCGACGACGTCGCGATCGAGCGCGAGTTGCCGCATCACCAGGAGGCGGGCAATCCGCTCAAGGAAGCGGTGCATGAGCTGGTGCTGCGCACCTTGCTGCTGCAGCACGCCGATGCGCTGGGAATTGTCGGCGGCGACGACGACGCCCGCATCGAGGCGCTGCTGGCGCTGCAAGTGAAGGTGCCGAAAGCCGACGAGGCGGCGTGCATGACGTGGTATCGCAACAACGCCCAGCGCTACACCAGCGGCGAAATGGTCGAGGCAAGGCATATCCTGTTCCAGGTGACGCCGGGCGCGCCGCTGGAATTGCTGCGCGCTACCGGCGAAGCGGTGCTGGAAGAGTTGCAGGCGCATCCGGAACGCTTCGGCGAGCTGGCAGGGCAATATTCGAACTGCAGTTCCGGCAAGGTGGGCGGCAGCCTGGGACAGTTGTCGCGCGGGCAAAGCGTGCCCGAGTTCGAGGAACTGGTGTTCCGCCTGGGCGAAGGCGAATTGGCCGGACGCTTGCTGGAAACGCGTTTCGGCCTGCATATCGTGCAGGTGCTGCGGCGCGTGGCGGGGCGCCTGTTGCCGTTCGAGGCGGTCAAGAGCGAGATCGCAGCTTACCTGGACCGCCAGTCGAGCCAGCGCGCGACGCATCAGTACCTGCATATCCTGGTCGGGCAGGCAAAGATCGAGGGATTGAGCATGGAGGGGGCGGACAGCCCGCTGGTGCAGTAATCACAAAACGGGCAATCGCGTTCTTCTGTCCGCAAAACCGCGCTCGGTCATCCCCGCGCAGGCGGCATCAGCTTCGTCATCCCCGCGCAGGCGGCATAAGCTCCGTCATCCCCGCGCAGGCGGGGATCCAAGGCATGTTCGGTAAGCGACGCTGCCTGGCATTCCCATCAGAGCTTAAACGTACGGCCGGCGCGCGGGATTGAATACGTGCGGATGGTCGTTATCGTCGAGCAGATCGAGAAACTCCCCGAGACCTTCCTCGCTATTTCTGACCAGCGCATATTCGCTGTCCGAGATCAGGTGCACGCACAGCGTGCCAATTGCATGGCCGTTATGGTCGATGTGTTCGAACAGTTCGCGGTCGGTGCGGATGATCGGCGGCAGGAACAGGAAGGTCTTGAACGGGCAGCCTTCCAGCGGCGGCATCGGCATCGGCACCGTGTGACCCTGGCCGAACCAGGTGCGGTCGATTTCGGGCAGCTTGGCCAGCCAGCGCAAGGTGGTGAAATAGGCGGGATTGAGGTCCGGTACGTTCCAGACCAGTTCCGTGGCCAGCGTGTCGTCAGTCTCGGTATCGGCCGGGGCGGTCATCAGGCGGTCGCTCATGCCCGAGGTGACCAGCACATAGCCTTCCTGGTCCTCGGCGTCGACGTCGCATTCCTCGACAAAGTTACGGCCGAACGCATAGATGTTCACGCGCATGGCGGAATCGGCGTCCAGGTCCATGTGATCGGGCTCGCCCAGTTCGCTCGCCATGGCGCGCAGGCGCATCGCGGCCAGGGTGGCGTCATTGGCTTCGGCAACGCCGAACAGGATGTCTGATTTCTCGGCCATGGATCGCTTTTTCTGGAAATGAAGATAGAAGGACTATACAACGCGGGCGCAGAAACGTCGATGCCGCTCTGGCGCACGCGCGTGCCGATCGGGTGCGGGTCGTCTTCGATCACATGACCCGTCAAGCTCGATGCCTGGCCAGGTCGGGCCTGGCCGGGCAGGCCGCCGTCGATCAACTTGGTCCAGCGGACCCGGGCCAGCCGCGTGTCGCGCCCGGCAGCTCGCACGGCACTCGAGCTTCATCGTTCGGCAAGATAGCGGCAGCCAGGTTATCAAGCACGCCCAGTTATACCTGGGCCGAGCCACCATCGACGAACAGCTCGCTGCCATTGACGAAGCTGCTATCGTCCGAGGCCAGAAAAAGCGCGGCGGCCGCTACTTCGGAAGGATCAGCCATGCGGCCGAGCGGGGTCGTCGATTCCACGGAGCGAATCATTTCCTGTCTGACGCCGGCCGTCGGCGCCAGGCCATGCCAGCCCGGCGTCGACGTCGCGCCCGGCACCAAGACATTGACCCGGATCTTGCGTGGCGCCAAGTCGAGGATCCAACTGCGGGCGAAGTTGCGCAGCGCGGCCTTGCTGGCGCTGTAGACGCTGAACGCCGGGACGCCGGTGGTGGCACTGGTCGAGCCGGTCAGGATGATCGACGCGCCATCTCTTAGCAGGGGGAGCGCTTTCTGGACAGTGAACAGGGTGCCCTTGACGTTGGTGCCGAAGATGCGGTCGTACTGCTCTTCGGTGATCTCGCCGAGCGGCGCGAAGTCGCCACCGCCGGCGTTGGCAAACAGCACGTCGATCTGACCAGCCTGGCGTTTGACTTCATCGAACAAGTGATCGAGGTCATCGAGCTTCGAGATATCGCTGCGGATACCGACGGCGCCCAAGCCGACTTCGGCCACCGCTTTGTCGAGTTCGTTGCCACGGCGGCCGGTCATGAACACGCGCGCTCCTTCCTGCGCAAAGCGTTTCGCCGATGCCAGGCCGATGCCGCTGTTCGCGCCGGTGATAACAACAACTTTACCTGCAAGCTTGCCCATGGTTTTTCCTTAAGAGGTGAAATGAGAAAAACCATTGTAGAGACAAGCTTTCCGTTATACTAGTACCTACCAAAAGGTAAGTAAGGAAAAAATGGAATCGACTTGTGGTCTCGAGGTGGCCCTGCATTATGTTGGCGGGAAATGGAAGCCGATCCTGCTGTTCCATCTGCACGGGTCGCCGCGGCGGTTTGGCGAACTTAAACGCTTGGCGCACGGCATCAGCGAGAAGGTGCTGATCCAGCAATTGCGCGACCTGACCGAGCAGGGCATCGTCACGCGGCACGATTTCAAGGAAGTGCCGCCCAAGGTGGAATACGCGATCACCGATTTCGGACGCACTCTTGCGCTCGCGCTGCAGCCCCTGTGCGAGTGGGGCAATGCCAACCGCGCGCGGCACGCAGCGGTGGAGGTGGCGGTGGCGGCTTAACTTCACTTAACTTCACTTCACGCCCCTGCGGGTGCGGTTGCCGGCCAGTTAACCTTCGGCTTGCCGTGGACGTCGTTATCCTAACGCTTGTCGAGCGACACGCGCACCTGGCCGCTTTCTACACGGCTGGCGGCGTCTGGATGCTCGTGGAGCAAATGCTGCGCGGGATCGAACGCAAAGCGCTGGTCCGGCTGAGGTTGAACGGCGGGCAGAACGCGCCCGATCACGTCGACGCTGCATGTTGCGCGCCCGTGGCGCTTGTCGTCGATCGCCAGCAGGTTGCCGGTCTCGTCATATTCGTACTTGCACGCCACGACGCGCATGGCGCCTTCGCCCACGCCGATCTGCCCCGCCACCGGCAACGTCACCCGCTCGGTCCGGTCATAGCGAGACTGGCTGGTCAGCGCGACCTGCGGCCGGCTGGCCGGGCGTTGCAGCGCGGCGCGCGCGGTGCGGCCAATGTCGTCGTCATCGATGCCTGGCACGCTCCCGTCCGGCGGCACGGTCCCGATTCGCTTGCCCAAGGCATCGTACGCATGGCGCACGACCGTGGTTTCGCCGCCGCGCTCGGTATGTTCGGCCAACAGTTGGCCGAGCGCGTCATAGTCCATCGACACGATCGCATCGGCATGGATGGCTTGCGTCATGCGGCCGAGGTCGTCGTACGCAAAGCGCGAGCGCAGCTGTTCCTCGTTCCCCGCGCAGCTGACGCGCGACGTGAATTTGTCCACCACGCGGCCGCCGCTGTCGCGCGTGTAGTGCGTGTCGATGCGGGTGTGGCCGGTGCGCGTGCCGCTTCCGAGCTCTTCCTTCGCTGCCAGCAAGCCGCTGTTGTCGTAGCGATAGCGGGTCAGGTGAGCGTCGACGCCGGTTTCCTCGCTCAGGCGGTCGAGCGCGTCGTAGGCGAAGCGGTGTATCTTGCCGTTCCCGTCGATCAGCTCGGCCAGGCGCCGCGCGCCGTCGTATCGGTACTCCAGCACGCCACCGCGCGCATCGATGCGCTTGAGCGGTTGGCCGTCCACGTCAAGCACGTAGCTGGTACGGTTGCCGGCCGCGCCGGTGTGCGCGAGCAGGCGACCCAGCGCGTCGTACTCGTAGCGCTCGGTGGCGCCGTCCGCCTGCGCCACCGTGACCAGCCGTCCGGCGGCGTCGTAGGTGTACGTGGTTGCGTTGCCGTGCGTATCGGACACGCGCAGCAGCTTGCCGTCCACGTCGTAGCTGAACTCGCTCGTGTTGCCCGAGCAATCGGTGTAGCTGACCAGTTGCGCGGCGCGGTTATAGGAAAGCTTCCTGACGCCGCCGGCCGGGTCCGTTGCCATCACCGGCGAGCCATGTGCATCGTATTGGTAGACGGTGCGCCGGCCGAGCGCATCGGTCACGCTCAACAGGTTGCCGCGCTCGTCGTAGCGCAGTGCCGTGGTGGCGCCGAGCGTGTCGGTCATCAGCGCCGGCTTGTCGACCCTGGCGTCGTACACGATGCCGGTGCCTTTGCCGCCGCTTTCGACCCGCATCAGGCGGCTGCGGCGGTCGTAGCGAAAACTGGTGGTGCGCCCATCGGGCGTGACAACGGCCAGCACGTTGCCGTTGTTGTCGAGGCGGCGCACGGTTTCGCCGCCGAGCGCGTCGACCATGCCGATGAAGCGGCGTTTCTTGTCGAAGCGGAACAGCTCTTCGCGGCCCAGGTTGTCGTAGACCAGGGTTTCGCCGGTCAGGTAGCGGAAATTCCACGACATGCCGTTGTTGGTCCAGTTGCGCATGACCTTGCCGGTCCATTCGTATTCGTCGTACTCGTAGCGCGACACCAGAGCGCCGGGCTGCGCGTGCTCGATCATGATGTGGTTCATGTAGGCGAACTGGCGCGTCACCTCGCCGGCGCGGTTGATCACCTGGGACAGGTTGCCGAGGTCATCGTATTGGTACTGCATCACCAGCTCGGTGGTCGGTTCCTCGTAATCGACCGCGTCGCGCTGCACGCTGACGCTGCCCAGCCGTACCTGTCCGCGATGGGCGATGTAGTCGAGCACGAACACGCGCCCGGCGCTGTCCTGAACGGTCTCGGGCAACTGGCGCGCGTTCCAGGCGACGGTGAGCTTGTTGTCGTTGGCGTCGACCAGGCCCACCAGCACGGCGGTATCGTAGGCCCGTGGCAACATGGCGAACTGGCTGCGCACGCCATCCTCATCGATCAGCTCGAAGCTGCGCTCGCCGGTGCGTTCCAGGGTGATCTTTTCCGACAGCGAGTACAGTGCGTCGCCGACGCGCGGCAGCGAGAAGGTAATGTCGCGCTGGAACGCATCGAGGATGATTAACTGACCATCGCTGATGTGCAGCGCGGTCGAGAGCGGCGTGCTCCAGCCCTGGCCGAGCATGCCGGCCTTGCGCTGTCCGGAACTGTAGATGCGCTGCCAGACGAGGGGCAGGGCGGCAGGCAGGGCGAAATCGCGCTCGCTCACGCCGGCCAGGATCTTGCAGCCGGAAATCGGATTGACGGGATTGGCCTTCAGCACGCACAGCGGATTGGCGCCGTTGGCTTCGCCTTGCTGTCGCTTGCGCGCCGGTGCATGCGCCGGCTGCGGTGTGCGCAGGTTGGTGTCGACGCTGGTCCAGCCATGTTGATCGATAGTGGTCATGCGAGGCGGCGTGGGCGCGGTTGGGGTCGTTAAGTGAAAATGGCTACTATCTAAACATCAGTTTCTTTAAAACAGTATACACTCTTTCCAAAACGATAACCTTCCTTTTCTGGCACTGGCCTTGTCGAACGATCTTCCGACAACCCGGGAGCACGGTCCAGCCTGGCAGAATCATGTAATTACGCCGTACACAATGTCAAGCAATTTAATCACGCCACTTGTCCGTATGGCCGCCGCTTGCCGGGTGAGGGCGGTGCCGGAACGCGGCAGCATTTGCTGGACACCGGGACCGCCCGACCTTACACTCGCCCTTGCCATTCAGACATTTCCCTACCGGAAACACCATCACCAAGGGCCTCGATCGACCATGCGGATTTCTTATTTTGCGCAAACAAGCTGGTTCGCCTGTATTGCAGCGCTGCTGTCATGTCCACAGGCGCAAGCCGCCGCCGACTGTCCGCTGTTGAGCACCGCCGACGTCGTGGCAGCGTTCGCCGATCCAGGCGCGCGGGCCGAGCTGGGCGATGCGAGCGGCACCTGCGTCTGGAAGCTGTCCGACAATGCGACGCTGTCGACCTCCTTCTACAAACACACAAGTCCGGCCGAAACGAAAGACACCTACGCGGCCTGGAAAGCGGCCTATAAGGCGGACTACACCCGCGCAGCGAGCACGCCGCCAATCGGCACGGGCGCTTATTTCGGCATTCGCCCCGCATCCGGCCACCGCAGCGAGGCCGCGTTGGTAACGACACGCGATACCGGCATCCTGGTGCTGAGCTATATGCAAGATAACGAGGAAACCGTGCCGGATAAACTGGCCATTCCAATGCTCGCGCTGGGCAAGCAAGCCATCGAACGCTCAGGCAAGGCGGAGCAATCGTTCGGCAAATGCGAATGGTTCAGCGAGGCCGAAGCGCGCGGCTTTCTTGGGAAGGGACCGCTGAAAATCCACCGTTCCGGCCCGAACTGGTGTTCCGCCTCGGTCGAAGGCAGCCGCGCATCGCTGGTGGTGCAGGTGTCGGACCAGGTCATCGATGAGAAACTGGGCCGCAATGCGCCAGGATCGGACATGTGCAAGGTAATCTTGATGCCGCAATTCGGCACCGAGGGCGTGGCTGAATATGCCTGCGTCAAGCCGATGCACCAGGTGATGAATATCGAATTCAACAAAAACGGCAAGCAGGTGGTCGTCAGCGTCATTCCGCTTGGCCGCGATGCCGTCGAAGCCGATCTCAAGCCGCTGACCGCGATTGCGCAGCGCGCTTACGAGCGTTTTTAAACTTCTCGTCAGGGCAATTCCCATGCTGGACTGGCTTCTCGCGTTCTATCTCCTGATGATCCTGCCGTGCACCCAGATGTGGCACAGCTTTTACCGCAAAGGCAAACCGCTACAGGCGCGCACCACCGGTTATCGAAAAACCGCCGCAAAAATGGCCGTGATGCTGGCGCTGCTGGCCGTGAGCTGCTGGCAGGCGGGGCGCGGCTTGGGAGCCCTGGGGCTCGATATTCCGGTGTCCACTGCCGGCCTGTGGGGCCTTGCGATCACGGTGCTGCTGCTCATGGGTTTATACGTCGGCAACAAGCTGGTGACCTCCCGGCTCGACAGCGCGCGGCGCAAGGACATGCTGGCCCAGGCCAAGGCGAACGAAAAAATGCCGCGCACAGCGCGCGAACTGGCCGAATTTGCGCCCATGGTGGTGCTGGTCGGCGTGGGATGGGAACTGCTGTACCGCGGCTTTTTGCTGATGCTGCTCACGCCCGTGCTGGGTTCGGCCGCTGCCGTTATCCTGGCGGCGCTGGCCTATGGCATCGGGCATGGCTACGAGAAGACATCCCAACTGATCGGCAGCATCGTGTCGGCATTTCTGTTCACGCTGGCGTTCTATTTCACCCAAAGCCTGTGGTGGCTAATCCTGCTGCATATCGGCTTGCCGCTGTTCGGCGCCATCAGCGTGGTCGCGGCATATCGCGGCGAAAAGCTGATCGGCGCCGACAGCTGACGCCATGCAGCCTTATACGGAGAGGTTGCCTTCGATCGAATCGTCCAGCGTCTTGCCGATCACCGCGCCGACCAGCATTTTCACGCCTGCGACGGCCTTGCCGTGCTTGTTATCCCAATAATATCCCTGGCCCGGCGTGATTTTGATTGTGGTGATGCGCGGATCGTCCTCGCCTTCAGTAAACCAGGTTTTCAGGATGAAGTTCCACAGCTCCTTGATCTTGGCCTTGTCGCGCGTGATGGTGGCCACGCCGTCGAGCACCAGGAATTCGGAATTGGTCGCGCCCTGGAAATACAGTTTGACCGCAGGGTTGGCCGCGATCTCTTTGTTTTTATGGCTGTCGTCCGCGCTCAGGAACCACAGGTTGCCCTGTTCATCGACCTGACGCACGCTCATCGGCCTGGCGCTGCCTTCGTGCTGGGTGCAGAAGAAGCAGGTTTCGGCGCTGTCGACGAGGTCTTTCAGTTTTTCCAGTGCCGCGCCGCCGCCCAGATCCTTGTAGTTATCTTCCGGCTGGTTCTTGTTAATCGAGTCCATGTTGTTCTCCAGTTTTCGTTGTCAATACATCTGTTCATGCTCGCGTAACCGAGCAACCGAACCTTATGGTACGTAACAAGGTGCGCCCGCTGTGTGGCGTATCTAACCTTGCCGCTTATGCAATGTAAAATACCGGGTCAAGCGCGTGAACCGCATAGCCTGGGCTGAAAGGAAGGACCCATGGAACCACTGAGCGACCAGAAAATCATCGATTCATGGATGAAGAACAGCGCGCCATGGACCGATGCCGTGCGCAGCGGCGCCATTGCCAGCCGTACGCTCGCGACCAACCAGGCGATCATCGATGCCGTGCGCAGCCGGGCGCCGGCCACGGGCATCGATATCGGCTGCGGCGAAGGCTGGCTGGTGCGGGCGCTCGATGGCATCGCCATGGTCGGCGTCGACGTGGTTCCCGAACTGATCGAGCAGGCGCGCAGGGCGGGCGAGGGCGATTTTCGTGTGCTGTCCTACGAAGAGGTCGCCGCCGGCAAACTCGCCATGGCGGCCGATGTCGCGGTCTGCAACTTTTCGCTCCTTGGAAAGGAGTCGGTGGATGGTGTGGTGCGCGCATCGGCTTCTTTCCTCGCTCCCGGGGGCGCGCTGATCGTCCAGACCATCCATCCGCTCGCGGCCGGCACCGCTGCCGAGTACCGCGACGGCTGGCGAGCAGGCAGCTGGACGGGCTTTGGCGACGCGTTTTCCGATCCCGCGCCGTGGTATTTCCGTACTCTCGCCAGCTGGCTCAGCCTGTTCAGGGACAGCGGATTGACCGTGGTCGACCTGCGCGAACCGGTGCATCCCGACACCGGCGCGCCCCTGTCGCTGATCCTGGTCGGCGAAACCAGACCGGCGCCAGCGGCGTCGTAGAAACCCGCTTATTAGAAAGATTGCCGAAGTTTCGTATGAAACGGGCGGTCCGAAGAGAGCCTTTTGAATCCGACGCGCCTGCCGGGTTCGCGCAGGACCGGTCAACGCGTGTTCCAGTGCCACGCCGGTTTTTCCAGCTCGCCCATACCTTCGACTTTGGTCGCCCCCAGCACCTTTTCAAGGCACAGCGACTGGTAGCCGGGCTGGGCTTCGAGCGATGCGATCAGGCGCTGCGCGTGTGATACCGCAATAATCTGCGACTGCCGGGCGGCCCGGCCGATCAGCCGTCCGAGTGGCGCGAGCAAGTCGGGATGCAAGCTTGTTTCCGGCTCGTTGAGCACCAGCAGTTCTGGTGGACGCGGGGTGAGCAGGGCGGCGATCCACAGCAGGTAGCGCAAGGTTCCATCCGACAATTCGCTGGTGCGCATCGAGCGCAGCAATCCGCGCTGGCGCATGTGCAGCTCGAAGCGCCCGTCGCTGATGTCGACCTCCAGCGTTGCGCCGGGAAAGGCATCGGCGACCGCTTCGTCCAGCGCTCCCGGGTCGCCAATTTCGATGATGGTCTGTAACGCGGCGGCCAGGTCGTGGCCGTCGTTGCTCAATACCGGCGTATGCGTGCCGATCTGCGCGCGCCGGGCCGGCGCGTCGGCATCGGTGCGGAAGTGGTCGTAAAACGGGGCGTCTCAGAAAGCGGAATTTAAAGTACGTTAAGACTTGGACAGCGAACGCAGCGGCCTGAGTTCTCAAGGACTGAGAGGTTCCGCTTGGGTGATGAGGCTGGAATCCAGCGATACAACGTCGGTATCGATATCCCCAAATCCGTGGCCACGTCGCGTACGGGCACGCCATTTTTCAACAATTTCTGGCCGACTCGATTTTGCTGTCAGTCATTTTGGGGAGAAGAGAGGAAACGGAAAAATAGTACTTTAAGCCGCACGAATATGGGGGTGTAAGCCCAAATCCCAGAAAATTCCGTCAGCCTTGGGTTGACGTGCAGTGGCACCCAAAATCCCCGCTTCCTGCACCCGTTCCGCAAGCTTCGAGTCGGCGAACTCCTCGAAGGCACGTGAGAACGTTGCCTCAGATGGCAGCTTTTTGCACAGCGAAAAACCACAAATGCGGCGCAGTGCGCGGTCAATGGTCAGGCGCATCTCATTTTCGGGGAATTCGCGCGCAAAGCCGCACGTCGGCCCCGGGGCGGGTATTCCGCTTTTAATGCAGCATACATTCCTCGATCATCTGGCGCATGCGGTCCGCCGCTTCTGGCAGCCGGGCGCGGGAACGGGACAGCGCCAGGCCTATCCGAGGCAGCGGCGGCAGTGCATCATCGACGTCCGCCAGGGGCGCGAGCGAGGACGGCATCCCAGCGGTCGTGCGCACGGTCACGCCCAGCCCTGCAGCGACGGCCGCCCATACGCCGGCCAGGCTCGGGCTCGAATACACGATGCGCCATGGGATGCCGGCGCCGTCGAGCGCCGCGATGGCGGCGGCCCGCATCCGGCACGGCGCGTCGAATGTCACCAGCGGCACCGGGGCACCGTCGCGCGGGAAGCCGCCGCCCTGGGTTGGCCCGATCCAGCGCAGGGAACGGTCGCCGAGCAGGCTCATGTGCGCCGTCCCCGGTCCCGAATGCCAGGCCAGTACCAGGTCCAGTCCGCCATCCTGCAGTCCCATGATCAGCTCGGCATTGCGGCCGACCTTGACCTCGATGCGCACGTTCGGGTGGCTGCTGTTGAAGCGCCCGAGAACGGCCGGCAGCAGGCGCTCGCTGAAGTCCTCCTGCAGGCCGAGGCGCACCGCCCCTTCCAGGGCGCCGCCGGACGCGGCCAGCAACGCTTCTTCGTTGAGGCTGAGCATGCGGCGCGCGTAGCCCAGCAGGACTTCGCCGGCCGGGGTGGGCGCGAGGCCGCGCCCCGCCTTCCGCACCAGCGGTACGCCGACCTGTTCTTCCAGTTTCCTGAGCTGGGAGCTGACGGCCGAGGTAGAGCGGCCGACCCTGTCGGCGGCCTTGGCGAAACTGCCCAGTTCGATACCCATGACAAAGCTGTGCAGGGCATCGAGATCGAGATGGTATCGTGAATTCACTGTCTTGGTTTTCGGGATGGTCTATTCGAAACTTTGCGATTTTCGGAACGATCATCGCGCACTATGATGCGCAAGTCAACTCTTCGCCCATCTTCGCTCACGCATCAAGGAACAATATGGATTTCGGCACCTGGTTCGCTTTCTTCCTCGCCTCGCTCGTCACCGCCTTCCTGCCGGGGCAGGCCATCCTGCTGGCGGTAGCCAATTCCCTGGAGTATGGTCGGCGCAAGGCGCTCGCCAGCTCGCTGGGCAATGCAGTGGGCATCGTGCTGCTGGCGCTGGCGACGCTGGCCGGTTTGGGCCTGCTGCTGCGCGAGCATCCGCTGGCCATCGATGCCATCAAGCTGTGCGGTGCGCTGTATCTCGTCTGGCTGGGCGTAAGCCAGTGGCGTGCAGCCGGCCGGACGCAGCCGCTAGCGTTTGCAAGCACCACGCCGGGCGGCGGCGCCGGATTGTTCGCGCAGGGCGTGCTTGTGGCCATCACCAATCCGAAGAGCATCCTGTTCTTCGCCGCGCTGTTTCCGCAGTTCGTGGACGCGGGTCAGGGTATGCTGCCGCGCTTTGCCCTGATGACCGCCACCTTCGCCGGCTGCGCGGTGACCGCCCACGTCTGCTTCATCGCCGCCGCGCCGTGGGCGGCCAGCCGCCTGCGTCAGGGCGGGGCCGCGCGCGCGGCGCGGCGGATCGGGGCTGTGCTGTTCGTGGCCGTGGGGCTGGGCATGCTCTTGCTGCCACGGATGGGCTGAAGCCGCCGTTCGGCCGTCGTGGCGTTCCCACGCGGAGTATTATCACGTTGACTATTCGACAAGTGAAGCAAAAATTGCAAGTTTACCCCCCTCTGGTCTGCTTTTGGGGGTGTCTCAGAAAGCGGAATTTAAAGTACGTTAAGACTTGGACAGCGAACGCAGCGGCCTGAGTTCTCAAGGACTGCACACGTTGATGTGAGAGGTTCCGCTAGTGTGATGAGGCGGGAAGCCAGCGATACAAGGTCGGTATCGATATCCCCAGATCCGTGGCCACGTCGCGTACGGGCACGCCATTTTTCAACAATTTCTTGGCCGACTCGATTTTGCTGTCAGTCATTTTTCGCTTGCGTCCACCCACACGCCCGAGCTGGCGGGCAACTGCCAATCCAGCGTGCGTGCGTTCCACGGTCAACTCGCGCTCCATTTCGGCCAAGCTGGCCATGACGTGGAAGAAGAACCTGCCGGACGGCGTCCCGGTATCGATGACATCGGTGAGGCTTTTAAACTGGACGCCTCGCTTGTGCAGCTCGTTGACCAGATCGACCAGGTTCTTGACGTTTCGGCCGAGGCGGTCGAGCTTCCACACGACGAGGGTATCGTCCTCCCGCAGCATTTCCAATGCCTTGGCCAGTCCGGGCCGTTCAGCACGACCACCACTCATCTTGTCGTCGAACAGCTTCTGGCAGCCTGCCTTGCTCAACGCATCAATCTGGAGGTCAAGATTTTGATCGCTGGTGGAGACGCGCGCATAACCGATCAACATGTCGACCTCGAACTCAATCGTTTCATATGCTGCTCCCTCTCGAAACTCATTGTCATGGTAGTAGTTCGAGAATATCATTTCAAGAACTATTTTTGAGAATCGTAACGCCTTGATTTCAGGTGCCGTACCGAAGGCACGACGAGGCCTCTCAAAATCCCTCGTTTGCAAGAGGAGCACTGATGCCCCGTCGTTCGATCCTGTCCGCCGCCGAGCGCGACAGCCTGTTCGCCCTGCCTGATACAAACGAGGAGCTGATTCGCCACTACACGTTCAACGAAACCGACCTGGCGATCATCCGCCAGCATCGTGGACCAGCGAACCGGCTGGGATTCGCCGTCCAGCTTTGTTACATGCGCTATCCTGGCATCATGTTGGGCGGTGACGATGAACCAAGCGCGCCACTGCTGCACATGGTCGCGGCGCAACTCAGCGTGTCGGCTGATATCTGGGGCGAGTATGCCCAACGTGCCGAGACGCGTCGCGAGCACTTGCTTGAATTGCAGACAGTGTTTGGTTTTCAGTCGTTTACGACGATGCATCACTATCGGCCTGCGGTGCACGGGATGAACGAGCTCGCGTGCCAGACCGACAAGGGTGTTGTGCTCGCGACGGAATTAATTGAGCAACTACGCCGCCAGGCTATTCTGTCGCCAACGGCAAATGTCATCGAACGGATCTGTGCCGAGGCGATCACGCGCGCCAATCGGCGCATTTATGAGTCGCTGACCGATTCCCTGACGGTGTTCCACTTCCGCAACCTGACAAGCTGCTCACCCGCAAGACCGACAGCAACATCACTTGGCTGGCCTGGCTGCGCCTCTCCCCGAGCAAGCCCAATTCGCGGCACATGCTCGAACACATCGAACGCCTCAAGGCGTGGCAGGTGCTCAACCTCCCGGCCGGCATCGAGCGCGCGGTGCACCAGAATCGCTTGCTCAAGATCGCCCGCGAGGGCGGGCAGATGACGCCGGCCGACCTGGCCAAGTTCGAGGTCAAGCGGCGCTATGCGACGATGGTCGCGCTCGCCGTCGAAGGCATGGCCACGGTCACGGACGAAATCATCGACCTGCACGACCGCATCATGGGCAAGCTATTCAACACGGCCAGGAACAAGCATCAGCAGCAGTTCCAGGCGTCGGGCAAGGCGATCAACGACAAGGTACGTCTGTACGGGCGCATCGGTCAGGCCCTGCTCGATGCCAGGCAAAGCGAGGGCGATCCGTTCGCCGCCATCGAGGCCGTCATCTCCTGGGACGCCTTCAAGGCCAGCGTCACTGAAGCGCAGAAGCTGGCGCAGCCGGAAAGCTTCGATTTCCTTCACCTCATCGGTGAAAGCTACGCCACGCTGCGTCGCTACGCGCCTGAATTCCTCGACGTGCTCAAGCTGCGGGCGGCGCCGACCGCCAAGGGCGTGCTCGACGCCATCGATGTGCTGCGCGACATGAACGCCAGCGGTGCTCGCAAGATGCCGGCCGACGCGCCGACCGGCTTCATCAAGAAACGCTGGTCGAAACTGGTGCTCACTGGCGAAGGCATCGACCGGCGCTATTACGAGCTGTGCGCCATGTCCGAACTCAAGAACGCATTGCGATCCGGCGATGTGTGGGTCCAGGGCTCGCGCCAGTTCAAGGACTTCGACGAGTACCTGATTCCGGCCGAAAAATTTGCCGCAATGAAGCTCGCTGGCGGCCTATCGCTGGCCGTGGCCACTGACTGTGACCAGTATCTGGCCGGGCGGCTGTCGCTTCTGGAAGAGCAGCTTGCCACGGTCAACCGCCTGGCCGCCGCCAATGCCTTGCCCGATGCCGTCATCACGACGCAGTCCGGCCTGAAGATCACGCCGCAGGATACGATAGTCCCGGACACCGCACAGGTTCTGATCGATCAGACGGCAATGCGCCTGCCGTCCATCAAGATCACCGAATTGCTGCTGGAAGTCGACCAGTGGACCGGATTTGCCCGTCACTTCACGCACCTCAAAACGGGCGACGCGGCCGGCGACAAGACATTGCTGTTGACGGCGATACTGGCCGACGCGATCAATCTCGGCCTGACGAAGATGGCCGATTCCTGTCCCGGCACGACGTACGCCAAGCTGTCCTGGTTGCAGGCCTGGCACATCCGAGATGAAACGTATTCTCCGGCGCTGGCCGAGCTGGTCAACGCCCAGATCGGCCAGCCGTTCGCCGCGCACTGGGGCGATGGCAGCACCTCGTCGTCGGATGGCCAGCGCTTCAAGGCGGGCGGCAAAGCCGAGAGCACCGGCCTCATCAACCCGAAGTACGGCGCCGAACCCGGCCGCATGTTCTACACCCACATCTCCGACAAGTACGCGCCCTTCAGCATCAAGGTCGTCAACGTCGGCATGCGCGACTCGACCTACGTGCTTGACGGCTTGCTGTATCACGAGTCCGACTTACGCATCGAGGAACACTACACCGACACGGCCGGTTTCACGGATCATGTCTTCGCGCTGATGCACCTGCTGGGTTTCCGTTTCGCGCCGCGCATCCGGGACCTGGGCGATACCCGGCTTTATGTCCCGAAGGGAGAGGCTAGCTATGACGCACTCAAGCCGATGATCGGCGGCACGCTGAACATCGATCACGTCCGTGCCCACTGGGACGAGATCCTGCGCCTGGCCGCCTCGATCAAGCAGGGCACGGTCACCGCCTCGCTCATGCTGCGCAAGCTCGGCAGCTATCCGCGCCAGAACGGCCTGGCGATCGCGCTGCGCGAGCTGGGCCGCATCGAGCGCAGCCTGTTCATCCTGGACTGGTTGCAGAGCGTCGAACTGCGCCGGCGCGTACACGCCGGTCTGAACAAGGGCGAGGCGCGCAATGCGCTGGCCAGGGCGGTGTTCTTCAATCGGCTCGGCGAAATCCGGGACCGCAGCTTCGAGCAACAGCGCTACCGCGCCAGCGGCCTCAATCTGGTGACGGCGGCCATCGTGCTGTGGAATACGGTGTACCTGGAGCGTGCCACCAACGCCTTGCGCAGCCACGGCCGCACGGTGGACGACGACTTGTTGCGCTACCTGTCGCCGTTGGGCTGGGAGCACATCAACCTGACTGGCGACTACCTATGGCAGAGCAGCGTCAAGGTCGGCGTCGGGAAGTTCCGGCCGCTGCGCCCGCTGCCCAAGTCTTAACGTACTTTAAATTCCGTTTTCTGAGACGACCCCTAAAAGCGCCATGAGCGCATTTGCTCGCGCAGCTGCAGCAGTTCCACGCCATCGCGCAGGTCGCCCAGCTGGGTGAGCATGCTGTCGAACGTGGCCAGGCCGGCGCTGAGCACGCGCCACTGCCCGTCATCATCCTTGAACTTCACCATCGCCCCGCTGCGTTCCACGAACTGGGCACCGCGCCGCAGGAAAGGCCCGGTCCAGATGCATTCGTGCTTGATCTGCGGATCGAGCATGAAGGCGCTGTCGGTCTTGACCGGCACGCCAAGGTCGATCAGGTAACCCGTGGTATCGCTGGCAAAGCCGAGCCGCAGATTGGTCGATTCTGCGCGCCCCGCACCCTGAACGTCGTGCCTGCCTTGCAGCATGGCCCGGGAAGTCTGTTCCGGTCCCGCCCACAAGGTCGACTGCAAGCCGCCCTCGCGCGCCAGCGCGGGAATCAGGGAGCCCTGCGACGTGTCGGCCAGCAGGCGCAGCGCGCGGTACACGCTCGACTTGCCGCTGCCGTTGGCGCCGGTGATCACGTTGAGCTGCTGCAAAGGAAGAACCAGGTCGCGCAGCGAGCGGTAGTTGGCAATGGCGATTGTGGTCAGCAGGGTTAAACACCGTTCAAAATCAGTTGGACAGGAACGCGCCGCATCCGTTCACGCGGTATTGTCAAATTGTTACAAAGCATGCACCCGCTGCGCCGGAAAATATCCCCCCTTCTAGTCCTTTATAACTAGCCTGCCTAGCCCGTCATGGGCACATGCAAACCGGTCCCGTCCCGCTACAATCGGCCTGTCATCAATCTTCAGGGGAGCAGGGCCATGTTGCGCGACCGGTATGGGCGATCGATCGAATACCTGCGCCTGTCGGTGACGGACCGCTGCGACCTGCGCTGCAGCTATTGCATTCCCAAGGGCTTCAAGGGCTTCGAGGAGCCGCAGCACTGGCTCACCTTCGACGAAATCGAGCGCCTGGTGGGCGCCTTTGCCCGCCTCGGCACGCGCCGCCTGCGCCTGACCGGCGGCGAGCCGCTGCTGCGGCGCAACCTGGCCGAGCTGGCCGGGCGCCTGTCCAGCCTGCCCGGGATCGACGACCTGTCGCTCTCGACCAACGCCACCCGCCTGGCGCACCACGCCGCCGACCTGCGCGCGGCGGGCGTGTCGCGCATCAACGTCAGCCTCGATTCGCTCGACCGCGCCTGCATGCAGCAGATCACCGGGCGCGACAGCCTGGGGATGATTCTCGACGGCATCATGGCCGGCAAGGCGGCCGGCTTCGAGCCGATCAAGATCAATATGGTGGCCCTGCGCGGCGTCAACGAGCACCAGATCGACGCCATGGTCGCCTTTTGCATCGAGCACCAGTTCGTGCTGCGCCTGATCGAAGCGATGCCCATGGGCGCCACCGGGCGCGACGCCACCTGGCTCGACCTGGGACCGGTCGAACGCCACCTGCGCCGCCATTTCGGCCTGATCCATCAACCGGCCATGCTCGGCGGCGGCCCGGCGCGCTACCTGGCCACGCCCGACGGGCGCACCAGCGTCGGCTTCATCACCCCGATGTCGCAGCATTTTTGCGCCGACTGCAACCGCGTGCGCCTGTCGGTCGACGGCACCCTGTACCTGTGCCTCGGCCAGGAAGACAAGGTCGAGCTGCGCCCCTTGCTGCGCGGCGGCGCCAGCGATGCCGAGCTGGAACAGGCGATCCGCGCCGCCATCGAATTGAAGCCCGAAAAGCACGAATTTCGCGAGCAGCCCGGCAAAATCATCCGCTTCATGTCGCAAACCGGCGGATGAGCGGCAGCGCGGCGGTTACGAATAGCAACGCGGCAGCGTATCATGGCGCCAGCAAGGAGAACGCATGCCCCTCAATACCCTGATTCCCTCGCGTAAAAAGCTCTCCGCCAAGATCGTCGGCGCACTGCTCGGCTTCCTCGCGCTGGCCCTGTGCGCCATCGGCGTGACCCTGTACCTGTCCTGGCAACTCGAAGGCAGCGCCGCCGCCATCAACGATACCGGCAGCCTGCGCATGAGCAGCTACCGGCTGGCGATCCTGCTCGCGCAACCGGGCGCGGGCGAGGCCCCCGGCATCGCGCCGCGCCAGACCGGCGCCGCCCGCCAGATGGCCCAGATCGACGCCACCCTGGCCCAATTGCACCAGGGCGACCCGCAACGCCCGCTGTTCCTGCCGCCGACCCGCGCCATCGTCGGCGAGTTCGACCGCATCGACACCGACTGGCGGCGCGAACTGCGTCCCGCCGCCATGGCGCTGGCGGCCGGGCAGGGCGGCGCCGCGGACGCGCTGCCGCGCTACCTGGCGCGCACCGACGTGTTCGTGGAGAGGGTCAACGCGCTGGTCCAGCTGATCGAACGCGACAGCGAAACGCGCACCTTCTGGCTGCGCGCGTCCCAGCTGGCCCTGCTGGCCCTGGCCCTGGTCGGCACGGTCAGCATGATCTACCTCATGTTCAGCCTGATCATCGAACCGGTCACGCGCCTGCACGACGGTTTGCACCGGATGAAAGACAAGGATTTCGAAGTGCGCCTGGCGGTCGACAGCGTCGACGAATTCGGCCAGCTGGCGCAAGGGTTCAACCAGATGGCAGACCGCCTGCAGGCGCTGTACGGCAACCTGGAGGGCCTGGTGCACACCAAGACCGCCGCGCTGGAACACAACAACCGCGAACTGGCCTTGCTGTACGACAGCGCCGCCTTCCTGCAGCGTCCGCAGCCGGTCGAACCGCTGTGCCAGGGCTTTTTACGGCGCATCAGCGATTACTTCCAGGCCGACGGCGGCTCGGTGCGCGTGCTCGACAGCGGCCGCGACAACCTGCACATGGTGGTCCACCACGGCCTGTCGCCGCGCCTGGTCGAGCGCGAGCACTGCATCAAGGTGGGCGACTGCCTGTGCGGCGAAGCGGTCCAGAAAAAAGTCACGGTGATCCACGACCTGCGCAAGCTCGACAAGGGTTACGAACTCGAATGCCACCGCGAAGGCTTCGCCACCGTCTCGGTGTTCCATATCTATGCGCATCAGCAGCACCTGGGCTTTTTCAACCTGCATTTCCGCACCCCGCGCGAACTCGACGAGCGCGAGAAGGGGTTGCTCGAAACGCTCGGCCAGCTGCTCGGCACCGCCATCGAAAACCTGCGCCTGGGCGCGCGCGAACGCGAAATGGCGGTTTCGGAAGAACGCAACCTGGTGGCCCAGGGCTTACACGACAGCATTGCCCAGGGCCTCAACTTCCTCAACCTGCAAGTCCAGATGCTCGACCAGTCCGTGCGCGACGGCAAGCTGAACGACGTGGCCGAGATCGTCCCGGCCCTGCGCGCCGGCGTACAGGAAAGCTACGAAGACGTGCGCGAACTGCTGCACAACTTCCGCAGCCGCCTGGTCGAAGGCAACCTGATCGCCGCGCTGGAAACCACGGTCGACAAATTCCGCCGCCAGACCGGCATTGCCGCCGAGCTGGTGGCCGACGTCGACGGCGCCCCGTTCCCGCGCGAGCAGCAATTGCAGCTGCTGTTCATCGTGCAGGAAGCGCTGTCGAACGTGCGCAAGCATGCGGATGCGACCCGGGTCACGGTGCGCCTGCAGGATGGCCACGCGCATCACAGCTCCGCGCATCACAGCTCAGCGCATCACAGCTCAGACTTCCTGCTCAGCATCGAGGACAACGGCGCCGGCTTCGATCCGGCCCTGCTGGAAGGGCGCGGCGACAGCCACGTCGGCATCCACATCATGCGCGAGCGCGCCCAGCGCATCGAGGCGACCCTGGCCGTCACCTCCAGCCCCGGCGCGGGCACGACGATCGCATTGACCTTGCCACAGGCGCATCGCCGCGCCGCCTGACAGCGTGATACTTACCGGAGAACCCCATGGACACCCCCGACCAACCGATCCGCGTGCTGCTGGTCGACGACCACAGCCTGTTTCGCAGCGGCATCCGCTCGCTCCTGCAGCGCCACGCCGAGTTTGCCGTCGTGGGCGAAGCGGCCGATGGCGTCGAAGGCATCAAGCGCGCCCGCCAGCTGCAGCCCGACGTGGTGCTGCTGGACCTGAACATGCCCGGCATGTCCGGCGTCGAAACCTTGCAGCTGATGCGGCAGGATTGCCCGGATGCGGCGATCGTCATGCTGACCGTGTCGGAAGAGGCGCAAGACCTGGGCACGGCGCTGCGCGCCGGCGCCAGCGGCTACCTGATCAAGAATATCGATACCGATTACCTGCTGCGCGCGATCCGCCGCGCCGCCGCCGGCGAAACGGTGGTGGCCGAAGCCATGACCGGCAAGCTGGTGGCGCAGTTGCAGGCCGGCACGGCGGCCGAAGCGCCGGCGTCCGAGCTCGACAAGCTGACCCCGCGCGAACGCGAGATTCTCGACTCCCTGGCACGCGGCGAAAGCAACAAATGCATCGCCCGCAACCTCGACCTGGCCGAAAGCACGGTCAAGATCCACGTCCAGAACGTGCTGAAAAAGCTCAAGCTGGCCAGCCGCGTGCAGGCGGCCGTGTTCGCCGTCGAGCAGCGCCTGAAATAGCGCCGCCCCGGTTGCTCAGCCGCCGCAGCCGCCGCAACAGCTGCTGGCCGCCGCCGGCGCCACCGTGAAGCCGGCGGCGGCCAGCGCGCCGCGCAACTGCTCGGCCGAGGCGCGCGCCTCGTCGAAACCGACCCGCGCGCGGCCGGTGGTGATGGTCAGGTGTACGGTCTCGACGCCGGCGACCGCTTCCAGCGCCTGGGCAACGGCCAGGGCCACGGTCTGGTTCTGCATGGCGGGAATGGTCAGTAAAGTGGTTTGCATACGTTCTCCGATAATTGACGTGGTTGATGCGAACAGCCTAAAGCGCCGCTTGGCCGGCGTCCAGAAGCCCGTGCGAATTGTTCGAAAAGCATAATCTGCATCAAGAATGCCCGACTTGGGCGGCGCCGCACCCGATAGCCATTGCCGGCAGCGTCAGCTTTAAGTAGTATATGAAATATATCTTTAAGGAAGAATGACATGACTCTGCTGACAATCGACGAGCCGGCCGCGCCGGTCCGCCACGCGCCGTGGAGCGCGCAGCACCCCGTGTGGGCGCTGGGCTTTCGGCCGTTTTACATCCTGGCGGCGGCCTTTGCGGCGCTGGCGGTGCCCTTGTGGCTGGCGCAATACCTCGGCTGGCTGGCGTGGCCGCACGGCGGCCTGGGCTGGCACGCGCACGAGATGGTGTACGGCATGGCGATTGCCGTCATTGTCGGCTTCCTGTTCACGGCCGGGCGCGCCTGGACCAATCTGCCGACTCCGCGCGGCGCCCACCTGGCGTTTCTCGCCGGTGTCTGGCTGGCCGGGCGCGGCGCCATGCTGTGCGCGCCGCCGCTCGCCGCCGCCGTGGTCGACCTGCTGTTCCTGCCCCTGGCAGCCTGGCCCCTGTACCGCGTGCTCAAGCAAGCGGGCAACAAGCGCAACCTGTTCCTGGTATTCCTGCTCGGTTTGCTGACCGTGGCCAACGCGCTGTTCCACGCCGCCACGCTGGGCTGGATCGCCCTGTCGCCGTTGACGCCCGTGCATGCGGCGATTTTGGTGATCGTGGTGATCGAAGCGGTGATCGGCGGACGCGTCATTCCCATGTTCACCACCAACGGCGCGCCGGGCAGCAAGCCGCTGGTGCGGCCGCGCTACGACCGCGTGGCGCTCGGGTTGACGGTGGCGGCCAGCGTCGTGTACGTGCTGCCGCTGCCGGGCGCGATCGCCGCCGCGCTGATGATGGCCGCCGCCTGCGCCGTGCTGGTGCGCCTGGCCGGCTGGCAGCCGCAGCGCACGCTGCACGTGCCGCTGCTGTGGATTTTGCACCTGGGCTACGCCTGGATCGCGCTCGGCTTTGCGCTGCTGTCGCTGGCCGCGCTCGGCTTTGGGCCGGCCAGCGCCGGTTTCCACGCGCTGGCGGTCGGGTCGATGGCCGGACTGATCATCGGCATGATGACCCGCACCACGCTCGGCCACACGGGGAGGATGCTCAAAGCCGGGCGCTCCGAGCCGCTCATGTACGCCCTGATCCAGGCCGGCGCCGTGCTGCGCGTGCTGGCCCAGTTCATGCCCTTTGAATGGCGCAATGGCTTGCTGCTGGCGTCGGGCCTGTGCTGGAGCCTGTCGTTCGCGCTGTTCCTGGCGGTGTACACGCCGTATCTGTGGCGCGCCCGCATCGATGGCCGCGAGGGCTGACGCGAGATGGTAGGATAGCGTCCGTGTTTCGTGTTCGGCGCTCGCGCCTGCCTCCGTCGTTCCCGCGCAGGCGGGAACCCAATTACGTGGCGATACCGATAGCACATATAACTTGGGTTCCCGCCTGCGCG
>DASVVC010000110.1:0-14146 GCA_036386755.1 Telluria sp.
GTGGCATATGGATATGAGTAATATTACAAGTGACTGATTTATATGATAAAACTTTATTTGTGGCCGCTGAGCTTGCAACATAACTTTACAAGCGCATGCGGCCGGCGATCGCCTGCTGTCACTCTGTGCGGGACCGCTTGGGGGTGGCCCAAGCGCACGGCCCCGCTTGCAACAAAACGAAACAATTCGCAAAAGAACTTTGCATAGTGCTGTAGTAAAATTACATTTTACGTGTGGAATTTTCGTTATACACTGTCCCGCAAACAGGAGAGCCTGATAGTGGCGCAAGCGAGAACGGAAAAAGTGCCCCGGCGGACAAGCGCCTGCGCGGACTGGCGCGGCAAGCGCCTAGTGGCGCTGCTGGCGCTGGCCGTGCCCTTGCTGGCGGCGGCCGTCCCCAAGGCCGACACCAAGGCCGTCCCCAAAGCCGATACCAACGCCGACGCCAAGGCGGACGCCAGGGCCGACGCCAGGGCGGACTCCAAGGCGGAGAGCGGCGCCACGGGCGAATCGCTGCAAGTGCTGCACTGGTGGCAGTCGGCCAGCGAGCGCCGCGCGGTCGACCTGCTGGCCGAGCGCCTTGGCCAGCAGCACGTGCAGTGGCGCGACACCATGGTGCCGGGCGGCTCGGGCATCGGCGCCGGTATTGTGCTGCGCAGCCGGGTACTGGCCAAGGATGCGCCCGAAGTGGCCCAGCTCAACGGCATCGTGATCCGCGACTGGGCCCGCCTCGGGCTGCTGGCCGATCTCGACAAGGTGGCCGCGCGCGGCAACTGGGATCGACAATTGTTGCCCGGTGTTGCGGCCTTGATCCGGCCCGGCCAGCATGTGGTGGCGGCCCCGCTCGGAATCCACCGTATTAATATTCTGTTTCACAACCGTGCCCTGTTCGCCCGCCACGGCCTGGCCGCCCCAGTCACCTGGCCCGAGTTCGAACGCGCCGCCGCGGTGTTGCAGCGCGCCGGGGTGACGCCGCTGGCGCAAAGCAGCGAACCGTGGCAGGTTGCCACCCTGTTTGAAACATTGGTGCTGGCCGAAGGCGGGGCGCCGTATTTCCGCCAGCTCTTCCAGCAGCGCGAGCCGGCCGCCTTCACCGATCCGCGCCTGGGCCGGGCGCTGGCCCGCCTGCGCGGCCTGAAAAAATGGATGGGCACGCCTGTGCGCGAGTTGACCTGGTCCGAAGAAGCGCGCAAGCTGGCTGAGGGCAGCGCTGCCATGCTGGTCATGGGCGACTGGGCCAAGGGCGAACTGAACGCGCTGGGCTTGAACAGCGAGCGCGATTTCGGGTGCGGCGCCGTGCCGGGCACCGCTGCCTTTCACCTGTATACAATCGACACGCTGAGCATGCTGGCCGCGCATCCGGCCCAGCGTACTGCCCAGGAAACCCTGGCGGCCATGGTCATGCAGCCCGCCCTGCAGCGCGATTACAGCAAGGTAAAGGGGTCGGTGCCGGTGCTGCGCGCCCCCGACCTTGGCGCCATGGATGACTGCGCACGCGCATCATGGACCCTGTTTGCCACCTCGGCGGCAGTCCAGGCGCCGAGCATGGCGCACCGCATGGCCACCGATGAAACCGCACGCGACGCCATGGTGGCCGAGCTGCACCGTTTTTTTCTTAACGAAAGGGTTAGCGTTGCCGATACCCAGCACCGTCTGGGCGTGATCGGCCGCCGCCCGCAAGACAGGTAACAGACTTACAATGCGAAACATCCTTATCGTCGACGATGACCAGAAGATCAGGACCCTGCTCAAGACTTACCTGGAAAAGAACCAGTACTCGGTGACCCTGGCGCACAACGGCGCGTCGTTTTTCACCGAATTTAACCGCAGCGTCGATACCCTGTCGCTGGTGATCCTCGACGTCATGCTGCCCGACACCGACGGCTTCGCTCTGTGCCAGGCGGTGCGGCGCCGCTCGAACGTGCCGATCATCATGCTTACCGCCAGTTCCGACGAAGCCGACCGCGTGGTCGGGCTGGAACTCGGGGCCGACGACTATATTTCCAAGCCGCACAGCCCGCGCGAATTGCTGGCGCGCATCAAGGCGATCCACCGCCGCACCGGCATGGAAGCGGCCGCGCCGCCGCGCTATCACCGCTTCGGCGGCTTTACCATCGACGTCGTCGAGCGCAGCGCGGTCGACCATAACGGCACGCCGGTGCCGCTGTCGGGCCTTGACTTTCAATTGCTCAAGTATTTCATCGACCACGCCGGCGAAATCCTCGACCGCAGCGTGCTGTGCGAAGCCACGCGCGGGCGCGACGCCGGGCCGTTCGACCGCTTTCTGGACGTGCAGATCAGCCGCCTGCGCCTGCGCTTTAACGATTGCGGCAAGCAACCCTGGCTGATCAAGACCGTGCGCGGGGCCGGCTACGTGTTCGCCGCGAGCGTGTCGAGCAGCCATGAATAAGCGTCCCCGCGGCTGGGAGCGCTGCCTGCCGCAATCCTTGCTGGGACGGCTGACCTTGCTGATGGTGGCCGGCGTCATGCTGACCCAGCTGGCCGGCAACTACATCTGGGCCAGTCAGCGCCGCGCCGAGTCGCAGGTCGAGGTTGCCAACGCCGCCCAGCAGCTCGGCCACAGCGCCGCCAGCGCGGTGCGCTTTTTCGTCAGCCTGCCGCCGAATTACCGCCCGCTGATCATCCAGCAATTCGGCGAAATGGGCGGCACGCGTTTTTTTGTGAACCTGAACCGCGCACCGGTGGCGGCCGAGAGCATCGGGCCGCAGCCGCTGGCCGACATCGCGATCGCCAACGTGCAATCGACCCTGCACGCCGACCTGCCCAACCACCGCAACGTGCGCGTGGCGTTCGTGTGGCCGGAACAGCTGGTGGTGGGCGACGACGGCACGCGCCTGTCGGCCCTGCCCGAAAACCGGGTGCGCCAGATCATGCTGGCCAAACCGGCCCCGGTGCTGCTGATGCAGGTCGAAATGGAGCCGGGCCACTGGCTGTACCTGGCCACCCTAATGCCAAGCCCTTATTTTCTCGACAGCGGCAAGCTCTTTACGCGCGATCATCTGCTGCTACATGCGTTGTCCTTGCTGGCGGTGGTGATGCTGTCCATTCCCGTGGTGCGCTGGACCACGCGCCCGCTCGCTGCCTTGTCCGAGGCGGCCACCGCGTTCGGCAACGGCGAGCGCATGCCGGCCTTGCCGGAAACCGGCAGCCGCGAATTCGTCAATACGGCGCGCGCGTTCGGCGCCATGCGCGAGCGCATCGGGCGCTACATCGACGACCGCGAACGCCTGTTCGTGTCCATCTCGCACGACCTGCGCACGCCCATCATGCGCCTGAAGCTGCGCGCCGAGCTGCTCGATGACGACACCCTGCGCGCCGAATTTCACGAAGATATCGACGAGCTGGAAATGATGGTCAAGGGCGCGCTGCAGTGCGTCAAGGACAGCGACATCCACGAAACGCCGACCGAAATCCGGCTCGACACCTTCTTGGCGCGCATGGTGCGCGGCGCCCAGCTGGCCGGGCACGAAGTCTCGTTCGACCCGGTCGGGCTGTCGGTGACGGCCAAGCCGCTCGCGCTCAAGCGCGCCATCGGCAACCTGCTGGAAAACGCGCTGCATTACGGTGAGCGGGCCCAGATCGCGGTGCGCGCGGTCGGTTCCAGCATCCGCATCGCCGTGCGCGACCACGGCCCCGGCGTGCCGGAAGACGCGCTGGCCCAGTTGTTCGAACCGTACGTGCGGCTCGAACACGGGCGCAAGCAAAACAGCAGCGGCATGGGGCTGGGCCTGGGCATTGCGCGCGGCATCGCCCAGGCCCACGGCGGCCAGCTGCTGCTGCAAAACGCCGAGGGCGGCGGCTTTTGCGCCACCCTGGTGCTGCCCAACGGGTCCACCTCGGCGGACGCCGGCTGACGCAATTGTTCAACCTCGCGCTAGTCGCTACAATGCCCGCATGACCCTACCTGTCCCCGATAGCGACGCGCTGGCCGCGTCCCACGCCCTGCAAAACCTGATGGCCGCCGAGATCGCGCGGCAGGATGGCGCCCTTTCCGGCGCCATTTCCTTCACCCGCTTTATGGAGCTGGCCCTGTACGCCCCGGGCCTGGGCTACTACAGCGGCGGCGCGGCCAAGCTGGGCGCCTCGGGCGACTTTGTCACCGCGCCCGAAATCAGTTCCCTGTTCGGCGCCGCGCTGGCGCGGGTGGCCGCGCCCATCATGGCGCAGAGCGCGCCGGCGATCCTGGAGTTCGGCGCCGGCACCGGCAAGCTGGCGCGCGACGTGCTCACCGCGCTGGCGGCCGATGGCGTGCAGGTGGACAGCTACGCGATCATGGAACTGTCGGGCGAACTGCGCGCGCGCCAGCAGGAAGCGTTAAAGGATTTTCCGCAGGTGCGCTGGCTGGACGATTTTCCGGCGTCGTTCGAGGGCGTGGTGCTGGCCAACGAAGTGCTCGACGCCATGCCGGTGGCGCTGGTGCGCAAGGATGCCGATGGCTGGCGCGAAATGATGGTGACGGTGGAAGAGGGCGAGTTCGCCTGGCTGGCGCGCGCGCCGGATGGCGACCTGGCGGCCCACATCGCGCGCCAGATCCCGGATGCGGGCCTGCTGCCGGACGGTTACCTGACCGAAGTGCATCCGGTCGCCTGCGGCTTCATGGGCTCGCTGGCGCGCATGTTCGGCGGCGGCAAGGGCGCTGCCATCCTGCTCGACTACGGTTTTCCGGCGCACGAGTACTATCTCGACCAGAGGATGGGCGGCACCTTGATGTGCCACTACCGCCACCATGCCCATCCGGAGCCGTTCTACCTGCCCGGTTTGCAGGACATCACGGCCCACGTCGACTTTACCGCCATGGCGCTGGCCGCCCAGGATGCCGGGCTCGATGTGCTGGCCTACATGAACCAGGCGTCCTTCCTGCTCGGCGCCGGCATTGGCGAGCTGCTGCTGGAGCGGCACGACCCGTCCGACCTGCTGCGCTACCTGCCGCAGTCCATCGCCCTGCAAAAACTCGTTTCCCCGGCCGAAATGGGCGAATTGTTCAAGGTGCTGGTGGTCGGCAGCGGCGTGGCCCTGCCGGAAGCGCTGGTGCGGGCCGACCGCAGCCATCGTCTGTAGAATATCTGGCAACTTACACTACGGCTACAATACGCACTTCCTGTTACGCCGGGCGGGCTCGCCGGCGTGACGACATCGGCTATCATGGACGACCGCCCGCTTCTCCGACCCGACGACAATGGCCAAGATCCACACACACTATGACAACCTGAAGGTGGCGCGCCTGGCGCCGCAGGAAGTCATTCGTGCCGCCTACAAGGCCTTGAGCCAGAAGTACCATCCCGACAAGAATCCCGGCGACGACAAGGCCGCGCGCATCATGGCGATCCTCAACAGCGCCTACGGCACCTTGTCGGACCCGGTGCGGCGCAAGGAACACGACGAGTGGATCGCGGCCGAGGAATGGGAAATCGAATGGCTCGAAAGCACCCGCGAGGAAGGGCGCGAAAAGGCGCGCGCCGAGTCGGTGCCGGGATGGGATGGGGCGCCGGTCGAGGTACTGGCGCCGTACCGGGCCGTGCGCGACCCGCGCTGGTGGCTGGGGCTGACGCTGTGTTTCGGCCTCGGCTGCGCGGCCGGCGCCTTTTTCCTGGGGCAGGAGCGGGTGATGCCGGTGGCGCTGGCGTCGGCGCTGGGCACGCAGCGCACGGCGGCTGCGGCGCGCGCCGAGCCGCCGCTTGAGGCCCGCGCCGACAGCTGGGCCGTGGCCAAGCCGCATGTGGCCGACGCCGCCCACCCGCCCGATATCCGCGCGCTGGGCGTGACCGAACTGGTGGTGCCGGCGCGGGTGGCCGACTGCGAGACCGAACTGCATTCCCTGATCGCGCCCAACGGCGAGCCGTGGCCGGCGCAGTCGGGCTATGTGGACGGTTTCCCGATCGGCAACCAGGGGCCGGAAACGCAGATCAGCATCGACAACACGCGCAACGGTTCGCCCGTACTGGTCAAGGTGTTCGACCTGGACCGGCGCTCGAACGTGCGCCATGTGTACGTGCTGGCGCGCGACACCTTCCTGGTCGACCGCCTGGCGGTGGGCAAGTACGAGGTGCGCTACCAGAATGTGGATGTGGGCGGCAGCCAGGCTGAATGCGTGGGGCGGCGCAAGCAGGCCGCTGCCAAGTCCTCCGATCCCGGCTGACAATGGCTGGTCATTGAGTCTGCGTTTTTACTTGGCTGGCCACTGCCTTGCCGTGTGCTTGATCCGCAAGACTTCAATCTTGGTCGTTGCCACCCGGTAGATGACGATGTCGTGCTCGTGGACGACCAGCTCGTAAGTGCGTCGTTTGCGATTGGCCGGTACGACCCCCGCATCGGTATTTTTCCAGCTCAAGCGTATCTTTCATATGCTGGAAAGCTTGGGTTCGGCGCGTATCGAGGGTAATCACACTACCTTGGCCGACTATGTCGAAAGCCGTCTGGAGGCGCAACCTGCAAGAGTCTCCGACCAGCTTCGCGAGATGATCAATATCGAAGACGCCATGGCTTACATCGAAGAGCATTTCAAGCCCGGGCAAAACGTCACCGAATATCTGGTGCGAGAGTTGCATGCAATGACTGTCTGCGAGCTTGAGCGCGAAGGCGATGCCACACCAGGCACTTACAGACCGCGATCAGTGCAAATTTCGCAGTCGGACCATCGGCCGCCCGACCCTGTACTAGTGCCCCAATACATGAGTGAGTTGGTAGCATTTATCAATCGTGCCGACCCACCGAAGTATGACCTTATCAAAGTGCGCTGGCGCACCATCGCTTTGCCTGGATACATCCGTTCGGCAACGGGAACGGTCGGGTAGTACGCTTGCTCACCTATACGCTACTGATCAAATATGGCTTCAATGTGCAAGCTGGTGGCCGGGTACTCAACCCGACCGCCGTGTTTTGCAACGACCGCGATCACGATTATGCGATGCTGGCGCGGGCTGACAACGGCGCGCTTGAAGGCCGGGAGGCGTGGTGCGTTTACGTCCTGGACGGCATGCTCGCTGAGCTGCGCAAGGTAGACCGGCTCACCGATGCGCTTTACCTTACCGATCGGATCCTGACGCCGGCTTTGCATTACGCACGTGAACGCGAGCTGCTAACGCAACTTGAGGAGCGCGTGCTCCTGGCGACAGCCCGCGCAGGAATTGCCAAGGCTGGTGACTTGAAAGACGCGATGCTGGAATTGAGCGACTCCCAGCGCGCCTATCAACTTCGTAAGCTGGTCGAGCGCCGGATGCTGGTACCCATCCGGGAAGGTGCGCGCCAGTACACGGTAGGTTTTAGTAACAGCCTGTTGTTAAGAGGTGTGATTCGCGCACTCTCCTCAGAGGGCTTCGTCCCCGATGCGATGAACACTCCCCGGAGCAAATAATCCAACCTGCCGCATTGTCAGCCCAACCTCGGGCTCGGCAAGACAAAGCGCGAGGGCCATGTCGACGCTGGCTTAGTGTGACGCTTCCTTGATCATCTCGATCAATTCCTTATTGCGCTGCTTGGTCAGCTTGTACAAGCAGCTTGAGTGAACCAGCGGCTGCATGCTGCCCCCTTCGTAGCCATCCGACTCGAAATGGCATTGCAGGTCGCGAAATTTGATCCAGGCCTGTTGGACAGTCTTGAGTTGCGCTTTTTCCTTCGCCTCCAATTTACCCACCAGCTCCTTGTAATTTTTATTCAGGAGAGCATCTTCGCGGCCGGCATCCTTGCCGGCACACATGTTCATGTCTTGCTGATTCACCGGGTCCTTGCAGTCGTCGGCCGCCGCTGCCGGATTGAGGGTGGCGAGGGCGGTGAGAAGGCCCACGCAAAGGGCACGCACTGGAAATGTCATAGTTTCTTCACAAAATTGGCTGAGAAGAAATCCTATCACGTTCGCCAACGATCGCGCCGGCCGGCCGGCAGGGCAGGATGTCCAGCCTGTGTAATGCGCGACAGTGTCCGGGCGCGCAGTTCAGGCCGCCATCGACTCGATCAGCCCCATGTCGCTCGATGACATCAGCTTGTCGATATCGACCAGGATCAGCATGCGCTGGTCGATCGTCCCCAGCCCGATCAGGTAATTCGATCCGAACGCGGTGCCCATTTCGGGCGCCGGCTTGACTTGCTCGGGCGTCAAGGTGGTGACGTCGCTGACGCTGTCGACCACCATCCCCATCACGCGCCCGGAAATATTGAGGATGATGACCACGGTGAACTGGTCGTACACCGGCGTACCGAGGTTGAACTTGATGCGCATGTCGACCACGGGAATGATAATGCCGCGCAGGTTGATCACGCCCTTGATGAATTCCGGCGCGTTGGCAATCCGCGTGACCGCTTCGTAGCCGCGGATTTCCTGTACCTTGAGGATGTCGATCCCGTATTCTTCCGATCCCAGCGTGAACGCCAGGAACTCGTGGCCCGCGATGTCCTTGCCGGATGGCCCGCCACCGGCTACAGTCGAAGAAGGAACTTGCATACGTTGTCCTTGTCAAAAGCGGCGCCCCGGCGGACGCCGGTGCTTTTCAAGAGTAGCAGATGCGGCGCCAAATGACGAGCGATGCTGTTAGCGGTGCTGTTGCCAGCTCGCAAAATATGAATGCGGTCGTGCTCGACTCGGGCAAAACATTGTTTATAATTTGATTGGTAAAAAGTCGATGGTGCGGATGTCACAGTTGCACTGTTTGCTGATAGTTAAGGTCGGGCAAGAACTAGCTGGATCGATTTGCATCGCGCACGCCGCCCCATGTCCGGGGCCCCTTAGGACGCTTGCCTGGAGCCTGTATGACCGACCCCACAGATGTACCGGACGCCTCGGACGATAACTGGCTGCTCGACGAAGACGACGAGTCCGTCGCCGCCGCCAGCACCGCCCCGATCGACCAGCGCCTGTGGCGCGTGCTGGTCGTCGACGACGACGTCGATGTGCACGCGGTCACCCGGCTGGCGCTGCGCAACGTGGCCTTCAAGGGGCGCGAACTCGAACTGTTTTCCGCCTACAGCGGGGCCGAGGGCTTCCGCATCCTGCGCGACACGCCCGACATCGCCCTGGTCTTGCTCGACGTGGTCATGGAAACCGACGATGCCGGCCTGATCCTGGCGCGCCGCATCCGCGAGGAACTCAACAACCAGATCGTGCGCGTGGTGCTGCGCACCGGCCAGCCGGGCCAGGCGCCCGAGCAGCGCGTGATCATCGAATACGACATCAACGACTACAAGGCCAAGACCGAGCTGACCACGCAGAAGCTGTTTACCACCGTCATCTCGGCCCTGCGCGCCTACGAGAGCCTGATGATGCTCGAACGCAGCCGCATCGGCCTGGGCAAGATCCTGGCCGGCGCCACCAACCTGTACCAGGTCCATTCCCTGCGCGAGTTCGCCTCGGGCGTGCTGAACCAGGTCAGCGCGATTCTCGATGTCGGCGCCGACGGCGTGCTGTGCGTCATGTCGGCCGTGACCGGCGGGCCGACCGTGGTGGCGGCCACCGGCCACTACACCGCGCTGGCCGACAGCGAAGCGCTGCCGCCAGACCATCCCTTGATGCCGGCGATTGCCAAGGCTTTCCGCGAAAAGCAGAGCCAGTTCGAGCATCCGGCCAACGTGCTCTACATCCACACCCAGGAAGAGCGCCAGCTGTGCATTTCGGTCACGCCGCCGTGGCCGCTGGCGCCGATCCAGCGCGACCTGCTGGAAGTATTTTGCCAGCGCATCGCGGCCGCTTTCGACAACCTGTACATGTTCGGCCAATTGCGGCGCGCCCAGGAAGCGACCGTCGTGGCCCTGGCCGACCTGGCGGAATTTCGCGACCATGGCACCGGCGGCCATGTGCGCCGGGTGCAGGATTTGTCCACCCGCATCGCGCAGCGCATGAAGCAGCGCGGCGTGGATGACCCGGGCTTGAGCCCGCAATTGCTGGAGATGATCGGCCTGGCCAGCATCCTGCACGACGTGGGCAAGGTGTCCACGCCCGACCAGGTGCTGCTCAAACCGGCCGCGCACACGCCCGAGGAACGGCGCGTGATGCAGACCCACGCCCAGATCGGCAGGTCGATCCTTGAGCGCGCCGCCAGCATGGTCGACGGCGTGAGCTACCTGACCTACGGCGCCCAGATCGCCGGCGCCCACCACGAGCATTTCGATGGCGGCGGCTATCCCGACGGCCTGGCCGGGCGCGCCATTCCGCTGGCGGCGCGCATCGTGGCCGTGGTCGACGTGTTCGACGCGCTGCTGCACCGGCGCCCGTACAAGGAACCGTGGCCGTATCCGGACGTGGTGGCCCACATCGGCGAGCGCAGCGGGACCCAGTTCGATCCCGAGGTGGTGGCCGCGCTGCTGGAGATCATCGAGAGCGGCCCGCCGATGCTGGTCGATCCCGAGGACGATTGAAGCCCGGGCCGGTGTCGTATTCCTGCAGCGGTTTCGTCGATCCGCACGGCGGAATTCAACTATTTCGTTCCCCTGCCGTAATATACTGAGACCAGCGTGCCGACGTAGTTAGCGGACCATGGACCGCCACAGGCTGATCGGAAAAACAAGAGATGAACGAACTCGAGGGACTGACCGCGTTGATTGTCGAGCCGCATGCGGGCATGCGCGCCAGTATCCACAACATGCTGACCTTGTGCGGCCTGACCAGGATCGACCATGCCGCCAGTTCCAACGCCGCCATCAAGCACCTGAGCCTCAAGTCCTTCGACGTGGTGCTCTGCGAATACGACCTCGACGGCGGCCAGGATGGCCAGCAATTGCTGGAAGACTTGCGCCACCATCAGCTGATGACCATGTCGACCATGTTCATCATGGTCACCGCCGAAGGCAATTACAGCAAGGTCGTCAGCGCGGCCGAACTGGCGCCCACCGATTACATCCTCAAGCCGTTCACGGCCGACCTGCTGCTCGAGCGCATCGGGCGCGCGCTCGACAAGCGCAATGTCTTCATGCCGGTGTATCAGCTGATGGATGCGGGCAACCAGCGCGACGCGATCGAGGCTTGCATCGACGGCATGCGGCTGCACCCGCGCTACGCGGTCGATTTTCTGCGCCTGCGCGCCGAACTGCACCTGTTCCTGGGCGAACCGGAGCTGGCCGAGCCGATCTACCAGCAGTTGTTCGACGCCAAGGCGATCGCCTGGGCCAGGCTCGGTCTGGCCAAGACCCTGTTCCTGCGCGAGCGCTTCGACGAGGCCAGGGAGATCCTGACCTCGCTGGTCGAGAGCAACAAGAAATTCGTCGATGCCTACGACTGGCTGGCGCGCACCCATGCGGCCATCGGCGAACTGGACAAGACGCAGGCGGTGCTCTCGGACGCGGTGGCGGTGTCGCCGCATGCGGTGCGGCGCCTGCGCAAACTGGGCGAGGTGGCGATGGAGACGGGCGACACCGACACCGCCGAACGGGTGCTCAAGCAGGTGGTGAGCAAGGCCAAGTATTCGACCTTCCGCGATCCGGAAGACCATGTCAAGCTGGTGCAGACCTTGGTGAAGAAGGGCGATCCGGTGCAGGCGGCGGCCGTGATCCGCGACCTCGACAAGTCGATGGGCGGGCAAAAGAACACGGCCGTGTGCAGCGCCATTTCGTCGGCCATGGTGCATGAGTACACCGGCAACGATGTGCGCCTGGAAGAGTCGCTCACGGCCGCGCTGACGGCGTGCCGCCTGACCAGCGGGCTCTCGCCCGAGGTCAAGATGGAGCTCGCGCGCAACTGTTTGCAGAACAATATGGAACAGGGCGCGGCCGAGGTCATGAGCGAGGTGATGCGCAACGCGGCCAACGGCGCCGTCATGGCCAAGGCAATGGCGGTGTTCGAAGGGGCCGGGCGCACCGACCTGGCCCTGTCGGTGGCGCACGAGAGCCGCCAGGCCGTGGTCGACCTGGTGGCGGTGGGCGCGGCCAAGGCCAACGAGGGCGATTACCGCGGCTCGGTCGAGCTGATGCTGGAAGCGGTCGGCAAGCTGCCGGACAATCCGCAAGTGGTGTTCAACGCTGCCGTCGCCGTGCTCAAGTGCCTGGAAAACCTCGGCTGGGACGAACTGCTGGCGCGAGATGCGCTGGCGCTGATCGACAATGTGCGCCGGCTCGATCCGGTCAACCCGAAACTGCCGGCCCTGGCCGGCCTGCATCAGCAGATCCTGACCAAATACGACAAGGGGGCGCGCAAAAAAGCCGGCGCGCCCGCCTGATTGCCTCCTCACCCGTCGCCTCACTTCGATTGCCCATGCCCAGCGTTTCTCCTCCTCCAGCGCCGTCCCCATCGGCCGCCTACGCCGACGGCGACACGCGGCGCGTGCGCGCCTCCCTGATCCACAAGGTCTGCGGCGACGAAGACATGTTCGCGCTCGGCGCCTCGGTCGCGCGCGTGGTCGAGATGGCGTCGTCCGACGACGAAGGCACGCACGACCTGGCCTATTACGTGCTGTCGGACGTGGCCCTGACCCAGCGCATCTTGCGTTTGTCCAACACGCCGACCTACCGCACCAAGTCCGGCACCACCGTGACCACGATTTCGCGCGCCATCTCGCTGCTCGGCTTCGACAACGTGCGCACCACCGCGCTGGCGATGCTGCTGGTCGACGCCTTGTCCAACAGCGCCCACGCCACCAGCGTGCGCATCGAGCTCGAAGCGGCCCTGTGCGCCAGCCTGGTGGGGCGCGAAATGGCGCGCCACAGCTTTTACCAGGGCGCCGAGGAAGCCTCGATCGGGGCCCTGTTCAAGAACCTTGGGCCGCTGCTGGTCGCCTCGCACGAGCACGACCGCTATCGCGAGATCAACGCCCTGGTCAAGGGCGGCACCCACAGCGTGGGCCAGGCCTCGCAAATGATCCTGGGAGCGAGCTACGACGCCCTGTCGCAGGCGGTGATGGCGGAGTGGAAGATTCCGGACGTCATCGTCCGCTCGCTCAGCCCGCTGCAACCGGGAGCGCAGAAGGTGGCGGTCAACCGCGGCGAGTGGATGCGCCAGGTGGCCTCGTTTTCGATGGAGGTCTCGCGCCTGCTGGGGCGTTCGGCCAGTCCGGCCGAGAGCAAGGAGTTCCAGGCCCTGCAGCTGCGCTACGGCGTGGCATTGAACCTGACCGCGACCCAGATGGAAGAATTGTTCGAGACGGTGCAGAACGAGATGACGGCGCTGCTGCGCAGCATGAACATGGAGCCGCAGCCGCGCGACGAGGAGGCCGTCGATTCCGGCGGCTTGCCCAATGTGCTGCTGCTGGCGACCATGGATGCCGGCGAAAGCGGGGAGGGCACGGCCCACCCGAGCGGCAAGCCGCACAATGCGCGCGAGCTGCTGCTGGCGGGGGTGCAGGACGTGACGCAGATGCGCGCCTCCGGCAACGCCAAGGTCAACGATGTGATCCTGGCGGTGCTCGAGACGCTGCATCGCAGCATGGGTTTCCGTTTCGCCACGGTGTGCCTGAAAGACGCGCGCAGCGGGCAGTACCGGGCGCGGGTGGCGTTCGGCGAGGATCACGCGCGTTTGCAAGCCGGGTTTGCCTTTCCGATGGGCGCGGCGCGCGACCTGTTCCACCTAGCCATGGAAAACGATGCCGACCTGATGATCGCGGACGCCGCCAGCCCCAAGATCCGCGACCTGCTGCCGGCCTGGCACCGCGCCCTGCTGCCCGACGCCAAGAGCTTCATCGTGCTGCCGCTGGTGGTGAGCAAGGTGCAGGTGGGCCTGTTCTACGCCGACCGCGCGGCGCCGGCGCCGGAGGGCGTGCCGCCGGACGAGACGTCGCTGATCAAGGCCCTGAAAGGGCAGGTGCTGCTGGCGCTGGCGCCGTAGTAGTCAGGTGCCTGCGGCAAATTGGCTTCTTTGCGACCACAGCCCATCGCTCCGTCATTCCCGCGTAGGCGGGAATCCAAGTTGCTCGCTCCGCTGATGGCCGCGCAACGGACTTGGATTGCCGTAAGGGCGTCAGGCACTGCCCGGGAAGTCATTTCTGCCAATGGCAGGAACGACGGTTCACACGCCAACGTCCTTCGCCAACACCCCTCCCAAAAAAAGATTTCACATTTTTTCGCCAAGCCCTTGCACATCCCGACTTCTTCCCGTTACAATCACGCCCCGAAGCAAGACGTCAATGACATCGCAGAAAACACCCTGCAAATATAATTGACAGTATGTTGATCTTGCTTCATACTCTGCGGTTCCTCGCGGAGGGGTGGCCGAGTG
>DASVVC010000111.1:0-10306 GCA_036386755.1 Telluria sp.
CCTTGGGTTCCCGCCTCCGCGGGAACGACGGTTTTGAGGGGGGGCGGCCAAAGGTATTTTGCGTTGGCCCGAAACGACGAAACTCAACTCCAGTTAGTCAACGCCGGCGGCACCAGCAACAGCAGCGCCATCACAAAATACGCCAGCTGCAGCGGCACCATCCACTTGGCCCAGGTAATCCACGGAATGCGCGCCAGCGCAAGCACGCCCACCGTCACGCCCGAGGTGGGAATCATCGGCAAGGTCAGTTCGCCCAGCTGGAACGCCAGCACCGCGGTCTGCCTCGAAATACCCACCAGGTCGGCCAGCGGGGCCATGATCGGCATGGTCAGCGCGGCCTGCCCGGTCCCGGAGTGGATGAAGAAGTTAATCACCGTCTGGATAATGAACATCTTCTGCGCCGCGAACACCGGATTGGCCGACTGCACCAGCGGCACCAGCGAGTGCAGCATGGTGTCGATGATCTTGGCGTCCTGCGCCAGGATCATGGTGCCGCGCGCGAGAGCAATCACCAGCGCGGTGCCGACCAGGTCGCGCGCGCCATGCAGGAAGGCGGCCACGAATTCGTCGCTGTCGAGCCGCCCGATGACGCCGACCACGATCGCCATGACCAGGAACAGGGCGGCGATTTCGTTGATGTACCAGCCGTAGTGGATCACGCCGACCACCATGGCCGTCATGAAGCCGACGAACAGCAGCAGCACCGTGCCGTGGGTGCGCGTCATGCCAGTCAGCTCGCTCAAGGCGGCGCTGCTCTCCTTGCGCTTTTCCAGATCGAGTGCGTAGGAAGGACTGCGGGTCGGGTCCTTCTTGATGCGCGCCGCGTACCACATCAGGAACGCGATGGTGAGCGCGGTGGCCACGAACCAGACCACCAGGCGGTAGCCGATACCCGAGAACATCTGGATCCCGGCGATTTTCTGCGCCACCCCGACGTTGAAGGGATTTAAGAACGCCGCCGCGAAGCCAACCTGCGCGCTCAGGAACGGAATCGACACCCCGATAATCGAGTCGTAGCCCAGCGCGAGCGCCAGCGGCACGAAAATGAGCACGAACGGAATCGACTCCTCGCTCATGCCGAAGGTGGCTCCGCCCAGCGAGAAGATGGTCACGAACACGGGAATGAGCATCGCCCGCACGAAGCGCGAGTGCGTATGTGCGCGCGCCACGCTGCGGATCATGGCGTCGAGCGCTTCGGTTTTTTGCAGCACCGCGAAAGCGCCGCCGACGATCAGCACGAAGCCGATGATCTGGGCCGCTTCGACGAAGCCTTTGATCGGCGCCATCATCAGCGCCACGAAGCCCTGCGGATTACTCTGCACATACTGGAACGAGGCCGGATCGATGCGCGGCTTGCCGTCGACCAGGACGGTGCCGTACTGGCCGCCCGGCACCAGCCAGGTGGCCACGGCGATCATCGCCAGGATCAGGAACAGCAGGACGAAGGTATTGGGAATGCGCAGTTTCATTGGCTCAGCAGCTTTCCGGCGCGGAAAGCCACTGGTCCTGCGATTTTACCGACCGCCATGCCGCGCAACAGATGGCGGTGCGCGGTGCGGGCAAAGAACACGCCGTCGACGCTGCAGCGCAAGGTGGTGGTGCGTCCGCTGCTTGGCTCGACAAGGTCGGCGATGGCGTCGCCGGCCTTGACCTTCTCCCCCAACTGCCTGAGGAACACCAGCACGCCGGCATGCGGCGCGGCGATCGGCTCCACCCCTTCGAGCGGGGTCGGCTCGCACAGGGGCGCGGGCAAGGCGTGCAGCGGCATATCGAGTACGCCGGCATGCGCGAGGAACTGCAGCAGGGCGTGCGCGTCGCGTCCTGCCAGTTCGTAGCTCACATCGCGCTCGCCGCGCAGCTCCACGGTCGTCGAGAGGCAGGCCGCCGGAATCGGGAAGTCCGGGCCGAAGTGCGCCGCCAGGTCCCACCACAGTCGCGAACAGGCTTCGTCGAACGGTTCGCCGCCCGCTTCGAGCGCCAGCAGCACGCTGTGCGCCTGCATCAGCGCGGCCAGCGGCGCCACGGCGTCGGCCAGCGGGGTGCCCGCGTAAATATGCAGCACCGCTTCGTTATCGCAGTGCAGGTCGAGCACGATGTCGGCGTCGACCGCCATCCCGAGCAGGATTTTCTTGAGCGCGTCGGCGTCGGTTTTCGGCTCCCAGGCGGCGACCGATGCGCGCGCATGGGCGCGGATCAAGGCCACGTTGGCGTCAAGGTCAGGCCCGAGCAAGCCGGCCAGCGAGGTTTTCAGGTCCTCTGCCACGTGCTTGTAGGCGCGGTTGAAATTGGTCCCGGTCGACAGGTCGAAACGCCCGAACGGCGCGCCGTGGATGGCTTGCGCCAGCCCGATCGGATTGGCCGCGGGGACCAGGATGATCTCGCCGCGGATCTTGCCGGCCGCGTCGAGTGCCTGGAGTTCCTTACGCAGGAACTGCGCCACCAGCATGGGCGGCACTTCATCGGCGTGCAGGGCGGCCTGGATGTACACCTTCTTGCCGGTGCCCGGCGCACCGAAATGAAAGCTGGCCAGTTGCGAGGACATGCTGCTGTCCTCCAGGGAGATGCGGTGGGTGTTTGCTTGCATGATCAGGACCGTGAAATGAAGTCAGCCGGAAGTGTGGCATAAAAAACCGCCGCCGCGCCGGGTCCCTTTCTGGAATACGACATATTATTTCTGAGCGGGGTATCATCTTGCCTGCACATAACATCGGCTGCGCGGCTGAGCACGCGCCCCGCAGCCCGACCTACCGAATAAAGGAAGAACCACCGATGCTGAACCTGGCCCGCCGATACTTACAGTTCCTGTTCCTCTTCCTTTTGGCGGCAGGTCAGGTGCAGGCAGCGGCCGCACCGGCGCCCACGGTGCCGCCGGGCGGGCCGAAAGGCTCGCTGGTGATCATCGGCGGCGCGCTGCGCGGCGAGAACGCGGCGGTCTGGAAGCGCATTGTCGAACTGGCGGGCGGCCCGGGCGCGCGCATCGCCGTTTTCGGCTCGGCCTCGGCCAGCCCGGATGTCGCAGGCAAGAACAATATCGAGGTGCTCAACTCCTACGGCGCCGACGCCTTTTTCGTTCCCGTGGCCGTCAAGCTCGAAGGCACCGACTACCGCATCGCCGCCAATGACCAGGCTATTGCCGACGCGGTGCGCCATGCCGACGGCGCCTATTTCGTCGGCGGCAACCAGGCCCGGATCACCGAAGCGCTGCGTAAAAAAGACGGCAGCAGCACCCGCGTGCTCGACGCGCTGTGGGCCATGTACCGCAACGGCGGCGTCATCGCCGGCACCAGCGCGGGCGCGGCGATCATGAGCGAGACCATGTTCTACGATGCCAGTTCGGTCCTCTCCACCCTCAAGCGCGGCGTGGCCGACGGCATGGAACTGTCGCCGGGCCTCGGTTTCGTCGGCAAGGATGTGTTTGTGGACCAGCACTTGCTGGTGCGCGGGCGCTTCGGGCGCATGCTGCCGGCCATGCTGGCGAAGGGCTACAAGATGGGACTGGGGATCGACGAGAATACCTCGATGATCATCCATGGCAACCGCGATGTGGAGGTCCTCGGCTACAAGGGCGCGCTGGTGATCGACTTGAGCGGCGCCACCTTCACGCCGGGCGACTTCAATGTCAGCAACGCCAAACTCAGTTACCTCGACAACGGCGACCGCTTCAACCTGGCCAACGGCGTCTTTACGCCGTCGCGCGAAAAGCTGGCCAACAAGCTCGATCCGGCCAAGCCGTACTATCGCGGCCCGCTGTTCTTTGCCGATATTCTCGGTAACACGACGGTGGTCGATCTGATGCACCGCCTGATCGACAGCGACCAGACCGACGCCATCGGCCTGACCCTGGGCAGTCCGCGCGACCTGCAGCCGGAACTCGGCTTCGAGTTCCGCTTCAGCCGCACCAAGGAAAGCGTCGGCTACATGTCGGCCATTTCGGATACCTACTCGGTCTTCAATATCCGCCTCGACGTGCTGCCGATCCTGATCCGTCAGCCGCTGTATCAGTACAAGTAAACCCTAAAGATAGCGCACCCAGGCCCGCCCGCTGGTGCGCTTGTAGCGCCCGAACCAGCGGCATGGGTAGTACAGCGCCGCGATCACGGCCACCGACCAAAGCCACACTTCCCCGATACCGCCCGCCTGGTGCGGCTGCCCGTTTGCTACGGCGCCCGTCAGGCCGCGCAGCGCGAGCAGCAGGTACAGGTGCGCCAGGTAGTAGAACAGCGGCACGCCGCCGAACGTGGCGCAGAAGGCCACCACGCGTTCGTTGGCCGCTTCCATCCACGCCAGCACGATGCACCCCACGCCGAGCGTCATGAGCAAAAAGTTGAGCGAAGGCGGGTACTTGGTCAGGTTCAGGAACGACATCGCCGTGTGCAGCGCGTCGGACTGCACGCTCCACGGCAGCGCCTCGCCGTAGATGTTAAAACCGCGCAGCAGCGCGAGGAGCAGCAGGCAGGCCGCACCGGCGAGCAGCAGGATGCGGCGCCGCGCCGGCGGCTCCACCTTGTTCGAGAACAGTGGGCCGGCGGCGTAGCCGAGCAGGATCACGCCGATCCAGGCCAGCAGCGGATAACTGATCTTGACGCGCACCGGGCCCTCGTTCACCAGAAAGCCGCGTTGTTCCAGCACCGTCCAGGCGGCGTGCGCCAGGCTGCCCGGTTCCAGGCCGGGGAAGGACAAGGCATTGTGGCCGGCGACGATCGCGCCGCCGAGCAGCGCGAGCCAGCGCAGCGGCACCTTGTGCAGCAGCGCCAGCGCGATCATCGACAGGCCGATCACCCAGATCACCTGCAAATACAGTACCGGCGGCGGAAAGCGGCCCGACCACGCAAAACTGACGAACACCAGTTCGAGCACGATCAAAAACAGGCCGCGCTTGAGCAGGAAGGCGCGCGGGCTGCGCGGGCCGGACGGCGGATTGGCGTACAGCCAGGCCGACAGGCCGGTGAGGAACACGAACATCGGCGCGCAGAAGTGCGCCGCCACGCGACTGAAAAACAGCGACGGCTCGGTCGTGGCCAGGTCCATCGGGTCGCTGACCTGGCGGTGCAAAAAGAAGGTTTCGCGCGCGTGGTCGAGCGTCATGATCAGGATGATCAGGCCGCGCATCGCATCGATGGCGGCGATGCGCTTGGAAGGTGCGATCGCGAGAATGGTCATGGAGCGCCTCAGAAGCTGTAGCTGGCCGTGAGCGTGGCGGCGCGCTCGGTGCCCGGCGCCACCCACACCTGGTTGTACGAGCTTGCGTAGTATGCCTTGTCGAACAGGTTGTCGATATTGAGGGCGATGCGCAGCTTGCGGTACGGCGTGTAGGCCGCCACCAGCTTGACGGTGGTGTAGGCGGGCAGTTCGAAGCCGCTCGACGCGGCCACGTCGCCCATGCGCTTGCCCACGTAATTGGCGCCGCCGCCGACGCTGACGCTGGCGTCACCGAGTTTGAAACTGGACACCAGCAACACATTGGCGCTGTGGCGCGCCACGTTCGGGAAGCGGCTGCCCGTGCGGATGGTCTTGTCGCCCTTGGTGACGGTGGCGTCGGTGTAGGCGTAGGCGGCGGACAGCTGCAGGTTGCGCGCGACGGCGCCGGCCACGTCCAGCTCCAGGCCGCGGCTGCCGACTTCTCCGGCGGGGATCGCAAAATCGGCGTTGGCCGGATTGGTCGTCAGGACGTTCTTCTTATCGATCTTGTACAGCGCCACGGTGCTGCTGAGTTTTCCATCCACCGCATCGAATTTGGCGCCCAGTTCATACGACTGGCTTTTTTCGGGCTCGAACGCGCTATTGTCGATGCTGATGCCGCTGTTCGGGCGGTAGGCGCGTGCCGCGGTCGCGTACAGCGACAAGGCCTTGGTCGGCTGGTACACCAGGCCCGCGCGCGGACTGCTGGCGCTCAGGCTTTGCGCGCTGCTCGCCTTGAGGCGGTTGTTGGTGACGGTTTGGTCGGCACTGTCGTAGCGCATGCCCAGCAGGGCTTTCCATTGGCTGGTCAGGTCGATCTGGTCCTGCGCGTAAAAGCCATGCGCGCGCTGGCGTTCCAGGGTGTCGATCGACAGCGTCAGCGGATCGGCAACGCCGCCGTACACCGGCTGGAAGATATCGATCGCGTACGGGTTGGCCGCTGATGGATTGCGGCGCAGCTGCACGCGGCGGTCGTCGAAGCGGTAGGCGTCGACGCCGAACAGCACACTGTGGCGCAAGCTGCCGGTGTTCAGTTTTCCGAGCAGTTCGACGCGGCCCGACATGTCGGTCGCCGAAAAATCGCGGTGGCGGCGCTGGCGGCGCATGGTGCGTCCGTCGGCCAGCAGGTTGTTGGCCTCCGTCGAAAAGCCGGTCAGTTCACTGTCGCGGTACGACAGGCCCGATTGCAGCGACCAGTCGTCGTTGATGGCGTGCTGCACGAACAGTTGGTGCCCGAGCGACTTGACGGTGATCCGTCCATCGCCAGGCTCGCCCAAAAAGCGCGATACGGGCACCGCCCCGAGCTTGCCGTTCACCGCCGGCACGCCACGGTCGAACGGGGCTTTTTGCTCGGTCGCTTCGATCTCGTACGAGACCGTGGTGTGCTCGCCGGCGAGCCAGACGAACGATGGCGATAGCAACAGCGTGTCGCGTTCGGCGGTGTCGCGAAAGCTCTCGCCTTGCTGCCAGGCGGCGTTGAGACGGTAGGCCAGCGTGTCGCTCACCGGACCGGTGACGTCCACTGCTGCGCGGTGGGTGTTAAAGCTGCCGATCGAGGCGCTGATGCTGCGCCCGGGGACGAAACGTGGTTTTTTGGTGACGATATTGACCGTGCCTCCCGGCTCGCCGCGCCCGTACAGGGCGGCCGAGGGGCCCTTGAGCACCTCGATCGATTGCGTGCTGGCGGTGTCGCGCAAGCCGTTGTAGCCGCGGCTGGAACTGAAGCCGTTGACCAGGAAATCGGAGCCGAAATTGGGGTCGCCCGTGAAGCCGCGCATGGCGTAGCTGTCCCACAGCCCGCCCAGGTCACTCTGGCGCGAAATGCCGCTGGCCAGGTCGAGCGCGCCGGCCAGGGTGCTCACGCCGGCATCGCGCAGCACTTCGCTCGTGAGCACGCGCACGCTTTGCGGCAGGTCCTTGAGCAGCGCATCGGTCTTGGTCGCGCCGGTGGCCGACAGGCTGCGATAGTGTTCGCGCTGGCCGCCGATGACGACCGTATCGGTTGGTGCCGGGGCCTCGGCGGCGATGGCGAGCGGCGTGAGGCTGGCGAGGAGGGCGGCGGTGGCGGTTTTGATGGTCATGCGTGGATTTCTTCAGGCGTGGAGGAGCCGTTCAAGGCCGTTCACTTGTGAGTCGTCGTCCCCGCGCAGGCGGGGATCCATGGCACTGTCGCTCGGAGGTGCCATGGGTTCCCGCCTGCGCGGGAAAGACGGTTTCGAGGGCAGGGCCGAAATTAATGCAACTGAGTTGCCATAATAGGTCGAATGCCTCTTTAATGCAATAGGGTTGCGTTAGTGATCCGGGCAATGCTGCCGGCGACACGGCGATCCGATCTTACTTTTCGATCTTACTTTTTCGCGTTACAGATATTGCACACACCCTTGATCAGGAAGTCGACCTGGGCGCTCGTAAAACCGGCCGGCAGCGTGATTTGCGCCGGCAGGGCGATGTCGGTAAAGCAGGTCACCATCTCGCAGCGGGTGCACTGGAAGTGCGCGTGCTGGTGCCCGTGCTGCCCCGCGCCGGCGTTGAAGCGCCACACCTGGTCGGCGCCGGCGATGCGGTGTACCAGTTCGTGCTCGGTCAGCCATTCGAGCACCCGGTACAAGGTGACCGAATCGAGTGCGGCGCCGGCCAGCCCCTCCTGGATGTCGTGGTGGGTCAGGGGCTTGTTCTGCGCCAGCAGATACGCCAGCACGCGCGAGCGCGGCTTGGTCAGGCGCGCGCCCGTATCGCGAATCAGTGACTCTGCCTGGCTTTCAATCGTTGTGACCATCTTGGCTGGGATTTCAAAGGAAGCGACATGCTACCACGCAGGCGCGGGCCGGAACGACGATGCGCAGGTTTACAATACGGCACGATCCACGCTTGCAAGGAAACCGCCATGCCGCTGTCCCCCGTCCCGCTGTCCCCCGTGCGATTCATGCGCCGCGCCGCCGGCTTGCTGGCGCTGGCCGCCGCCGCCCAGGCCCACGCCCAGCCGCCCGCCACCGTCCGCGTCGACTACCAGCACAGCGGCAATGCGCTGTCGGACCAATACGCGCTAGAACGCGTGGTGATCGAACCGCTGCCGTGGCCCGGGGACCTGTCGCAAAACCTGGACACCACCAACCGTGGCCAGAACATGGTCGAAGTGGTCGACGCCAAGACCGGCGACCTGCTTTATTCGCGCGGTTTTTCCACCATTTTCGGCGAATGGCGCACCACCGAGGAAGCCAACCGCATCAGCCGCGGCTTCCAGGAGTCGGTGCGCTTTCCGGCGTTCGGTAAACCGGTGAAGGTGCGGGTGCTCAAGCGCGACGAGCGCAATCAGTTTTCGGTCGTGTGGAGCGTCGAGGTGGACCCGGATGCGCCGGACGCGGTACGCAAACAGGCGCCGGCGCCGGCCAGGCCGATCCCGATCCGCGTTAGCGGGCCGTCCCCGGCCAAGGTCGACCTGCTGGTCATGGGCGACGGCTACACCGCCGGCGAGATGAAAAAATTCGAAGCCGATGCGCGCCGCCTGGCCGATCACCTGTTCACGGTGTCGCCCTTCAAGGAGCGCGCGGGCGACTTCAATGTGTGGGCGATCGCGGTGCCGACCCAGGAAAGTGGCGTTTCGCGCCCCTCGACCGGCGCGCACAAGGCGTCGCCCCTGGGCACGCGCTACGATATTTTCGGCAGCGAGCGTTACGTGCTCACCCTGGACAACCGCGCGCTGCGCGACATCGCCCAGCATGCGCCGTACGAGTTCATCGAAATCCTGGTCAATAACGATACCTACGGCGGTGGCGGCATTTTCGGCCAGTTCAGCACCGCCGCGGCCAGCAACGACTGGGCCAATTACCTGTTCGTGCACGAATTCGGCCATCACTTCGCCGGCCTGGCCGACGAGTACTACACCTCGCCCGTGGCTTACCAGTCCGGTTCCGCGCGCATGGAGCCGTGGGAGCCGAATGTGACGGCGTTGCGCGATCCGTCCAGGCTGAAATGGCAGCGCCACGTCAAGGCCGGCACGCCGCTGCCGACCGCCTGGCCCAAGGCCCAGTACGAGGAGTACGCGCGCGCCTACCAGAAGCGCCGCGCCGCCCTGCGCGCGGCCAACCGGCCGGAGTCCGAAATGAGCGCGCTGTTTCGCGAAGACCTGACCCACACCAATACCCTGTTCGCCAAGGCCACGCACCGGCATGACGTGGGCGCCTTCGAAGGGGCCAATTACGAGGCCAGCGGCTATTACAGGTCGGAAATGCAGTGCTTGATGTTTGATCGAAGTGAAAGATTCTGTAACGTCTGTAACGACGGCATCACGACCATTATCGATTTGTACGCGAAGAAGGGGGCGGGAAAATAGCGTAGCGCCTGCAACGGCGGGCGATCCGGGCTATTTACCGCTCAGCTCGCCTATTTGTAAGTTGCTTTTTGTTAGCCGTATTCTGCGTGCGCTAGCGAACAGACCCAGTGTCCAGTAAGACATATTCTGAATACCGTTCCTTGACGAAATATAAAGTTGAGAACGATAGATGGCGAATGGACCGAGGTCCAGAACGTCCACGGATAAGAAACCCCAACCATTCTTCTAAAGGTACATACCATGAACAAATTACTCGTTACCCTGATCGCCGGCCTGTTCGCTACTTCGGTTTACGCACAAGCTCCAGCTGCAACCCCAGCAGTTGTCAAAGCTGAAGCCAGCGCCAACAAGGACATCGCCAAAGCCGAAGCCAAGGAAGCCAAAGTTGTTGCCAAGTCGGACGAAAAAGTAACCAAAGCATCCGCTGACGCTACCGAGAAAAAGACCAAGGCACACTCGAAAGCAGTCAAAGCGCACGCTGAAGCGAGCACCGACGTGGCTAAAGCCGATCCAGAAGACAAAATGAAAGCCGAAGCCAAGGCCGAGAAAAAAGTCGCCAAAGCCAATCTGAAAGCCGAGAAAAAAATGATCAAGGCCGATGAAAAAGCTGAAAAAGTTGCTGTAGAAGCCGGCGCCGACAAGGCAACCGCTGCTGCAAAAACCCACGAAGCGAAAGTTGAAGCTGTTTCGGACGTGAAAAAAGCTGCTGCTAAGTAATTATTCGGTTCACCCCGCTTGCGGGGTGACGGATGTGAAAGCGGGGCAAGTGTTGCATAACCGGGGTCAGACCCCGGTTAT
>DASVVC010000112.1:0-140045 GCA_036386755.1 Telluria sp.
CGTCGTTCCCGCGCAGGCGGGAACCCAAGTTCGTGCTGCCGCTACAGGCTGCGCGGATAACTTGGGTTCCCGCCTGCGCGGGAACGACGGTTTTGCGTTTTGTGAGGATAATGTAGTTAAACGTCCGCAAGCCGCTGTTTCTGCGCCAAGCGCCTCACCAAGCGGCTATCTCAGCGCCGTGGCGCCACGACCAGGGCATCCTGCACCACAGGCGCGGCCGGCGTGGCCGACGTCGCGCAGAAGCGGTTCTTGCCGCCGCGCTTGGCTTCGTACAGCGCATAATCGGCAATGCTGATCAGCGCTTCCACCGTCTCGGCATCATCCGGATAAATACTGATGCCGATACTGGTCGAGAGCCGCAAGGTCAGGTCGTTGATGAAAAACGGTTCCGACACCGCCTCGACCAGCTTGGCCGCCGGCCCGTGCGCGTCGGCCAGGCCCGATACTTCGCCCAGCACCACCATGAATTCATCGCCACCCAGGCGCGCCACCGTATCTTCCTTGCGCGACGAGGCGACCAGGCGCTGCGCGACAATCTTCAGCACTTCGTCGCCGTACGCGTGGCCATAGGTATCGTTGATCGCCTTGAAGCCATCGAGGTCGAGATACATGATCGCGGCCTTGTGATGGTTCCGGTTGGCGTGCTGCAAGGTCGTTTCGATGCGGTCTTCCAGCAGGCGCCGGTTCGGCAGCCCGGTCAGCGGGTCGTGCAGCGCCAGTTCCTGCTGCGCGCGGCTGTACTGCGCCAGTTCCTTGTAGAGCAGGCGTACTTCCAGCATGTTATGGATGCGCTTGTGCACTTCGAGCAGATCGAACGGTTTGCTGATGAAGTCGCGCGCGCCGGCTTCCAGCGCGGCAATCTTGAAGGTCGGCTGGGCCGTGAGCGCCAGCACCGGCAGGTAACCGCCCTGTTCAATTTCTTTCAGGCCCTTCATGACCTGGAAGCCGTTCATGCCGGGCATTTGCAGGTCGAGCAGGATCAGGTCGTAGCAGTGCTGGCGGTGCAGCGGGCAGACTTGTTCGGGGAGCATAGTCGAGCTGACGCAGTTATACCCTTGTTCGCGCAATATCTCTTCCATCAGTTCGATATTGTCGGCCGAATCGTCTACAACAAGTATTTTTGCGTTCAGTATGTCTTCTCGGCTTGGCATACATTGTCTCGGTCAAGGCGGAGGGGCGTGCGGCAACAAGCGCACGCGCGATTTTAATGTTTTACTAGTGTAACAGTGTATCGAACATTTCTTGTAGGACAGCGCCGCGTGCGCCGGTAGGACTCCAATTGTAGACTAATGCGTACTATTCCCAGCCATCGTGGCGACCGTGGCGATCAGTTCGCTCGGCTCGACCGGCTTGGCGATATGCGCCATGAAACCCGCTTCCAGCGCGCGCAAGCGGTCTTCCGAGCGCGCAAAGGCCGTCAATGCCACGGCCGGCACATCGCCCCCGCGGGCATGGCCAAGCGCGCGCACCTGCGCCAGCAGCGCGAAGCCATCCACATCCGGCATGCCCAGGTCGCTCACCAGCAAGTCCGGCGGCGATGCCCGGAACTCGGCCAGCGCATCGGCCGCGCTGGCCGCGGTGCGCACCGTGGCGTTGCAGTCAGATAATATCCGACGAATCAGATCACGTGCGTCCGGTTCGTCGTCAACTACCAGAACGTTCAGGTGCGACAGGTCGCGCAACAGGATGTCGGGCGTGAGCGGCGCCATCGGCAGGGCGGGGACGCGGCCGGCGCGCGCGGCCGGGCTCTGGCGGTTGGCGGCAGGCAACTCGATGGTGAACGTGGCGCCGCGCTCCTCGCCCGGGCTGTCGGCGCGCACCGTGCCGCCGTGCTGCTCGATCAGGTGCTTGACGATCGACAGTCCCAGTCCCAGCCCGCCGTGCTTGCGCGTGGTCGAGGCGTCGCCCTGGCGGAAGCGTTCGAACACGTGCGCCATGAATTCGGGCTTGATGCCGACACCCGTGTCGTGCACGGCGATCTCCACATGGCCGTTGATGGCGCGCAGTTCGATGCGCACCAGGCCGTCGCGCGAGGTGAACTTGATGGCGTTCGAGAGCAGGTTCCAGATCACCTGCTGCAGGCGCGCCGGGTCGCCGGCGATCATGCCCACGCCGGGCGCCACGAATTTTTCGAGGCGGATGTTCTTGGCGTCGGCCGCCGGGCGCACCGTTTCGATGGCCGCGTCGATGAACACCGTGGGCGAAATGGTCTGCATGTCGAGCAGCACCTTGCCCGAAGTGATGCGGCTCATGTCGAGCAGGTCTTCGATCAGCTGGGCCTGGGCGCGCGCGTTGCGTTCGATGGTTTGCAGGCCGCGCTGCAGGTCGGCCTGGTCGCGGCTGCCGCGCCGCAGCACCTGGGCCCAGCCCAGGATCGCCGAGAGCGGCGTGCGCAGCTCGTGCGACAGGGTGGCCAGGAATTCGTCTTTCATCTGGCTGGTGCGCTCGGCCTCGGCGCGCGCCGAGCGCTCGCTCTCCAGCAGCACCTTGCGCTCTTCGGCCGCGTGCTGGGCCGCTTCGTACAGGCGCGTGTTGTCGATCGCCACCGCCGCCTGGGCCGCGATGCCGCCCACGATGCGTTCGGTGCGCTCGCTGAAAATGCCCGTTTCCGGGTGGCTGAAGAACAGGCTGCCGAGCACCTCGCCCGAGCGCGCGATGACCGGTACGGCCAGGTAGCTGCGCACGCCGCTGTGTTCGTCGGGGAGGGCGCCGTCGGCTTCCAGCGAGGCATAGCGCGCATCGGCGCGGATGTCGTCCGAGCGCAGCACGTCTTCGCCGCGCAGGTTGGGGCCGAACAGCGCGCTGGTGCGCAGTTCGCCGTCGGTCTCGAACTCGGGCGGGGCAACCCCGGCCACGGTGTGCAGGGTGAACAGGTCGCCGTCGCTATCCTTGCCATGGTAAAAGAAGGCGCCGAAGCGCGCGCCGCTGATGCCGGTGGCGGCCTCGGTCACCGTTTGCAGCAGCGAGCGCAGGTCGCGCTGGGAGGCGAGCGCGCTGCCGGTGCTGTTGAGCAGTTCGAGCACGTTCGATTCGTCGCGCAGGGCTTGCTGCACGCGCTTGACCTGGTCGACGTCGGTATTGGTGCCGAACCAGCGCACCACGTGGCCGAGGCGGTCGCGCACGGCGTTTACGCGCGTTAAAAACCAGCGGTATTCGCCGTCGGCGCCGCGGATCGGAAACTCCATCTCGAAGGGATTGCCGGTGCGGATCGATTCGTGCCAGCGCTGCAGCATTTGCGGCAGCACGTCGGGATCGTGCGTCGATTGCCAGCCCCAGCCGACCATCTGGTCGGCCGTGGTGCCGGTGTATTCGTACCAGCGCTTGTTGAACCAGACGATGGCGCCGTCGGCCTGCGCCATCCAGGCCAGCTGCGGGATCGAATTGGCCAGCGCGCGCAGCACTTCCTCGCTCTCGCGCAGGGTGTCTTCGGCGCTCTTGCGGGTGCTGATGTCCTGCACTACGCCGGTCATGCCGAGCACGTTGCGGTCGCGGTCGTAGTCGGCGCGCCCGACCACGGCGATCCAGCACTGGTCGCCGTCGGGCCGGTCGACCCGGCATTCGATGTTCAGGTCGGTGTGCTGGGCGAAGGCTTGCAGGAATTCGGTGCGCGCCATGTCCTTGTCGCCGTCGTGCAGGCGTTCGCGCAGGCTGTCCCAGGGCAGCGGCGTCTCCGCCGGCAGGCCGAAGATTTCGGCGGCGCGCTCGCCCAGCGTCACGCGGTCGGCCCCGGCGTCCCAGCGCCAGTCGCCCAGGCGCCCGGCCGACAGCGCCACCTGCAGGCGGCTGCTGCCGTCGAGCAGGGCTTGCTCGTCGGCCTTGCGCTTGGTGATGTCCTGGAAGTACACCGTCAGGCCGTCGTCGGACGGGTAGGCGCGCAGGTCGAACCAGCTGCCCAGGCTGGGGTAGAAAAATTCGAAGCTGACCGTTTCCTGCGAATCCATGGCGCGCCGGTACTGCTCTTGCATGGCGCTGTTGCGCAGATCGGGGAACTCGTCCCAGATGACCCGTCCCAGCAGCGCCTCGCGGGTCTTGCCGGCCGCCGACAGCAGCTGCAGCGCGCGCGCGTTGATGTAGGTGATGCGCCAGCTGCGGTCGACCGCGCAAAAGCCGTCGGTCAGGCTTTCGAGCATGTTTTCCATGCGCGTGTTGGCCTGGCGCAAGGCGTCCTTGGTTTCGATCAATTCTTGCTGGGCACGCTGGCGCGCGGCCAGGACGCTGTTGGCGTTGCGCAGCGCCACCGAGCGCATCAGTTCGGTTTCGTCGCGGTCCTCGTTCACGTGCGCTCCCGCAGGATGGCGCTGGCCAGCGCGGTGCCGGCCACGCGCGCGGCGATCTTGGCAAAGGCCGTCTCGCGGCTGGTGGAGCGGTCGTCGCAGAAGGGCGAAAAGCCGCAGTCGTCGGTGCTGCCGAGCTGGGCAGGGGCGATGTATTCGGCCGCCTGCAAGATGCGTTCGCACACCAGTTCGGGCGTTTCGATGCGCGGATCGATCGGGTCGATCACGCCGATGAAGACGCGCTGGTCCGGCTTGAGGTACTGGGCAATAATTTTCAGCACGCGCACCGGGTCGGGCTCGCGCGTCATGGCGATGTAGAAATTGCCGACCTGAAGTTCAAACAGGCTGGGCAGGAGCTCGGCGTAATCGACGTCGGCGCTGTGGGTCGAGTCGCGGTCGGCGCCCGGGCAGGTATGCACGCCGATCAGGGCCCGCTCGGCGCTGGAAAAACGGTTCAGGGCCAGGTTGTTCAGGTCGATAAAGCTCGACAGCAGCTCGCCGCTCGGGTCCAGCTTCATGGCCAGGCGGCCCTCGGTGAAGTCGACCTGCACCTTGTGCGCGCCTGCTTCCAGGCAGCGCCGGATTTCGGTTTCGTGCTCGCCCAGCAGGTCGTCGATGAACTGGTCGCGCGAGTAGCCGGGCAAGCCATCGGGCGGGTACATCAGCGACAGCGCCGACGGCGAAATGACGGCCTGCTTGACCGCCACCGTGGCATGGCGCCGGGCCAGCGCCAGATAGCTGTCGGCGTAGCGCTCGTAGCGGAAGGGGGCGCGCATCAGGCGCGGCATGCGGCGCGTGTGGCCGTCGGCGAACGGGATCTGGAAGCCGTCCGGCGCCGTGTTGGGAGAGCCGTGCACGCAGTAGGTCAGGAAGTTGTGGTATTTGCGCTGCTCGCCATCGCTGATGACGGTCGAGCCGGTCGCTTCCATGCGGGCGATGGTGTCGCGCACGGCGTCCTCGTACAGTGCGTCGAGTTCGCTCTCGCTGAGCGTGCCGTCTTCGACCGCGGCGATCAGGGCCGCTGGTCGAGGTATGCTTCCGATTGGCTCGGTGGGAATCATCATCTGTCTGTCGGCAATCGTGAAGGAATGGGCGGGGACAACCCCGCAACGTCTCCTGCGCACTGCATAGGTGGCACTATGCGATTCTAGCCGAGCGGCGCCGCAACGCACCGCACACTTGGTCCGATCATACTCCGCGGGGCAGGCGTTGGGAGATTGTTGCCAGTGCGGCTTGCAGCTGTTCAAGTTCATAGGGCTTTTGCAGCGACTGGTGCGGGAACTCGACGTGGCGCAGCAGGGCGTCGCCGTAGCCGGACGCGAAGATCACGTTCAGGCCCGGATACAGGCGCACCGCCTCGCGCGCCATGTCGACGCCGGACATGCCGGGCAGGCTGACGTCGGAGAACAGCACGTTGTAACGGTCCTGCGCCATCAGCGCCAGCGCGTTTTCGGCGTCGCCCACGCCATCGGCTTGGTGGCCGAAGGCCTTGAGCATCTCGACCACGAGATATTGCGAATCGAGGTTGTCTTCGACCACCAGGATGCGCAGGCCATCGGCGGGGGCGGGCAAGCTGGCCAGCGGCGCGCTCGGGGCCAGCGTGCACAGCACGCCGCCGACCGTGTCGCCGTCGCGCACGGGCGTGAAATAGAGGTCGTAGTCGGCCGAGGCGAGGGCGCCGTCGCGCACGAAGGCCAGGCGCTGGCGTTCGAGTTGCCGGACGTGGCCGGCGAAGGCGTCTTCCAGGGTGGCCGGGCTGGCGGCGAGCGGGGCCGGCCAGACGGCCGGCACCCGGCCGCCTGGCGCGCGCGGATGGCGCGGACCGGCCAGCTCGGCATAGGCATCGTTGAACACGACGATGCGGCGCGGACCCCACACCAGCAGCATCGGCAGCGGGGTGTTGAGGAGGATGTCGACGCACAGGCGCAAGGCGCCAGGCCAGGTGCCCGGCGCGCCGAGGTCGGTGGTGCTCCAGTCGGCGCTGACGACTGCGGCGGTGTTACCAGTTGCGTGCATGGGTAAGCAGTTTCATAAAAGAAGGTGGATGCGATGTTGTAGAAACGAAAACGTGAGCGAATCGTACACCAAATGGGGTGCGATCGGCCGTTTTGCTGGGGGGCGGAAACAGACGGGCAGAGTGTCGACGACGCTGGTTGAATTGCTGAGTGTGAACGCAGGAGGCTGTAACTTCATGGAAGCGGCGGACCTCGAAAAAGGCTCTTCTGATCGGTCGGCGACGCGTCGGTAAGCGCTTCCTGAGCGGCGTTAGTTATATGTTTCGATTTCTCAAGCCGGCACAATCGACGCCGAGTTCAACGGAGCCGGACATGGAAAAGCTGGAATCTCACACCTCGAAGGAGGCGGCTTGCCGTAGTCGCCTGCAACGGCATGCGCAAAGTGGCAAGAGCATTGCTGCCTCTGTCGCGACGAGGCGGTATCAACAGCCAGCTTCCCTATGTGGCGGTCAAAGCTGACCGCTGTCAGCGGACACGCGGCCACTCCCGCACAGCCAGCAGCATTCATTGACCTCGGCGCCATCGCGAACACGGTCGGCGTCGCGTCCATGGCGCATCGGCCTGCATCGGTGCCGACGCCGACTGCTGGAATCGACATTCGGATCGATCTGGGCGGCGGCATCGTCCTGACGATCACGAGGCACCGATGTTCTTCCCTGAAGGCCAGGTACGCGTACTTTCGGAAGTCGTTTAAAGCGTCACCCGACAAAACCGCAAAGGATCTCGAACGGCAGCCATGCGGATGGGACTGCCGACAAATTTTTCATCCGGTTCGAATCGAAGGTCGCGCAGGAGCGACTGGACTTCCTGTTCGTGGCGGCGGCGGGAACGGCTACGCTTGAGGGAACGCTCGAGGGACAACTTGGCGATAACGAAGCGGGCGCCAATGTGACGGTAATCGGCCTGAGCGGCGTGCCCTTGGAAGTGCCCAGCACGACGGTCTCTCTGATTTCCTCAGTGGCCCATTTTGGTAGTAATTTCCTCCAATTTGGTATGCATACATCCGACTATTGGTGTTATATTGGTATACCGATCTTGCACATAAAACATCGGAATTGTCGCGTAAACCGATTCCGTCATCATCGCGCGGGCACGGAGGGACGCGCGGCACACGCATCGACCAGGTTTATCTCCGGCACGCAAGTGCCCCGACAATTTGATATGGAGCCTCAATTGAACAGAACAATCATCAACAGCCTGATCATCAGCGTACTGGGCGGGTCGCTGGCCGCGTGCGGCGGCGGCGGCAGCGATACGTCCACCGGCACCCAGTCATCCCAAAGCAAGATGTTGGCGGCAACGAGCGTCTGTTACGCAGCGTGGAACAGCGCCACCGTCTATGATGGCGGCAAATCGGCCAGCTACGGGGGGATCAACTACACGGCCGCCTACTGGACGCAGGGCGACAATCCATCGACCAACAGCGGGGCCGCTGGAAGTGGCAAGCCATGGACGGTGAGTGGCTCGTGCGCCGGCACGCCGACACCGACTCCGACGCCGACACCGACGCCGACCCCGACGCCGACCCCGACACCGACGCCGACACCCACCCCGACACCGGCCTGTTCATCCCAGAACTGGAGCGCAGGAGTGAACTACAGCCTGGGCACCGTGGTGAGGTACCCAGCTAACGGCAATTTCTACAAGGTCGTCAATAGCGGCACCAACGGCTCCGACGGTACTGATCCGACCATTAGCACCTGGTATTGGCAGCAAACAACGTGTGACAGCACGCCAACTCCGACGCCTACTCCCGACCCGGGAGGGAATTTTGCCGGCCTGTCAAAAGCACAGTTCGAAGCATGGTTCCCCAGCCGCAATTCGTTCTACCAATACGCCGACTTCGTCGCTGCAGCAGCTTACTATCCAAGCTTTGCCAAGTCGGGCAACGCTACCCTGAACAAGCAGGAAGTGGCCGCTTTCTTCGCCAACCTGCAGCACGAGTCGGACAACCTGAAAGCAGTCAGGGAATACAACACCGCCAACTGGCCCTTGTACTGCGACGTGAACTGGGTACGAGTCGCCTGCAAGAGCACCAACGCGGTCGACCAGTACTTCGGTCGCGGCCCGATCCAGATCAGCTGGACCTCGAACTACCGCAGTCTGGGCAACGCCATGGGCCTGGGCGAGCAACTGGTGAACAATCCGGAACTGTTGGCCACCAACGCCACCATCGCCTGGAGAAGTGCGGTCTGGTACTGGATGACCCAACCGGGCCGCGCCGGCAGGTCGGCGCATGACTCGATGGTGGGCGGATACGGTTTCGGCCAGACCATCAATGCCATTAACGGCAATCGCGAATGCGCAGGCGGCACCGAGTACCAGGGGCCGGCACAGATGCAGACCCGGGTGAATTACTACACGACCTTCACCCAGAACTTGGGCGTACCCACCGGTCCTAATCTGACTTGCTGATAGGCACGGGCTGAAGCTCAGGCCTGAAACGTAAAAGGCGGCATCGATATCCTGATGCCGCCTTTTTCATATCTACGTGTCCAGACTCGTGGAATCATGACCCCATCCTTAGCTGGCCGCTTTTCAAGGCCACAGCGGTTTTGCGGACACTGTTTCAATCCGATCCGTTGACGCCGATGCGTCGGGCGGTCGTCCACGCTAGCGGGCGCCATTGCCGCTTCGCGCAGGTCGAGTGTCAAGCTCGGGCTACAGTGCGAACAAGTGGCTCGATCGATAACGGCCCTTTCGACCGGCATGGGCAGATGCTGCCTGCCGCGCACCAGGTGAGCCAAGAAGCCGGTTGCTACCGGAACAACAGCCCGAATGCCTGCCACCAGCCATCGAGCTTGCCCATCAGGGCACTGGGTGAAACCTTGCGCCGCTCGTCGGCGGGACTCAAATCGGTGGAGGGAGCGAAGGAGGCGATCATCGCCAGACAATCCAGCCCGCACTCGGATACCTCCGCTTGACGAATCAGCGGCAGGCGTGCGCCGTGATAGAACGGTGCCGAGGTCTTATTGCTTCAGGTTCCAACGTAGGAACATCTCTATCGAATTAAGCGTGCCTTTCGGGCCTCGCACTTCAAGAATGTTTTCGTCAGCTATGCACAGCTCGACGTCCTGCTTGGGTGGGGCAGACCAACTTAGCCAGGCATGCGCTTTTAGACGAAACTGAATGCAGTTGCGGTCAACGGAGAATGTGGGCCCCGTATAAGCACACTTCAGGATGATCTGCTCCAGTTTTGGTACCAACTGACGGGCCGGACCTCGGGTGGCGGCAATTGTTATTTTTCCTGGCAACTGATCTGCGGGGATCATGCGTATGACGCCTAAAACCAATCCGACTGGCATAGCGATGCCGGCGACTGTTCCCACTGAGCGAGGTGCCAGCACAGTGCAGGAAACCACCACCACTATACTTACCGCGAGGGTGAGTATAAATTGCCTGATGGATAAAAATGGCCAGAAATAACGCCAAAACTTTAAGGGTAGACGCGACAACGGCGCTAAGGTTTAGCTCCTGACCGCGGGCACGGTAGACACGCCCCGGACGCAATGCGTTTGCAACGCCACAGGCAAAAAAAAGCCCGCTCAGGGAGCGGGCTGAATCTATTTTCTTGGAGGAGAATAGAGGAGACAGATGCAGTATGCTGCGGTGCAGAAAATAAATCTAATTGATGTTTGTGATGTCAGTTATTTGTTCTGTTTATAGCTTAATACAAACAAGGGGTGACTCATGGCAAGTATCGTCAAACACAGGAAAGTCAACATCGTCGTGCTCGGGCAGGATGAAGCGATTGGCGAGCATTGCGGGCCGGGCGACATCGCCATCCGCGCCGCCGCCGACGGCTGGTGGACCAGTTTCATCGGGGAAGACGGCGCCGTGGACAGCTACGACATCCCCTATCCGAGCTACCTGGAAGCTTTATGGGCGGCCAAGGCGGCGGCCGAGTTCGGGGTGTAGGGCGACGTTCAACGCGGCGTTTACCACGCTGACGCGCCATTGTTGTAGGCAAACTGCCACGACAAGCAATAAACCAACGCTTGCAACTAGCTGTTAACGTGCTCTGCTTTGTGCACGACAGAAAATGTTCTACGATAGCAAGCATGCGTAAACTGCCATTTCTGACCATTTCCGTCGCATGCGCCGGCTTGTTGCATGCCGCCGGCGCGCGCGCGGAAGTGGAGCAGGTGTCGCTGCTCGATTTTTCGCTTGAGCAGCTCTCGGACGTCGTGGTCAGTTCGGTGTCGCGCCAGCCGGCGCGCCTGGCCGACGCGCCCATTTCCTTGTACGTGATCGCCGGCAGCGATATCGAGCGCGCCGGCGCGCGCACCCTGCCAGAGGCGCTGCGCCTTGCGCCGAACCTGCAGGTGGCGCGCAGCGATGGCGGCAATTACGCGATCACCGCGCGCGGCTTTTCCACCACCATCGAAAACAAGCTGCTGGTGCTGATCGACGGGCGCAGCGTATATTCGCCGCTGTTTTCGGGCGTGTTCTGGGATGCCCAGGACGTGGTCATGGAAGATATCGAGCGCATCGAAGTCATCAGCGGTCCGGGCGCGACCATCTGGGGCGCCAACGCGGTCAACGGCGTGATCAACATCATCACGCGCAACGCCGCCAACAGCCAGGGCGTGCTGCTGTCGATGGACGCCGGCCGGCGCGAGCGCGGCGCCACGGCGCGCCAGGGCGGCCGGCTGGCCGACGGCGCCGCCTACCGCGTGTACGCCAAGGCGCTCGACATCGACGATTATCCCGATGCGCCCGGCGGCGGCATGGAGCGCCGCCAGGCCGGCTTTCGCAGCGACCGCAAAAGCGCCACGCTCGCCACCAGCGTCAGCGCCGACGTCTACCGCACCAGCGTGCACCGGCGCGGCGGGGCCGAGATGCGCGGCGGCGGCGCCAACCTGCTGGGACGGGCCAGCGGCACCCTGGCCGACGGCAGCGACTGGCGCTTCCAGGCGTCGCTCGACCATACCGAACGGGTGCAGGATGGCACCGGCGCCCAGCGCCTCGACACCATCGACCTCGAACTGCAGCACGGCACGCGCCTGGGCCAGTTCCATAGCGTGACGTGGGGCGGCGGCTACCGCCATGCCTGGGACCGGGTCAAGGGCGGTACCATGCTGGAATTTTTTCCTGCAGACAAGGATCTGCGCTGGGCGAATGTGTTCGCGCAGGATAAGATAGAACTGAGCAGGACTCTGCGGATGAGCATTGGAGTCAAACTGGAACACAATACGTATACCGGCACCGAAACCTTGCCCAGCATGCGCATGGCCTGGGACGCCAGCCCGACCAGCGTGGTATGGGCGGCCCTGTCGCGCAATGTGCGGGCGCCGTCGCGCCTGGACCGCGAGTTATACGTGCGCAGCGCCAGCGGCGGCTACAGCATCGCCGGCGGGCCGGATTTTGTCGCCGAAACGGTGCGCGTGGCCGAAATCGGCTACCGCGCCCAGCCGCTGCCCAGCCTGTCGTATTCGCTGACCGCGTATGTCGGCAAATACGACCGCCTGCGCACCCTGGAGCCGCGCGCAGCCGGGTCGGGTGCCGCTACGCCGGGCGTCGCTACGCCGGGTGCCCCTACGCCGGGGGGCCCTACGCCGGGCGCCCCTACGCCGGGAGCCCAGTTCGCCAACCTGGGCGAGGCCAACACGCGCGGCCTGGAATTGTGGAGCCGCTGGCAGGCCGCGCCGCGCTGGCGCCTGGTGGCCGGCCTGGTGCTGCAGGATATCGACGCCGGCCTGGACCCGGCCAGCCGCGACAGCTCGGGCGCGCTCGGCATCGGCACCAACGATCCGAGCAGCTACTGGTCGCTGCGTTCCTCGCACGAACTGTCCGACTCCTTGCAGGCCGAGCTGGCGCTGCGCCGGGTCGGCCAGCTGCCCCAGCCGGTTGTGCCGGCCTATTACGAGCTTGACGTGCGCATGGCCTGGCAGCCGCGTGCGCACATGGAAGTGGCGCTGTCGGGCCGCAACCTGCTGCATGCCTCGCACGCCGAGTTCGGCTCGCCGGCCACGCGCCGCATGATCGAACGCGCCGTGTCGCTCCAGTGGAGCGCGCGGTTTTGAACGCGGTGCTCGCCATGTCCCCCCGCGCACCGATCGCCCCGCGCCGCCTGCTGCTGCGCCTGGCCGCGCGCGCCGTGGCGCCGATGCTGGCGCTGGTGCTGGCCGCGCCGCTGGTGCGCGCCGCGCTGCCGGCCGGCGGCCCGGTGCTGCCCGAACGCAGCATCAAGGCCGCGTTCCTGTACAAGTTCCTGGGCTACGCCGAGTTTCCGGCGTCGGCCTTCGCCGACGCGAATGCGCCGCTGGTGATCGGCGTGGCCAGCGCCGACGAGCTGGCGGCCGACCTGGCGCGCATCGTCGCCGGGCGCGCGGTGCAGGGCAGGCCGGTCGTGGTGCGCCCGCTGCGCGAGGCCGATCCGCTGGCCGGCGTGCACCTGCTGTTCATCGGCGGCGACGATGCGGCGCGCCTGCGCGCGGCGCTGCGCGCGATCGGCACCATGCCGACCCTGGTGGTGACCGAATCGCAACAAGGACTGCAGCAAGGCAGTGTCATTAACTTCAGGATCGTCGAAGAGCGCGTGCGCTTCGATGTCTCGCTGGAAGCGGCCGACCGGAACAGCGTCAAGCTCAGTTCGCGCCTGCTGACAGTAGCCAATCACGTTTACAAGGGAGCACCGTGATGCAACACGATAGCGGCTCCGTCCGTAGCAAACTCATCCTCATGGCCGTCTCGACCACGTTCGTGGCGCTGCTGACGGCCTCGATCGCCATGCTGCTGTACGACCTGCGCACCTTCCAGCAATACTGGGTCGACGACCTGATGACGCAGGCCGACATCATCGCCAGCGTCAGCGCCCCGGCGCTGGCCTTCAACGATGCCAGGAGCGCGCAGCAGAACCTGGCCGTGCTCAGGGTGCGCCCGCAGATCCTGTCGGGCGCGGTTTATACCAGCGCCGGGGTGCGCTTCGCTTCCTACACCCAGGGTTCGCTCGAGCCCTCGTACCCGGTCAAGCCCGGGCGGCCCGGCTACACCATCGACCATGGCGAGCTGGTGGTGTACCACAACATCGTCGACAACGGCGAAGTGCTCGGCACGGTGTACCTGCGCGCGCGCTTCGGCCTGGTCGAGCGCTTGCTCAATTATGCGGCCATCCTCGGCATCGTGCTCCTGATCTCGCTGGTGATCGCGGCCCTGGTGGCCTCGCGCCTGCAGCAGGGCATCACGCGCCCGTTGCTGGCGGTGACGAACGTGGCGCGCGAAGTGATGCAGCGGCGCGACTTCAGCCTGCGCGTGCCGGGCAATAACAGCGGCGAAATCGGGGTGCTGGTGGCGGCCTTTAACGACATGCTGGCCGAGCTCGGACGCCGCGCGCACGCCTTGCAGGAAGCGAACCTGACCCTGGAACACGAAATGCAGGTGCGCCACCGGGCCGAGGAAGCGCTGCTGGTGGCCGACCGCCGCAAGGACGAGTTCCTGGCCACCCTGGCGCACGAACTGCGCAATCCCCTCGCGCCCATCCGCACCGGCCTCGATATCCTGCGCATCCGCAGCGGCGACGCCCAGGCCACCCAGCGCGCCACCGACATCATGGAACGCCAGCTGCGCCAGATGGTGCGGCTGGTGGACGACCTGCTGGACGTGTCGCGCATCAATACCGGCAAGTTCGCCATCAAGATGGGCCGGGTCGAGTTGAAAGCGGTGGTCAACGACGCCCTCGAAGTGGTGCGTTCCTACATCGAACTGCACGGCCACGAACTGGCCATCGACCTGCCGGACCGGCCGGTGTTCCTGCATGGCGACGCCACGCGGCTGGCGCAGATCCTGTCGAACCTGCTTAACAATGCCGCCAAGTACACCAACCGCGGTGGGCGCGTGGCCTTGAGCGCGCGCGTGGAAGAGCGCGACCTGATCATCGAAGTGGCCGACAACGGCATCGGCATCGCGCCCGACATGCTCAACCACGTGTTCGAAATGTTCGTGCAGGTCGACTCGACCCTGGAGCGCACCAACGCCGGCCTGGGCGTGGGCCTGTCGCTGGCGCGCCGCCTGGTCGAGCTGCACGGCGGCAGCATCGAAGCGCACAGCGCCGGCATCAACCGCGGCAGCGAATTCATCGTGCGCCTGCCGATCGTGGTCGAGCCGGAAATGCCGACCAAGACCAGCCCGGCCGCCTTCATGACCTCGGAAACCTACCGGATTTTGCTGGCCGACGACAATGTGGATTTCGTGAACAGCATCGGCGCCTTGCTCTCGGCCATGGGCCACAGCGTGGTGATCACCCACAACGGCCCGGACGCGCTGACGGCGGCGGCGCGCTTTTGCCCGGACTATGCGTTTCTCGATATCGGCCTGCCGCAGATGTCCGGCTACGACCTGGCGCGCGGCATCCGGCGCCTGTCGTGCGGGCAGATGACCTTGCTGATCGCAGTGACCGGCTGGGGCCAGGAAAAGGATCGCCAGCTGGCGTTCGAGGCGGGCTTCGACCATCACATGGTCAAGCCGGTGCGCTTCGAGCAGATCGAGGAGATCCTGAGCAACCGCAGTGTGATCAAGAAGGTGCGCAGCTAGCAGGCGAGGGCGGCGGGGCGGTGTGGCGGGACGAAAAAAAACGGAAGCCGAAGCTTCCGTTTTTTATTCAGCAAGCAAAAATTTACGCTTGCTTGGCTGCCTTGCGGCGACGTGCCAGGAAGCCCAGTACGCCCAGGCCTGCCAGCATCATGCCGTAGGTTTCTGGTTCTGGTACTGGTGCCAGCATCACGGTGCCGCCGAAGCTGCCGCCGGTGCCCGAAACCAGCTTGCCGCTGACCTGCAGGTAGTAGTTACCCAGGCCCAGGCTGTCAGCGCGCAGGCTCCAGATGTCCACGGCGCCAGTGCTTTCCTGGGTGCCGGTGGTGATCAGGGTGCCGGTGTTGCTGAACAGGCTCAGGCCGGTGATGTCGATGCCGGTCGAGGCATTGCGGGTGATCGACGAGACGATGGCGTCAAAGTCGTGTTCCACGCGCGTTACCGAGAAACGGAACTTGTCGGCAAAGGTGTTGCCCTGGTTGTTCAGTTGAAACGAGCTGCCGAAGTTGGCAGTGTTGTCCAGCACAGGCAGCGCCTGTGGGTTGTTGGAAATGTCAGCAGCAAATGCTGCGGACGAACCGAGTGATGCGGTTGCCAGGACAGCCGCAGCAATCAGGGATTTCATATGTTTCATAGATGTTACCTCGTTAGGAAAAAATCAGCCGTGCAAGACGACTTGGTTATCAAGAATCGGGGAGCTTCATGCTAGCAAAGGCGCGTTCAAAATTGGCATTCCGACACGACGTGTGCGCAACACCTCAGCATTATTGCATCGACAAATTAATTACTCCCCTATAAGTCCATTTTTACATTTTCATAGGGGAGCGCGTCCGATTCTAATGCAAATATACAAAGATTACCAAGCTGTTGTATTAACTGTAGGCCAACACCTACACAAACGCGCGGCGATCTCCTTGGAAGAGCGCGCTTCTTCGCTTAACGTGCTCAGCTTGGACTTGTGTTTAAAGTGTAAGAGAGTGTGACACTACAACAAAGCGTTGTAAGAATAGAAAAAAGGCCTGAAGATTGCTCTTCAGGCCTTTCAACTTACGAATAATGGTGCGGCTGGCAGGAATTGAACCCACGACCCCTTGGTTCGTAGCCAAGTACTCTATCCAACTGAGCTACAGCCGCGAAAGACAAGATTATAGCAACGATTTCTCGAATGTCAAAGATGCCTGAGTAAAAAAGTTCGCCGGCCTGTTCCGTCCCGCCGGCGCGTCGATCGCGCATTGATCGCGCATCGATCGCGCATCGATCAATACGCCGCTTGACCCGACGCGCCGCCGAATGCTAATTTACTAACGATTCATTCCCCACCCGGTTCAACAAAGGAGCAAGAAGATGACCAGCCCTGATTCCAGCGTCGATTTCACGCTCGCGCGCGTCTTCGACGCACCACGCGAACTCGTATTCAAGACCATGACCGAGACCGCCCACCTGCAACAATGGTGGGGGCCGCAAGGCTGTGCCATCGAGGTGATCCGCCACGAGCCGCAACCGGGCGGCGTATTCCACTACTGCATGCGCTTCGGTCCGGGCGTGGAAATGCACGGCAGGTTCGATTACCGCGAGCTCAGCGCGCCCGAGCGCCTGGTGTTCGTCAACGGCTTCGCCGACGCCGAAGGAAACCGCATCCAGCACGCGATGAGTCCGACGTGGCCGCTGGAAGTGCTCAACACGGTCACCCTGACCGAAGACGGCGGCAAGACCACCTTGAACCTGGTGTCGACGCCGCTCAATGCCAGCGCCATCGAGACCGAGACCTTCGCATCCGGGCACGCGTCGATGCAGCAGGGCTTTGGCGGCATGTACGACGTCTATGAAACGTACCTGGCGTCGGTCCGCGCCGCACAACCCTGACCAACATTTCCACCGGGAGCTCTGCCCGGTGAGGCGCGTTCCGGCGAGTTCCCCGTAACCTGATGTATTAAAACTTGGCAATCATGAAAACACACTGCATCTTTTTCCTGCTCGCCGGCCTGGCCGGCGCCGCGTTGGCCGCCCCGGTCACCTACCAGATCGACCCCGCCCACACCTTCCCCAGCTTCGAAGCCGACCACATGGGCGTGTCGGTCTGGCGCGGAAAATTCAACGGCAATTCGGGCAAGGTCACCCTGGACAAGGCGGCCGGCTACGGCATGGTCGATATCAGCATCGACCCGGCCAGCGTGGACTTCGGCCATGACGCGCTCAACAAGTGGGCGGCCGGTCCGGACCTGTTCGACGTGGCCAAGTTCGGCGCGGCGCGCTACAAGGGAAAGCTGACCGGTTTCAAGGAAGGCGCCCCGACCCAGCTGCAGGGCGAATTGACCCTGCATGGCGTGACCAAACCGGTCAACCTGCAGATCAAGAGCTTCAAATGCATCCCGCACCCGATGCTCAAGCGCGAGATGTGCGGGGCGGACGCCTACGGCAGCTTCAAGCGCGATGAGTTCGGCCTGACAGCCGGCAAGGAATACGGCTTCAAGATGGATGTGGACTTGCGCATCCAGGTCGAAGCCGTGGCCGACTAGCTGACGCCGACGCTCAGGCCTGCAGGGCAGGGTAGTCGGTATAGCCTTCTTCGTTCGACGCGTAGAACTTGTCGGAACGGGGCGGATTGAGCGGCGCGTCGAGCTGCAGGCGGCGCGGCAGGTCGGGATTGGCGATGAACCAGATGCCGAAGGCAACGGCGTCGGCTTCACCGCTGGCCACGAGCTGTTCGGCGCTTTCCTTGGTCAGCTTTTCGTTGGCGATGTACACGCCGCCAAATTCCTGCTTCAGGTACGGGCCCAGGCGGCCCTCGCCTTGCGACTCGCGCGCGCAGATGAAGGCGATGCCGCGCTTGCCCAGTTCGCGCGCCACGTAGCCGAAGGTCGCCTTCGGATCGGAGTCGCCCATGTCGTGCGCATCGCGGCGCGGCGCCAGGTGCATGCCGACCTTGCCCGCGCCCCAGACGTCGATGCAGGCGTCGGTTACTTCGAGCATCAGGCGGGCGCGGTTTTCGACCGGGCCGCCGTAGATGTCGGTGCGCTGGTTGGTGCTGTCTTGCAGGAACTGGTCGAGCAGGTAACCGTTGGCGCCGTGGATTTCCACGCCGTCGAAACCGGCCAGCTTGGCGTTTTCGGCGCCCTTGCGATAGGCGGCCACGATGCCGGGGATTTCTTCCAGGCTAAGGGCGCGCGGCACCGGATAGTCGCGCAGCGGGCGCAGCAGGCTGACATGGCCCTTGGCCGCGATCGCGCTGGGCGCCACCGGCGCGTCGCCGCCCAAGAGGTCGGGGTCCGAAATGCGGCCGACGTGCCACAGTTGCAGCATGATCTTGCCGCCGGCCTTGTGCACGGCCTCGGTCACCAGTTTCCAGCCTTCGACCTGCTCGTCGGACCAGATGCCCGGCGTATCGGCGTAGCCCACGCCCTGCGCCGTGACCGAGGTCGCTTCGCTCAGGATCAGGCCGGCGGAGGCGCGCTGCACGTAGTACTCGGCCATGAGCGCGTTCGGCACGCGGCCTTCGCCGACGGCGCGGGCGCGCGTCAGCGGCGCCATGATGATGCGGTTTTGCAGCGTCAGATCGCCAATGGTGATCGGGTCGAATAATGTCGTCATGCTTAACTCCTAGAGTCCCTCGTTCATATGGTCGAGGAAGGCCTTGATGGCTTCCTCGTTGCGCTTGTAATAGATCCACTGGCCAACCTTGTGCCCGCTAATGAGCCCGGCGCGCTGCAGCGCTGCCAGGTGGGCCGATACGGTCGATTGCGCCAGGCCCGTGCGCGCGTCGATCAGACCGGCGCAGACCCCGACGTCGAGGTTGTGTTCCTGATGCGCGAAGTGCACACGCGGCTCCTTGAGCCAGCCAAGAATCTGGCGGCGCATCGGGTTGGCCAGTGCCTTGTGAATGGCGTCGATTTGCATATCGGGTTTTTCCGAATCTAATATCGTCATATTACGATATATAAAAAATTCCTGCTTGGCGGGGACCTGAAACGAGGGACTGCGGTGTTCAGGGCAGCAGGTAGGCCAGGGCGAGGGCGATCGCCGCCGGCACGGTCTGGATGAAAAAGATGGTTTTCTTGACCGTCAGCGCGCCCCAGATGCCGGCCACCATGATGCAGCCGAGGCCATAAACGACAAACGCGCGGGCGATCTCGGGATTGGGATGGAGCAGGCCGACCGCCAGCGCCGCCACCAGGAAGCCGTTATAACAGCCCTGGTTCGACATTGCCGGTGCCATGATCTCGGCTTTTTCGGCGGTGATGCCGAACACGCGCCGCCCGCGCGTCTTGAACAGCACCGTTTCGAGCAAAACGAAATACACGTGCGCCAGCAGGATCAAACCGATCAATACTTGTGCGGCAATGGCCATTAATGTCACCTTGATATGGATTTAGGGAACCACAGTGTAACCGCCTGCACGCTGCGTGGCGAATGGCGGGGCTACCCGGGTCCGGAAAGAAAGAGTTGGCAATGTATGAAAATGCGTTGCGCATTCCCGGCCGCGCCGTGCGCTGCCGCTACGCGCACCCGGTGTTATACTTCAGCCATCTTTTTCTCCGGCCGGGACGACCCTGCCGCATACGGAGTCTGGCTTGGACGACCTTGCCGATCAAGGAGCTTTGCATGGCATGGATCTATCTGTTCGTCGCCGGTTTGCTGGAAATCGGCTGGGCCGTCGGGTTGAAATACACGCACGGCTTCTCGCGTCTCGTGCCTTCCGTCTTGACGCTCGCGGCGATGAGCGGCAGCGTGGGTTTGCTCGGCCTGGCATTGCGCAACCTGCCGCTGGGGACCGCCTACGCCGTCTGGACCGGCATCGGCACGGTCGGCACGGCGATGTTTGGCATGCTGGTGCTGGGCGAACCGACCGGCGCCATGCGCCTTGGCTGCATCGCCCTGATCGTGGCGGGCATCCTGGGACTGAAGCTGCTCTCGCCGGGCTGAATTGCATGCAAGCGGCCATTGATGGATCGGCGACTTGCACTCACTTGGTGGCTTAGCCAATCAGTTCATTTTCCATTCGCCGGATTGCCTTGATCAGATTGCGGAAGCTCGGCGACCGGTTGTTGTCGAGATCGAGGTGCTGGCCAATCGCACGTGATCCGGCAATCTTCTCATAACGCTGGCCCGTCAAATTTTTTAGCTCCCTGGCAGGGCTGCCCAACAGGTCAGGCGTGCGGAATTTTCTGGTTTGCTGGTGTTTGACCAGCCCCTTGAGCTCCAGCGCCTGCTCCACAGCCTGCAAATCGGCGAGATAAAACGTTTCCAGCTCCGTACAGGCAATGCGAACCAGGCATCGATCAGCTTTGCCGGCTTCGTTACACAGATCGAGCACCCTGCGCTTGAGCGCCAGGCAATCCGAATGGCTGTCTTGATCGCGCATCACGATGAAGCGCGCCTGATCGTTCTGGTAAGCCCGAATCTTGCGAGCCAGCTGTTTTTCGAGGTCTTGCTTTCCCTCGAAAGAAATGCATCGGAACTCGATGCCATCGTTGAGTATTCGCGGCAGCAAGGATTCCAGCAAGGCTTTTGCGGATCTTTCTTCGAGCAAAAAAACCAACTCCCTCATTGCGGATCAGCCCCGTCGAAGAATCCTTGCTTCCACAGATAACCGAGTTGATCGCCTTCAGCCACATAGGCGGCAATCTGGGCATTGTCTTTTGCGCGATGAATCATCGTGCTTCCGTTCTGCTTGACCAGCCAGCACACTTCTTCCAGTTGCAAGGCATTCAGAAAATCAGGGGAGTGGGTGGTGACAAACACTTGGCCGCCGCGGTTCGCGTAGCTTCGGAACTCCTCCGCAAGTTCTGCCATCAGTTGTGGGTAAAGCTGGTTTTCCGGTTCTTCCACGCATAGCAGGGGATGAGGCTTGGGATCGTGCAGCAGCACGAGATAGGCGAACATCTTGATTGTGCCATCCGATACATATCGATCCAGAAACGGCGTCTTGAACGAACCGTCCTGAAAGCGCAGCGCCAAATAGCCGTCGTCCATCAATTTCGGTTCCACCGACGCTATGCCGGGAACGCGCTTGGCCATGGTTGCCAGGATGTTCTTGAAGATGGGCGAGTGCTGTTCGTGCATGTAGCGTGCCACGAGCGGCAGATTGTCGCCGGTTTCCGAGAGGTGTTCGCTTTCCCCGGCGGCATCCTTGCGTCCGCGTGCCGCGTTGATGTGGAAGTCCGATACATGCCAGTTTTCGATCAGGTGGCGGAACGCATTGGCGGCCTTGAATCGTTCGAACTGGCCGAGGCCTTTGATGGCCAATGTATCGGGCGCCACCTTTTGCGTCTCGCGATCGAGTTCTTCGTCCGGTTTGTTAAACTCATCCTCATTCGTGATGGCATATCCTTCCCCGCCGGCGAAACTAAGGAAATGATAGGGGCTGCCGTAGCGTCCCCGTTTGTAGCGTAATATCTCCTTGAGCACGACGGGCAAGCCAGCCTGCTCGCCAATTTCCAGCGAATAGGTTACCAATCTCTCCACGCCGGTGATCGCCATGCGGTACTGTAGTTCGATGAGGATCGTGTCCTCTTGCGGATTGCAGCCGCGACTGAGGACTTCGGGAAAACGTCCGCGTTTATCCAGCGCTTGCCGGATATTGTGCTTAAGACAGTCGTGGAGGAAACTGAAGACGTCGAACAGCGTTGACTTGCCAGTGCCGTTGGCGCCGACGACGACCAGAAAAGCGGGAATGTCAATCAGGTGCACATCGCGGAAGGCCTTGAAATTTTTCAGGCGGATCGATTCAATTTTCATGGCTTGTTTCTTTCAATTCTCGCACTGCGTGAAATCGCCTGAAGTCTAACAGACCCCAACCAAGCGGACTAGAATCGCATCGGACTACCAGGAGAGCGTGAACCGCCTCTGCCGGTTGCGCGCAGAGGGGGCGCGGCACACCTGGGCTGGAACGGCTCGCCGCGAACCAATCGCGCTTGTGCCAATTTCGCCGCGCTGCCGCCGTCGCCGCGCAAGACAATCGGGCCGTCCGGGCGTATGCTGACGACATGAAAACGATTTCGATTATCGACTCCCATACCGGCGGCGAACCGACCCGCCTGATCATCGACGGCGGCCCCGATCTGGGCGGCGGGCCGCTGGCCGAACGGCGCGAGCGCTTCCGGCGCGACTTCGACCATGTGCGCTCGGCCGTCGTGTGCGAGCCGCGCGGCTCCGATGTGCTGGTCGGCGCGCTGCTGTGCGAGCCGTTCGCGCCCGACTGCGCCGCCGGCGTCATCTTCTTCAATAACGTGGCCTACCTCGGCATGTGCGGGCATGGCATGATCGGGGTGGTGGTGTCGCTCGCGTTCATGGGCCGCATCAAGGCCGGACGGCACCGCATCGATACGCCGGTCGGCGTGGTCGAAGCGCAGCTGCACGAGGACGGCGCGGTCACCATCGACAACGTGGCGTCCTACCGCACGCGCCACGCGGTCACGGTGCAGGTGGAGGGCGTGGGCGCGGTGACGGGCGACGTGGCCTGGGGCGGCAACTGGTTTTTCCTGGTCTCGGGCCACGGCCTGGCGCTGCGGCGCGCCAACGTCGATGCGCTCACCGCCTACTGCGTGGCAGTGCGCGACGCGCTGGAAGCGAACGGCGTCACCGGCGACGACGGCGCCCTGATCGATCATATCGAATTGTTCGCCGCGTCGAGCACGGGCGCCGACAGCCAGAGTTTCGTGCTCTGCCCCGGCAAGGCCTACGACCGCTCGCCCTGCGGCACCGGCACCAGCGCCAAGCTGGCATGCCTGGCGGCCGACGGCAAGCTGGCCGAACACGCTCCCTGGCGCCAGGAGAGCATCATCGGCAGCGTGTTCGACGCTTCGTTCCGCTACGACGGCGAGCGCATCATGCCCAGTATCCGCGGCAAGGCCTGGGTCAACGCCACGGCGCAGCTGCTGTTCGACGAGAGCGACCCTTTCGTATGGGGCATTGCCTGAGCGGCCCCGCGCTTACTCGGTAAAGCGTTCGAAGTCGGCGTTGGCGCGGGTCAGGTAATACCATTCCGAATTCGGTCCCGCGTTCACATCGGGGAACAGGATCTTGCCGTCGAATTCGGCCAGTACCGGCGTGCCGTCGGCGCGCGTGCCGATCTGCTCGCCCGTGGCCACCGGGTCGAAACTGGCCCACACGCGGCTGAAGCGGTCGAGCGCATCGAGCTTGTCGTGCACCACCACCATCGACAGCGCTTCCATCTGGTCCAGCGCGATCGGTTCGGGCGGCGGCGCCTCGATCAGGCCCAGAAAAGCCAGCGTATTGACGATGGCGCGGTAGGCCACCTCGGGCGCGGCCGGGTCGAGATGCTGGCCGCATTCGAGCGTGAGCGCGTAGCCGCCGGTGCTGCGCATGTATTCGGTGGTGCCCATCCCGTAGCGCAGCACCAGGTCCAGGGTCGAGGCGTCGCCGCTTTTGAGGCGCCGCCGCACGCCCTGGCCGTAGGTCGCCAGCCAGCCGTCCACGAAACGGCGCACGCCCAGGCGGCGCGCCAGCGCGCGCTCCTGTTCGGCGTGGCGGAACGGTTGCAGGGTGCCTTCGTTGTTGCGCGGCCCGACCATGACGAAAGGCTGGCTTTGCGCATTGAAGGAGTGCAGGTCGAGCAGTACCTCGTGCTGCGCCAGCAGGGGGCACAGCCAGTTGGCCACGCGGTCCTCGAAGTCCTGCGGCTGCGGATTGGGGAACAGGTTGCGGTTCAGGTTACGTTCGCCCGAACGCTGGTCAAGCGCGTAGGCGAGCGGATTGGTCACCGGGACGAACGTCACGCTGCCGGCTGCCACATGCAGCGCGCCGCTGTCGATCTCGCCCATCACGCGCAGGATGGCCTTGGTGCCGCAGGTCTCGTTGCCATGCACGGCGCCGGTGACGATCAGGCGCGGGCCGGCGCCAAGGCCGGTGTAGTTGATCGATTTGAACTGCAGTTCGCGTGCGCTGGTCATGGTCTGGAGTAGCCCTGGACGGGCCTGGAGGTGATGGTCGCCTATTTTAGCGGACAATCGCTGGCGCCCCCGCCGGCCCCGTGGCATCATCTGGCGCATGAAAAATCCCGCCTCAACAGCGCGCATCGAAGGCCTCGACACCCTGCGCGCGCTGGCCGTCACCCTGGTCGTGCTGCACCACTATGTACTGTTCGTCAGCCGCGCCGACACCTTCGGCTGGGTGGGGAAAATCGGCTGGATCGGGGTCGACCTGTTCTTCGCCCTGTCCGGTTACCTGATCGGCAACCAGATCTTCGCCGCCATGCGCTCGCCGCGCGAGTTTTCGCTGGCGCGCTTCTACGGCCGGCGCGCCCTGCGCACGCTGCCGGTGTTTTACGTGATGCTGGCTATTTACTATTGTTCGCCATGGTTTCGCGCCGGTCTCGAACTGCCGCCGCTGTGGCGCTTCCTGAGCTTCACCCAAAATATCAGCCTTGAACCGGGCACCGCGTTTTCGCACGCCTGGTCGCTGTGCATCGAGGAGCAGTTCTACCTGGTGCTGCCGGCGCTGGCGTTGATGACCGCTTCGTTGTGCACATCGCTGCGCCGATCGCTGCGCTGGGGATGGGCCACCATCGCGGCCGCCATCGTGGCCGGGATGCTGGTGCGCGCGTACGCCTGGCAGGAGCTGGTGGACGGCCATCCGCACGGGTCGCGCAACTATTATCAGTTTATTTATTACTCGACCTTGTGCCGCTTCGACGAACTGGTGGCCGGCGTGGCACTGGCGCTGCTGAAGAATTTTCACCCGCGCCAGTGGCGCATGCTCACCTCGCACGGCAACCTGGCCGGCGGCGCCGGGGTGGCCGTCACCGGCCTGGCGATCTGGCTGTTCCTCGATGAGCGCCAGGCGTTCGGCGTGACGGTGTTCGGGTATCCGCTGCTGGCGCTGGGCTTTTCGCTGCTGATCGTGGCGGCCTTGAGCCGCGATTCGCTCCTGCGCTCGACGCGCGTGCCCGGTGCGGCCAGCATGGCGCTATGGTCGTATGCGATCTACCTGACCCACAAGCAGGTGTGCATCCTGGCTGCCGCGCCGCTCAGGGAGCACGGCTACGGGCCAGGCACGCCGCTGGCCATCGGCACCATGCTGGCGCTGTCGGTGTTGTCGGGCTGGGTGCTGTACCGCTGCGTCGAACGGCCGTTCATGGCAGTGCGCGAGCGCTACCTGCCGACCAACTTCAAACCGCTCTGATGGGGGGCGGCGTCGATCACGCCGAAGCCCGAACTCTCGCTCAGAAAAGCGAGCACACTGCGCGGGTCGCCGTTGTTTTCTTCGATGGCGGCGCGTAGGCCCGGCAGCGCTTCCTTGGTATACGGGCTGCGGTAGGCGCCGGCCAGCAGCGCGACCAGGTCCAGCGGCTGGGCGCCGCCGTGGCGGATCCGCGTGCCGATCATGCCCAGCAGGACGCGCTGCATGTCCGGCGTGGGATTGGCGATCTGCGCGAAAATCATCGGCGTGTTGGCGATTTTTTCGCACAGCGCGCGCTCGATCTGGTCCGGCTTGAGGTCGGACGCGATGTCGAAATGCGCGCCGCTCCAGTGGGTACGCGCGTGGACGTGCCCGGGAGGGAAGGAGTCGACGGTGTCGAAGCCGCATACACGGCTCAGGTAGGCCAGGGCCTGGGTCAGGATTGGGAACATGCCTCCAGTGTAGCGCAAGATGTTCTCCTTGTGCTTGCCCGGCCCCGGCGCCGCCGCCAGCTCCGATCGATCAGGCGCCGAAGCGGCCGGCGCGGAAGTCCTCGACCGCCTGGAACACCTCGGCCTGGGTATTCATCACGAACGGGCCGTACTGGGCGATCGGTTCGTTCAACGGGCGCCCGGCGATCAGGATCAGGCGGCTGGCCTGGGCGGCCATGATGCGCACGCCGTCGGCCTGCGCCGAATTGGCCAGGATCGCCATGCGGCCTGCCGGCACCGGTTTGTCGTCGACCAGCACCTGGCCGCGAAACACGTACAAGAATGCGTTGTGCCCCGGCGGCAGTCCCTGTTCGAAGCTGGCGTTGGCCGGCAGGTTCACGTCGAGGTAGAGCGGCTCGGTACCGGCGCGCTGCATCGCGCCCTGCACGCCGTGGCTGGCGCCTGCGATCACCTGCACCGTTACCCCCGCCCCGGTGGTGAAGCGGGGGATCTCGGTGTTGGGAATGTCGCGGTACCACGGCGCGGTCATCTTGTCCTTGGCGGGCAGGTTAAGCCACAGCTGGAAGCCTTCCATCAGGCCCTCGCTCTGCTCCGGCATTTCGGAGTGGGCCACGCCGCGCCCGGCCGTCATCCACTGCACGCCGCCGTCGGTGACCAGGCCTTCGTTGCCGGCGCTGTCGCGATGACGCATGCTACCCGCGATCATGTATGAAATCGTCTCGAAGCCGCGGTGCGGGTGTTCGGGAAAGCCGGCGATGTAGTCGCCCGGCTTGTCGCTGCCGAAGGCGTCGAGCATCAGGAACGGGTCCAGCCGGCGCTGCAGGGATTGGGTGAGCACGCGGTTGATTTTCACACCGGCGCCGTCCATCACGGCCTGCCCGTTTACCACGCGCTCGACGCCGCGCGGCTGCTGCACGCGCTCATCGGCCGGCGCTGGCACCATCTTCAACTCGTGTGTCATTTTCGTCTCCTGTAATCGAGCGTCGGCCGGGGCAGCTCAGGCCAGTGCGGCCTCGATCTCGGCGTTCGCTTCGGCCTGCGCCTTGGCGGCAGCTTCCGGGCCCATGGACATGCCTTCGGAGTACACAAACGTCACGTCGGTCATGCCGAGGAAACCGAGCAGCATTTTCAGGTGCGGGGTTTGGGTATCGTTCGGGGTGTCGCGGTACATGCCGCCGCGGGCGAATGCCACGTACACTTTTTTGCCGGTCAGCTTGCCGACCGGGCCGGTGGCGGTATAGGCGAAGGTGACGCCGGCGCGGGCAATTGCGTCGAACCAGCCTTTGAGCTGCACCGAGCTGCCGAAGTTGTACATCGGCGCGCCGATGACGATGGCGTCGGCGGCCTGCACCTGGGCGATCAGGGCGTCATCGAGCGCCACGCGCGCCGCCTGTTCGGGGGTACGCTGGTCCGCCGGCGTGAACAGGGCGCCCAGGGTCGGCTCGTCGAGCGCCGGATGCGGGTTGCTGGCCAGGTCGCGGCGCGTCAGTTGCGCGCCAGGGTTGGCCGCTTGCAGCTTGGCGACGATGGCGTCGGCCATGCGGGTGGACTCGGAACCGGTCGAACGGGCGCTGGAATTGATTTGCAAGATGTTCATTTTATTTCCTTTTCTACGTTGAACTGCGATGGAGTTACTTTACTCGTCCCATAATCAATGCGGAAGGCGGTAAAATGGATATCATTATTCAGCCAGTGGGACAATCAAATGGATGTGGAACCGAATGACTTGCTGCTGTTCGCGCGGATTGTCGAAGCGGGCAGCTTCAGCCAGGCCGCGCTGCGGGTCGACTTGCCTAAGTCGACCGTCTCGCGCCGGATCGCGCTGCTGGAAGCGAAACTTGGCGAGCGCTTGCTGCAGCGGACCACGCGCAAGCTGATGCTCACCGAGTTCGGCGCCAGCTTGCTCGATCACGCGCGCAAGGTGGTCGAGGAAGTCGAAGCGGCGGGCGCGCTGGTGCAGCACCGCCAGCAGGCGCCGAGCGGGCGGCTGCGCATCTCGATGCCGGCCGATTTCGCCAGCCTTGGCATAACCCAGGTGATGACGCACTTCATGGCGCAGTACCCGGCCATCACGCTGGAGCTGGACCTGTCGCCGCGCCGGGTCGACCTGGTAAGCGAGAACTTCGACATCGCGATCCGCATGGGCGACCTGCCGGACGACGCCTCGCTCAACGCGCGCCGGGTGGCGCTCGAACAGATGGCGCTGTATGCGGCGCCGTCGTACCTGGCGCTGCGCGGTTTGCCCGAGCATCCCGACGACCTGCTCAAGCACGATTTGCTGTGCCTGTTGAGCCGCGGCGGCGGGCCGGCGCCGTGGCGGCTCACGCGCGGCAAAATCGTGTGGGAGCGTGATATCCCGGGCCGCCTGACCGCCAATTCGCCCGACCTGCTCACGCGCGTGGCGTGCGCCGGCGCGGGCATCGCGGCCAGTTCCGACCTGTTTGCCGCGCCCCATGTGGCCAGGGGAGAGCTGGTGCGCGTGCTGCCGGAGTGGGATTTGCCGCTGGTGACCGGGTGGGCCGTGTTCCCGGGACGGCGCCTGATGCCGGCCAAGACGCGCGCTTTTCTGGACATGATGGAAGGGCTGTGCTGTGCCGAAGCGCGCAAGCGCATGGGAATGGTGTAGGGCAAATTTTCCGCCCGGATACGCGCGATCGCGGAATCGTCGATAATGATTGCGCCCGGTCGCCTATCTTGCGTGCGCCCTGGCTGTGAAGTTATTCCCACTACTATTAAAGGAAATCCCGTGCTGATTGAAAAGCTCCACTGGCGTTACGCCACCAAAAAATTCGATGCCACCAAAGTCGTCTCGGAAGATAAAGTCGGCCGCATTCTGGAAGCCGTGCGCCTGGCGCCGACCTCAAGCGGCCTGCAGCCGTTCGAGCTGATCGTGGTCAGCAATGCCGAACTGCGCGAGAAAATGCGCCCCATCGCCTCGAACCAGGGCCAGGTGGCCGATGGCTCGCACATGGTGGTCTTCGCGGCGTGGGACAACTATACCGAAGAGCGCATCAACGCGATGTTCGACCTGGTCAACGAAGAGCGCGGGCTGGTCAACGAAGGCTGGGAAGCCTACCGCAAGATGCTCCTGTCGACCTATCCGCAGCGCGATGCGCAGGTCAACTTCGAACACGCCGCGCGCCAGGCGTATATTGGCCTGGGCATCGGCTTGACGGCGGCCGCTTTCGAGGCGGTCGACGCGACCCCGATGGAAGGCTTCAATCCCGGCCAGCTCGACGAACTGCTCGGCCTGCGCGCGCGCGGTTTGCGCTCGGTGGCGATCATGGCGCTCGGGTACCGCGAAGCCGAGGGTGACTGGCTGGTCAATTTGAAAAAGGTGCGTCGTCCGAGCGAGCAGTTCATCACCCGCATGGCGTAACTCCGGCAACTGCGTGGCGGGCAGCTCCGTGCTGGCCGCCCGCGTGTCTGTTTATAGAGGCGCAGCCCCGTCACGCCGCTTACCGGGGGACGACCACCTTCAGCCAGGATGAAATCGGATGGAGCGTGCGTTTCCACGAGTCGCGCACATCGTAAATCACCTTGTGATCGCGGCGAATATGCACCGGTGTGAATGCCAGCGCCTCGCTTCGGCTGTTGTCGAATAAAATAGATGCATCGGCGACCTCGATTGCCGCTCCGACGGCTTGTTGCGTTCTGGGGAAGCGTTGAAGCAGTTTGTCGAAAGGGACCGCATGTCCGCCTCGGCTTTGCCTCGTCGCCACCCGGCCAATCGACAGTGTCACGGTCGATAGTCCTACAAACGCCAGCAGTACAAAGTAACCGGACGCCTGCAATTGCTTGATCAGGTCGATTTTGCTCGATATCGATCCGTCTGCGTTCCGCTTCCAGTGCGAAAAAACGGTTTCGACAGCAAAGGGTAACCGGGCACCGATTGCCGAGTTGGTCAACGCGCCAACGCCTTGCTGGGCTACCTGCATCCATGCCTGGCTGGTGTCGCGTAACGATTGCGCCCACGGTGCGAGAAAACCCGACGCGTTCGGGTCGGGAAGAATGGACATCATCATGCGGTCGGCATTGAGCAGCGGGACTTGCAGGCGGGGCGACAAGGACCTGTACCACAGCGTCGACTTTCCTGAACCATTGTGGCCAGCAAGAATCACCGCAAGCGGTTTGCCGTGCGGCTGCATGACTGCGCCGATTGCTTCGTTGATCGAAACGCGGATCATCGCTTAACGTGTATGAAACGTCCATTTTTGTCGAAACGTCCCAAGGTCCGCGTTTTGCCGAGCTTGCGAATGACCAGGTTCGGATCCTTCGAGTCGGCTTCGTAGAGGGGAGTGGTAGCAGGAAAGTTCAGGCGCACGCCACGGCGTGGAATGGCCTCGCCAAATGCACGCATGATACGCGCGCTTTCGGCAAGCCGTTCCTTGAGTTCGGAATCCGTCGGCGTCGGCACTTCCACGGTGACGTTGCCGATCGTCACAATCGTCATCGACTTGCCCTCAGCCGTGATGCGCTCGGTCATCGGCCCGCGAGGAGCCTGGTCCGTTGCGTTGCCGGTCGTTTTGGGAAGATGAGTAAGCTTGGCCATGATGTGCTGCCGGATGACAAGGTTGATAAGCGAACCAAGTAAGTCATCTCATTCTAGCGCCAAATCCGAACGCATGACGCGCGCTGCAAGGTGCTCACAGCGCGTCTGCGCACTCCCGATTGCCGGCACGACAGGCAATGCTCACGGCTTTTCCGCCAGCCGCTTGTTCATCCGCTCCAGCACCGGCACGATCTTGCTGCCCACCTTGATCTGCGGGTTCGAATAGCCATCGTCCTTGCCGGCTTCCGTTTCACGCTGCAGGATGATCTTGCGTGAGGCGGCATGCGCCTCGGCGAACGAACGCGTCGTCTTGCGCAGCTGTTCGTCGTACATCGCCCGGCCGAAGAAGGTCAGGGGCGACTTTTTACCGCAGCCATAGGACGTATGGTCGGCGTCCGACGCCGTCATCACCAGGGTGCCGTCGGCCGCCAGCGGCGCGATCCAGTTCCCGGCGTAGCAGGCCGAAATCGACAGCACGCGGTAGCGGATGCCGGCTGCATCGAGCCATTGCTTCAGCTCCGGCGGCATGACCGGTTCCACATTGATCGGCCAGAAATTGGCCGCCAGTTCGCCGTCCGACGCTCCGTGCGAGGTCAGGTGGATGAACAGCACATCCTCGTCGCGGTCCATGATGTCAGCGACGCCCTCGATGGCGCGCTGCAGGTTCAGCGGCGTCGCCCACGGCAGTGATTCGGCCGTCTTGCGGTGGTTGATCAGTTGCAGGCCACGCCCGGCGGCATCGAAGCGGCGCGCCATCACGTCGGCCACCATCGTGCTCTCGCGCCGGAATACTTCTTCGCCTTCGTATGGCGCGAAGGTGATCGTGTACATGTCGATCACGCCCGGGCGCTGGGGTTTGAGCGCGTCGATCTGCTCGCCCAGCAAGGGCAGCTGCGCTTCCATCATTTCCTGGCTTACCTCGAACGGGTCTTCTTCCTGCGCTTCGGGTACGGGCGCGGCGCGCCATGCCATCGGCGCGGGAACGAGGTAATACTCGACGACAGAGGTGAGCATCACGACGACGATGGCGACACCGGCCCGCGCCGACGCAAGCGGCCGGGCGGCGCGCAGCAGCAAGACCAGCCGTGCAAGCACGCTCCACAACATCGGCAGGCTCCAGACGATCCAATGTGCCCATAAGCTGCTTTTGCCCAGGATGCCTGCGCCAACCAGGCCGGAATGCAGCGCGCAGATCAACAGCCCGAAGAAGGTCGACTGCGCGATCACCAAGGTGTACAAGTGGGCCGCACCGGGTGCGCCGTGCGCACTGCGGCTGACCCGCGGGTCGGGCTGGATCAGGTAGCACAGCCAGGCGGTCAGAAGGGCGCCGAACCAGCCGGCCAGCGAGGCGCGCCACAGGAAGATGGACTCGCCCTCGATGAACGAGCGCTGTAACAGCATGCTCACGCCGAATTGGAGCAGCATCTGGAATGCCATCTGCCACGGCGACGCCGCCAGCCGTTCCCAACGCGGCGCCAGGAACAGCGCCGAGCGCGCACCTTCAAGCAGCCAGTCGCAGGCAACCAGCACGCTCGGGCGTGGCGCGCCCGGGCGCTGCATCACCGGCGCACCGGCGCTATCGTCCACCACCACGTCGCTCATGCCGCTCCCTCGTCGAATCAGGCGCGTTTGGCGGCCGGCTTGTCACCCATGACCTCACCCAAGCGCACCGGACGCTCAGGCGCCCACTCGGGATTGAAGGCGATCGTGTCTTTTTTAAACAGCATGACGATGGTCGAGCCAAGCAGGAAGCGGCCCATCTCTTCGCCTTTTTTGAGCACGATGTTCTTGTCGTCGTAGCGCCATTCCTTCATTTCGCCCGGGCGCGGCGGGTTGACCAGGCCATGCCAGGCGGTGGCCATGCTGCCGACGATGGTCGCGCCGACCAGGGTGAGCACGAAGGTGCCATGCACGCTGGAGTTGAACACGCACACCACGCGCTCGTTGCGGGCGAACAGGCCTGGAATGCCGCGGGCTGTGGTCGGGTTCACCGAAAACAGCGCGCCGGGCACATAGATCATGCGCGTCAGGCGCCCCTCGCACGGCATGTGCAGGCGGTGGTAATCCTTGGGACTGAGGTACAGGTTGGCGAAACTGCCATGCTGGAACTGGGCGGCCAGGGTCGCGTCGCCGCCCACCAGCGCCGTGGTGCTGAACTTGTGGCCCTTGGCCTGGAAAATCTGGTCGTCGTCGATGGCACCGAACTGGCTGATCGCGCCGTCGACCGGGCATACGAAATCGGCCTTGGCCAGCGGGCGGGCGCCGGCTCGCAACTCGCGCGTGAAAAATTCGTTGAAGCTGGCGTAGCTGGCGATGTCCGGATTGGCCGCTTCTTCCATGTTCACGCCATATTTGCCGACGAACCAGCGAATCAGGGTGGTGGTGTACTGGCCGCCCTGGTGGCCGGCGATGCGGCCCGCGAACCGGGTCAGACCTTGCTTGGGAAGTAAATACTGGGGAATGACTTTTATGCGATCGGACACGGGCTTCAACCTGTTTAAACAACGATGGTCAATTATAACGGCGCGCCGCGCCTGTGCAGCGCTTTCCGGTGGCCTGGACCTGCAATGGGATGAAAAATAGCCAAGACCGCCGGCTTGGCCCGCGCGTTGGCGTCAGCGGTTGGCGTCAGCGCTGGCGCACGCCGCCGGCCAGCACGGCGGGCGGGTAATGGCGCTTGAGGCTCTCGTAGACGGCGCCCGATTTGACCGCGCCCGCCAGCAGTTCCTGGAGTGCGGCGCGGTCGCCCGCGTTCACCGTCTGCTTCGAAATATAGATGCCGCTCTCGCCCCAGGGCAGTTCGTCGAGCGGTTCGATGCGCAGCTTGGGCGTCATCCACGCGAAGCGTTTGTCGTCGGCGATGGCGCTGGCGAAGACGGTCGGGGCCATCAGGGTCACGTCGGCAAAGCCGGCATCGAGCACGCGCGCCACGGCGGCGCCGTCTTTTTCGAGCAGCAGGCGGCCCTGCGCCGACAATTGATTGATCAGGTCCAGGTAGGCGTTGCCGTAGTCGAAGCCGCGCACCAGCACCACGCGCAGCTCCTTGCGCGCGAGCAGTTCGCGGATCGAGCGCACCGGCGCGCGCGTGGCGTCGACCGACAGCAGGGTGGCGCGGGTGCCGATCACGGGAACGAAGTAGCCATGCTGGTCGCGCCGCGGCGTGCGCACGGCGGGCAGCAGCAGATGCGATTTGCCGGCTTCGAACATGGCTTCCTGGCGCGCGCGCGGCACCACCGGGAACGTGAACTTGCAGTCGCTCTTGGCGCTCACGCCGCGCAGCAGGTCGGGGTAGATGCCGCCGACCGATTCGCCTTTGACCGTCACGCTCAGGCCCGTGGGCGCGACCGGGACCAGGAACGGCTGCTCGCAGGATGCGGTCGCCGTGGCGCTGGCGCCGGCGAGAACGGCTGCCACCAGCGCTGCCGCGCGGAACCTGCTGCGAGTAGAGGATGTGCCCATTCGCCAATTCTAGCGCATGCCTGCTTTACGTGCGCATCTGATGTGATTTGAAATAGAAAAGTGCAACGCCGACCGCCACGGCCTGCATCGCCGCGCACAAAAAGAAGGTGCTGCCGATGCGCCAGTCGTGCGGCGGCAGGTGGCTGGCCAGACCCAGGATGGCGGTGCCCAGTAGCGGCATGAAAATCACCCCCAGGCTGCTGATCGATTGCAAGGAGCCCATCAGTTCGCCCTGGGCGCTGGCGTCGGAACCGCGCGAAATAATGCTCTGCAACGCTGGGCCTACGGTAAACGACAACAAATTGCACAAAATGAATACGTACATCATCCAGCCTTGCGTGGCCAGGCCGTACAGCACGAAGGTAATGCAGCCCGAGACCATTCCCAGCAGCGACAGGCGCACCTCGCCGAAGCGCTTCATCAACATGCCCAGCAGGCCCGCCTGCACCACGGCCGCAGACAGGCCCACGCAGAACAGGGCGATGCCGTTGTCGCCCGGGCTCCAGTTAAAGCGAAAGGTGGTGTACAGCACCCAGGTCGACTGCAGCATCATCTGGGCAAAGCTGGTCAGGGCGAACACGATCACCACCGCGCGGATATCGGTGCGCCGCACCAGCTTCAGGAGCGACGAGAACGGGTTGATCTTCGCGATCGAAAACGCCGACCGGCGCGACAGCGGCAGCGACTCGGGCACCGCGATGTAACCGTAGACGAAGTTGGCGGCGCACAGGGCGGCGGCCACGTAGAACGGCAGCTGCAGGTTGATTTCGCCCAACATGCCGCCCAGCGCCGGGCCGCAGATGAACCCCAGGCCGAAGGCGGCGCCCACCTTGCCGAAGCTTTTGGCGCGTGTTTCGGGCGTCGATATGTCGGACGCATAGGCCGAGGCGACCGACATGCTGGCCGACGACATGCCGCCGATCACGCGGCCGACGAACAGGAAGGCCAGGTTGGGCGCCCAGGCGGTGGCCAGGAAATTGAGGCACATGCCGGCCATCGAATAGAGCAGCACCGGACGGCGCCCGACGCGGTCGCTGATGGCGCCCAGCATGGGCATGAAGATGAACTGCATCAGTCCGAACACCATCGCCAGCACGCCGAACCAGAACGCTTGTTCGTCGCGCCCGTTGACGTACTGGCCAACCAGCGCCGGCATCACGGGGATGATCAGGCCGATGCCGAGCATGTCGATAAAGACCGCGACCAGCACGAAATTGAGGTTGGCCGGGGCGGCGGGTGCGACGGGTGCGGCGGCGGGACTGCTGCTCATGAAGGTAAGCCCGGGGCCGGGCGCGAAAGGGCGATGCCGTATCTTAGCCTACTCCGCCCGGTGCGAGCGCGGCCTTATCTTGCAAGCCCGTTACAACGCCCATTCCTCGGCGAAGGCGGCGCGGAAGGTGGTCAGTTGCGCCAGCCGCGCCGCCCCCAGCGCGCGCCCGGCGGCGGTCTGCATCATGCCTGGCAGCTTGGCCAGCTTGACTTCGATATGGTCTAGCGCATAGGCGCGGTCGTCGCGCTCGCGATGCGCGGCCAGCGGATCGTCGGGATGGGCCAGCGCGCTGCCCATTTGGCCGGCGATGTAGAACAGGCGCGCCAGGCCCACCGCGCCGAGGGCGTCGAGGCGGTCGGCGTCCTGCACCAGCTTCGCTTCGATGGTGCGCGGTGGCAGCGCCGCCGAAAAACTGTGGGTTTCGATGGCGTGGGCCACCGCATCGAGTTTGGTGCCCGGGAAACCGATGGCGGCCAGTTCGCGCCGCGCCAGCTCGGCCGAGCGGCGCGACGCCATGCTGCGCTCCGGATGGTTCTTGGGCAGGTTGACCAGGTCATGCAGGTAGCAGGCCGCCATCACGGTCAGCGCGTCGGCCTCCGGGTGGCTGGCCAAGAGCGCCTGCGCATTGCGCCAGACGCGGTGCAGGTGGTTGATGTCGTGGGCGCCGTCGTCGCCGCAGGCGGCGCTGGCCAGCGCTTGCAAGCGCGCCTGCCAGGCACTCGGTTGGTCGTTGGTCATTGGATGCTCCTTGTAGGGGCGCGATTATGCCATGTCCGCCGGGCCTGGCGCGGCCACCGCGCGCTGCGAGAGGGCGTCGGCGGCCTGGTTCTTGTGGCGCGGCAGCCAGCGCAGGCAGGCGCCGTCGATTTGTTCGAGCAGCGCTTGCGCGCGCGTGCGGTAAGAGCGCAGCGACGGCGCGCCGGCCGGCTCCGCGCCGTTCACATCGTCGATGACGACGCGGCTGTCGCCATGCACGGTCAAGCCGCGCGCGCCGATGGCGACGGCCGCTTCGAGCACCGCGATCAGCGCCAGGTACTCCGCTTCGCTGCTGTTGCCGTAGCCGGCAGGCCGCGAGATTTCGATGTTTTCCCCGGCCGGGCCGGTGAGCAGGGCGCCGATGCCGCAGCGTCCCGGATTGGGATGGGCCGAGCCGTCGAACCAGGCGCGCCAGGCCGACGCCGGACCATCGTGTTTGATCGCCGTGGCGCTGCGTGCCAGGGCGCGCCTGGCGTCGCGTGCGGCCAGGCGCGCCGCTTCGCTTGTCGCCAGCGCGGCGCGTTGGTCAAGAAGATGGGCCAGGCCTTTCGCACCGGCGCGCTGTTCGAGCACGGCGCGCAAGGCTTGTTCTTCGCCGATGCCGGCGCGCGCGGCGAGCCTGCGGGCCGCGCCGCGTTCGGTCTTGAAGGCCGCCGCCAGCAAGTAGGTCAGTTCTGTCATCGCGACAGCATAACCGCAACGGCAATATGTTGCCAAATGGACGCGTCGGCAAAGGCAGAATCTCCTCACCCGCACGATTGTGGCGCATCAAACTGGCGAGCTCGTCAATGCCTAGTATGGCCCTTAGCGGTCCGCACGAGGGCGAGTGGGAATTGCCACTCGACCAAGTTTCAATTTTTAAAGGAGTACATCATGCGTAACTTGACCAGCACTGAACTGCAACACGTGTCCGGCGGTGGCAATTCGGATTGCCACACGAAATGCCACAGCAAGAGCAAGAGCAAGAGCCGTTGCAAGAGCAAAAGCAAGAGCAAGAGCCGTGGCTGCGGCACCAAGTCGCACAGCCGGGGCTGTGGCCGTGGCCTCGGCGGCCTGCTCGGCTGCCTGCTGTAAAGCTTTTCCTGCTTAAGCGTATTGCCAAGCAATTGTTCCGTTAATTGGCGGGACTGCTTCTTCAGTCCGCCCCCGGACGCGGCGGTGGACTGAATTCTCCAGCGAGGTTGCAAAATGCACGATCCGAATATGCCATCACCGGCTGTCTCCCCGGAGCGGCCGACCCACGACGAACTGTGGCTGCTCGGCCAGGCGCCGCTGCAGAAGTATCTCGATTTCGCCGACGACCTGTGCGCCGAATCGCCCGAGGCCATCCGTCCCGCGCTGATCCGCGAATGGAGCGCGGCCAACCTGTATTACGAAGAACTGGCCAAGACCGAGGCCGGCATCGCCGACCATCTGGACTGCGCCGCGCTGCCGCCCGCCATGGCGCCGCTGGCCGCGCAGGTGTGCGCCAGTTCGCAGTACACGCGTACCTTCAACAGCCTGCCGACCCGCATCGCCATGGTCGAACTGGGGCGCATGGTGGTGTGCCAGAACCATGTCACGCGCACCTTCGTGGACCAGCTCAAGGCGCAGCTCGGGCCCGACCCCGATCCTGCGGCGCTGTTTAACTTCTGCTTTCCGCCTGACGACGCACGCGCCCCGGTGCTGATTCGCGAGGCCGGCTCAAAGCGCTACGTGTTCCGCTCCGATTCCACCGATTTCCGCTTTCACGAACCGGTGCTGCTGCGCCCCGACCAGTTGAACGACTACCGCGCTTCCGGCACGGTGGCCGGCGTCCTTGGCCTGGTGGTCGGCTACAGCGCCAACATCCTCAACGCCGTATGCGACGACGACAGCGGCCGGCTGGTCCTCAACAACGGCTACCACCGCACCTGCGCCTTGCTCGAACTGGGCATCAGCCACGCGCCGTGCGTGATTCAGACCGTCAGCTCGCGCGACGAACTCGATCTGGTGGCCAAGTCGATCGTCGCCCAGGATCCCGGCTACTTCTTCAACGCACCGCGCCCGCCGCTGATGCGCGACTTTGCCAATCCGCGCATTCGCAAAATCCTGCGCATCAAGAAAATCGCGCGCATGATCGAGGTCAGTTACGATGTCCGAGACTACTTCATCGAAGAGTGAGGCCGGGCAGCCGCTGTTCCGGCCGCAGGTGCTCGATGAACAGCAAACGCGCTGGCTCGGCACGGTCGCCATTCGCCCGCGCCTGTCGCACCGCTGGTACGCGGGCGCCTCGCTGCTGATCGTCGCCGCCATCACCGCCACGCTGTTCATGGCCAGCTACACGCGCAAGGCGCGCGTGCCCGGCTGGCTGGTGCCGGAGCAGGGCATGATCCGCGTGTTTTCGCCGCGCGTGGGGGTGGCCACCAAACTGATGGTGCGCGAAGGCGACGTTGTCGCCGCCGGCCAGGCGCTGCTTGCCATCTCCAGCGAGGAACGCAGCGTGGCCGTGGGCGAGACCAACGCGCAGGCGGCGCTGGAACTGCAGGCGCAGCGCGCCAGCCTGGGCGCCGAGCAGGCGCGCGCGGCCCAGTCGTTCGAGCAGCAGCGCGCCATGCTGGCCGAGCGTATCGCCGCCGCGCGCGCCGAGCAAGAGAACATGGTGCAGGAAATCGCCCTGCAAAAACGCCGCCTGGCGCTGGCCCGCACGTCCGAAAAGCGGCTCGACGAACTCAAGGCGCGCGGCTTCATCTCCGCGCAGCAGGTCCAGATCACGGCCGAAGCGACGCTCGACCAGGCCGGCAAGCTGCGTTCGCTGGAACGGGCCTTGTCCTCGCTCGGGCGCGAACGCATGGCGCTGGAGGCGGAACTGAACGACATGCCGCTCAAGCTGGCCACGCAAAACGCGCTGGTGGCGCGCAACACCAGCGCCATCGACCGCGAGCTGGCCGAGGTGGCGGCCAAGCGCGAACTGCTCGTCACGGCCCCGCAGGCCGGCACCGTGACCGCGATCCATACCTCGCGCGGGGCGGCGGTGGGCACCGGCACGCCGATGCTCAGCATCGTGCCGCGCGGCGCCACCCTGGAGGCGCACCTGTACGCATCGAGCCGCGCCATCGGCTTCCTGCGCCCGCGGCAGCAGGTGCACCTGCGCTACCTGGCCTACCCATATCAAAAATTCGGGCACTACCTCGGCACCATCAAGAGCATCTCGCGCACCGGCATCGAGCCGGCCGAGCTGCCGGCCCAGTTCGGCGCCGTGGCGGCCGACGGCAAGGCCGGCGAAGCGCTGTACCGCATCACCGTCACGCTGGCGCGCCAGGATGTGACGGCTTACGGCGCGCGCGTGCCGCTGGCCCCCGGCATGCAGCTCGACGCCGATGTCTTGCTGGAGCGGCGCCGCCTGTATGAGTGGGTGCTCGATCCGGTCTACACCATCACGGGGAGACTGGGACGATGAGCAAACCGATCGACGCCACCGCCGGCCTGGGCGTACGCCTGCCGTCGATCCTGCAGACCGAAGCGGCCGAATGCGGCTTGGCCTGCCTGGCCATGATCGCCGCCTATTACGGCAACGGCACCGACCTGGCGCACCTGCGGCGCCGCTTCGGCATGTCGCTGCGCGGCGCCACGCTCAAGGACCTGGTCGGCATCGGCACGCACCTCGGGCTGGCCTCGCGCCCCCTGCGGCTGGAAGCCGAAGAACTGGACCTGCTGGCCACGCCCTGCATCCTGCACTGGGACCTGAACCACTTCGTGGTCCTTAAACACGTGAGCGCCAAGGGCGTCGTGATCCACGATCCGGCCGTCGGCGTGCGCCGCCTGCCGCGCGCCACGGTGCTGAAACACTTCACCGGGGTGGCACTCGAACTGACGCCCACGGCCGCTTTCGAGTCGGGGCAGGCGCGCCCGCGCGTGCGCCTTGCCGCGCTGCTCGGACGCATGAGCGGCATCAAGCAGTCGCTGTTCGCACTGGGGGCCATGGCGCTGGCGATCGAGGTGCTGGCCGTGGTCAGCCCGTTCTTCATGCAGTGGGTGGTCGACGAAGCGCTGGTCAGCGCCGACCGCGACCTGCTGCTCACGCTCTCGTTGGGGTTTGCCTTCTTGCTGATCATCCGGGTGGCGGTGACGGCCGCGCGCGGCGCCACCCTGATCGCCATTTCCAGCACCATCAAGGTGGCCGGGCGCGCCAGCCTGTTCGGCCACCTGGTCAACCTGCCGGCGGTGTACTTCGAAAGCCGCCACCTGGGCGACATCATGTCGCGCTTCGGCTCCCAGGAAGTGATCCTGCAAGCGATCACCACCGACATGGTCGAAATCCTGCTCGACGGCCTGATGGCGGCCGTCACCCTGTGCGTGATGCTGTTCTACGCCCCCGAACTGACGATGCTCGTCGTGGCGGGCAGCGTGCTCTATGCGCTGGTGCGCGCGGCGTCGTACACGGCGCTGCGCAATGCCTCGGTCGAAGCGATCGTGTGGGGCGCAAAGCGCGACAGCCACTTTCTCGAAACCCTGCGCGGCATGCGCACCATCAAGCTGTTCAACGCCCAGGCATCGCGCCAGGCGCACTGGCTCAACCTGCTGGTGGAAACGGTGAACCGCCAGGTGACGACGCAAAAACTCGGGTTGATGTTCCGCACCGTGAACTCGCTCCTGGTCGGCATCATTGCGATCCTGGTGGTGTGGCTGGGAGCCGAGCGCGTGTTGAACAACACGTTTTCGGTCGGGATGCTGCTCGCCTTTATCAGCTACAAGGACCAGTTCATGGGGCGCGTGAGCGCCTTGATCAACAAGGCGCTCGACCTGTTCATGCTGCGCCTGCACGCCGAGCGCCTGGCCGACATTGCGCTCACGCCGCCCGAAGTGTGCCATTTGCCGCTGGCGTCGAACCAGGACAGCAAACCGATGGCGATCCGCCTGCGCCAGCTGCGCTTTCGCTACGGCGCCGGCGAGCCGTGGGTGCTCGACGGGATCGACCTGGAGATCGCGGCCGGCGAATCGGTTGCCATTGTCGGCCCCTCGGGCTGCGGCAAGACGACGCTGCTTCGCCTGCTGGCCAGTCTGCTCGAACCGGTGTCGGGCGAGATCGAGGTCGATGGCCGTGCGCTCAACCAAGGCGGCCTGGGAGAATACCGCGCCCAGATCGGCGTGGTGATGCAGGACGACCAGCTGTTCGCCGGCTCGATCGCCGACAACATCAGCTTCTTTGCAGATGCGCCGTCGATGGACCGCATCCGCGAATGCGCGCGCCGCGCCGCGGTGGAAGACGACGTGAATGCGATGCCGATGGGCTTTCACACGCTGATCGGCGACATGGGCACGGTGCTGTCGGGCGGGCAGAAGCAGCGCATCCTGATCGCGCGCGCGCTGTATCGCGAGCCGGTCCTGCTGCTGCTCGACGAAGCGACCAGCCACCTGGACGTGATGCGCGAGCAGGCTGTCAACGCCGCCATCCATGCCTTGCCGATGACCCGCATCATTGTCGCGCACCGGCGCGAAACGATTCTCTCGGCCGAGCGCATCATCGTGCTCGACGAGGGCAAGGTCGCCTGCGACCTGCGCGGGGAAGAGGGCAGGGCCGCTTACCTGGCGCGCATGGCGTTGGAAGACGCATGAAAAAAGCGCCAGCCGGGCAGCCGGGCTGGCGCTTGTTAAAAACTACACCGACTCAGTCGCGGCGTGGATTGTCGGGACGGCTGTCGCGGTGGTTCGGAACGCCGTCGCCATCGCGGTCGCGGTCGGCGCGGTTCGGCACACCGTCGTTGTCGCGATCGCGGTCGTAGGCATCGGGCACGCCGTCACGGTCGCGGTCACGGTGTTCGAGGCGGTCGGGAACCCCATCGCGGTCACGGTCGCGGCCTTCCAGGCGGTCCGGGATGCCGTCGCGGTCACGGTCACGGCCTTCCAGGCGGTCGGGGATGCCGTCGCGGTCACGGTCGCGGCCTTCGAAGCGGTCGGGAATGCCATCGCGGTCGCGGTCGCGGCCTTCGCCATGACGGCTCCAGCGGGCAGGTTCCATGAACCAGTGGCCATCGCGCTGGACCCAGGCCGGCTGCGAGTACACATAGCCGGCGCGTTCGCGCATCCATTGGCCGCCGATCCAGGCGTGGCGGTTGCCGCGCCATTCCCAGTGACCGGGAACCCACACATGGCCGGCGCGCGGACGCGGAATGCGTTCATAGCGTGGCGCTGGCGGTGCGACGCGCACGACTTCATACTCGCGCTGCGCGACCTGCTGCCAGCCGCCCTGGTTGAGGCGATAGCTGTTGTTATCGCGGATCCATTCGGTGCGGCGGTATTCGTAGCCGCTGCGGGCGTTTTCCCAGTGGCCGGCGGTCCAGACGTGGCGGTTGTTTTCCCAGTTCCAGAAGCCTGGCGCCCACACGTAGCCGCTGCGCGGCGCCGGCACGCTTTCGAAGCGCGGTGCGGGCGGGGCGGTGTTGATGATCACGCGGAAATCAGTTTGAGCGACCGACGGCAGCGGCATGAAACCGGCGGCGCCAAGGGTGATCAGTGCTGCAAAGGTCAGGGTACGCTTCATTTTTACTTCTCCTTGTGAATTCCTATGAGTTGAATATATCAAGGCGGATCGCGCTTCCGGGCCATTGATTCACCTGCTTACAATTGAAACAGAATCCGGGCCAAACGTAAGTTCTGTAGCGTGGGCCGGCAAACTTGCGCACTTGGCAACGTTGCGTGGTTTCGCGCGCCCCCCGCTAGTGCCATGCAGGCCACGCGCGAGGCGTGCCACGGGATTTGCGGAGAGATGATGACAGGCTGGCTCGATTCGGTTGTGCAGGCGTGCTCGCGGCGGCGGACGGCATGGCGCCGCGCGCGCCATTTGCGCCAGGGTTCGCGCGCATCCTCAGCGCCACGCGCTTTCGCGATCACGTCCGCGCTCACGTCCGCGCACTGGATCGGGGCGGCCGGCGTCGTTGCCGCTTGCGCGGGCGCGCTGCTGATCGCCGCTCACGCGCGCCACCTGGCCGCGTCGTCGGAACCCGGTGCGGCCGTCCTGCACGGCGCCGGCCTGCCGGTATCGGCCGACGCCTTGCAAGGCGCCTTGCCCGGCGCGCAGTTCAGCGTGGCGCCGCAGCCCGGCATCAGCGTTACTTCCCACGGTGGCGGCACGCTGCTGATCGCATCGAACCTGCGCAGCGCGCCGCCCGTGCGCATCGACTTGTGCATGCAGATGCAGGATACCGCCAGCCGGCGCCTGCTCCCGCTGCGGATCGGCTACCAGTTCGCCGACGTGACGCGCTGGGTGGCCCGTAACGCGTCCTCTGCCAGCCCGGTCGCGCTGCGTAACATCGTCCTGGCTGGCCCGGACGTGGCGGGCATGCCGCAAGTGCAGCTGAGCGGCAGGGCATCGGCCGATTTTTCCGACGCGCTGCGGCTCGAATGGACCGGCGCGCAAGCGGCCACGCGCTGGCTGGGCGAGGGCGCCGGCGCCGCTGCGGGTGCGCGCGGCGCGGCCGAGCTGCGGCGCGAGGGCTGGCTGGTGTGGAAGGATGCCGCCCTGCGCTTCCAGCGCCGTGCCAGCAACCGCTGCCCGCAAGGCGGCGAACTGCTGGTCCAGCTGTTTCGCACGGGCGAATCCGCCACGGCCACGAAAGCCCTGGCGGTGGCGTTGCCAAACGACGGCGCGGCCGTGTCGGCGTGGCTCTCGCCCGGGCGCTACCAGGTGCCGCTGCTGCCGCGCGCCAGCCTGGAAGACCAGGCGCTGTTCCAGGCCTTGCAGCAGCATGGGCTGGTGCGCCTGGGGTCCGGCGGCCTGGCCGAACTGGCGCCGCGCGACCTGGCGGCATGGCAGGCGGCCGGCGACGGAACGCGTGCCGCGCAACTGGCCGGCTGGCCGGGCGCGCGCCTCGATCCCGATTCCCTCAAGCTGCTCAAGCGCCTGTACCGCATGGCAGACGGCGACTACGTGCGCGAACAGGTTCAGGTATTCAACAGCGAACGGCGCTTGCTGGCGTGGCGCATCAAGCCACAGCCGGCGCAGCAGGGCGGCCAGTGGCAGGTCAGCGTGGCGAGCGCGCCGGCGTCCACCACCGCGTCGATGCCGCCCGCCGCCGCGCGCCTGTTCGCCGATGTGCCGCAAGGCTGGGCGCCATGGAACCGCATCAAAGCCTGGCCCGACGCCGCCGCCGGCGCCCCCGCGCGCCTGACGCTTGCGCTTCCGCGCGCGGCGCACGCCGGCCAGGCAATCGAATTGATGCTGGTCGGGCGCCTGCTCTCGGTCGACGGCGCGCGCCTGCGCGGCCAGCCACGCGACGCATGCAGCGGGCGCGATTGCCCGTCGCCGGCGTCGGTCCAGTCCCTGGTGCTGGACCTGGAGCCCGGCGCGCGCAGCGTCAGCCTGAGCGCGGCGCCCCTGCGCATGGCCGCTCTGGCGGGCGACCAGCCATACCGCCACCTGCGCGTGGCCGGCGGCCAGCTGGCATGGCAGCCGCTCGCGGCCAACAGCGCCACCGCGCGCGCCGCGCCCCTGGCAGCGGTGACCCTGGCCGACCGCCATGGCGCGCTCCTCTGGAGCGGCGGTGAGCCAACCCGCGCGGCGCTCGATGCCGGTCTCGCGCCTTTGCTGGGCATCCGCGCGGCGCACGCCAACAGCGTGGCCGGCATGCTGGCACGCCTTCCCGCGCCCGATGGCGCGACCCACCAGGCGCGCCTGACGCTCGACCTGTCTCTGCAAACGGCCGCACAGCAGGCGTTGGAGTGCGTCGGCATGCGGCGCGGCCACTGGAACGGCGGCACCTGCAGCGGCGCACAGGCGGCGGTGCCGGGGCGCCAGGCCGGCATGGTCATTCTCGATACCGCTACCGGCGACGTGCTGGCGGCGGCGGGCGCCGGCGGCGGCGCCGTCACGCCGGCCAACTGGAACGAAGTGCGCGATTTCGACCGCGCCAATCCGGCCCGCAGTCCCCTGCGCCTGCCGGCCTTCCAGCACGACGGCGGAGCCCACCGCAGTCCCGGTTCGACCTTCAAGGTGATCAGCGCGCTTGGCCTGGAACTGGCCGCCAGGCGCGATCCGCAGCTCGAAGCGCTGCTCGCCGGCCTGCCCCTCCCGGCGATCAACCGCATGGCGCAGTCCAAGGGCTTCGCTTTCCAGACCAACGCGGCCAGCTATCCGCTCGACACCAAACTGGCCCACATCACCAACTACAAGGACCAGCACCTCGACCGGCGCGCGCAGGATGGCCGCCTAGGACTGTCGCAGGCGCTGACCTACAGCCTCAATACCTGGTTTGCATGGTCCGGTGAGCTGAGCGACCGCAGCCTGTTCGGCCGGCCCGACGGCGGCGCGCCGGACCTGCAGGCGCTCGATGGCGGCGCCCTGGACAGCGTGCGCCCTATCGTGGCGATGGCGCACCGCCTCGGCTTCGAGCAGGCGGCGCGCCTCGACGGCGGCTTGCTGCCGCCCGATTTTTCATGGTCAAGCTGGGATGCGCTGCAGGCAAGCCCCGCCCACATCGATCCGATCCACACCCGCCACGAGCTGCGCCAGATGGCGATCGGCCTGCGCATGCAGGTCACGCCCCTGCAAATGGCGCTGGTGGCCGGCGCCGTGGGCGAGGGCAGGGTGATCGCCCCGCGCCTGCTGCTGGCCCTCGACGGGCGCGAGGCCCTCGCCGGCGACAAGCCGGCGCTCGGCGTGCGCCTGGACCGGGTGCGGGCCGGGATGAAGGGCGTGGTCGACAACGGCACGGCGGCCGGCGCCTTTCGCGGCGCGCACCTGGCGGCCGTGCGGCGTGGCCTGTCAGGCAAGACCGGCACCTCGCCCTCGGTGGCCGATGGGCGCGACCTGGCCACCGTGTGGTTCACCGGCTGGCTGGAACCTGGCAGCCTGCCGGGCCAGACGCGGCGCCTGGCGGTGGCGGCCTTTGTCAGCCATTCCGACGCCACCGGGGGCGAGCACGCGGCGCCCATCGTGGCGGCCGTGCTGGGGGCGATGGCGGGGCAGAACCTCGAACAGAAGGGTAAATAGGGGTTTCAAGCGCGCCTTGCCGATCGCCGTTGTATGGCATCATTTTGATGCTGACACAACGATGGGAATGGTATGCGCTTGCCGGGAACCCGGTATCAGGAACAAGGCTGGGAACAGGTGCGCAAACTGCTTGGGCACTGCTCCCTGGAGGCGTTCGCCATCCTGTCGCCCGCGCGCCTGCTGGATGCGCCCAGTGCGCCCGATGCGCTGGCCGATTATGTGGACCTGACGGCCGAATCCCTGCACGCCTGTGCGCGTTCGGCGCGTGCCGAGGCAGCGGCCAACAGCTACGGCGAGAGCGTGCTGGAACTGTCACTGAGCCTGTTGTACGAGTTGCAGGCGCGCCCCGCCGACTGGGCCGCCCTGTGCGCCGCCGTGGCCAACGAACACCAGAAAATCGGCCCGTTCTGGGCAACGCCCGGCGGCGACGCCATCCTGCGCAAGAAGGTCAACGATATGTACGCGCGCGTGCGCGACAAGGTCGATTCGGACAATTACCAGGCCGCGTGCGGACGCACTTGCAGTCCTAACAAGATGTATGCCTACCGCATGCTGGACACCGCCTACGGCGACATCGCGCGCCTCTTCAGCGCCTGGCGCGAGCATGCGGCGCAGGTGGGCGCGATCCTCGGGCGCGACGTGACGGCGATGCCGATCGAAGTACGCCAGATGCGTTCCATCGGCGCCTGCAAGGCCGAGTGGGTGCTGCGCTGGAGCGAGTCGCTGGAGCGCTTCGGCGGCGGCGCTGGGCCATTGCACACCAAATCCAAGCGCTTCGCCAACCTGAAAACCAGCCCGGACAAAATTGGCGCCATGCTTCTTGAGATTGGCGACTACGAAGAATTGTCGTCCAACCGCGACAGCGACTGGCTACACGACGCCGGCGAGGCGGCCAACTGGCTCGAAGACCTGTGGCGCGTGGCCAGTGCCGCCGTCGAGGAAGGCGAGAGCCGCATCCTGCCCGAGGTGGAGATCGACACCGACAGCCCGGACCCCGAGCTGGCCCCGCCAGAGGTGCCGGGGGTACCAGAGCAGGCACCGTACGACAGCGCGATTGCCGCCGGCCTTTCACTGCCCCCCCGCTTCATGGAACTGGCGTGGACGGCGCAGGACCACGGCAGCTGGAGCGCGCGTGCACTGGCGGCGTATTCGCTGCCTGTGCGCCTGGCCGTGTACCTGAAAATGCTCGGTGGGCTGGACGACAGCTATCCAGGCGAATGGCTGGACCCGGCCACCGGCGAGCTGCCGACCATGCAGCAACTGGCGGTGCTGGACCAGGTCTCGCTGCCGACCCTGCGCAAGCGCCGCGACGCCGCCATCGCCAGCCTGCTCGACGCAGTTCCATGAAGGAGAATGATGTGAAAATGAACCAGCAACCGGACCGCAAGCTGATCGAGCGCCTTCTGCTGTCGCCGCGCGTGGAGGGCGACCGCCTGATGCTGGCCGATGCCGTGCTGCTGGCCGCCATCGACGGCAGCCACCCCTTGAGCGGCCTGGAGTTGGCTGCGCTGCGTGGCTCGCCCCTGACCTTGCGCCGCTTTCGCCAGTTGTCCGTCGACCGGCGCAGCGGCGCACAGCATGCCGGCGCGGCCAACGACGACGCCTGGAGCGGCAGCGCCGGCATGCTGCGCGCCGCATCAAGCGGCGTGGGTCTTGCGCGCCTGCTCACCGACGACGGCCACTGGACGCTGCATTTCGTCGCCCAGGACGACGACTGGCGCCTGATCCTCTCGCTCGACGCCGCCGCGCCGTTCGCCGCGCGCCTGCTGCGCGAGCAGCCGATGCTGCGCGTGGTCGACGGCGGCGGGGCGATCCTTCTGCAAGGCCGGCTCGATGCCGATGGCGAAATCGAATGCGGCTGGCACTTCGACGGCGCGCCAGCGGCGCATTTCCAGCAGTTCGGTGCGCGCTTCGCGGTCGAACCGGTGCACGTGTGAGAAATTCCATGATCGGCCTGTTCAAGCGCCACGCCAAAGCCACCGCGCCAGACACGTCGGCGCTGGGCACGGCCACGCTGGCGCTGCGCATGGGCTCCGGCTGCACGGTGCCCAAGGGCTGCACCGGCGTGGTGGCCGACCATGGCGGCCATACCCGGCGCGTGGCCGAAGGCAGCCGCATCGTCCTGGCCGACAGCGAGAGCGCATTCTGCTTTCATCCCGGCCCGTACGGTGTCGACCTGGTGCCGTTCGCGACCGCGCCCGAACTGGGCCTGCACCTCTCGTTCGCGGTCGATGGCCCCGATCCGCGCGTGGCGCAGCAGCGCTTCGACCTGTTCCTGGCCAGCGAGGCGGGCGACACACTCGGGGTGCGCGACTTTTCCGCGTCGATCGAGTCGGCGCTACAGCAGGAACTGGCGCTGGGCCACCTGGCGCTGCCCCCATGTACGACGCTGGACGAATGGAACGTCTTTCGCGGCGGCTTGAACCAACTGTTATATACGCGCTTCGGCATCAGCGTCGACGATTGCGTGCCGGTCGACCTGGGCGAGCGCGTCGACTATGCGCACATGCTGCTGGCGCGCGCGGTCAGCGTGCCGCAAGCGCAGGCGCAGCAGCAGCAGCCCGTGCCCGCCGCCGCGCCGTTCGACGCCAGCGCTGCCGACGCCAAGGCGTTGCGCCGCCTGTTCCTTGAACTGCCCTGCGTCATGCACGGCCTGCGCATGGCGGTGCTGCCGCCCGGTCAGGCGCTGTTCCAGCAGCATATGGCGCTGCTGCAGCGGCTCGACAGCGTGAGCCTGTCGGTGAACACCATGCCGGCTTTGGCCCTGGCCGCACCCGGCATAACGCTGCCCGCCGAGCGCCAGCTGGCCCGCACGCGCCACAGCCTGCGCGCCAGCGCCGCGCTGGACGAAGCCTGGGCCCTGCTGGCGCGCCTGGGACTGGCCGCGGACAACGATCTGGCGGGGCTGTTCGATGACGCCGACCGCATCATCGCCAACCTGGAACACGAATGCGCCGCGCGCCGCGTGGCCATGGTCCTTCCCGAAAGCGAGCCGGCATGAACAGTGTGATTGACAAAGTCGTCGACAAGCCCGCCGACAAACGCCACGGGGCCGAATGCCGCAGCGTGCTGGCCGGCGGCGCGCTGCTGACCGTCAGCGCCACCGTGCGCCCGCGCGCCGGCCGCGCCGACGTCAAATGCAGCGGCGCCGGCGCCGGCACCGTTGCCCTGGCGGAGCGCATGCAGCACGTGGTAAGGCTGGCACGCCTGACCGAAGGCTGTTTCGACAGCCGCGACCAGGTGGTCATCAGCATCGACCGCGCACCCGGGCGCCATGAACGCGACTGGGAGCTGGCCGTGGTGCTGGCCGACCGCATGGTGCGCGGCGTCTGGCAGCCGGCCGGGCCGGTGCTGGCCAACGGCTGGTCGGAGCAATGGCAGCTGGGACGCATCGACGGCCATGACGTGGCCAACGCGCCCGCGCATGCACTGCTGGGCGGGCCGGATGGCCTGGGCTGGCTCGGCGCATTGAGCGGGCAGCCCGATAGCGCGGCCAGCGTGGCCTCGGCGCGCGCCTGGTTCCCGCTGCACAGCGGCGGCATCAACGACAGCTTGTGTTGGGTCGAGGTGAATGTGTATCCGCTGGCCGCCCCCGGGGGCGAGGAAGAAGAGACCATCGCCGCGCCCGGACTCGACCCGGTCCAGCTGCTGGCGGTGCGCCAGGCGCTCGTTGGTGCGCGTCATTTCGACGGCCGCGCGCTGGGGCGTTGGCGCACGGTGGTGCGCTTCGGCCAGGCGCGCTTTCAGGGCAGTTCGTTCGAACTGGCGCTGGTGATGGCCGACCGCATGGCGCGCGGACGCGAATTCGTGGCGCGCGGGCGGGTGATTGCGAGTGGCTGCTCGGGCGCCTGGCACGCGGGCCGGGTCGATACGGTTGAAGGCTGCGCGCCCAAATGCGCCCTGATTGTGCAGCAGGCCGTCGCCGGCGACCGCATTTTGCTGCCCAAGGCCTGGGAAAGCACGCTGGCGCCGGGCTTTGCCGATGCGCTGCGCGCGCGCGGCGCCAGCGTGGCGCTGGTGGAGCGGATCGGGATTATCTGAATACGCATTCAGGAGAAACGGCAAGGGCCGGCGTGCGCGACGGTCGTGCGCCCCGTCCCCTGCTAAAATCGGATGGCCGGACCAGGTTTCGTAAGAAGTGGTGCAAGTTGAACAACCAGGAGTCGATATGTTCCAGATGTTTGGTTTTGGCGGCGTAACCTGTCCGCGTTGCGAGCATCACAATGCCGGCGATTCGGGCTATTGCGCCAAGTGCGGGCTGACCTTGGGGGCGGCGCGCAACGAACCGGTGTTCCGCGAGAACCGCTGGATTCCCGGCCCCGACGAACTGGCCGTGTTTTTCGGCGTCGAGCAGCTTTCGGGCCTGTTCGTGAAGACCTTGCGGGTTCCGGCCACCACGCGCGCCTACATCCTCCAGGCGGGCAAGGCGACCGAGGTGCCGCAGGGCGAGTACGAGATCGAGGGCTTTTTCACGCGCCTCAATCACCTGCTGCGCAACCAGCACGCCGAAATCCTCATCACGCGCACCGCCGCCATGCCGGTCGAGTTTTCGCTCGACGGCCTGCGCACATCCGAACACCTGGCCATCGGCGCGCAGTTCACCGTGAGCGTGAAAATCGAACAGGTGAGCGCCTTTGCCCAGCACTTCATGACGATGCCCGGCGCGGTCACCACAACCCACCTGCGCGAGCTTTTGACACCGTCGGTGCGCCAGCTGGCGGCCGAGTTCATCGCCGGCCAGTCGATCCGCGACATGTCGGGCAACCGCGACCTGCGGGCGCAGCTCGACGAGCGCCTGCAAGGTTCGCTCAAGCTGCGCCTGGCCCAGTACGGGCTGGCGGTGGCGCAGGTCGACACGCTGGCCCTGCGCCACGACAAATTCGACGCCCACCAGGAGCGTGTCGGCACCCTGTGGCTGGTGGCCGACGAGCGCCACGTGAAGCTCGAACACGCCAAACAGCTCGACCAGCTGTACAACGACGAGGAATGGCAGCGCATCGGCCGCGAGGAACAGGAAAACCGCCTGCGCTACCGGCGCCAGGAGCTGCGCCAAGACGACAGCATCGACAAAGCCGAACTGACCTTGCAGAACGCAGAGCGCCTGCAAGCGCTGCGCGCGCGCGAGATCGACCTGTATGGCCGCATCGTCGACTCCAGGAGCCGCAAGCAGGCCTTGGAGCGCGGCGCCGGCGACATCGTCACCGAACTGGAATACGAGCTGGCCAAGAAGGGCGCGGCGCGCGAAGACGAATCGACCGAGTGGGCGCACCTGCGCCACCTGGCTCAGATCCGCATGCGCACCGAACTCGAAGTGGCGCAGCAGGGCGCGCTGGAGATGCGCCAGCTGGCGCAGCAGCGCTTTTCGCACCTGCTACTGCAGCAGCAGATCCAGAACAAGATCACCCAGGCGCTGGGAATCGAGGACGAAACGCGCAAGCGCGCGGAGCTGGCGCGCCTGCACCTGGCGCAAAAAACCGCCAGCGAGCGCCAGGCCGCGATGGAGGAACAGCAGCACACCGCCCAGTGGCAGTCGCTGGTGCTGGCCAACGCGGCTTATAAGCGCGAGGCGGAACGCATCGTCGAATGGGAAGAAGAACTGGCGCTGGACCGCAAGCGCGACCTGCTGCGTGCCGACATGCTCAAGGACGTGGGCGCCAAGGCCGACGCCGAGCAGATCAACCAGAAGATCGAGACCCTGCGCCGCGGCGGCGCGCAGCAGGATGCCATCGCCCAGCACGAAAAGCTGCTGCGCACGATCGACGCCGACGGGCGCCATCAGCGCCAGTCGCAGCAGATCGAACTGGAAGCCGAAGAAAAACGCCACGCGCTGCGCCAGCAGGAGCAGGAAGCGGCCTGGCAGCAGGAACTCAAGCGCCTGGCCCACGAGCGCGAAACGCAGTTTGCCAGCCAAGCCCACGAAGCGGAGCTGGCGCGCATCGAGATCAGTCGCGTATCGACCATCGGTGGCTTGAGCGACACCGGCAAGGTGGCGCTGGCGGCCGGTCCCAACGCGCTGGCGCTGGCCGATGTGATGAAGACCCAGGTCCACGCCAGCATGACGCCGCACCAGCTGGCGGCGCTGGCGTCGGTGGTGGCGGCGACGTACAGCGTCACGCCGGCGGAAGCGGCGCGCGGCGCGCAGGAACGGGTCGACCGTGAACGCGCCTTGCGCGACGCAGAAGTCGACAAGGACCGGCGCCACCAGCTCGACCTGCTGGGCATGCAGAACGACGTGAACAAGGCGGCGCTGGCCTCGCAGTCGGCTCTGGGCATCGGCGTGGCGCAGGGCGGGGCGCAGGTGCGCTATGATCAGGCCGCGCGTCCTCCGGCGCGCATGTGCGTCAACGGGCACCGGGCCGGTCCAATTGATAAATTCTGCGCCGAATGCGGCGCGGCGATCCAGCCTTGACAGGACAGATGCAAACGGCAAGAGACAAGATCCGCGAACTGCGCAGCCTGCACGAAGACGGCTTGTTAAGCCAGCAGGAATTCGACAGCCGCAAGAACGCCATCCTGGATGCGGAGTACGCGCCGCCCGGAGGCAGCGGTACGCCCATGGCGCCGGCGATCCACATCCGCCAGGGCACCGAGATCGGGCTGATGGTGGGCCAGGAGATCGGCCCGCAAAACCGCCGCTACCGCCTCGAACAGCTGATCGCGCAGGGCGGCATGGGCCAGGTGTGGCAGGCGATGGACCTGGCCACCCACGCCGAACTCGGTCACAGTGCGATGGTCGCGCTCAAGATCCTGCCGCCGCAACTGACGCAAAGCGCCACCCACGCCAAGTTGCTGATCGAAGAGGCGACGCAGGCGAGGCGCCTCGCGCACGAACACATCGTGCGGGTCTACGAATGGGCGCAGGATCCGGCCACGTCGAGCTACTTCATCATCATGGAATGCCTGGAGGGCGAAGACCTCGACAGCCTTCTGGCGCGCGAAGGACCGCTTACCCTCGATCGGGTGCAGGAGCTGCTCGCGCCGATCGCCGACGCCTTGCAGTACGCGTGGGACAAGCACAAGCTGGTGCACCGCGATATCAAGCCGGGCAATGTGTTCGTCACCAAAAAAGGCGACATCAAGCTGCTCGATTTCGGCATCGCCGCGCGCGCGCGCAGCAGCGCAAGCAGCATCGGGCTCGAAGCGCCCGGCAATTCCGGCACCGCAGGCTACCGCGCGCCGGAAGCGGGCACCCTGCAACGCCAGCCGAGCCGCGCGCTCGACGTGTATGCAGTGGCGGTGATGATCTACCAGATGGTCGAGGGCCACATGCCGTTCGACGGCGCACGCAGCGCCAGTCACGAGCCGCCGCGGCCAGAGGCGTTGTCCGCACGCGAATGGGATGCGCTGCGCAGCGGCTTCGCTTTCGACCCGGACCGGCGCCCGGCCACGGTGCCGGACCTGCTGGCCGCCTTGCGCGGTGCGGTGGGACCATCGCCGCAGGAGCTGGCCGTGCAGCATGCGGCGCAGCAGGCGCAGGAGCAGGTCGCGCACGCCGCACAGCAGGCGGCCCTGCGTGCGCAGGAGGAGGTGCGTGCGAGGCAACTGGCAGTGCAGCGCAAGGCGGAGGCGGAAGCTGCCGCCGCGGCGCAGCTGCTCAAGGAAAAGCAGCGCAAGGAGCAGGAAGCCACCCTGCGCGCCGAAGCCGACGCGGCCAAGCGCGAACGCAAGGAAGCGCTGAGCAAGCAGCTGCGCGAGCGGCGCGAGGCCGATTTTGAGGCGGAGCGCAAGGCGCGCGAGGAACAGCAGCGCAAGGCGATGCAGGCCAAGGCGGTGGCGGCGTATCGCGCCGAGCAGCAGCGCGCGCGCGAAGAGATGGCCGAACGCAGCGTGGCCGAATCGTCCGTCGAAGCGCCGGCCGACCTGCCCGAGGCGGGCGGTCCGGTCGCCGACACCGAAGGCGTGCTGCGCGACCGCTTCCTGGACGGCACAGGCAAGGGGCCGGAGCTGGTGCTGCTGCCGACCGGGCGCTTCCAGATGGGGTCTCCGGAACACGAGCGCAAGATCGCGATGCGGGCCGGCTCTCAGCAATCGTGGGTGGAGCGCGAAACGCCGCAGCACTGGGTCGGCATCGAGCAGCCGCTGGCGATGGGGCGCTTTCCGGTCACGGTGGGCGAGTGGCGCCAGTTCGTGCGCGCGACCGGCTGGCAGCCGCACGGCGAGGTCAATTGGGCCGAGCCGGGGTTCGCCCAGACGGACGATCATCCGGTGGTGGGCGTGACCTGGCACGACGCGCAGTTGTACGTGCGCTGGCTGAGCGAAAAAACCGGCCAGGTGTACCGCTTGCCGAGCGAGGCGGAGTGGGAATACGCCTGCCGCGCGGGTACCAAAACGGCGTTCAGCTTCGGTGACGAGATCGACACCAGCCTGGCCAATTACGACGGCAACTACACCTACAACGGCAGTCCCAAGGGCGAGTACCGCCAGGGCACCACGCGCGCCGGGTTGTTCGCGCCCAATCCATGGGGGCTGTACGACATGCATGGCAACGTGTGGGAGTGGGTGCAGGACACGGTGCACGACAATTACGAAGGCGCGCCGCGCACCGGCGACGCCTGGGAGCAGGGCGGGGACCAGAGCCGGCGCATCCTGCGCGGCGGCTCGTGGCTGTACAACCCGCGCTATCTGCGCTCGGCGCTGCGCAACGGGTTTTCGGCGCAGCTGAGCAACGATATCGTCGGTTTTAGGGTCGCGCGCAATATCGTCGCGCCGTGATGCGCACGCTCTCATCATTGGAGAGAGTAGTTTCGTGCTTACCATAAACGAGGTAATTGACCGCCTGGACGAGTTCAACGGAAAACAAGTCGAGATAGGTGGCATCCTGAATTTCGAGTTCGAGAATGCCTCTCTTGAGCATTACCCGAAAGCGGAACATCGCGACGCCAGTGACGACCGTGCTCAACCGTATTATCCGTCCAGTATCTGGCTGGCTTTTGGAAGTGGAAGCATTCAACCGAACATGAAAGCGCTCATGCGCTGGAATGGCAAGCGCGTGCGGGTAACCGGCATCATGGCCGCTGCCGAAGCGCCGTTCGGATGCGGTCATTTCAGCGCATGGGGCTGCGAGATCATGCCTTACACTATCGAGCGAATTTAGTCTTCCCTCATCACCTTGAGTGCGCTTGCCGAACGAAATACCGGCGTCGTGATCATCGGGGGCGTTGCCTCGCCAAGAGCGCCACGACGTCACCCCCCATTCCGTGGGATGCGCAACGCCGCCAAACGGTGTAAATTCCGCCAACACCCACCCTGATACAGAAGGAAACCCATGTCCATTACCGTCAAGCGCGACCTGTCGCAGCCGATGCGCCATATTGTCCACGTGCGCAATCACCTGATCCCGGCCGATGGCTCGGTCGAGGAGGGCGGGGCCGATGCAGGTCCGTCGCCGCACGACCTGTACGACGCGGCCCTGGGCGCCTGCAAGGCCCTCACGGTGGTCTGGTACGCCAGGCGCAAGGGCATTCCGGTCGAGGACATCGAAGTGACCATCGAGCGCGACGCCAGCGAGGAGCGCAAGGGCGTGTACCGCTTGTCCGCCGCGCTGCGCCTCGAAGGCGACCTGTCCGACGAACAGCGTGCCGACCTGCTGGCCGCCGCCGAAAAATGCCCGATCCAAAAGCTGATGACCGGCGTGACCACCGAAATCACCACGACACGGGTAGCGCCATGAGCGTCGCCCACTTCTTCAAACCGCACGAAAAGGATATCGGCGGCGGTTTTCGCGTGCGGCGCGTGCTGCCGGCGGCGGCCAAGCAGGCAGTCGGGCCGTTCATCTTTTTCGACCACTTCGGCCCTCTCGACGTGCCGGCCGAGGCCAATCACGATGTGCGTCCGCATCCGCACATCGGCCTGGCCACGGTGACCTATCTGTACGAAGGGGCGATCGAGCACCGCGACAGCGTCGGTTCGGTGCAGCGCATCGAGCCGGGTGCGATCAACTGGATGACCGCCGCCAGCGGCATCGTCCATTCCGAGCGCACCCCGCTTGACCTGGCCGGCAAACCACGCCGCTCGCACGGCTTGCAGCTATGGGCCGCGCTGCCGCGCGCGCACGAGGAAGACGCACCAGGCTTTGCGCACACGCCGGCCAGCGCCATTCCCGTGGCGCAGCTCGACGGCGCGCTGGTGCGGGTGCTGATCGGCAGCGCTTTCGGCCACATTTCGCCGGTTGCCACCTTCAGCGAAACGCTGTATCTCGACATCGCGCTCGATGCGGGCCGCAGCATCGAACTCGATAACCTGCCGCAGGAAGCGGCGATCTATCCGGTGACGGGCGAGATTGCCATCGACGGCGAGCTGCTGGCGCCGAACACGATGGCGTATCTGGAGCCCGGCAGCGGCGCGAGCGTGTATGCCGGCGCCGGTGCGCAGTTCGTGGTGATCGGCGGCGAACCGCTCGACGGCCACCGCCATCTCTACTGGAATTTCGTCTCGTCGAGCAAGGAGCGCATCGCGCGTGCGTCCGAAGACTGGGAGCAGCAGCGCTTCGCCAGGGTGCCGGGCGAGACCGAGTTCATTCCCTTGCCAAAACGTTAGGGCGTTTTGAAAGGGAACTTTGCAGCGCGCCCTGAATCGAAGCCTTCACGCAAACAACGTGTGGAGGCGATCATGAAGATTCCCGATGAGCTGCAAATTCCCGCTGTCGTGTTTACCCTGCAGGCGGCGCTGCTGTTCGGCGTGGCGATGGTGTTCCTGGTGCTTCTTCCAGGCTGAGCGCGCTTTCGGCCGGCAGCACCGCGCTGCCGGCTCGACCCTCCTTAAGCCTCCTTAACTCTCCTTAACCCTCCGCCTTTCCTCGCGGCCGCAGCCGCATTTTCCCTCCCTGCATGAACAGACGCGACGGCCGTTGTGGGAATGCATATCCAATTTTGCATGCAAGAAAAATACATTTCGCCGGAAGATTATTCGTTCAGCCATATTCAAGCGCGCCAATGCCAGCTTGTGTTTCCTCAATACAACGATTTAACAAATTTGAAGTCATTCTCGGTATTCAAATAGTTGCCGTTAGTTCACAATCCGTTCCCTGAAATAATTAAACCTTCAAGGACAAAGAATGAATCAACCACTGCGCCTGGCCCTGGTCACAGCGATCCTGGCAGCCTTCAGTGTTTCATCGCACGCAGCCGATGATGCCCCTACCGTCACCATCAGCGGGTTCGGCACTGCCGCCCTGACGGCCGCCGATACGGACGACGTCGAATACGCACGTTTCAACCAGGCTGCTGGCGTGGGCAACAGCCCGCGCGCCGGTGTGGACTCCAATTTCGGCATCCAGGGCACCGCGAAGATCAACGACTGGCTGTCGTTTACCGCACAGGGCCTGGCCCGCAAGAATGCGCGCGATTCCTGGGGCGCCGAACTGAGCTGGGCGTTCGCCAAGTTCAAGATTAACGACGAAATCTCGATCCGCGTCGGTCGCATCGGCATGCCAATCTACATGATTTCCGACTTCCGCCAGGTGGGCTACGCCAACACCATGATCCGTCCGTCGCAGGAAGTGTACGGCCAGATTTACGGCGATTCGTACGACGGCATCGATGCGATGTACCAGCATAATTTTGGCGACACCACCGTGACCGCGCAAATCGGCGTCGGCAAGATGTCGGCCAAGATCACGGGCGACAACCGCATCGAATACAAGCCGGCCACCACGATTCATATCGTCGCCGAAAACGGCCCGTTCACCGTGCGCTTCGGCCGTGCCGACGCCAAGGTCAGCGTGCAAGACAGCGAATCGCTCGACGGCCTGCTGGCCACCCTGCGCCGCGTGGGCCTGTCCAAGGTCGCCAGCGACCTGTCGGTGACCGACGTCGACGGTTCGTTCACCTCGCTCGGCTTCACCATGGACTACAAGAACATCCTGGTCCAGACTGAATACGCCGTGCGCAAAACCGATTCGCTGGTGATCCACGACACCACCTCGTACTACGCGATGCTCGGTTACCGCTTCGGCAAGATCACGCCGTACTACTATTATGGCAACGTCAAGCAGGACAGCGACCGCGCGTACGCCGGCTTGCCGTCGACCGGTCCGCTGGCGGCACTGTCGGCCGGCGTGAACACGGCGATGAAGGCTGGCCTGCAGTCGACCAATGCGCTCGGCGTGCGCTGGGACTTCCATAAATCGGCCGCGCTGAAGGTGCAGGTCGACCGCATCAAGCCACGCGATGGCTCGGGCACGTTCCTGAACGCCAAGCCAGGTTTCCGCGATGCGGTCAACGTCTACGCCGCCGGTGTCGACTTCGTATTCTAAGGAGAGCGCGATGAAAACAACTATCAAAACAACGTCCGGCAAGACGCTGCTGGCGGCGCTCTTGTGCGCGGCAAGCGTGCCCGCACTGGCGGACATCGTCGTCATCGTCAATCCGAAGAATCCGGCCACGCGCATGTTCAGCGAGCAGGCGGGCCAGTTCTTCATCGGTAAGTCGGCCTTGTTCACGCCGGTCGAGTTCAACGAAGGCGCGGCCATCCGCAACGAGTTCTACAGCAAGGTGCTGCAGAAGGAACCGGCGCAGGTCAAGGCGATCTGGTCCAAGCTGGTGTTCACCGGCAAGGGCACCGCCCCGAAGGAATATCATTCGGCAGCCGACGTGAAGAAGGCCGTTGCCGCCGACGTGAGCGCGATCGGCTACATCGACAAGTCGGCCGTGGACGACAGCGTCAAGGTCATCCTCACGGTGCAGTAAGCGCCTGCGGGCCGGGCATGTGCGCCCGGCCGTTCGTGGCCAGCCGAGCCTGCTGCGCCGCTCATCGAGAGCGGCGCATACTTCAGCATGACATCCCCGCAGTCATCATTTTTTTCCTCCCGTTTTGTCTTTGATTGCCAAGCGTAATTCACGCTTGCGCTTCGTCATGTTCAATGTTTTCTCTTTTGGCATGCCATAAAAATACTGTTCAATAAGAAGGTTATTTGTTAGGCCATATTAAACGGCGCCAATGTCTGTCTATGTTCCTTCGATACAACGCTTTCGTTAATTAAGCCGCATTCGCGGTACACAAATAGTTACTCGTGGCCCACACTAGGGACTCAGCACTAGCGAACTATCGAGGAGAAAATATGAATAAACCACTGCGTCTTGCCATGGTCTCAGCAATCCTGGCAGCTTTCAGCATGTCGTCGCATGCGGCCGATGGGCCCACGTTTACCGTCAGCGGATTCGGCACCGCGGCACTGACCGCGACCGATACCGACGATGCCGAATTCGCCCGTTACAACCAAGCCTCCGGCGTGCGCAAGAGCCCGCGGCCGGGTGTCGATTCCAATTTCGGCATCCAGGGCACGGCCAAGATCAACGACGCGCTGTCGTTCACCGTACAGGGCCTGGCGCGCAAGAACGCACGCGATTCCTGGGGCGCCGAACTGAGCTGGGCATTCGCCAAATACAAGATCAATGACGACTTCTCGGTGCGCGTGGGCCGCATCGGCATGCCGATCTACATGATCTCGGACTTCCGCCAGGTGGGCTACGCCAATACCATGATTCGTCCGCCGGCCGAGGTGTATCGCCAGGTCACCGGCGACTCGTACGATGGCGTCGATGCGATTTACCAGCACAGTTTTGGCGACACCACGCTGACGGCGCAAGTTGGTATCGGCAATATGAATGCCCGCGTTCCTGACGATAACCGGATCAAGTACAAGCCGGCGACCTCGATCAATATCGTTGCCGAGAATGGCCCCTTCACGGTGCGCTTTGGCCGCGTGGACGCCAAGGTGACCTTCGAAGGCAGCGAGCTGCTCGACGGCTTGTTTGCCACCCTGCGCCGCGTGAATATGCCGCAGGTCATCAACGACCTGAGCGTGACCGAAGTGGACGGCTCGTTCACCTCGCTCGGTTTCACGATGGACTATAAAAACTTCCTCGTGCAAAGCGAATACGCGGTGCGCCGGACCGACACCCGCGTGATCCAGGATACGACCTCGTACTACACGATGCTCGGTTATCGCTACGGCAAGATCACGCCGTACTACTACTACGGCAACATCAAGCAGGACAACGACCGCACCTACAAGGGCTTGCCGACCACTGGCCCGCTGGCCGCGCTCACGGCCGGCGTCAACGGCCTCATGAAAGCCGGCCTGCAGTCGACCAATGCCGTCGGGGTGCGCTGGGACTTCCACAAGTCGGCCGCGCTCAAGGTGCAGGTCGACCATGTCAAGCCGCGCGATGGCGCCGGCGCGTTCCTGAAGGCCAAGCCTGGGTTTAACGATGCCGTCAATGTGTATGCCGCGGGCATCGACTTTGTATTCTAAGGAGAGCAGCATGAAGACAACAATCGGCAAGATGCTGCTGGCGGCAGGCTTGTTCGCGGCGGGCGTGCCTGCCTTCGCGGAAATCGTGGTGATCGTCAATCCAAAGAACCCGGCGACGCGCATGTTCAGCGAGCAGGCGGGGCAGTTTTTCATCGGCAAATCGAGTTTGTTCACGCCGGTCGAATTCAATGAAGGCGCGGCCATTCGCAACGAGTTCTACAGCAAGGTGCTGCAGAAGGAACCGGCCCAGGTCAAGGCGATCTGGTCCAAGTTGGTGTTCACCGGCAAGGGCACCGCCCCGAAGGAATTTCACTCGGCGGCCGAGGTGAAGAAAGCGGTCGCGGCCGATGTAAGCGCGATCGGCTACATCGACAAGTCGGCCGTGGACGACAGCGTCAAGGTGATTCTCACGGTGCAGTAAGCACCGGTGGCATTGCGCGGGCTCGCAAGCCCTCCAGTCCAGGCTGGAGGGCTTTGCCGTTTCTGGCGCAGCTATTTTGCCGATGCAGGACTGCATCTGCTAGGCTGGGCGATTGCCGCCTACCTTGCCATTGCGATGACTCGACTTTCCACCGCGCCGCTCACCGTTCCCGCACCGGACGGCAATCCCGCCTTCGGCCGCTTTGCCGGCGCCGCCACGTGCTTCGACAGGTCCCGCCTGGCTGCGCCGTACGCGCGCAGCCGTTGGTGGCGGCGCTTTCACCACAAGCGCTGGCACTACACCGCGCTGGCCACCAATCAACTGTTCTGTGGCATCGCCATCGTCGATGTCGGCTGGACCAACACGGCCTTTGCCTATGTGTTCGAGCGGACCCGGCGCGAGGTAGTCGCCGGCTTCTCGCGCGATGGTTTACCGGGACTGACGGCGCGGCTGGCCGAGCATGCGGGCGGCGACAGCCGCTTCAGTCTCGGTGCCGTGCGTATCGACATGTCGGCACGCACGCTGTCGCTGCGCTGCACGGGCCTGGAGATCGATGCCGCCTTCGGGCAGCCCAGCGCGCCGCTGCTGCTGGCCGTGGGGCCGGTACGCGGCGGGGCCGTGCATGCGACGCAAAAATCATCGGGCCTGGCGCTCAGCGGCGGCGTGCGCGCCGGTGCGCACGAGTACCCGCTCGACGGCGGGGTGGCCAGCTTCGACTACTCGAACGGTTTACTGGCGCGCGAGACGGCGTGGCGCTGGGCCTCGGCGCACAGCCTGGAACTCGGCTTTAACTTGCAGGCCGGCTACTTCGGTGCGCACGAGAACGCCTTGTGGCTGGACGGGCAGTTATTCGGCCTGGGCGCGGCCACCTTCGATTACAACGAGAACGATCCGATGGCGCCCTGGCATGTGTTCACGGACGACGGTCTGCTCGACCTGTATTTCACGCCGGACGGTTTTCGCCGCGAAGACAAGAACCTGCTGGTGGCGGCGAGCCGCTACGTCCAGCCGATCGGCACGTTTTCGGGATGGGTGAGGGCGAGCGTGGCCGAGCCACGACGGGCCGTGACGCGGCTTGCCGGCGTGACCGAGGACCACGCATCGCGCTGGTAGGCGCGCAGGCCTGCGTTCCGCTAGCACAACATGCAACTCTTTTTATCTTGACATCAAAATTCAATCGGCATATATTTCACTTTCCTGATTTGGAAGCGTTTCCATAATCCTGGGAACGCGAAGTTTCTGCGCTCCAATATTCGACAGAACCGTGTGCCCAAGCTGGCGGGCAAGGAGACCGATGTCCCACGTGAATCGCTCACGCAGCAGGCGCCGATGCACCTGGCTTGTTCCATTCAATCCACGCCGTCCCGCGCATAGCGCCTGAGGCCGGCTGCATTTCCCACTCGTATCTAGCCGGACTGCCCACGTGGTTTTCGCAGTCCGGCATAGCGCGGTGCCGACCGGAAGTGGAATCGTTACCACCACGCTCTCCGGCCCGGTTCCGTTTTTTATGAAGAGTAGTCATCAGGAGACATTGTGAAAAATCAAAACAACATCCAGGCAAGCCGGAAAAGTACATTCGTGCTGTCCGCCATCGCGGGCAGCATCCTCGCCATCTACGGCGCCAACGCCGGCGCCAGCGTGACCAATCCCGTCATCGGCCAACTGCTGTGGTCGGAAGAATTCAACGGCCCCAGCCTGAACACCTCGGTGTGGACAGCGGACGACGGCAACGGTTGCCAGATCAACCTGTGCGGCTACGGCAACCAGGAATTGCAGTACTACAGCCCCAACAACCTGTCCATCGTGAACGTGCCGTTCGAGTCGAACTCGCGCGCGCTCGCCATCAAGGCCCAGCGCCAGACGGTTGGTAGCAACTCCTTTACTTCCGGCAAAATCACGTCCGCCGGCAAGGTGCAAGTGCAGTACGGCATGATCGAAATGCGCGTGAGCACGCCGTCGCTCGGCACCGGTTTGTGGCCTGCCGGATGGCTGCTCGGCGTCAGCCCGCAAACCTGGCCGCGCAACGGCGAGATCGATATTCTCGAGATGGGCCACCGCGCCGCCTATCGCACCGGTGGCGCGGCCATCGACAACTTCGCCGGCTCGAACGTCATCACCTGGCAGCAGGCGGCCTGCGTGCCGGGCAACGAAAGCTGCGCCGCCTCGACCGCGTGGCAAACCAAGAACTGGTATATCGCGCCGACCTCGATGGCCAACCGTTTCGTCACTTATCGCCTGTACTGGACCGAGTCGCAAATGCGCTTCACGATCGTCGATAACGGCGTCGAGCACAATATGTACGACAACCCGCTGCCGGTCAATTCGACCGCGCTGCAGGCGCCGTTCTACCTGCTGCTGAACCTGGCCGTGGGCGGTAACTTTACCGATGCCGCCTCGCCCGCACAAGTCACCGCGCCGCTGCCGGGCACCATGTACGTCGATTATGTGCGCGTCTATCAGCTCGATGGCAAGGGATCGGTCAAGCTGGGCAGCCAGACGACGCCGGAAGTGGGCAAGTTCGGCGTCTTCACCGATAACACCGCGGTCAATAACAAGCAGGTGGCCGGCACCAGTTCCGATGTCTTCGTGTGGAATAACGCGTCCACCTCGGCGGGTAACACCGCGCCGTATGAAGGCCCTAACGTGTTCGCGCTCAATTACACCGCGCCAAATCAGTGGTTCGGCGGCAGCGTGCAATCGCGCCAGGCGCACGACATGAGCAATTTCAGGAACGGCAACCTGAAGTTCCGCATCAAGATTCCGGCCAATGTGGCGTTCAATGTGAGTATCCAGGATACCTACACCAACCAGAATGCGGTCAAGTTCCCGGCCAATGCCACCACGTATGGCCTGGTGCGTAACGGCGAATGGGCCACGGCCACGATTCCGGTATCGACCCTGGTCGGGCCGAAAGTGGCCTTGCAGTCGATGCTGGACCTGTTCCAGTTTTCGAGCGAAGCGACGCAATTGCCGACGGCGCCGTTCCAGATGGCAATTGACGATATCGTGTGGGAATCGGGTACGCCGACGCCGACACCGACGCCGACACCGACACCGACGCCAACGCCAACGCCGACACCAACGCCGACGCCAACGCCGACACCGACACCGACGCCGACGCCGACGCCAACGCCGACGCCAACGCCAACGCCGACGCCGACGCCGACGCCAGTCTCGGTCAGCGCCACCCAGACCGCCCCGACGACCCTGCAGTTCGCAGTGCGCACATCGGGCTGGGCGGACGTGCATTACACGGTCAATTCCGGTAACCCGCAAAACGTTCGCATGCGCCAGGACGCGGGTAACAATACCTACTCAGCCGGCGGCCTGAAGGCGGGCGACGTGGTCAAGTACAATTTCACGTACTGGGATGTGGCGAAGAACTATGCTGTCGATACTGCGCAGCAAACCTTCACGATGAAGTAAGCGGCAACGGCGAGGCCGCTGCCGCCTCGCTGGTTTTACCTGGCCTTGCCGGTCTGTGCCGGCAGGGCAGTTTTACCGTTGACCGGCACAAGGATCTGCCTGCAACTGCCGCCATTGCGGCGCCCGATTCAAGGTGCAACGGCGCCAATCCCATTACACCTGGCGGGGCTGGAAGGGGCTCCCTGCGCACACTTCTGCGGCGACTTAGTCGGCGCCGTCCAGCCAGAAAATGGCATATGCCTTGGCCGGAGTCTTTTCGGTCGGTTTTTCGATCTGAACCTGGGCGCAGTCTTCCGCCACCAGGCTGCGCCAGTTAGGAATGCCTGCATTGGCAAACACCGTGGTCGCTTTCGACGCCAGGCTGATATCGAGCGCCAGGCGGGCATTGCGCGGGCCGGTCTTGGCGTAATTAACGCCGCGCAGCTCGAAGCCAAAGGCGCTCAGCCACGGCTCCCACAAGCCCGATTCCACGCCCTGCACGATGCGCCCGAACATATCTTTGAGCGGCAAGCCTTTTTTAATCACGCCGCGCAGCGGTTCGAGCGACGGCGCGGTGCGCGCATCGGTCGACAGCTTGCCGGCGCCGCGTTCCCCGATCGCCTTGATTTCCTTGGAAAAGGCGGCATCGCGTTCGGTGTAATCGCGCATCCGCGTAAAAAACTCGGTGCTGATAAACGGATTTTCGGGACGGCCGGCTGGTTCCTCGGGCGCGCGTTTAGCCGGAGGCTGTTTTTTGGTAGTCATAGATTCGGAGCTGGAGTGTAAGGGGCGTAGTTTAACTTACTTGCCAAGCAGGGCAAGCGACTCATTCCATTGCCCCAGCCACGGATACAGGAAATCGTGGGCCTGGAATGCACGTTTCAGTTGCGAGATCGGCACGCGGTACGCATCGTTCATTCCCAGGGCCAGGGTCACCGGATTCCACATGGCCTGTTTTTTCGATTTGCGGGCGCTGCCTTTGATGCGCGCGCCTTCATCGCCGAAAATGCCGCCGGCGTCATCCAGCGCCTTGTTCATGTCGATCCGCAGCATGGCGCCGAATGCCGCCATCACTTCATCCTTGCTGATGCCGACGCGCGCTTCCAGCGCCGTTTCGGGCACCACCGGCTTCGGTTCCGCATCGCGTTTGAGCTTGGCCACCAGGCGTTCGAGTTCCTTTTTGAGAAAGCGCAGTTCGTGCAGCTCGCGCCGGAAACCGGGCGCCGGCAACTGGGCCACGATTTTATAGGCGTCCTTGGTGATGGTGATCAGCACATCCTCGCTGCCGGCCGCCAGGCGCGCGGTATCGGCTTCCAAAAAGATCGGCGCGGCGTAACCGCCGTTGGCGTCGCCGAACAGATCGGCGTGATTGGCGTCGTAATCGAGCCACACATACGGGGTGAGCGCGTTTTCTATCAACCGCGCCAACGTCCACGGCGTGCCGGTTTGCTGTTCGAGCCAGGCGCAGGATTGTTCGGTTGTCGCCCGAAACGGGAGTTCGATGATCGTCATTGTTTGTCCACTTGCATACATTAAGCCACCGGGATGCCCAGTCAATACCGCCATGATAGGCGATCCGCAGTCGCCCCAAGCGTTTTAGGAGGCGATCGCGCGTGAGATAATGGCCGCCATGACGCTCAAAATCTCCAGGATTCTCCACGCCGGCTATGTGTTCGAATGCGAGGGCACGCGCATCGCCTTCGATCCGGTGGTTGAAAACCCCTTCAGCCGCAATTGCCACGCCTTTCCGGACGTGCGCTTCGACCACGCGCAACTCCGCGAGGTGCGCTTCGACGCCATCTTCATTTCGCACTTCCACGACGACCACTGCTCGTTCGACAGCCTCGATCTGCTGGACCGCGCCACGCCTGTCTACATTTACTGCCTGTTCGAGGAATTGTTCGACATGGTGCGCGAGTTGGGGTTTATCCATGTTCACCAGTTGCGCATCGATGTGCCGGTGCAGGTCGGCGCAATGACGGTGACCCCGCGCGAAGCCATGGATGCGGACGTGGACTCGATGTTCCACATTCAAGCGGCCGGCCTGAATGTGCTCAATGTCGTCGATTCGTGGATCGATCCGGCGATGCTGCCTGCGCTGGCGCGCTTTGCGCCCTGGGACATGGTGCTGTGGCCATTCCAGACCATGCGCGAGATCGAAGTCTTGTCGCCCTCGCGGGCCGTCCCCGCGCCGCCGCAACTGCCGGAAGAATGGATCGAACAGCTTGCGGCGCTCAAGCCGCGCTATGTGGTGCCCAGTTCGTGCCAGTTCGTGCAGGAGCCGTGGTCCTGGTATAACCACGCGTTTTTCCCGATCACGTACCGCCAGTTCGCCGATGAAGTGGCAGCGGCGTTACCCGCTGCGCGGATCGTCAGGATGAATCCTTCGGTATCGTTTGTGCTGGGCCGCGATTCCCTGGTCGCCGCGCCGCCATTGAGCTGGGTGGTGCCGGTGGGCGAGCAAGACGTCGATTACGCGTATCACGGCCACGCAACGCCACCGCCCACGGCCGATATTGCGCGCCAGTTCCCGCCGCTGACAGCGAGCCAGCACCAACGCGTGATGGCGTACTGCGCATCGGGCCTGCTGGACAAATACCGGAGCATGGAACTGCCGGAAGAGAGTTTTTTCGACAAGCCGCGCGTGTGGCGGTTATCGGTTTTCGATCATGCGGGGGAGGGCACGCATTTTTATTACCGGATCGAGGGCGATCAGATCGATATGATCGACGGCGTGCCGGATGCCTTGTCGTTGACGACCGACGTGCCGATCGCGAGGCTGTATGCGGCGCTGGAACTGGGCGAGGCGCTCACGTCGATGTACATGCGCATGAACGATGCGGTATTCGACGCGCAGACCGAGGAAGATTTGCTGGACGCCGAACTGGTGGACGACCCATTGATTCGCTGCCTGTTCAACGATGTGTTCGGGGCATACCAGGCGGCGCAGTTACGGCGAATAAAAGGCAGGTCTGCTTGATCGGCTAGCGGCCTCAAAACCGTCGCCCCCGCGCCAAGGCGGCACTTGGCGGGGGGGCGACGGTTTTTAAGTTAGCGGTATGTGTATGCGCCGACGCGCATGGCTCTCAAGCCGTGTACATCTCCACCGCCGCATGCGTCGATTTAAGCGCCGTGCGCACGATCCAGCATTCCGGGTACGACTCGCTGGCAAAGCGTGTGTGGCGCGCGAACTGCGCCAGCTTGTCCAGCGGCACGCCGGGACTGAGCGCCGTTTCCTTGCCGGTCGCCGGATCAAGATGCCAGAAACCGCCATTCTGGTGATACAGAACCGGCATCACCGCCGCCCTCGGCGCGGCGCCGAACGGCGCCAGCGGGAAGCCCGGGTGCTTGCCTGGCTCTAAAAAGTAAAAACACTCCGCATGCGCGCCCTGATCGACGCGGTGCATGATCACCCCGTGCGGCATCACCGCCGTCACATTGAGCACCACAATGCCCTTGATGCTGGCCGACAGTTCGATGCGCATGCCCAGCCGCAGCGGCACCGGCTTGTTCTTGCCCGGCCAGACGCCGTCGAGCAAAATCCCATAACGCGACACATCCTCGATCTCGAATCCGTTCATGCCGCGCCGGATCACCGCGTGACGCCCCGACAGGCGGCGCGTGAGGCCTTCGCGATCCTGGCCGTCGTCGCCGAAGTGGGTCAGCAGCACGTCGGCGTCCGGATCGTACAGTTCAAACCGCCCCAGCACGCACTCCGTCATCGCAAACAGCCGAACCTGGCGCTGCGACCCTGCCTCGGGCGCCGCATTGACCAGGCAGGCGCAGGCGGTCGGGTGCGGATGCGGCTCGGCATGCGCGGGCACGTCGATTTCGATCAGGTCTTCGTCCCAGGCAATGGTCGAAAAACCCATGTCGACCTTGCCCGGCTTGGCGTCGAGATTCAGGTTGGCGATCGACGCGTTGCGCGCATGCACGTCGATGTCCAGCCGTCCGCCGCCAGCCTGGGCATTCACCCGCGCGATGGACGCGTCGTCCGCCATGACGCGCACGTTTTTGTGGGTCGACAGGAAAGTCTGGTGGATCTCCGTCAGGGTCGCATCGGGACGCGGCACCAGAATCACCAGCGTGCACACCCATTTATGGCGGATGCGGTTATCTTGCAGGTTGAACAGTTCGACCTCGATGCGGTATTGCCCGTGTTCCTTGTCGCGCGACGAAAATTCGATGAACAGCGGGCGCCAGTCGCCGCGCAGGGTGCGCACGAACGAGTGGCGCGCATTGCCCTGCGCGATCAGGGCCGATTGCAATTGCATGGTGACCAATGGCGCACTGTCGGGCGGCATGCCGCGCAGCTCGACCTTGATGGCCTGGCGTCCGCCGGCGGCGCGCGGATCGAAGCCGCTGATGTGCAGGTGCGGACGCTGCAGCGCCGGCGGCGCCTCGTCCGGGTAGCTGAACGGCGCGGCCTCGGGCTTGGCGCTTGGGCGCGCGCTGCGCAGGGCGCTGATCAGTTCATAGCTGGAATTGGCTGGCGCGGCCGCGCTCGCCACTGGAACGGCGGTCTGGGCGTGGCCATTCGCGCATGCAGTTTCCCCTGGCATGACCCAGAAGGTGCAATGCGGATGCAGGGGATTGTTGCATTTTTTCATAGCAATACTCGCCGTTCGTGAGTGTTAAAGCTTACGCCCTTTTCTTGAAGTGTGGCACGCCAAACGTCTGTGCCTAACAACAATATTTGTGTTTTGAAACAACGTGTTGTCGAGTCATCAAGGCTCTCCGTTGCAAAGTTGTCCGGCCGCTATCGGGGCCGCCGTTTCCTCGTGCATCAACGGGCGCAGGACGATGGCTGTCAGGTTGTCGATATGCAGCTCGGGCGGCGGATTGCTTGTCATCTCGGCAAACAAGGCGTCGCTCATGGCGCGTGCGCTGTGCTGCGCCTGGAACAGCGCCGGCCAGCGTGCCAGCCAGGCGCATGGATCGGCGCAGGCCCAGAAACCGTCGCTGGCCAGCAGGTAGACCGCGCGCGGATCGAGCTCCAGCGCGCGCCGGTCCGGCATGTGATATAGATACGACGGCAAGTTGCGTGGCGACAGTTCGTATAAACCATCGGCCAGCTCGGCCGGATTGACAAAAGCATTGCCGAGGATAAACGCTTGCGAGATCTGCGAGCGATGCTCGCCATGCACCTGCTGCCACCATTCGTGCTCGCCCAGCAAGCCGCCCATCGCAAAGGCGGTGGCCGGCACGTGGTCGACGGTCAGGGGCGTCACTTGCGTGCCGGTCATTTCGTAGAGGCGCGAATCGCCCACGTGATACAGCAGCGCCGGTTTGCCGGGACGCAGTTCGAGCATGGTCAACGTGGTGCCGGGCCGCTTGCCGGAGACCGGATCGCAGCCGAAATGCTCCTGCAACTGCGCGTGCAGCAGGTCGAGCCGGGCCGACAGCTCGCCCAGCGTGTGGCAGGCCGGCATGTCCAGCAAGCCGCCGACGACCGCCTCGGCCGCCTCGCGCCCGCGTCCATGGCCGCCCATGCCGTCCAGTACCGCCACGCGCATGTGGCCGTGCGGCCAGCGCGCCACCTGCTGGCGCTGCGCGGCTTGCTCGTACAGGAACACGGCGCTGCCGGTGCTGTCGATAACCAGGTAATTATCCTGGTTCTCCAGGCGTTGCGGCGCATCGGTGCCGGCGCTGGAGTGCACCGACACATCGAGATAGGGGCCGCAATCGAGGCTGGGAGCTGCTGTTGTCATCTGGCTTGGCCGTAATATTTGGCAATCCTGACAGCTTATCGGAAATGGTGCCGCATCAAAGCGACGATCAGATGGACGTTTCCCGCTTTCCTGTGGCGAGTGCGATGGCGTTGACGACCACGCAGGCGCCGGCGGCGGCCAGCGCGGCCTGTACGCCGACCCTGTCGGCCAGCGCGCCCCAGACCATGCTGCCGGCCGTGTAGCCCCCGGCCATGACGAACAGGTAGATCGACAGGGTACGTGCGCGTATGCTTGCCGGAAAAGCCAGTTGCGCCGCCGCGTTCAGGGTCGACACGGTGGCCGACCAGGCCATGCCGGCCGCCACGATGAGCGGCACCAGCAGGGCGAGCGAGCGGATGAAGGGCAGCAGGCACAGCATGGCGCCGTAGACCAGCAGCGAGCCGCTCAAGAGACGCGTCTTGCCGATCCGGCAGCGCAGCGACGGCAGCAGGAAGGCGCCGCACACCGCGCCGGCGCCCAGGCTGCCCATCAGGATGCCGAACACGCTCGAATCCATGTGCAGCACTTGCTTGACGAATACCGGCAGCAGGGCCGCGAACGCAATCGTCGAGAAAAACACCGTGCACACATTGAGCAGGATGCGCCGGTAGCGTCCGCAGCCGAGCGCGGTGCACACGCCAAGCTTGAGGCTGCTTGCAAAATCGACCTTGGGGCGCGGCTCGGGCACGCCGTCGCGCCACCACGACCAGTAGACCGTGAGCAAACCGACAAACGACAGCGCGTTGACCAGGAACAGCGCCCCGGCTCCGACCCAGTTGAACAGCAGGCCGCCAAGGGCCGGCCCGAGGATGGCCGCCACGTTGTAGCTCAGGTTGTTGAGGGTGGCGGCCGCTTCGACCTCGTCCGGCTCGACCAGGCCCGACATCGACGCTTGCCAGGCTGGCCACATGAAGGCCGCGCCGGTGCCCATGCAGAACGTCAACGCCAGCACGGGCGCAGTCGAGATCCGGCCGCTGATGGCAAGCGCCGCCATCACGCAGGCGCACAGGGCCATGAACAGATTACAGAAGAACAAAAATTTGGGCCGGTCGACGGCGTCGGCGATCACGCCGGCAAACAGCGCGAACAAAAAGATCGGAATGTAGCTGGCGGTCTGGACCAGGCTGGCGGTGGAGGCCGAATTGGCGACCAGGGTGATCAGCCAGGCCGAGGCGAACGTCTGGGTCCAGGTACCGAGGTTCGATATCAGGTTGGCGGTCCACAGCTGGCGGTAGCGCGCGTGGCGCAGCGGCTTGGACAAGGGCACCTTGGGCCGCAGCGACGGCGCCGGCAGCGGTACGGACAGGCTCGGTTTAGGCATGATCGTTCCAGTCTAAAGCGCGTTCGTGCCGTGCGTCAACATGCAGGCGCAAATGGCCTGCACATTCGCCGCCAAACGTGCACAATAGGCGTTGTGTCAACCTTTCCAGACCAAGCATGCTGATCCGTCCTATCGAGCACAGCGATGTCCCGGCCGTCGCCGCCCTGTTCCGCGCGCTGGCCAGCGAGTTCATCGTCCACGAATCGCCGCCCGAAGCGGCCGCCACCTTCCTGCGCGACAATGACGAACAGGGTTTCCTGGGATTTCTGCGCCTGGGGCATGCGTATCACGTGGCCGAGATGGATGGCGAACTGGCCGGTTTCATCGCCGTGCGTGAGCGCCAGCATCTGTATCACATGTTCGTCGCCAAACAATTCCACGGACGCGGCATCGGGCGCGCCTTGTGGGACGTGGCGCGGCGCGAGGCCATTGTGGCCGGCGGCGATGGCAGCTTTACCGTCAACGCGTCCAACTACGCGCTGCCGGTCTACGAAGCGATGGGCTTCGAGCGCACCGCGCCGATGCAGTGCGTGAACGGCCTGTACTTCAACCCGATGAAGCTGCCGGCCTGACAGTGTTCAACGCCGCGCTTCCTCGGCGCGCCGCAGCCACAGGCTGCTCGACCAGCCGCGCACCTCCCTGCCGTCGATGCGCGCGCTGACCTGCCACCAGTCGCCGTCGCGCAGGCCGGTCGTGGTGACCACCGATCCCGCCGGCGCCACGGCGATGCGCGGCGCGCCGATGCCTTTGTCCGCGCGCAGGTTCAAGTCGTCGAACACGGTGTAGCTGACGCCCGCGTGCAGCGGCGGCGGCGTTGCGGCCATGACGGGATTTGCCGCCGGCAGCAGCGACAGCAGCAGCGCGCCCAGTCCCCACGTGCCGGCCACCAGGATGCCGGCCGCGCGCAGGTTAGGCCGGCGCCACCAGCGCGCCGGCGTCAGCCACGCCGCCAGCACCAGCGTGGCGACCAGGCCCGCGCAATAGGCGAGCACGGTCAGGTAGTTCGGGCTTGGCATGGCATTCTCCTTACGCGTCGAAACGCAGCACGTAGTGGCCCGCCACCAGATGGTGACCCGCGGGCAGGGTGTACGGCTTGTCGGCGCTCGCTTCGCCGATGCTGGCCACAAAGGCCAGCTTGTCGTCGAGGTGGTACAGCGCCTGGGTGGCGGACAGGCGCCCGATCAGGTATCCGCCAGCTCCCGCCTCGAAGCTGAAGGCGCTGCGCGACAGGCCGATGCGGTCCGCGCTGGCGTTGTCCGCGCCGCTAGCCACGCGCAGGAAGCGCGGCGAATCGAGCACGCGCAGCGCGGCCAGCATCGGCGCGCTGCGCCCGAAGGCAAAGCGCGCGCCGCTCGCCACCGGCGCCGCAATCGGGTGCGGCAGGCGCAGCACGGCGCAATAGCGGTCGGCCATGGCGGGAGCGACCGCCAGCAGTTCGACCTCGCGCGCGTCCACCGGCGTGAAGGTGGCCGGTGCGGCGATCGGCTGGCGCCCTGAGCTGGTCAAGGCGTACAGCTGGTCGGCCGCGTCGACGCCGAAACTCAGGGCCGCCGTTTCGCCCTCGCTTGCCAGCAGCAGGGACGCGGCCAGGCCGATTTCCATCGACACGGCGCCCGTGTCGCGGTAGCGCGAGAGGCAGGGCAGCGCCAAGCCGACCAGGCTGACCCGCTGCTGCGCCAGCGGGGCGTAGGTGGCGTCGCTTTCCATCGGCGCGGCAGCGGGGCGGTGGCTGAATGGTACGGCGGTGTCGCCGTTGTCGATGCTGGCCGGGGCGCGCGCCTTCCACACTGCTGCCGGTTTTGTTGACGGGGCAGGGATTGGAGCGGAGCCTGCGCGCCGCACACGCATCAGCAGGCGCGCCGCCGGATCGCCCTTGGCCGTGACGACGTAATGGCCGCTTAGTGCATCGAGCGCGCAGTCGAACGCGCCCTTGGGCCGTACCTGCACCTCGATCGGCGCGTCGGGACCGTCGTTAATGAGCAAAATGGCACCGACGGTACCGAACGGCCAGCCTGGTACCGCGTGGCTGGCCAGGTCGGCGTCGTGGCCGATCAGCGCCAGGCGCTGCTGCGGATAGATCGGGCACACCGCCTGCCAGATGGCGCTGTCGCGCGAGGTCTCTACTGTATACAAGGGCTGCTCGCCGGCGGCCGGCAGGTACACCGCGTGACCGAACTTGACCTCGACCTGGCCCGGTTCGAGCGCATCGGTGCCGACCACGTCGTAGCGAACGTCGTCGCTGCCGAGCAGGTCGCCAAAATCCTTCTGGTGCAGGGCTGTGAGCGACTGCGCCAGGTCGCGCACGCGGGCGCCGCGCGTCAGGTGGCGGTCGTCGTCGACTTCGTCCTGCGCCAGCAGGAGGGTGATGTGCGAAAAGCAGCGCGTGGGAGCGCGGCCGCGGTGCTCGCGCGGGGAGCGTTCGAGCAGGTCGCGCAGTAGCGGACGGCGCGAGAACAGCGCCAGGCCGGGCGCCTGCCACAGGGTTTCGGCGTTGAACACATCGTTCACCTTGCCCAGGACTTCATGTTGGACGTAGACCGGCATGCTTGATTCTCCTCGAATGATTGCGCACTGATTGCACTGAACGCTAGCAGGGGGCAGATGAAAAACAGCAGGTGGCTGCCGCCGGCCGACAGGAAACTCATGGGCTGGCCCATGATCGGGAAGATCGCCAGGTTGGTCCCCCACGACAGCAAGAAGTGGCCCAGCACGAAAGCGGCCCCGCCGCACAGGGCGAAGCAGCGAAAGCGCCACAGCCAGGCCTGGCGAAAGTCGCGCGTATGCTCGCTGGCCCCGAAACAGCGCGCCGCCGTTTGCAGCAGGCCGACCAAAAACAGCGCCTGCAGCGCCCACAGCGCCAGTGCGCCCAGCAAGCCGTGGCGGTTCAAGAAGAAGGACGGCGCGAAGTCGTCCTGCACAGCCGGAATATGCAAGGCGCTGCCGCCAGGCTGGCCCATGGCGCCCAGGCCAAGCCGGCTGTCCGCGCCCCACCACGCGCCTTCGGCGATGGCGCGCGCGGCCAGCAGCAACTGCTGGCCGGTATGCGGATGCTGGGCCGGGTCGAGCCACACCAAAAAGCGGTCGGCATAAAAGCCCCACTGCGCCACCTCGGCCACGCCGGCGCTGCGCAGCCAGGCGATGCTGCCGGCGGCCACGCAGGCGACCCCGAACACGCTTGCCGTGGCGATGTGGGTGCGGGTGGCGAGCGACCAGGCCAGCGCCATCGCCATGCACCACACGAGCAGCAGGATCAGGGGCGAGTAATCGTCCACCTGGACCAGGGCCAGAGCGAGCAGCGCGGCGAACAGCAGTGCCGGCGCGGCCAGGCGCAGCCAGCGCCGCGTGGGGCTGGACTGCTCCGGCATGCCCGCGTGCCAGCCAAGGCCGATGGCGAGGCAGTGCGCGGTCAGCGCGGTCAAGGCCAATTTGGCAAATTCGACCGGCTGCAGGTCGAATACGCCGGTTTCGTCGCCGAAGACGACTTGCATCAAGAGCGCGCCAAGCGCGGCCAGCGCGAACAGTGCGAGCACCCATTCGAGGGTGGTCTGCGGCATGGCCGGCGCGCCGGCGCGTACGCGCAGGCGCAGGTGCGCGCCGATGCCAAGGCCGATCGCCAGCAGCGCCACCGATTTCTGGAAGTGGCGCAGCGCCGCCGATTCGGCGCCGCCGAAGCCCAGTTCCAGCTGCGCCAGCAGGCCCACGGCCAGCAGCAGCACGCCGGCGGCGGTAGCCAGTGTCAGGCGCGCCGGCACCAGCAGGCAGCCCCACAGCGCGGCCCAGGCCAGCAGCATCGACCAGCCCACGCCGGGGGCGCTGCCCGAACGCTGGAACAGCAGCGCGGCCACGCCGGCGACGGCTAGCAGCGCGCTGGCCCCAGCCGCCGCGCGCACCGCGCGCTGTGTGTCGCGCGTAAAAGGCCAGGCGCCGCGCTGCCAGTTCACGCCCGCCGCCACGGCCAGCAAGACGCACAGGCTAAGGGCCACCGCCCATGGCCGCCCGGCCGGCAAGGTCCAGATGCCGCGTTTTTTCCACTGCCACGCCACCTGCGCCGGCAGCAGCGCGTCAGCTTGCGCGTACAGCGCCACATGGCGCTGCGGCAGCAGGTGCAGCACGCCGTCGTCGATCTGCACCTTGAGCCGGGTGCGCCCGGCCACCAGCGTCTGCACGCCGGCCAGCGGTTCTGCAATGCGCGCCAGGTCCACCTGGCCGGCGCTTGACGAGACGATCAGCGGCGCGCGGTCGGCGGCGCCCGAGAGCAGCAGTCCATCCCTGGCGCGCCCGATGGTGGCGCTGGCGCCTTCCACATAGGCGATACCGAGCCGGTTGCCGCAGTACAGATTGCCGCCGAAGGTGAGCGGGCGCGCCACCGTCAGCGCCTGCGGCATGGCGCGGTTCCACAGTGCGATGGCGCGCGCGGCCACGCCGGCGTCCGGGCATGCCGGCTGCGCGCTGTCGTCGCGGTACAGGGTGGCGCCGTCGTAGCGCCATTGCGCGCCAGGCCCGGAGAAGGCGATCCGGCGCGCGCTGGCGTCGCCGACATCGAAGCGCGCCGCGCCAATGCGGAACGATTGGCCGGCACGCAGCGCGCTGGAACCCATGCGGCGGTCGACGCCGCCCCGCTGCAGCAGCACCTGCTTGCCGGCGCTAACGTTGCTGGCCAACCAGCTGCCGTCGGCGGCGCGGCGCAGCGCCAGGTGGGCGCTGTCGGCCTGGGGCGCCGCCAGTTCGGCCTCGCCCACGGTCAGCGACTCGCCCGGATGCAGCGCCACCGAAATGCGCTCGGGCGACCAGGCCGGCGGCGCGCGCCACAGGCATACCAGCTGCAACAGGCACAGGAGCATGAGCAGGGCGGCGGTCGCGATGAAGCCGGGCGAGCGGTCGGCGAGGCGCATCATGACCGTTCGCCCGTAGGCAGGGCGGCGCGGATGGCGCCGATCATGCGGCTGATCTGCATGGCGTGGCACGGGCGTTGCGCGCGCTCGGGATGGAGCAGGGCGCGCAGCAGGAGCAGCGCTTCGGCCGCGCCACCGTCGCACGCCGCGCTCGCAGGCGTCCAGGTGCCGGTGTCGGCTCGGGCGCCGAAAGCGCGCGCGAAATGCGCCGCTTCATCCTCATGCAGGGTGGGAGGAAGGCGATTGCCGTGGCGCGCCAGCAGGATCGCCGCGCCGTCGCCGCGGTGCTCGCGGTAGGCCTGGCCGCAGTCGCTGCAAAAGCGCAGCGGCAGGCCACCCGTGACCAGGTAGTAGAACAGCGCCCCGAGGGCAAAGTAATCGGTGCGGGCGTCGGTGTCGTAGCCGCCGTCGGCATCCGGGAAAAACTGTTCCGGCGCCTGCCAGCTGGCGGTGCCGGCATACGTGCTTGCATGGCCGTCGGCCAGCATGCGGCTGGTGCCGAAATCGGCCAGCTTGACGCTGCCGTGACGGCGCGAGAGCAGCACGTTGGCCGGTTTCAGGTCCAGGTACGCCCAGCCGTACTGGTGGACCTTGGCCAGCGCCTGGTTGATCTGTCCGAGCCAGTCGAGCAGCCGGGTGTTCGTCGGCGCGCGCCCGGCATCGCGTTCGATGACGACGTGCCGCCCAAGGTCGGTATCGAGCAGTTCGAGCGCCATGACGGGCAAGCCATCGTGTTCGCCGCTGTCGAGCAGGCGGACCACGTGGCGCTCGTCCCATGGTGCGAGCGAGCGCAGGAAGGCGATTTCGTTGCGGGCGCTGGCGATCCAGCGCGCCCGCTGGTGGGGATGGGCGCGCGCCATCTGCTCGCGGTTGACCAGCTTGAGCGCCACCTCGCCGGCCGGCCCCATGGCGCGCCACACCACGCCATAGGCGGAGCCGCCCAACTGGCCGCACAGGCGGTACCGGCCCGCGCCAAGTGCGATGATCGCGTCCGCTGTTTCCATGCTTCCCCCAAGAGGCGCCGGCACGTGCCGTCAGCAAGCCATAGCGGGGGGAGGCGGGAAAGAGGGACGTATGGACGAAAAAAAGGCACGAGAGTCTCGTGCCCGGGCAAAACAGGTAATCCGACGGTGATTAACGGCCGTATCCGTGTCCGTATCCATGCCCGCGTCCATGGCCGCGACCATGGCCGTAACCGTGGTGACGGTAGCCGCGGCCGCGCTCGACGTAGACGACTGCCGGTGGGCCGTAGTAGCGTGGCGGCGGTGCGTAATACACCGGGGCGGGCTGGTAATAGCTGCGCGACTCGACATACACGGGCGCCGGTTCGCGGTACTGGCGCTCGTAGCGGCGCTCTTCGTAGCGGGTTTCGTAGCGATTGTCGTAGCTGTTATCGTAGTAGCCGCGGTTGCTGTTGCGGTCACGGGTGCTGACCGAATTGCCGACCACCGCACCGAGCACGCCGCCGACCAGCGCGCCGTTGCGCGAACCCGTGCTGTGGCCAATGGCTGCGCCAGCGACAGCGCCGATCGCCGTATTGACGCCGCGGTCGCTAGCCATTGCGGTGGAGGAGATGGCCGCTGCGGCCAGGATCACCGCACCAGCAAATTTAGTATTCAACATGGCGTTTCCTTTGGCCTCAACCGAGATCGGGATGATCACGCAAGCGCTGGGGCATGACTCCACTATATCCCGGCTACATCGGAACTCCATCCTTAATACATAAACTTACAAATGCGGCGGTACTGTAACAACGGCCGAGCAACCATCTTTCCCCTTGCGTAAGCGGCACGCCGCCCCATCTGTAACAGCTCACCCTCCATGTCCGGACCTGCCCATGCCCGCGCGCGCCATCTTTATCGTATTGGCACTTCTGTCAATGTTGCACCTCTATATAGGCATGCGGCTGGTGCCGGCCATCGATCCGGGTCCCTTGGGCGTGGCCGTGGCCATCGCCCTGCTGGCCGCGTCGACCCTCCTGACGCCGGCCGGCCTGCTGTCGGTGCGCTTCAAGCGCTGGCGCTGGGCCGACCAATTGGCATGGGCCGGCATGCTGACCATGGGCCTGTTTTCCTCGCTGCTGGTACTGACCGTGCTGCGCGACGTGGCGTTGCTGGCGCTGACCGTATTCGGCGCCGCCGGCGAGCCGCTGGTGCGCGGCACGGCCATTGCGGTGCCGCTGGTGGCGCTGGGCGTGACCCTGGTCGGCCTGGTCAACGCACGCCGGGTGGCGCGCGTGGTCGAGGTGGACGTGCCGATCGCCGGCCTGCCGGCCGCGCTGCACGGCTACTCGATCGTGCAGATCTCCGACCTGCACGTCGGTCCCACCATCAAGCGCGGCTACCTGAACGCCATCGTCACCAAGGTCAACGCGCTCAAGCCCGACGCCATCGCCATTACCGGCGACACGGTCGACGGCAGCGTGAAGCGCCTGCGCCTGCACACCGAGCCGCTGGGACGCCTGGCGGCCCGCGACGGCGCCTTTTTCGTCACCGGCAACCACGAATATTATTCCGGGGCCGACGAATGGATCGCCGAGATGCGCCGGCTCGGGCTGACGGTACTGATGAACGAGCACGTGGTGTGCGAGCGCGGCAACGCGGCGCTGATGATCGCCGGCGTGACCGACTTCACCGCGCACCACTTCAACGAATCGCACCGCAGCAACCCGCGCGCGGCGGCGGCCGGCGCGCCCGATCACGTGAGCGTGCGCATCCTGCTGGCGCACCAGCCGCGCAGCGCGCCGGCGGCGGCGGACGCCGGCTTTCACCTTCAGTTGTCGGGCCATACGCACGGCGGCCAGTTCTTCCCGTGGAACCTGTTCGTGCCCTTGCAGCAGCCATTCACCGCAGGCCTGAACCGCATGCGCGAGCTGTGGGTGTACACCAGCCGCGGCACCGGCTACTGGGGACCGCCCAAGCGCTTCGGGGCGCCGTCGGAGATCACGCGGGTGCGCCTGGTGGCCGCCTGATGGTGCGTTCAGCCTTGATCGTGGCTTCTTCCGGCACGGATGGCGCAAATGCGCTATCGTTGGAATCCCTCCGCCATCTTCAAGGATCGAACGCATGTCACGCACGTACCATCAGCCAGTGTTGTCCCGTCTTGTGTTGTCCCGCCTCGTGTTGTCCCTGCTCGCCGCCGGCATGATCAGCGGCGGCGCGCTTGCCGCCGCTCCCGGCAACGACCCCGCCGCGCTGGCAAAAATCCGCGACACCGCCCTCAAAAGCGACTGGGCCTACGAGCGCCTGGCCGATATGACGGACCTGATCGGCCCGCGCCTGTCCGGATCGGCCGGCGCCGCCGCCGCGGTGACCCAGGTGGCCGACGCCATGCGCAAGCTGGGCGCCACCGTCACGCTGCAACCGGTCAAGGTGCCGCACTGGGTGCGCGGCGAAGAGAAGGGCGAACTGGTGGACTATCGCGGCCGCCCGGCCGGCGTGACCCAGCGCGTGGTGCTCACCGCCCTGGGCGGCTCGTCGGCCACGCCGGCGGCTGGGCTGGTGGCGCCGGTGATCGTGGTGCGCAGCTTCGATGAACTCAAGGCGCGCGGCGCCGCGGTGAAGGGCAGCATCGTGCTGTTCGACGTCGCTTTCGACCAGGGGATGGCCGAGCGCGGCCAGGCCTCGCAAGCGTACCGCCAGGGCTCGAAATACCGGGTCGGCGGGCCGCGCATGGCGGCCGAGATGGGCGCGGCGGCCGCGCTGGTGCGCTCGGTCGGCGGGGCCGACTTCCGCCTGCCGCACACCGGCAGCAGCGGCATGCGCGACGGCGCGCGCATTCCGGCGGCCGCCGTCAGCGCCGAAGACGCGATGCTGATGGTGCGCCTGGCCGCGCGCGGACCGCTATCGATGCGCCTGACGCTCACCCCGCAAACCCTGCCCGACGCCGACACGTTCAATGTCATTGCCGATTTGCCCGGCACCGACAAGGCCGACGAAATCGTGATCGTCTCGGGCCATCTCGATTCGTGGGACCTGGCCACCGGCGCCAATGACGATGGCACCGGCGTGGCCAGCGCGATGGCGGTAATCGAGACTTTGACAAAGCTCGACTACCGGCCGCGCCGCACGATCCGCGTGATCGCCTGGGCCAACGAAGAAAACGGCGGGCGCGGTGCGCAAGCCTACTTCGATGCGAACAAGGCGGCGCTGGGCAAGCAGATCGCCGCCATCGAGAGCGACAGCGGCGCCGGGCGCCCGTTCGGGCTGCGCGCCAGCGTGCGCGCGCGCGACGTGGCGCAGTTCGCGCCGCTGCAGGCCGCGCTCGAACCGATGGGCGCCGGCGCCTTCCAGCGCAGCGATGTTCTCGGCAGCGGCGACCTGCACGAACTCGAACAGGCCGGCGTGCCCAGTTTTACGCCGCTGCTCGACACCGCCAACTACTTCCATTACCACCATTCCGCAGCCGATACGCTCGACAAGGTCGATCCGGAGAACCTGCGCCGCCATGTGGCCCTGATGGCCGCCACCACCTGGTTCCTGGCCAATACCGACAAGCCGGTGGCGCGCTGGGTCGACGCCGCCAAGGAGTAATCGGTAATATCAGGGCGTTAAAAAGCCCGGCGGTTCCGTTGGGAACTGGCCGGGCCGGTCAAGCTTGGGGCGAGGGGAATGCGGACTACAGGTTCAGGCGTGGCAGGTAGCCGCCTGGAATGATTCCGAAGACCGACAGGACGATCAGGATCAGGAGAATGATGAACAGCACGCGGACGATCTGCGCCACGGGAGCCGGCAGCGGCAGCATGCTGACGAGCCACCAGATCAATCCGAAGATGACCAGGTAGATGATGAGGCTGATAAGAATATTCATTTGTTTTCCAATACGGCTGTTGTTATATATAAGTAGTGCGTCGGAGTAGACAGAACGGACGATATCGGAAAAGCATCTCCCAATCCGTTCGGTAGGGCACATAAGCGCAAGCTCAGTCGACCGGCACGCGCCGCACGGCGCGGGCGCGGCCGCGAAACGGGCGCCCATACATGGTCTGGATTCCGCTCGTAAAATTTTGTCCCCACACCAGGTGCGCGCGCGGCTCCTGCGTTTCGCACGACCAGTACCACATGCGCTGGAAATGCTCGTGCAGGTTGGCGTAGAGCAATGCCAGTTCTCGCCTCGTCGGCAATTCCCCACCACATGCCAGCGCCCAGTCGCGCGCGACTCCCCACGGCACCTCTTCGACTTCATCGGGCAACAGCACCAGGTGATGGTCGCCGCTGTTGTTCTTTCCGAGTATGAGGCCGGCGTAATGCTCGCCGGCGGGAAGGGCGTGCCTGAGGTTCGTGTAGTCGCGCATGGGTTCTCCATCAAAGTGAATTTACTGCTTAGAGCAGGCGGCTGCAGGAGAGTTGCAGGCTAAATGTTTGATTTCCACCCAGAAAATGTATGTATATTTTTCATACTTGACAGAAATTTTTCTGTCAAACCATTGAACCTAAGTTATTGACGGTGCTCAAACCTTGTTCATTCACGTAAAAATGTAAGGAACCTGTAATGAATAAATTTGTCACCTTTGCTTCGGAAATCCGTGTCAACGCGTTGCTGTGCAGCAGCATGACGGTCTTGCTGGCCGCATGCGGCGGCGGCAGCGGCGACCAGGACTTGTCCCAGGCTAAGCAACAAACGCAAACGGCCGGCTACATGGTCAGCACCGAGGCGTCGGTTGCGCAATCGTCCGCCGCCGCGGCGCCGGTTGACGCGCTGATGGCTACCCGTGCCGACGGCGAGCAAGCCCAAGCCGTTGCAGTCCCGGCCCAGGATGATGCCGGCCAGGCTGCGGCCCAGGCCCCAGCCAATTACAGCGAGAAGGACTTTGCCCTGGTAGGTTACGGCGCCGGCGACGCCATGCCGCACAGCGCGGCCGCCACCGCCTACGGCGCCACGGACGCAGCCGCCCTGGCCGCTGCCGCCGCCTCCCAAGGCCCGGACGTATCGGCGCAAGCGGTACCGGTCATTCCGTCGACCACCTACAAGTTCTACGTGGCGCCGAACGGCAATGACAGCAATGCCGGCACCGCGTCCGCGCCGTTCAAGACCATCGCCCGCGCCGCGCGCGCAACCAAAGGCAGCACCACCGTGTTCGTGGCGCCGGGCACCTATGCCGGCGGCATCAAGACCACCGTCAGCGGCACCGCTTCGGCGCGTATCTATTTCGTCTCGACCACCAAATGGGGCGCAAAGATCGTCGTTTCCGGTTCGAGCGGCAAGACCGGTTGGGATAACCGCGGCAACTACGTCGACATCGTCGGCTTCGAAGTCAACGGCAAGGGCGGCAAGTGGACCGGCGGCATCTACAACGGCGGCTCCTACGACATGATCCGCGCCAACTACGTGCATGACATCGCCAAAGGCGTCGGCTGCACCAGCGCCGGCGGTTCCGCGATCGGCGTGGACAGCTACTACAAGGGCGTCAAGTCCGACGTCGTCGGCAACCTCGTGCATGACATCGGCCCGGCCGGCTGCCGTTTCGTGCAGGGCATCTACGTGAGCACCTCGGGCAGCGTGAAGAACAACGTGGTCTACCGCGTGGCCGAAGGCGCGATCCACCTGTGGCACGACGCCAACCGTGTGATCATCACCAACAATACGGTGACGACCTCGAACACCGGCATCATTGTCGGGGGCGGCGACTTCTATCACACCAGCGGGCCGGCCGATTACATCGCCGTGCACAGCAACATCGTGTACGACAACAAGATGGGCGTGTCGGAGCAGGGCAAGACGGGCAAGAACAATACCTACCGCAATAACCTGGTATTCAAAAACTCGACCTACAACTGGCAGCTCAAAAACGGCCTGACCCACACCGGCACCGTCAGTTCCGAGCCGCTGTTCGTGGCCTATAGCCGCAGCGGCACGCCGGACCTGCGCCTGACCAGTAGCTCGCCTGCGGTCGGACGCGGCAGCCCGACCGAAGCGCTCGACTACGACTTCCTCGAGCGTCCGCGCAACGCCACAACCGGCTTCGACATCGGCGCCTATCAGCACTAATCTGCTTCAAAACAGCAGCAACTTCCCTGATGCGACTGGCTGGTGACAGCTGGCGCATCGTCAATACCGCACGCCCGGTTTCACCACCGGGCGTGCGCATATGGCAGCGATCCGGTACGATGAATGAAGAAACCCCATTCGTTCAAGGAGATACCCGATGTTGTCAAGTCCATTGTCAATTCCGTTACCAAGCCCGCTGCCTGCCCTGTTGCACATCCCCGTGCGCTCCATCTCAGCGTGCTGCATCGCTGCCGCGTTGACGGTGCTGGCGCTGCCCGCCGCGCTCGCGCAATTGCCCACCAGTGATGCGCCACCGGCGGCCAAAGGCTGGCGTGCGGAAACGGTCAGCGACGGCTTGTCCCATCCCTGGGCCATGGCATGGCTGCCGGACGGGCGCCTGCTGGTGAGTACCAAGAACGGCAAGCTGTACCTGCTCAAGGGCAAGCGCTTCGAGGAAGTACCGATGGAAGGTTTGCCGCCCGTATTCACCAACGGCCAGGGCGGCCTGCTCGACATCGCCATCCATCCGGGCGACAAAACCAATCCGCGCATCTACATGACCATGGCCACCGGCACCGATGAAGCCAACCGGACCACCCTGGTGCAGGGCGTGTTCGACGGCAAGCGCGTGAGCGGCATCAAGACCTTGTTCCGCGCCCAGCCCGACAAGAGCGGCGGCCAGCATTTCGGCTCGCGCCTGCTGTGGCACAAGGACGGCACTTTGTTGATGAGCATCGGCGACGGCGGCAATCCGCCGCAGCAGGTGGGCGGCATGCTGGCGCGCGACCAGGCCCAGAACCTGGGCAGCCACAACGGGTCGATCCTGCGCCTGACCGATGCCGGCAAGGCCGCGCCGGGCAATCCGCTGGCCACGCGCCCGGGCGCGCTGCCGGAAATCTGGAGTTACGGCCACCGCAACATCCAGGGCATGGCGCTCGACGCCAACGGCCGCGTATGGGCGAGCGAACACGGACCGCGCGGCGGCGATGAACTTAATCTGGTCGAAGCGGGTCAAAATTATGGATGGCCGCTGCAAAGCTACGGGCGCGATTACCGCACGGGCGAGCCGGTCGGGCAGCTGGTCGTGCCCGGCATGACGCAGCCGAAGATTGCATGGGTGCCGTCTCCGGGCGCGTCCGGCCTGGTGCAGTACAGCGGCAGCCAGTTCCCGCAATGGCGCGGCAGCCTGTTCAGCGGCGGCCTGGCCAGCACGGACGTGCGCCGCATCGTGCTCGACAAGAATGCGAACGTCGCGTCGCAAGAACGCCTGATGATCGGCAAGCGCGTGCGCGATGTGCGCCAGGGGCCTGACGGGCATCTGTACGTGCTGACCGACGAAGATAACGGCCAGCTGCTGCGCATCGTGGCGCAGTAAGCAGCATCCGGCGGCGCATGGCGTGCGCTTGCGCCGCAGCCGCCCGGTGTGCGTTCGCGGGCGCCCGAGCGCCTGCGATGTGCCCGGCTTAGTAGAACAGCGCCGGCGCGTCGCCGGCCGCTTCCACGCCGACCAGTGCGATGAGCGGGCTGTCCTCCGCGAGCGGCGCGTCGCCTGCGTGGCCGGGTGCGCCCTTCGGCGTGGCGATGCGGAGCAGGGCGTTTTCGACCTCTTCCTGGAAATTGGGCACATTGGTCCACGGACTGACCGACGCCAGCAGCTCGCGCACGGTGGCGGCAGCCGAGGCGGTGGAATACACGGCCACCCTTTCAGGCGTATCGAGCGTGAACGTGAAGTTCGACGCGATGCCGATTTTATTGGCGACGATGGCCTGGTCCGACAGGCCTTGCGCCGTCGTGTTGTTCTGTGCGCCGGCCATGATCGACAGCGACGCGTTGGCGCGCGTCAGCGCACCCGAATCGATGGCGTTCGACCAGAAGGCGAGGCCTTCCTGGTCGGGAGCGCGATTGAGCACGTTGTTGTAGATGGCATTGACGAAGGCCTTGCTGTCGCCGGAATACAGCGCTTTCGATTCGTCGCTTAGCCCGAAGGAATCGATCAGGCTGCGCACGTTCTGGTCGGTGTTGTACTTGGCCGCCAGTGCATTGACCGTCGTCGGTGCGCCCAGTTTCGCCAACTGGTCCTGGAAGCTGAGCAGCCCGCCGGCATCGGCGGCGCGCCCGAAATAGCTGACGTACAAGGCCTGGGTCAGGCCGGTGTATTTGATGTCGATGGTCTTGTCGGCAAACTTGAGTTGCTCGACATTGATAACCACGTCGGGCGTATCGAGCATTGTCTTTGGTGAAATGGTGAGGCTGTCGCCGGACTTGACGATTTTGTAGCCGGAGCGGTAGCCGCCATAGCTTAGCGAGTCGAAGCCGGCGCCGCCGTCGATGTTCTCTTTAAAGGACGTGGCGACCATGGCGTCGTCGCCCGGGGTGCCGTTCAGGAGGTATGGCGCGATGCCCGGCGCGGCAATGGACTCCTTGTCGCCGTAAATGCCGACGGCGGCCAGGGTCGCGCCGGACTGCTTCCAGCCTGCCCACATATAAAAGGTGCCGGAATAGGGCGCCACGAAGTCGCTCAGGAAAGCGGCGTCCTTGACCGTGTCTTTTTCGCTGCCGGCCAGGGCATTGCCCTGCTCGTCGTAGATGATGATCATGCTCGGATCGCCATCGCTGAAACTGAAGAAATCGTAATTCATGCCTTCGGTGCCGGTCCACGAAAAGGTCGGGGCGGCATTGCGCGCGGAGGTGTTAAAGACGGCTTCGGTATCCCAGCCTTCGGTATTGATTCCGTCAGCCGGCTTGTAGTCCGCGAAGGCGAGCTTTTGCGCGTTCACCATCATGCTCGGCAGCAGGTCGGGAATGATATCGATCGTCTTGTAAGTCATTGATGTCCTTGGTGGCAATGTTTTTGTAGCGTCACACTGTAGTAAATTTATACTGTTGAATACTATTCAATTGTAACATAACGTCTTGCCTATTATGCAACATTCAACGCGCGACCTCGACCGCCTTGGTTGGCGTTGCTCTATCCAGCCCTCTGCCGTAGTTTTGCCGAAAAAAAAGCCCACGCATGCGTGGGCTTGTGATCGCGGGGCGAAACCGCCCCGGTCGTGCTGGTGTCGAATGACAGTACCGTCAACTGCCCGTGCCGTTGCCCGACTGCTGGTCGGCCCGGTCCGCGCCGCTGTCGGCCGGATCGGCCGCTCCCACCGGCGTCTGGCCGAAGTTCTGGATGGTGCCGCCCATGAACTCGTAACCGGTGAGCGACGGCCCCCAGTTGCTGCCGTCCCACCACTTGTGATACAGCGCGCTGTCCGAGCCGGTGGCGAACACGTCGAGCCGGTTCGGGCCCCACGACACCACCCGCGGTTGCGAGGACAGGATGCCGCCCATGCCTTCGAACCCGGTCAGCGACGGACCCCAATTGTTGCCGTCCCACCATTTGTGATACAGCGCGCTGTCGGTGCCGACCACGAACACGTCGATCCGGTTCGGGCCCCACGACACCGCCTCGGGGTTGCCGACGCAGACGCCGCCGAGGCGTTCCAGGTTATTCCCGGCGGGCAGCCACTGGCTGCCGTTCCACCACTTGTGATACAGCGCGCCATCGGTGCCGGTGACGAACACATCGAGCCGGTTATTGCCCCAGGCGACCGCGCGCGGCGCCGAGGTGCACACGCCGCCCAGGCGTTCGTAGCCGGTCAGCGACGGTCCCCAGTTGCTGCCGTCCCACCATTTGTGATACAGCGCGCGGTCGGTGCCGATGACGAACACGTCCAGGCGGTTCGGCCCCCAGGAGACGACTTCGGGCTGCTCCATGATGATGCCGCCCATGTTTTCGTAGCCGGTCAGCGATGGACCCCAGGTCGTGCCGCTGCGCCACTTGTGATACAGCGCGCGGTCGGTGCCGAGCACGAACACGTCGAGCCGGTTGGGGCCCCACGAAATGGCGCGCGGGTCGCCAATGCACACGCCGCCCAGGTTGGTGAAGCCGGTCAGCGACGGTACCCAGGCGCTGCCGTTGAAGGACTTGTGATACAGGGCGCTGTCGGTGCCGGTGACAAACAGGTCGAGGCGGTTGGCCTGGGTCGAGATGGCTTGCGGCGCGCTGGTGCCGACCCCGCCCATGAATTCGTAACCGGTCAGCGACGGGTTCCAGCTCGACCCGTTCCACCACTTGTGATACATGCCGCGGTTGGTGCCGAGCGTGAATACGTCGATCCGGTTCGGGCCCCACGACACCACCGGGCCCGAGCTGGGCCTGCGCGCGCCGGCCTGCACCGCCAGTGCCTGGGCATCCGGCGTGTCGCTCTGGGCCTGGGCGGCCGCGTGCGCGGGACGGCTCATCATGCCCATGCCCGGCATGCCATGCGCGTCCGACGCGGCTGCGCTGGCGCTGCTGCTGCCGGCGGCGCCCTGCATCGCGCCACTGCTCATGTTATCCGTATTTTCCGATTGCATCGATCTCATGCTGTCTTCCTTCCGGTTCGTTAATCGTCTTCCTGCCCGCCTCCCTGACCACGGAATGCGTACGCAGGCCTGGTGAAATTATCGCGGTGTTTCTAGCGGGAACTTTTGACGGAGATGCAAGGGTGGTGCAGCTATCGTCGGATGCGGAAATATAAATACCAATCCCATCCGGCCGGGCGATAGGGTACTTTCAAAAATTGCCACAGCGATCGCTTCCGGCGCCGCATTGCCAGCATGCCGGCCAGGCCAAGCCCGAGCAGCACGAGCGGGGCCGGTTCGGGTACCCCGGCGGGCGGCACGGTAACGTCCGCCTGGCTCAGGGAAAAGCTCAAGTCGTTAAAATTGTATGGCCCGCCGCGCAAGTCCTCGAAGCTGACCAGCGTGATATCCGGCGTCCAGTCTGCCTGTGCGCGCGCATGGGAACGGCGGTCGGCATTGCGGCTGGCCTTGCCCGAGAAGAAATCGCGTCCCGTATTGTTAACATGCAGCCGAAAAATCAGTTCGGTGCCGCTCGCAAACTGGCCCAGGTTGAACGTCGTGCCCAGCGGCGTGCTGCGATTGTTAAACATGAACACGTCGTTATTGTCGACGCCGTCATCGGTAAACAGATACAGGTCGTCCGTATATTCCGCGGAACTGCCCAGGTAGGTCGCCATGACAGCGGCCGGGCCCGCGGCCAGCACGGGCAGGCCTTCGGTGCCGGCGCTGGCGATGGGAATGGCGTGCGCTGTGCCCGGCAGGAACAGGGCGGCGCTGGCCGCGCTGGCGGCCAGCAATGAATGAAGCAGCTTCATATGCATGTGCTCCTCTCCTCTTGACATGGTGGTCGTGCCGTCGATCGGATGGTTCATCATAGCCACGGGGGCAGGGCAGCAACAGCTATGCGATTTGCGTATAGCTTTTTTGCGAATATTCATATTTCGGGGGTGGCTGGCGGGCGTAGACTGCTTGTCATTCTTGACTATTGGCTAAGCAATGAAAATCATCAAACTGACGACGTACCGGGTTCCGCCGCGCTGGATGCTGCTCAAGATCGAGACAGACGAAGGCATCGTCGGCTGGGGCGAACCCGTGATCGAAGGGCGTGCGCGCACGGTCGAGGCGGCCGTCCACGAGATGACGCCATTGTTGATCGGCCAGGACCCGGGCCGCATCAACGACCTGTGGCAAGTCATGTACCGCGGCGGCTTCTACCGCGGCGGCGCGATCCTGATGAGCGCGATCGCCGGCATCGACCAGGCCCTGTGGGACATCAAGGGCAAGGCGCTCGGGGTGCCGGTCTACGACCTGCTGGGCGGCCGGGTACGCGACAAGATGAAGATGTACAGCTGGGTCGGCGGCGACCGTCCGTCCGACGTCATCGCCGGCATCCGCAAGCTGCGCGCGCTCGGCATCGACACCTTCAAGATGAACGGCACGGAAGAACTGCGCATGCTCGACAGCGCGCGCGCGGTCGACCAGGCGGTCGGGCGCATCGCCGAGATCCGCGAAGCGTTTGGCAACGAGATCGAATTCGGCATCGACTTCCACGGCCGCGTGGCCGCGCCCATGGCCAAGGTGCTGCTGCGCGCCCTGGAGCCGTACCGCCCGCTGTTCGTGGAAGAGCCGGTGCTGGCCGAGCAGGCCGAGTACTACCCGCGCCTGGCCGAATCGACCTCGATTCCGCTGGCGGCGGGCGAGCGCATGTACTCGCGCTTCGAATTCAAGCGTGTGCTCGAACAGGGCGGCCTGGCGATCCTGCAGCCCGACCTGTCGCACGCCGGCGGCATTACCGAGTGCGTCAAGATCGCGGCCATGGCCGAAGCCTACGACGTCGCCGTGGCGCCGCATTGCCCGCTCGGCCCGGTGGCGCTGGCGGCCTGCCTGCACCTCGATTTTGTCTCGCACAATGCGGTGCTGCAGGAGCAGAGCATGGGCATTCATTACAACCAGGGCGCCGAACTGCTCGACTACGTCAAGAACAAGGAAGACTTCCGCATGGAAGGCGGCTACATCGCCGCGTTGACCAAACCGGGCCTGGGCGTCGAGGTCGACGAGGAACGCGTGATCGAAGCGAGCAAGAACGCCCCCGACTGGCGCAACCCCTTGTGGCGCCACGAGGACGGCAGCGTCGCCGAGTGGTAGCCGTCCTGTCGCCGTCGCCGCCGCCGCCGCCGTCGCAGTCACCACGGTTATTACGCCTGTCGCACCATCCCGGGCGCTGCCTGCGCTGGGATGCGCACAGCCGCCGCTGGTGGTGGGCCGGCAGCGCCGCCCATGCGGTGCATGCGTACGCGCTCCACGACGGCGCCTCGCCTGGCATACCACTGGCCTGTCGCCTGCCCGACGCCGCCGCCTTGCTGGCGCACTGCCGCTCCGGGCACGTGCTGCTGGGCCTGGCCAAGCGTCTCGGTGTCGCGCAGCCGGGCAGGCACCCTGGCCCGCGCCGCTTGCGCGTGCAGCCGCTGGTGGCGGTGGACCCGGCCGAACCGCGCACAGCGATCAGCGACGGCTGCATCGACCGGCGCGGCTTTTTGGTCTTCGGCACCCGCAACGTGGCCGAGGATGGCCGTGCGATCGGCAGTTTTTACCAGTATTCGCGCCAGCACGGCTTGCGCCGCCTGGCCCTGCCGGTGGTGGCCGAAGCGAGCGCGATCTGCTTTAGCGCCGACGGCAGGCGCATGTACTTCGCCGACGCCCGCGCCAGCCGCATCATGGCCTGCGACTACGACGCCGACGCCGCCGGCGTGGGCGCGGCCGCGGTGTTCGCGCAGCTCGACGTCGGAATCGGTGCGCGCGGCGCGGCGCTCGACGCCGACGGCTGCCTGTGGAGCGCCCAGCCCGGCCAGCTGCTGCGCTACGCCCCCGATGGCAAGGTCGTACAGCGCATCGCGCACGATTGCACCAGCATCGCCTTTGGCGGCGCCGGCCTGACGCAGCTCGCCGCCGTTGGCGCGGGCGGCTTGTTTACCGTCCCTGTTCCCGGCGTCGCGGGGCAGGCAGAGAGCCAGTTCGACGATCATCCACCGCAATAACGAAGTCAATAACGACGTCAACAAACTAATTAATAACTACATCGACAGGAGACCACCATGAATAAACGTACCTTTGCAAAACTGGCTGCCGCAGCCCTCGTGACCTGCGCTTTCGGCGCCGCCCAGGCGGCCGATCCGGTCAAGATCGGCTTCCTGGTCAAGCAGGCCGAGGAACCGTGGTTCCAGGACGAATGGCGTTTCGCCGAGCAGGCCGCCAAGGACAAGGGCTTCACCCTGATCAAGATCGGCATCCCGAACGGCGAAAAAATGATCGCCGCGATCGACAACCTGGCCGCGCAAAAGGCGCAGGGCTTCGTCATCTGCGCGCCCGACGTCAAGCTGGGCAAGGCGGTCGAACGCGCCGCCAAGCGCAATAACATGAAAGTCATCTCGGTCGACGACCGCCTGCTCGATGGCGCCGGCAAGCCGCTGGCGTCGGTGCCGCACATGGGCATTTCGGGCTACGAGATCGGCAAGCAGGTCGGCGCGGGCCTCGTCGCCGAAATCAAGGCGCGCGGCTGGAACCCGGCCGAGGTGGGCATCCTGCGCGTGTCCTACGACCAGCTGCCGACGGCCAAGGAGCGCACCATGGGCGCGGTCGACACGCTCAAGGCGTCCGGCATCCCGGCGGCCAACGTGATCGATGCGCCGCAGTCGAAGACCGATACCGAATCGGCCTTCAACGCCGCCAACATCGCCTACACCAAGCAGCCGCGCTTCAAGAAGTGGGTCGCGGTGGCGCTGAACGATGAATCGGTGATGGGTGCGGTGCGCGCCGCCGAAGGGCGCGGCATGCGCGCCGATGCCATGATCGGCGTCGGCATCGGCGGCAGCAAGACGGCGCAGAACGAATTCGCCAAGCCGCAGCCGACCGGTTTCTTCGGCACCGTGTTTATCAGCCCGAAACGCCACGGCTACGAAACCGCCGCCAACCTGTACGACTGGATCGTCTCGAACAAACAGCCGGCGGCCGAAACCCTCACCGCCGGCATGCTCATGACGCGCGCCAATGCCGACAAGGTGCGCGCCGAGATGGGGCAGTGATCGACGATGTCCGCTTACCTCCAGTTTGACCAGGTCTCGAAACACTTCCCCGGCGTGATCGCGCTCGGGGGCGTGAGCTTCGAGGCCCATGCCGGCACCGTGCATGGCCTGCTGGGCGAAAACGGGGCCGGCAAGTCGACCCTGCTCAAGATCCTGGGCGGGCAGTACCGCCCGGACGGCGGGCGCCTGCTGCTCGATGGGCGCGAAGTGCGCTTCGGTTCGGCCAGCGACGCTATCGCCGCCGGCGTGTCGATCATCCACCAGGAGCTGCAGTACGTGCCCGAACTGACGGTCGCCGAGAATGTCCTGCTGGGGCGCATGCCGACCCGCATGGGCTTTCTCGACAAGGGCGCCGCCAACCGGCTGGTCTCCGAACGCCTGGCCAAGATCGGCGTCGACCTCGACCCCAACGCGCGCCTGGCCGACCTGTCGATCGCGCAGCGCCAGATGGTCGAGATCTGCAAGGCGGTGATGCAGGACGCCCAGGTCATCGCCTTCGACGAGCCGACCAGCAGCCTGTCGCACCGCGAAACGGAGATTTTGTTCCGCCTGGTGCGCGAGCTGCGCGCCGAAGGGCGCACCCTGATCTACATCTCGCACCGGCTGGAAGAACTGTACGCGCTGTGCGACGCCTGCACCATTTTCCGCGACGGGCGCAAGGTCGCCACGCATCCGGTGATGGCCGACGTGCCGCGCGAACGCCTGATCAGCGACATGGTCGGGCGCGAACTGAGCGACATCTACGACTACCGCGAACGCGAACTGGGCGCCGAGCGCCTGGTGGTGCGCGGCATGGCCGACGGCTGCGACTTTTCGGTGCGCGCCGGCGAAGTGCTGGGCTTTTTCGGCCTGGTGGGCGCCGGGCGCAGCGAATTGATGCGCCAGATGTACGGCGCCGACAAGCGCCTGCCCGGCACCGTGGTCCTCGACGGCATGCAGGTGCCGATGGGCGGGCCGTCGGCGGCGATTGCCGCCGGCATCGTTCTGTGTCCGGAAGACCGCAAGGAGCAGGGCATACTGGCCCAGTCCTCGGTGGCCGAGAACATCAACATCAGCTGCCGCCGCCATGCGCTCTTGGGTGGGATCTTCCTGCGCCATGCGCGCGAAGCCGCGCTGGCCGACGAATTCATCGCGCGCCTGCGCATCAAGACCCCCAGCCGCGAGCAGGAAATCCGCCTGCTCTCGGGCGGCAACCAGCAAAAGGTGATCCTGGCGCGCTGGCTGGCCGAACCCGACCTGAAGGTGCTGGTGCTGGACGAGCCGACGCGCGGCATCGACGTCGGCGCGAAGAACGACATTTACCGCATCATCCACGACGTGGCCGCGCGCGGCTGCTGCGTGATCGTGATCTCGAGCGAACTGCCGGAAGTGCTGGGCATCGCCGACCGCGTGGCGGTGATGCGCGACGGGCGCATCGTCGGCGAACTGGCGCGGCTTGACGCCGACGAAAAAGCGGTGCTGCGCCTGGCCCTGCCGGATACGCTGACAGAGTCCGACAACGACAACAATAACGACAACAACAACGGCGCCAACGCCGATACCACCTCCCGGAGAACCGCATGAGCACCATCCCAGTCACCCACGGCGGCGTTCCCGTGCCGGCCAATCGCCAGCGCGCGCTCCTGATCGAATACAGCATGCCGCTGGCGTACGCGGTGCTGTTCGCCGTGCTGGCGGCCACGGTCGATAACTTTTTCTCGGTCGCCAACGTGGTCGGCCTGATGCTCTCGGTGGCGCAGATCGGCATGGTTGCCTGCACCATGATGCTGTGCCTGGCCTCGCGCGACTTCGACCTGTCGGTCGGCTCGACCATCGCCTTTGCCGGCGTGCTCGGGGCCATGGTCCTGGAACGCACCGGCAGCGTGACCTTGGCCATCGGCGCGGGCCTGGGCGCCGGCGCGCTGATCGGCGCCGGCAACGGCGTGCTCATTGCCTACCTGCGCGTCAATGCGCTGATCGCCACGCTGGCGACCATGCTGATGGTGCGCGGGCTGGCCTTTATCGCCTCGCAGGGGCAGGCGGTCGGCATCAATTCCGATGCGTTCATCGCCTTCGGCGACACCCAGGTGTTCGGCCTGCCGCTGCCGGTGCTGGTGGCGGGCGCCTGCTTCCTGGTGTTCGGGGTGCTGCTCAATCATACGGTTTTCGGCCGCAATACCCTGGCCATCGGCGGCAATCCCGAAGCGGCGCGCCTGGCTGGCGTCAAGGTCGAGAAGCTGCGCGTGTGGATCTTTCTGCTGCAAGGGCTGGTGACCGCGCTGGCGGGGCTGATCCTGGCGTCGCGCATCACCAGCGGCCAGCCGAATGCTGCGCAGGGGTTCGAGCTCGATGTGATTTCGGCCTGCGTGCTCGGCGGCGTGTCGCTGCAGGGCGGCAAGGCGCGCATCTTCGGCGTGCTGATCGGGGTGCTGATCATGGGGACCGTGGAAAACGTGATGAACCTGCTCAACGTCGATTCGTTCTACCAGTACCTGGTGCGCGGCTCGATCCTGCTGGCGGCGGTGCTGCTCGACCAGTTGAAGACGCGCGGCGAGCGCCGGACCTGATCAGCGTCGTTCCCGCGTCAAGGCGGCCCTCGGCGGGCCCCCAAGTCCGTGGAGCCGCCTGTGGCCAAGCTTCAAACTTGGGTTCCCGCCTGCGCGGGAACGACGCCGGGGCTAGTGACATCAACGACAGAGGTCATACGTGTTGACGTTTTAGCCACTGCGCATATATCATCGACACCCACGACCCCGACAGCCACCCATGCCCGATCCACGCTCCGACCGATTTGTCCGCTCGCACCTCAAGACCCGCCACCTGGTGCTGCTGGTCGAACTTGGCCGGCACGGTTCCATCATGCACGCCGCCCAGGCCGCGAACCTGACCCAGCCCGCCGCCTCCAAGCTGCTCGGCGAACTCGAACACGCGCTCGGCGTGCAGTTGTTCGAGCGCCTGCCGCGCGGCGTGGCGCCGACCTGGTACGGCCAGGTATTGATCCGCCGCGCCGGCGCCGCCCTGGCCGAGATGGACGCCGCCCACCAGGAAGTCATGGAACTGCTCTCGGGCCTGCGCGGCCGGGTCGACGTGGGCACCGTGCTCACGCCGTCGACCCGCCTGGTGCCGGAGGCGGTCAACCTGCTCAAGGCGCGCCACGCGCGCGTACACGTGTCGATCAGCGTCGATACCAGCAAGATCCTGGTGCAGCGGCTGCGCGCCGGCGAACTCGATCTGGTGGTCGGGCGCATCCTCGACACCGGAGCGGCGGCCGAACTGCACTTCGAGCCGGTCACCGACGAACCGCACAGCCTGATCGCGCGCGCCGGCCATCCGCTGGCCGGGCGCACCGACCTCACGCTCGACGAGCTGGCGCGCCAGGGCTGGATCCTGCCGCCCAACGGCAGCATTTTGCGCGACCGCCTGACCGCCCTGTTCCTCGCGCGCGGCCTGGAGCCGCCGGCCGAAACGGTGGAAACGCTGGCCCTGCCGGTCATCGCGCACCTGCTGACCGGCAGCGATATGGTGGTAGCGCTTCCGCTGGAACTGGTGCAGCCCTACCTGCAAACGGGCCTGCTGGCCGTGCTGCCGTTCGACCTGGGCATCCGCATGGACATGTACGGCATCATCACGCGCCGGCACCACCAGCTCTCGCCGGGCGCCGAGAGCATGCTGGCCACGATGCGCGAAGTGGCGGCGCTGCGCTATCCGAAAGCGAACCCAGCTATATGATTTAAGCATGCTTGTTTATAAATAAGCAATTGGAATCAACTCCCATGAACCCGTAGCATATCGGCCATGCGCCGGATGGCGCGCGGCCGTTCGCCAGGCGAGGAGACCGAAACTTCGGCGCCGTTTTGATGTCGATAAGCTGACCAATCAAACAATCGCCGCACCGGCGCGAACAATCGAACCGAGCCGGAAGCGGCCGGCGCCCGACGGCGCCCGACGCCACCCGACGGTGCGCGACGGTGCGCCGCTCGCGGCCATCACATCATGAGAGGAAGCATGCACACGCAATTACTTGGAATCGACTGGGGAACCAGCAACCGCCGCGCTTACCTGGTGGGGCGCGACGGCAAATGCCTCGCCCGCCATGCGGACGAGCAGGGCATGCTGGCCGTCGGCGGCGACTTCGCCGCGTCGCTGGCACACCTGCGCCAACGCATGGAGGTCGCCGACGGCGTGCCGGTTGTCATGTCGGGCATGGTCGGTTCGGCCAGCGGCTGGCAGGAAGTGGCCTATCTCGACACGAAAGTACCCCTGACGGACCTGCCGGCGCATCTGGTGCCGGTCCAGGGCCACGCCGGCTGCTTCATCGTGCCCGGCTACTGCACGCGCGACGGCGCGGTGGACGTGATGCGCGGCGAAGAGACGCAACTGCTCGGCGCCGTCGGACGCGGCCTGCTCGATGGCTGGGTGGTGCTGCCCGGAACCCACAGCAAGTGGGTCTACCTGCGCGGCGGCAAAGTCGACCAGCTCATTACCTACATGACCGGCGAACTGTTTTCGATGCTGGCCGCGGGCGGCACCCTGGCCGCGCTGATGGCCGGCGGCCCGGACGACGAGACCGCCTTTAACGCCGGCCTGCAGGAAGCGCGGCGCGCGCGGCCGCTGTCGAACGCGCTGTTCGGCGTGCGCGCGCGGGTGGTGTCGAAAACGATGGCGGCGGCGCAGGCGCGCAGTTTTGTCAGCGGCCTGCTGATCGGCACCGAATTCGTGGCAGCGCAAGGCCACGCCGACGGCGCCATCGACATCATCGGTTCGCCGCTACTAGCTGCGCGCTACGAGAGCGCAGCCGCGCACTTCGGCATGCCGGCGCGCGCGCACGACCCCGACGAGGTGTACTTGGCCGCGCTGGCCTACTTTTTCGAAAGCGTTTAATCATGGATACGACACTCATGGATACGACACAATTGAACCCGCCCCTGGTCGCCATCTTGCGCGGCCTGCAGCCGGTTGATGCCGAAGCGGCCGGCGCGGCCTTGTTCGCGGCTGGCTTTCGCTTGCTCGAAGTGCCGCTCAACCGCCCGGGCGCGCTGGAATCGATCGCGCTGCTGGCGCGCATGGCGCCGGCGGACGCCATCGTCGGCGGCGGCACCATGCTCAGGGTGGCCGACGTGGACGCGGTGCACGCGGCCGGCGGGCGCATGCTGGTCGCGCCCAACTGCAACAGCGCCGTGATCGCGCGCGCCGCCGCGCTGGGCATGCTGTGCGCGCCCGGCGTGGCCACGCCGAGCGAAGCGTTCGAGGCGCTCGGCGCGGGCGCGCACGCGCTCAAGATCTTCCCGGCCGAAATGGTCGGCTATGCCGGCCTGAAAGCCTTCAAGACCGTGCTGCCGCCAGGCACGCCGCTGTGGCCGGTCGGCGGCGTCTCGCCAGAGACCATGGCGCAGTGGGTTGCGGCCGGCGCCACCGGTTTCGGCATCGGCGGTGCGCTGTACGCGCCAGGCACCACGCCGGACATGCTCGGCTCGCGGGCGCAGGCGTTTATCGCCGCATGGAACGCCACCCAGAAAAGCTAGTGCCGTCGCAATAGCCGGCAACAACAAGATCAACAATAAAAAAGCGGGAAACATCATGGAATTTGCGAACTACCCGAGCCTGGCCGGCAAGGCCGTTTTTGTCACCGGCGGCGGCTCGGGCATCGGGGCCGATATCGTGGCCGCGTTTGCGCGCCAGGGTGCGCGCGTGGCCTTTGCCGACCGCGACATCGCCTCGTCGACCGAACTGGTGGACGGATTGGCCGGCACGGTCGCGCACACGCCGTACTTCATCGGCTGCGACCTGTCCGATATCGATGCGCTGCGCGCCAGCGTCAAGGCGGCCGGCGAGAAGCTGGGCGACTTCGATGTACTGGTCAATAACGCCGCCAGCGACGAGCGCCACGACTTTTTGGACGTCACGCCCGCCTACTTCGACGCCAAGCTGGCGATCAACCTGAAGGTGGCGTTTTTCGCGGCCCAGGCGGTGGTCGAAGGCATGCAGCGGCGCGGCGGCGGGGCCATCATCAACCTCGGCTCGACCGGCTGGAAGAACAAGGTGGCCGGCTACCCGGTGTACGCGACGGCCAAGTCGGCCGTCAATGGCCTCACGCGCAGCCTGGCGCGCGAATTGGGCAAGAGCGGCATCCGCGTCAACACGCTCACGCCGGGCTGGGTGATGACCCCGCGCCAGCTCGACAAATGGGTCGACCCGGCCGCCGAACGCGCCATGGATGAGAACCAGTGCCTGCCCGGGCGCATCGTCGGCGCCGACGTGGCCAGCATGGCGCTGTTCCTCGGCGCGCACGACAGCCGCATGATGACGGCCCAGGAGTTTGTGGTCGACGCCGGCTGGACCTGATGGGCGGGCAATACCGGAGGCCGTAGCGAACGCCTTGGCGACGCCAAGGCGATGGCGGTTTCAACGGTGCGCCAAGTTGTGAATGTTGCAAGTTAAAATTGGCAGCAGAAACAACGAGGCGCAACGAGGGGACGGTTTTGGTAACTTGGCTATATGATGAGGCGGGCAGGGCGTCCGCCATCCTGGATGAATTCTGCCTGCGCACGATCGACGGCGAGGCGGCCGGCTATGTGTTCGGCTTGAGCGCGTTTTCGCTCAAGGGCGAGCACATCGGCTGGTTCGAAGACGGCGTGCTGTACGACGTCGAGAACCGCACGCTCGGCTTCCTGGCCGGCGCACTGGGCATGGCGCACGCGTTGCCGGCCTTGCAGCCGCCGCCGCCCGAGCCGCCCTTTCGCAAGCGCCCCAACGTGCCGACCTTGCGCGCGCGCCCGGTACGCCGTCCCGCCGCCGGATGGTCGCGCCATGCGCTGGCCGATTACTTCGACGGCGCCGCCGCGCCGGCCGTGGTCGCCGCACTGCTGCCGTCCGCGTATCGGGCGCCGAACGAGCGGCCGGGCTGAAGCGCCACGCGTCTGCGTTGGACAAACCGTACGGCGCGTGCTCGCCCAATAATGATACGATCAGGCATGCGCAATGTCTTCATCATGCGCAGGCCACCACCATCATCTTCTGCGACAACGAACCGGGCACTGGATGCGTTTGACATTTGACTTCCTCTCGCATGGCGGAGAACTCGGCGCCCTGATGCGCGCCAAGGACTGGAGCGCGACGCCGCTCGGTCCACCCGAACAGTGGCCCACTTTGCTCAAGAGCACGATCCGCCTGATCCTCACGTCCAGCCACCCCATGTTTTTGTGGTGGGGCAAGGACCTCGTACAGTTCTACAACGACGCCTACCGCCAGACCATGGGCCCGGAACGCCATCCGAGCGCGCTGGGCGGCCGCGGACGTGAATGCTGGGACGAAATCTGGCCCATCATCGGCCCGCAGATCGAGCTGGTCATGGCCGGCGGCGGCAGCACCTGGAACGAAGACCAGCTGGTGCCGGTCACGCGCCACGGCAAGCGCGAGGATGTGTGGTGGACCTACGGCTACAGTCCGATCGAGGACCACGAAGGCGTGCACGGGGTGCTGGTGGTGTGCAACGACGTTACCGCCCAGCACAACGCCAAGGCCGCGCTCGAGCGCATGAACCAGGCACTGACCGAACAGATCGCCCAGCGCGAGCATGCGCAGCGGCATGAAGCGATCCAGACCTCGCAGCGCCTGCGCGCCGAGCAAGCGCTGCGCGAACAGCGCGAAGCCGAAACCATGCGCCTGCGCCTTCTGTTCGAGCAGGCCCATGGCTTCATGTGCATCCTGCGCGGGCCACAGCATATTTTTGAATTCGCCAATTCGGCTTACCTGCGCCTGGTGGGCGAGCGGGCACTGATCGGCAGGAGCGTGCGCGACGCGCTGCCGGACGTGGTGGGACAGGGATTTGTCGAGCTGCTCGATGGCGTGTATGCCGGCGGCGTGCCGTACAAGGCGGGCGACCTGCGCATCGAACTGCGCCAGAAGCCCGACAGCGCGCCGACCCATGCCTTCATCGACTTCGTGTACCAGCCGATTTTCGAAAACGGCGCGGTCAGCGGCATCTTCGTGCAGGGTTTCGACGTGACCGACCGCTCCGAGGCGCGCCAGGCCCTGCAGCGCAGCGAACTGCGCCTGAAAGAGGGGCTGAAAGTGGCGCGCATGGTGGTGTGGGACTGGGACCTGGGCAACAACAACGTGTCCTTCTCCGACAACGCCCCGGAACTGTTCGGCGCCAACTGGACCACGATGCGCGATGTCTGGCATTTTCTCGACCCCGAAGACTTGAAAAGGCTGGAACTCGGGCGCCACGAGGCACTCCGATGTCATGGAAGCTACGGCGATGTGGTGCGCCTGCGCCGGCCGGACAACGGCCAGCTGGTCTGGCTGCAGGTGTACGGCACCGTGGTGGCGGACGAGACCGGCAAAGCCAGGTGCATACGCGGCGTATCGATCGATGTCAGCGCCCGCAAGCGCGCCGAGGAATCGTTGCGCGAGGCGGCGCGCCACAAGGATGAATTTTTGGCGATGCTGTCGCACGAACTGCGCAACCCGCTCGCGCCGATCCGGTCCGCGGCGCACTTGCTGGGCATGGCGCCGGACAATATTTCGCGGGTGAAGATGTCGAGCGTCATCATCGAGCGCCAGGTCAACCACATGACCAGCCTGATCAACGACCTGCTCGATGTTTCGCGCGTCAACACCGGACTGGTGGTGCTGAACAAGGAAGTGATCGACCTGCACCAGGTGGTGCTGGAATCGGTCGAGCAGACCCAGCCCCTGATCGGCGAGCGCGGCCATGAGCTGAGCCTGGACGTGCCGGCCGAGGGGCAGGTGGCGGTGCTGGGCGACCGCAAGCGGCTGGTGCAGGTGCTGACCAACCTGCTGCACAATGCGGCCAAGTACACGCCGTGCGGCGGGCGGATCGCGCTCGAGGTCAGCCATCATGGCGACACGGTCGAGCTGCACGTGCGCGACAACGGCATCGGCGTCGAAGCGGTGCTGATGCCGCATATTTTCGATTTGTTCACGCAAGAAAAGCGCTCGTCCGACCGTTCCCAGGGCGGGCTCGGCCTGGGGCTGGCGCTGGTGCGCAGCCTGGTCCAGCTGCATGGCGGGCACGTGACGGCGGCCAGCCCGGGGCCGGGGGAGGGTGCGACATTTTCGGTGTACCTGCCACGGCACGCGCTGGCGGGCAACGCCGGCGCCGCCAGCCGCGGCCACGGCAGCCATGCGGGCGAAGCCTTGCGCCTGATGCTGGTCGACGACAATAAAGACGCCGCCAACGCCATGGCCATGGTGCTGGAATCGGCCGGCCACGTTGTCATGGTCGAGCACGATCCGCTGCGCGCGCTGGAAAGCGTGGGCAGCTTTGCGCCCGACGCCTGCCTGCTCGATATCGGCCTGCCCGGCATGGACGGCAACGAGCTGGCGCGCAGGCTCAAGGCCACGGCCCATGCGCGCGCCGCCACGCTGATCGCGGTGACCGGCTACGGCAACAAGTACGACAAGGCCAGCGCCGTGCAGGCCGGCTTCGATCATTATTTCGTCAAGCCCGCCAACACGGCCGAGCTGATCGGCGTGCTGGCCCGGATCAAGCCGGTGCCGCGCGCAAGGCAGGGTTCGGCGCATGCCGAGCGCATCGAGCTCTGACGGCGGGCAGACGCCGCGCAGGCGGCCAAGGCTGGGTGTGCGTGTCGCCGAGCGCGCACGACAATGACGCAGCCAGGGCAAGGCATGCCGATCGCCGGACCGGCGGCGCGTCGAGCCCGGCTAAGCGGGGAGGGTAAAGGTGTTCAGGCTCCAGCAGGCATGCTGGGCTCGCTCGGCCCGGGTCCAGCCGCTGCGGCGCAACTCGCCGGCGATCATGCGGTTGATGATGCCATGCGCCACCAGCAGCACCGTCCCCGAGCGCGCCAGCACCATCAGGCGCTCCGCCGCCTGGCGCGCGCGCAGGCGCGTCGCCTGGCGGCTCTCGGCAGCGTTGGCGTAGCCCGCCATCCACATCAGGCGCAGCAGCACCGCCCACAGGGCGGGCGGCAGGCGCATAAAGCCCACAAAACGCCCCCACGCCGCCGGCAATGACGGCACCGGCAGCGCCGCCTCGCGAAACAGGGCATCGGCCTCGGCGGGCGCGTGCCCGAGCGCCCTGACCGACGCCAGCGCCCGGGGCAGCGTGCTGGCCACGATGGTCGCGGCCGCGCCGGCTGCCGCCATGCTGCTGTGCGGAATGGTCTGGTCGACGACTTCGGCCCGGTCGTAGGCGGCGATCCAGGCGGGCATGCCGGCCAGCGTCACCCATTCTTGATCGCTCAGCAATGGCTTTCCATGCCGCATTAATATGATCGTTGCATGCGCGCCGGATGGCGCTGGTGATGCGCTGTTCGATGTCAGGATGGTTCCGCCTCGTGTCGCCTGCGTGCTGTCGTATTGAAAACGCAATTTTCTGCGCTGATGATAAAGTTTAACATCATTGAACTTCAGGCCATCTCCCATGTCCGCGCCGCTTTTTATCATCCTTAACGCCGGTTCCGGCCACGCTGAAACCGAACTCCAGCGCACCACCATCGAAGACCTGCTCAGCGCTGCCGGGCGCGAGTTCGAACTGGCCGTGGTCGACCAGGCCGGCGAGCTCGGCGATATGGCGCGGCACATGGCCGAGCGCGCCTGCCAGGCCGGTGGCGTGCTGGTCGCCGCCGGCGGCGACGGCACCATCAACACCGTGGCGCGCCAGGCGGTCGAGAGCGGCTGCCAGTTCGGCGTGCTGCCGCAGGGCACGTTCAACTATTTCGGCCGCACCCACAGCATTCCGGAAGACCTGGGCGAGGCGGTGCAGGCGCTGCTGACGGCCCGGGTCGAGCCGGTGCAGGTCGGGCTGGTCAACGAGCGCGTGTTCCTGGTCAACGCCAGCATCGGGCTCTATCCCAAGCTGCTCGAAGAACGCGAGATCGACAAGAAGCACTACGGCCGCAGCCGGCTGGTGGCCTTGCTGTCGGCCCTGAAGACGGTGCTCGGCTCATACCGCCACCTGCACATCAACGTCGAGCTCAATGGCCGGACCCGTACCATCCGCACGCCGACTCTGTTCGTCGGCAACAACCGCTTGCAGATGGAGCAGGTCGGCTTTGCGCCGCTGGCCGAGCGCATCGAAGACGGCAAGCTGGCCGCGCTGGCGCCCCAGCCGGTGGGCAAGCTCGGCATGCTGGCCTTGCTGGCGCGCGGCGCGCTCGGGCGCCTTTCCGACGCTCCCAACCTGCATGCCTTCGGCCTGACCCGCATGACCGTGAAGCAGCGCGGGCTGGTTGGACGGCGCCGCATGAAGGTCGCCATCGACGGCGAGGTGACCCATCTGGATGCGCCGCTGGTGTTCCGCGTGCTGGAAGGGCAGCTGTTGCTGCTAAAGCCGGTGCAGGCCGCGTCCGAGGCGGACCGGGAAGAGATGGCGCTCGCTTCCTGACGCTCGTTCCCCTGCGGCGAGGCGACGTTTTTTGACTGACGCCCGACAGCGCCCGTATTGACTGGTCTACAATGCGCTCTTGTCCGTATGAACCTTGTCGACCATGAACGCTTTCAACCTGATGCGCAACACCCACCGCCACCCGTCCGCCATCCTGTTGCTGGTGCAATTGCTCGGGATGCTGCTGTACCCGTTCATCGAATCGACCCCGAGCGGGCTGGTGGTGTTCAATGCCTTCGGCATTATCGTGCTCGGTTTTACCACGCGCATGGTGCGGCGTACGCCCGGCTACGCCTGGATCAGCGCCGCGATCGCGCTGCCGATCATCGTGCTGCTGGTGCTGCAGATGATTTCCGGGCGCGAGACGCTGCTGCCCTGGTCGTCCGCCCTCGAAGCACTGTTCTATTTTTACGCCGCCGCCAGCCTGATCGCCTACATGATGGAAGACCACCGCGCCACCACCGACGAACTGTTCGCCGCCGGCGCCACCTTCACCCTGATCGCGTGGGGCTTCACGCACCTGTTCGTGCTGGTGCAGGCGATGCATCCGGGTACCTACGCGGCCGCCGTGAATGCCGCCGATGCGCGCACCTGGACCGAACTCAATTACCTCAGCTTCGCGCTGCTGTCGAGCACCGGCATCGGCGACGTGATTCCGCTGACCGCGCATGCGCGCGCGCTGGCCAGCGTCGAAATGTTCGTCGGCCTGATCTACCTGGCGGCGGTGGTGTCGCGCCTGATCGGCTTCACGCTGCAGCAGGCCAAGGATAGCCGCGACTGACGCGCTCCGCGCCACGGTTTCGAGGTTCGCTAGCGTGCCAGTTGTGCGTGGGCGATGCGCCCGACGGTGGCCAGCGCCGCCTCGGCGCGCGCGTCCCACAGGTGGCCGTAGTTCAGGCGCAGGCAGTTCTCGAACCCCGGTTGCGGCGAAAAGATCGGGCCCGGCGCCACGCTGATGCCCTCGGCCAGCGCTTGCGCGTGCAGCGCCAGCGCATCGGCCGCGCCGGGCAGCTCCAGCCATAAGAGGTAGCCGCCCTTGGGGCGCGTCACGCGCGTGCCTTCGGGGAAGTGGCGGCGCACGGCGTCCATCAACACCGCCTGCTGCGCCGCCAGCTTGTGGCGCAGCAGGCGCAGGTGGCGGTCGTAGCCGCCTTTTTCCAGGTACAGCGCCAGCGCGCCCTGGGCCGACGCGCACGTGGTCAAGGTGCTGGCCAGCTTCTGGCGTGCCACCTGGCGCGTGAAGCGCCCTGGCGCCACCCAGCCGACCCGGTAGCCGGGCGCCAGGCATTTCGAGAACGACGAACAGTGCATCACCAGGCCCTCGGTATCGTAGGCCTTGGCCGGCAGCGGGCGTTTGTCGCCAAAATAGAGCTCGCCGAAGACATCGTCCTCGATCAGCGGCACCTGGTAGCGCGCCAGCAGGCGCACCAGGTCGCGCTTTTTCTCGTCGGGCATCAGGCTGCCCAGCGGATTCTGGAAGTTCGTCATCAGCCAGCAGGCCTTGGGGCGGTGCCGTTCGAGCGCACGTTCGGCCGCGGCCAGGTCCATGCCGTCGCGCGGGTGGGTCGGCACCGCGATCGCCTCCAGGCCCTGGCGCTCGATCGCCTGCAGCGACCCGTAGAACGCCGGCGACTCGATCAGCACCGCGTCGCCGGGACGCGTTACCGCCATCAGGCACAGGTTGAGCGCTTCGAGCGCGCCGTTGGTGACGACGATGTCGTCGGCGTGCACGGTCATGCCGTCGATCAGGTAGCGCAGCGAGAGCTGGCGCCGCAAGCGCGCGTTGCCGGGCGTGAGATCGTCGACGCTGGCCCAGGGATCGAGCTGCTGCACGCTGGTGCTCATCAGGCGGGCGAGGCGCGCCAGCGGGAACAGCAGCGGGCTCGGAAAGGCCGAGCCGAACGGCACCACGTCGCGCCGCATGGTCGTTTCCAGCAGGTCGAACACGCGCTCGCTCATGGCCAGGGGCAGCGCATCCTCGGCCGGGCGCGAGGCGGTATCGGGTTCCGGCGGCAGGCGCGCGGGGCTGACGCTGACGAAATAACCGGAGCGCTCGCGCGCCTGCACCAGTCCCTGGGCTTCGAGCGTGTAATAGGCCTCGAACACGGTGGCCGGGCTGACCCCGCGGCTGGCGCTGGTTTTGCGCACGGACGGCAAGCGGTCGCCCGGCTGCAGCGCGCCGCTCAGGATCGATTCGGAAATATCGCGCGCAAGCGCCTCGTAGAGTTTCATGATGCAGCGACGGCCCGACGGGGACGGTAGACGGAATGGCTGCATCTTAATGCAAATCGCGGCTTTCCATCATCCAACGTTCCTGGCGGGGTTAGCGCTCCGCAGCGGCGCTTCCCGCACCGGGGTCTGACCTCTGATTAGAAACATTGTTAAATCCTTGTCGAACAAATGAGGGCATATACTTCCTCGGGAGATGGCGGACCGACGTTGGGCGCACGACGCCGGTTGCGCAAAGGGAAGAAGCCCACGCATTGCTGCGTCAATTGTTAAATGTTTCGAATCAGAGGTCAGACCCCGGTGGTAGGCGTTTTGCCGTCAGGTATTGCGGAAGATGAGTTCTTTCATGCGTTGCAGCCTCGGGTACACCACCGGCACGGTCAGCATCGTGCTGGCAATGGCCATCAGCAGCAGGGCGGTGAAGGTTTCGCTGGTGATGATCTGCTTGTCGAGCAGGATGTTGACAAAGATGATCATGATCAAGGCCTTGGTCTGCAGCAGCCAGCCGATAATGCCGGCCTCGCCCTTTTTCCAGTTGAGGATGCGCCCGGCGATGTGCGCGCCGATCAGCTTGCCGCCGACCGAGGCCACCAGGAGCACGCCGGCCGCGATGAACACGGCCGCGCTGCCCACGTCCCAGTTGGTGCGCAGCCCCGTGCTGAGGAAGTACACGGGCATGATCGCCAGCAGCACGTGGTGGCGCATCAGGTCCATCTTGGCCTGGTCGAACCAGTGCGCGTCCATCACCGCACCGGCCAGGAACGCGCCGACCATGAAGTGCAGGCCGGCCCAGTCGGCGCCAAAGCCGCACAGCGCCAGCCAGATCAGGCCGACATACCAGCGGTCGCGCTCCGGCAGCCAGACCATCAGGCGCCGGTAGCCGACCGTGGCGATGCCAAACGCGAGCAAAAAGCCGACCTGGCGGCCGACCCGGTCCCAGTCGAGCAGGATCAGGGCCAGCACGCCCCAGATGGCGATGTCGTCCAGGCTGGCGTAGCGCAGGATGCGCTGGCCGATCGGCTGGCGCAGGATGTCCAGCTTTTCCATCAGAAGAATCAAAATGGGCAGCGCCGTCACCGCGCAGGCCATGCCGACCCCGACCACGAATTGCCAGGTCATCGCTTTCGGCCCGATCCAGCCGGCGTAGCCGAGCATGCCGGCCGCCACCACGGCGCCGAAGGCCAGCGGCACGCCCAGCGCCAGGCTTGATGTGATCGTCGTTTCGCGGCGGTGCGCCCAGGCTTGCTTGAGGTCGAGCTCGATGCCAGCGATCATCACGAAGATCATCACCGCCCACCAGGCAATCCCGTTCATGGCTAGCATGACGGAGGGGTTGAAGATGAATTTGTAGTAATCCGGATAAACTGCGCCCATCACGCCCGGTCCGAGCAGTACGCCGGTGATGATCTGCACCACCACCAGCGGGGCGTAGTAATCGGTCTTGAAGACGCGCCAGATCAGGTAGGGAATGGAGAAGATGAGGAGCATTGCGAGGAGGAAGATCTCCGTCGTGTTCATGGCTGTGTGCATGGGACTGTCTCGTTGTTGTTGTGGTCTGCGCGCGAGTGTATCCCCGGGCTGCGGATGCGTTACGTAGTAAAGTTTCATCAATAGCGCATACCGATGCTAGCTCAACAATTGAGTAACTTCAACAATTATGTTTGGATGACAAATCCCGGGGTACCGCCGATGACGCTGTGTGGCTTGATTGGTTGTGTATAGGTAACAAGACGAAGGCGGCGCTGGCGGCGACCGTGAACGGCGCGGTATAGTTGGCGTAACCGTCGGCCACGCCGTTTACTGCTCCTCCGAGACCTGTTCAATGTCCCATTCATCCGAAACCCGCATTTTTACCGCTCCCGCGGCCAGCGTGCCGCCATTGCTCGCCGGCGCCGAGGATTACGATGCCCTGGCACGCGGTCCCGGCGCGGTGGCCTGCGCGCGCCGCGACAAGCTGCATCACGTATTCGGCAGCACGCGCAGCGGTTACGCGATCTACTTCTTCGGCGAGATCCTGGCCGCGTTCGATTTTCCGGCATTGACCTTCCTGACCGACAGCGGCCAGCAGTACGCCTTCGAAGGCGAGTACGGCACCACGCTGGTGGAGGTGCTCGATGCCGAGAAACAGCGCGCCGTGATCGCCCAGATGAACGCCTTGTTTGCCGCCCTCAAGGCTAATCCCGTGATCGCCTATGAGGCCGAAACGTTCGGCCATCTGTGCGAGGACGATATCGAAAAAGCGCTGGCGCGCGATTACGTCAGCGCCAGCCCATATGCCGATACCGAGGTGTACGGCGACGAGGGCGATACGGCCGACTACCTGTTCACCTACCTGCGCAGCGTGCTCAAAGTGGTGGAGAATGCGCTGGACGAAGGACTGGTCGTTATTTTCAGCTCCGAGATGTAGTCGACGGGCACAGTCCTACCTTCCATCTCCACCCGTTCGCCGCGCACCATGGGGAACGCGCACTGATCTCTACATCTGCTATTGCTGCCACGAGTGAATAGGGCTCGTTCAGGCATTTCATAGCTATTGATCATCGTCACTACTTCGTTGGGTTGATGTTGAAACTTTTCCATCAAGAATTTATTATTTGGCTATCGAAAAGCCGGTCATGGAAGTCGTTGTGAGCGTAATTCCGAGCCATTTCCGGCGTTTTTCGATATGACGAAGTCCCCGAAAATTGTGTTCACACTTTTAGAGGAAATCATATGCAAGAATTATCTTTGAATGAGATCGAATCTGTTTCCGGCGGAACCATCGGGGACACTGCCAAGGCGGTTGGCATTGCGAGCGCGATTGGAGCGGGGGCATTCGGCGCTGGGTGGGGTACCATGGCCGTTGGCGCAGCTATGGCCGTAAGCCCTCTCGGGGTCATTGCACTTGCTGGATGTGCAGGGTATGCCGGGTGGCGTTTGCTCAGCGCAAAGTAATCACTGCAAATTGATTTTTTTAACGGGAAATGGAAAATTCACCATTTCCCGTTATTTTAATTGGAGATGAATCATGGATGCATTTGAGCTAAATGAAATGATGGTCATCGTGATCCTGGTTTGCATAGGAATTGTTCTTTCTAAGCTCGCACTTCAAGCTGAGCGCCTGAAAAGGATAGAAACGCTGTTGCTGTCCTATCCTGGGATTGATAAATCATTATTGGATGTGTCACCAGAAGTGAAGGACATGATAAAAAATGGCCACAAATATAAAGCAATGGTTTTGCACCGCAAGCAAACCGAATCAACCGCCCGCAATGCAGAACTAGCAGTGGAAGAGTTCATTGCACAACAACGAATAGCGCCGAAAAGCTCCTGATCATTACGTCTTCTATGGTCTGACGCGAGGTTCAGTCAACTGGATTAATTTGTTGGGATGCTTGGCTCTTCCTTTCTGTCATGCGACGAGAATCTACCAGGCGACGCGACGGGGCAGTGTCTTAGAGGTGCCAAAAATTCTTATGCAGAAAGGATCTTGTGCTCCTCGTTTTGGTGTCACCGCCGCAGTGTGCATCGGTGACACCAAAAACGCCAGTAAAAAAGCGCCGTTTACGGCCGCCACACCGGGCGCACCTTGGTGTTGATATCAGTCGCCTGTCCCACCCGCGATTCGGCGTCGACGAAGCCCGAACGATTGCCCGAACTCAGATTGAGGCCTTCCCCGCGATATTCCACATCGCCATACAGGTTCAGGCTGCCCGATGCGACCTGGGCCCGCTCGAAAAACCCCAGCGGATAAAAGGTGGTGCGCACCTGCGCCGAGCCGCCGACGATGAAGGCATTGTCGCCGTTATTGCCGCGCTCCCCGATGATGCTCAAGCCGCCCACCGTGCCGCCCGATACCGTGCCGTTGGCGACGATGGCCTGGTCTTCGATGCGCGCATTGCCCGTCACCGAATTACCCGCCAGGACCGTCGCGTAAGGCCCGACGAACACGCTGGCCGGCGTGGTCGATGGTGCGCAGCCGCCGCCGTTGGGATGGCGCGCCGTTCCGGCCGGGCAGGGATCGCCCTGGCCGTTCTGGAAGCCTTGCGGCCACGCGTTCGCCAGTTCGATCATGTACGGATAGCGCCAGATGGTCCCGTATTCCTGTTCGGCGACAATGGTCTTGAACACCGCCGGCGTGGCCGTCACCACCAGGAACAGCGGTTCGCCCGGATTGACCTTGTAGGTCAGGTTGCCGTCCAGGCCCTTTTGCAGGGCGCTGTAGCGCGGCGCGGTGAACTGCGCGTTGGTGGCCACCAAGCCCCAGCGGAAGTCGGCGTCGGAGCCGGGCTGGTTCACGCCGCGGAACTTGACGGTGATGGTGGCGGCGCCGCCGGCCGGATACAAACGCACCACGTTATAGCCGAAGCGCTGCGGCGCGCCGTAGTGAGGCGAGACGAAGCGGCGGTTGCCGGTCCAGTTGGTGTCGAGCGCTTCGAGCGGCATCAGGCGGTGCATGCGCTCGGACTTGTCGGCCTGGGTGATATTGCCGTACGCGTTGCGGAAGGCGTCGGGCGTGGCCTTGTAGTCCCACGTCACGTTGTGCATGGCCCAGTCGCCGAAAAAATCGTTGAGCTGGGAGATGCTCCATCCGCGCGACTTCTGGATGTTGGTGAACGGGTCCGGGCCGGGGGTGGTCCAGATCTGGTTGGTCGCGACCGGGCACTGCTTGTCCTTCAGGTACTCCATGAACTGCCAGTTGCAGTAGCGGTCGCGCGTCGAGCCAAGGTACAGGTGCGGCGCGTTCGACAGCATCTCGGAGCAGTGGGCTTCGTTCTTGTACTCCGGAAGCTGGTGCGGCGTGTAGTTGGCGTGGCTCTCGGCGATCCAGCCGCAGGTGTTCGAGTCGGGGCAGCCGAGACCGCCGTTGTACGACATCCAGTATTGCCAGGCGTGGGTGAATTCGTGGGTCAGGCCCCAGTGGTCTTTCAGGGCGCCGGGCCCGATCCACATGCCGACCCGGTCGCGCGCCCAGCCGCCGGCGCTCAAGCCGTCGGTGGAGTGGATGTGGATCGACGGCTTGATCTTGGCGGCCGTGTTGTAGAACGGCTCGGGCATGAACAGATTACTGTTGAACAGGTTCTGCCAGACCGTGTTTTCGAGCGTTGTGACTGCCAGGTTGAGGTCGGCGTCGGAAACCTTCTCGTCCGAGTAAAAGGCAAAGTGGGCCGATTCCTTGACCAGCTTGTAGTTCGGGCGGTCGGGCGAGGGGCCGCCCGCAGTCCAGGTGCCCGGCGTGGTCGCGGGCTTGCTGCTGTCGCAGCCGGTGGCCCAGACGGTAGTCGTGGTGCCATTGTCGACCACCGGTGTCGGGGTCGGAGTGGGCGTCGGGGTCGGGGTGGGTGTCGGGGTCGGGGTGGGTGTCGGCGTGGGCGTCGGCGTCACCGGACCGATCGCACAATACTTCTTCTTGCCGGCGATCGGATCGCCGAAGGTGGCGTTGTTGCACGCCACATTGCCGGAAAGGCTCTTCGTGACCCACTGATTGCTTGCTCCATACGACACCGGGCGCTTGGCGGCACCGGCAACACAGGTCTCCCCCTCGGTGGCGCACTTGGCATACCCGCTCGGCCAGTCCGCGGCAAAAGCCGGTATCGCTGCGCTGCAGGCCAGCAGCGCGCTGGCGCTGGCGATCAATGTCTTGCCAATCAAGTACGTCATGTCCATCCCTCTAATGTTGTATAACGAGAAATGGTATGTTATCAGATGACTTGCACAAAAAGTAACTCTAACCGTTCGCTGCGATACTATTTTTCGCGCCGGCGCAGGAAGCTGGAACGGTAGGGGGATCGCTCACGCCGCCCGGTTCACCACAGCCGTGATGATTGCCGCGATGGTTGCGGCGACGCCAACGCCGATGAGAAAAAGCAGGCCATAGAGCAATGGTAAGCCCCAGCTCCGGCGCTGGTAGTCCTTGCCGTATGCAATAGCGACAAAGCGAATCTGCTCGCGCGCGCTGATGACGTACCAGGCGATGAGCGCCGCAATGCCGAAGAAGAAATTAAATGCGGCAATTGGCCGTGACTCCGGCATGGCCAACGCCAGCGTGAACGACACGATGAACAGCAGCACAGTTCCGATGAGCCAGCGCTTCGATGCCGCAGCCTTGTCGGGCTTGCCCAGCATCTGCCAGTTTTTCATGTGAATCCAGGAGCCGAACATGATGCCGAACACCAGGCACCAGGCGACCGCGACTTTGGGATTCCAGAGGGGCGGGCTCAGCCTGGCGTCGCCGGTCATGGTGCCGTCGCTTGCTTGTGGCGGAGCATAAGGGTTGTCGATCATCGTGATCTCGCATTGTGTCAGCGCCAGCCAGGGCGGCCGCGTGTTATCTGTCTGACTAGCCGAACGCCTTTTGGTTCCCGAACGGGCGCGCATTCCCAATCTGCGTTCGCAGCCGGTCAGCAGCGGTGATAGCTGGAAAAGTGGCCGTATCGACCATATCCTGTGCTAAAATCTCGCCCGCTGCCCGGATGGTGAAACTGGTAGACACCCGAGACTTAAAATCTCGTGCTCGTAAGGGCGTACCGGTTCGATTCCGGTTCCGGGCACCAGCAATGGCGGGGTTTTGCTTAGTTCAAAGCTCCGCCACCTTTTCCGCAACACCTGCGTTGTTCTGCAAACCGCTTTGCCGGCGCAATCAGTTAGCGCGTACCTGGCAATGCATATGCATGCCGCCACGCCGCCCGGCGTCATCTGGCCGCCCGACACGAACATCACAACGATCCCGCTTGGTACTGAGCACGCCTGCCCGCGCAGACTGAATCCGACCGCCCGTTTCGCATTCCCCTCGCAAGCGCTATGGTGTAGCATTCGTGGCGGCGCGCCGCAGTCCGGCCCGCCGCAGTACTTACAAGGACACGAATTGAACATCACTATCAACGAGGAACTGCGTTCCTTCATCGACCCGCTCACCGCCAACGAATACGCCGCGCTCGAACGCAGCCTGCTGGCCGAGGGCTGCCGCGACGCCCTGGTGCTGTGGAACGATGTGCTGATCGACGGCCATAATCGCTACGAGATCTGCCAGAAGCACCACATCGCATTCAAGACCGTGCAGAACGCGACGTTCGCATCCCTCGACGACGTCATGCTGTGGATGATCGATAACCACCTGGCGCGGCGCAGCGTGTCGGACTACCAGCGCGGCGTGCTCGCCCTGCGCAAGAAGGATATCGTCGCCGCCCGCGTGGCGCAGCGCGCCGCCGAACCGCAAGCGCCGGAGGCTGCCCCCGACGCCGCCAAGGTGCCCGAGTCGCCGCCGTGGAACACGCGCGAAGACGTGGCCAAGGCCGCGCGCGTGTCGAGCAATACCATCAGCCAGATCGAACGCATCCAGAAGGCGGCCACGCCGCAACTGGTCGAAGCGGTGCGCTCGGGGACCATTTCGATCAACGCCGCCGCCAACGTGGCTTCGTTGCCCGAGTCGGTGCAGATCGCCGCCGTCGCCGGCGGGCGCAAGGAACTGCAGCAGGCGGCGCGCCAGGTGCGCGAGCAGAAGGCGTCAAGCCGTCCGCCAAAAGAGCCGCCAGCCGACGCCGAAACCGACCTGCGCGCCCAGGTGGCCACCCTGCGCGAGAAGGTCGATGCGCTCAGCGCCGAGAACGACGCCCTCAAGGAGCGCCTGGCGGCATTGGGCGAGAGCGCCGCCTAGCAGCGCGGGGACGCAACCCCGCTTTTGAAATTCGTCAGGAGATTCATCGATGTTTCGACCCCTTCTCGTTTCGACACTGCTTGGCTGCGCCACGCTTGCCACCGCGATGCCTGCCGGCGCGGCGCTAGACAAGCGCGCCGGCGCTTCATCCGAACAGGCACGCTGGCACAAGAGCGCGCAGCGCGTGACCATCATGCGCGACAAGTGGGGCATTCCCCACGTCTTCGGCAAGACCGATGCCGACGCTGTCTTCGGCCTGCTGTACGCGCAGGCGGAGGATGATTTCAACCGGGTCGAACTCAATTACATCAATGCGCTCGGGCGCCTGGCCGAAGTCGAAGGCGAGGCCGAGATCTGGCGCGACCTGCGCATGAAGATGTTCATCACGCCCGACGACATGCAGGCGAAATACGCGGCCAGCCCGGCATGGCTGAAAAAACTGATGGTCGCCTTTGCCGATGGCTTGAACTTCTACCTGCACACCCATCCCGAGGTCAAACCGAAGCTGATCACGCATTTCGAACCGTGGATGGCGCTCGCGTTCAGCGAAGGCAGCATCGGCGGCGATATCGAGTCGATCAATCTGAAGGAGCTGGAACGGTTCTACGGCAAAAAGCCCGCGCTGGCGCTGGCCGACGCGGGCAATGTCCTCGACCACGAACCGCGCGGCTCGAACGGCTTTGCCATCGCCCCCAAACTGAGTGCATCCGGGCGCGCGCTCCTGCTGATCAACCCGCACACCTCGTTCTACTTCCGGCCCGAAGTGCACGTCGTCAGCGACGAGGGCCTGAATGCCTACGGCGCCGTGACCTGGGGCCAGTTCTTCGTCTACCAGGGCTTCAACGACAAGGCGGGCTGGATGCACACCTCGGGCGGTGGCGACGTGATCGACGAGTACCTCGAAACGGTCACCGAAAAAGACGGCAAGTACGTCTACAAGTACGGCAGCGGCGAGCGCGCCCTGCGCGAAGTGAAAGTCACCTTGCCGTACAAGACGCCCGCCGGCATGGCCAGCAAGACCGTCACCGCCTACTTCAGCCACCACGGTCCGGTGGTGCGCGAGGAGGGCGGCAAGTGGGTGTCGGTCAAGCTGATGGAAGAACCGCTCAAGGCCCTCACGCAATCGTATTCGCGCACCAAGGCCCGCAATTACAAGCAGTTCCGCAAGACGATGGAGCTGCGCACCAATTCGTCGAACAATACCGTGTATGCGGACGCCGACGGCAGCATCGCCTACTTCCACGGCAATTTCGTGCCCCGGCGCGATACCGCCTTCGACTGGAAGAAGCCCGTCGACGGCAGCAATCCGGCCACCGAATGGCAAGGCTTGCATGCCATCGACGAGACCATCACGCTGTTCAACCCGGCCAGCGGCTGGATCCAGAACACCAACAACTGGCCGTTCGCGGCGTCGGGTGCGAGCAGCCCGCGCCAGCAGGACTATCCTTTGTATATGTGGTCGCTGCCGGAAAACGCGCGCGGCCTGCATGCCGTGGCCGTGCTCGAAAAAGGCAAGGATTTCACGCTCGACAGTCTGATCGCCGCCGCCTACGACAGCCACCTGACCGCCTTCGATCCGTTGATCGTCTCGCTCGCCGCGGCCTACGACGAACTGCCCGCAGCCGACCCGCTCAAGGCGCAACTGGCGCCGCAGATGGCGGCCTTGCGCGCGTGGGACCGGCGCTACGGCGTCGACTCGGTCCCGACCTCGCTGGCCATCTACTGGGGCCAGGACATGGTCGAGAAAGCGAGCGTCGCCGCCAGGGCCAAAGGCGTGCCGACGGTCGACTTCATCCGCGACAGCCTGGCGCCGGCCGAGCGCCTGCAGGCGCTGGTGCGCGCCACGGCAAAGCTGGAGACGGATTTTCGCACCTGGCAAACGCCGTGGGGAGAGATCAACCGCTTCCAGCGCATCAGCGGCGACGTCAGGCAGCAGTACGACGATACCAAACCGAGTTATCCGGTGGCGTTCGCGTCGGCCAACTGGGGCTCGCTGGCCGCCTTCGGCATGGTGGCGCCGCAAACGACCCGCCGCATTTACGGCGACCGTGGCAACAGTTTTGTGGCGGCCGTGGAGTTCGGGCCGCGCGTACGCGCCAAGAGCATTCTGGCGGGCGGCAACAGCAGCAATCCGGCCTCGCCGCATTTCAGCGACCAGGCCGAGATGTACAGCAAGGGACAGTTCAAGGACGTCCTGTTCTACAAGGCCGATATCGAGAAGCACCTCGAACGCAAATACCATCCGGGTCAATAGGAGAGCGCAATGCGCTATACCAAATGAGTCTGAGCGAAAAACAGAAGATGCTGGCGGGCCAAGCGTATCGCCCGGGCGACGGGGAAATCCAGGCCGACCAGTCGGCGGCCAAGGCGTGGATGGTGCGCTACAACGCCGCCCTGGGCGAGCCGGCGTCGGCGCGCCGCGTGCTGCTGGCCGCGCAGCTCGGCGCCGTGGGCGAGGGCGCGGTGATCCGCCCGCCGTTCCACTGCGATTACGGCTACAACATCCACCTCGGCAAAGACGTTTTCCTGAACTTTAACTGCGTCGTTCTCGATGTGGTCAAGGTCACCATCGGCGACGGCACCCAGATCGGGCCGGCCGTGCAGATCTACACGGCGGACCATCCGCGCGATCCGGCGCAGCGCAAGGCGGGCCTGGAATTCGGCCGCCCGGTCAGCATCGGGCGCAATGTGTGGATCGGCGGCGGCGCCATCATCCTGCCCGGCGTAACCATCGGCGACGATGCCGTGATCGGCGCCGGCAGCGTCGTCACGCGCGACGTGCCGGCCGGCGCCACCGCTGTCGGCAACCCGGCACGGGTGCTAAGCCGCTAAATTCCGGTCCGCCGCGCGCATCCACAGCGGACACGCGGCCGGCAAGGTGGTCGTCGATTTCACTCGCTGATGCTAAGGTGCAACAGGCACGCCCGCCGCGCTTGCTATAATGACGCGCTTCAATCGGTGGGAATACGCAGTGGCAAAACTTTATTTCAGGTATTCGGCGATGAACGCCGGCAAGTCGACAGCTCTGCTGCAAGTAGCGCATAACTATGAAGAGCAGGGCCAGCAGGTCAAGCTGTACACGGCCGCCATCGACAGCCGCTACGGCGTGGGGCAAGTCACCTCGCGCCTCGGCCCGCAGCGCGAGGTCGATATGTTCGATTGCGCGACCGATTTCCTGAGTGAAGCGCCGAAAGTGGCGTGCGTGCTGGTCGATGAAGCGCAGTTCCTGTCGACCGCCCAGGTGCAGCAGCTGCACCAGCTGGCGCAGGTGCGCGGCGTGCCCGTCATCTGCTACGGTTTGCGCAGCGATTTCCGCGGCGAGCCGTTTCCCGGTTCGGCCTATTTGCTGGCGCTGGCCGACGATATCGAGGAATTGAAGAACATCTGCACCTGCGGGAAAAAGGCCACGATGAACATCCGCGTGGACGAGCGGGGCAAGCGGATCAGGGAAGGCGAGCAAGTGTCCATCGGCGGCAACGAGCAGTACCGCCAGGCTTGCGGCCGGTGTTTTTACGCGGGCTGACACGGCCCGACGGTAAGGAGGTATGTGCATGTCCCATCCTGTCACCTATATTCATCTTGCACCCGGCAGCCTGCCCACAGGGCGGGTGCAGCCGGCGCCGTACAAAATGGTGGTCATCGCCGATGCGGCGGTGGCGCCCGAATGGCAATCGCAGGTGAGCGACTGGATCGTCAAGTCCGGTTGCCGCTACATGATCGCCTGGGGCGTCGATTGCAGTTCCTGGGACGACGCGGTCGACATGGCCAATATCGAAAAGTTCGACTTCGGCGATATCCCCGACCAGCATTTCATTCCCACTTCATGGCATGCGGACGATCCGATCGAGGACGTGTTCGGCTTTTGCAAGTACGACGCCGCGCATCCGGTGGTCGAATTGAAGCAGACGGTGTTGCTGCATATTTCGGACGCTGCCAGCGAGGACGCGCTGCTGCAAGCCTACGCGGCAGCCTGACAGGGCTGGGCGCGCTGCCGGGACTGGTTGTGCTTGCCTTGCGGGACGCGCGTGTCTTGCCCCGTTTCTTTCGGATCCGGGGCAACGACAAGCGAACGACATCGCGTCGTTACGATCACGCTTCCTACAACACATCCGGAGTGATCCATGTCCTCGAAACGAACCGCCCTGGCCGCCGCCTGCCTGGCCCTTGCCGCAACGCTCGCACTGCCCATGGCGGCCAGCCGGGCTTCACCGGCAGACAAGTCCGCGCCATCCAATCAGCTCGGGCTTACCCTGGCGCCCATCGAGAAAGCGCATACCTTCGCGCAGGTGCGGCGTGGAGGGTCGGTTCGCACCCTGTTCGTGATCTCGCTGGCGCACGACAAGGTGACGGCGGTCGACCTCAGCGAGCTGGCCGCCCTTGATGGCGTCGATGCGTTCGATGTCATCAAGCGCTTCAGCGCCGCGCAGCTCGACGCCATCGCGCGCCAGCCGCAGCGCCTGCACACCTACCCGATCGATGGCCTGATCGGCGTCGGCCCGCGTGGCCTTGCACAGATCGCCGCAGGGACGAATTATCCCGCTCATGGCGAAGAAGTCGGGGTCGACGGCACCTTTCTGTTTCCGAAGCTCTCGGCTGCCAGCGGACCGCGTTCGGCAGTGGCCGCCGCGCCCGGCGCCCTGATGGACTACGAGGTGGAAGTTTGCGCGCGTTTCGACCGCGAGCTGCGATCGCTCAGCGACTTTGACGAGGCAAGAAAGGGCTTGTTCATTTGCGGCGATTTCAGCGACCGCGCAACCCTGGTCCGCAATCTCAACCTGAAAAACATCTTGTCGGGCGACGGCTTCCCCGATGCGAAGAGCGGGCCTGACCGGTTTCCTGCCGGTCCATTTCTTGTCGTCCCCAAGGACTGGAAGGCGTTCATGAACGAGCTCGTCATTGAAACCTGGGTCGATGGCGACCGGCGCCAGCATGTGCGCGCCGCCGACATGATCAAGGACTTGCGCGCCATCGTCAACGAGACGCTCGACGAGGGCGCCACGCGCACCTGGGCCTATCAGGGCGGCCGCATTCCCATGCTCGACCGTACGGCGATCGCCACCGATAGCGCGGTTCTTACCGGCACCGGCGATGGCGTCATCTTCCAGCAGCCGGCGCCGGAAGTGCTCAAGGAGTTGATGCAGGCATCGGGCCGCGCGCAACAGCTTGTCGTGATCGAGAAGTATCTGGCCGGGGAAGTCGCGCAGCGCAAGTATCTTCAGCCGGGCAACCAGGTCACCTACACCAGCAATTATCTGGGCGCCATCCATTCCAGGGTGGTGGCGCCGGGCCGTCCGAAAAAATAAGCGACGCCGCTCAACGACATTTCAACGACACGCCGGGCGCATAGTCAGGCCTGCGTACAGCTGACGCCCCGTTTAACCCAATTCCATTCCAGGTACTCCAATGAAGCCTTCCTTACTTTCGTTTTTTATCCTCATCACAGCTGCAGGCAGCGCCGCTGCGCAAGCACCCGCCAGTCCGGACGGCAGCGCGGGCCCAACCCGCCCAACCCAAGGCGCGGGCTGGGCCCTGGGCCTGGGCTCGGCGGTATCGAGCGGTATCTATGCCGGGGAAGGGACGCGGTTTACACCGTTTCCCCTGGTGTCGTACCAGGGCGAACGCTTCTACTGGCGCGGCATCGGTGGCGGTGCGCATCTGCTCAAACGCAATGGCTTTACTGTGGACGCGACGCTGTCGGCCCGCATGGATGGCATCGACAAGGACGATTTCGGCGCGATCGAACTGGCCGAACGTGGCGTCAACCGGGTCTTGCTTGCGGACCGGGACAATGCACTGGACCTGGGCATCGCAACACGCTGGCACGGCGCGATGGGGCAGCTGGAACTGGAACTCAAAGGCGACGTGAGCGGCGCCAGCAAAGGCTTCGAGGCTGGCCTGAAGTACGCCTACCCGATCCAGTGGGGAAGCGCCAGGATCTCGCCCAACATCGGCGTGTCGCATCTTTCCAAAAAGCTCGCCAACTACTATTACGGCACGCTGCCCGAGGAAGTCGCACGCGGCGTGGTCGACTCTCGCCCCGGCAGCGCGACGGTTCCGCGTATCGGCGTCGATCTGGTCCGGCCATTCGCGCAACGCTGGGCATTGATCGCAAACGTCTCGTATAAAAAGCTGCCGGGCAAAATCACCGATAGTCCGCTCGTGGAAAAGGACACGGACGGCGCGGTCTCGGCCTTCATCGGCGTCTCGCGCGGTTTCTGAGGGCGGTCGTTCGGGCCAGTCGGACTGCCTCTTGTGGCGGCTTTAGTGCGATACTGGCTCGACGTTTCATCAATTACCTTGCACTCCAAGAAAAACGATATGGTCACGCAGCCGCTGAGCATTCTCATCATTGAAGACAACGCCGCCCTGGCAGCGAATATGTACGATTTCCTGGAGACTTGCGGCCATCATCCCGATGCCGCCCCCGACGGCGAATCGGGGCTCAGCCTGCTTGCCATCAATCGCTACGATGCCGTCGTGCTGGACTGGATGATGCCGCGCATGGACGGCATGACGATGCTGGAACGGCTGCGCAACACATTGAAGTCACCTATTCCGGTCATTGTCATGACGGCCAGGGATCAGCTTGAAGACAAGATGCAGGGATTTCGCACTGGCGCCGACGATTATCTGGTCAAGCCGGTCGCGCTGGCGGAACTCGAAATCCGGCTGAGGGTGATCGTGCAGCGTGCCCGCACTGCGCAGGCGCAATCGCAAACGCTCGAGGTGGCCGACTTGCGCTTTGACCTGGCCACGCTGCAGGTAAGCCGCGCAGGCAAGGTGCTGTCCATGACCCCGGTGCGGCGCCAGCTTCTCGAACTGTTGATGCGCAGGTCCCCCGGCCTGGTGCGGCGCGACGAGCTCGAAACGCTGATCTGGCGCGACCGCGTCCCGGACAACGATGCTTTGCGCTCCCACATGCACATGCTGCGCAAGGCCGTGGACGGCGAATCGCCGCGCAAGCTGATCGAGACGGTCACGGGCAGCGGCTACCGCCTGTGCAGCGCCGATGAGTGAGAATGCGCCACAGTGCGCCGCGCCGCTCTGGCGCCCACGCAGCCTGCAGCGGAAAATCAGCGCGCTCTTCCTCTTTTTCGGCGTTATTCTTGCGCTCGGATTGACCATCCAGGGAAATCTGAGCCAGCAACTCATCGTTCACCCCATCTGGCGCGACCTTCTCGCATCGACGACCGAACAATATCTGACGCACGGCATGCCAACGCCCGGCAAGCTTCTGCCGTCCAGGGGCCTGCTGCGCGGCTGGCATCTGCGCGGGACCGAAGTGCCGGGCGACATGCCCAGGTACTTTGCCGGGCTTGGCCCCGGCTACTACGATGAACAGCAGATGGATGCGTACGACACCGATCGAAGCCATGCCGTGCTTGTCACCCCGGCCGGCAGCGGACGCATCGTCATGTCCGTCGATATCACGGAGCTGGAGGATTACCAGAACATGAGTGCACGGATCAGTGTGCTCATCGCCGTCGTCAGCGGCCTGATGATCGTCGGCTCCGTCGTCTGGCTCTACCGCAGCATGAGAGGGCCGGTCCAGACCCTGGCGCACCGGATGGACGAGCTCGACCCGGAGCAGCCGTCGCAACGGCTCCCAACCGACTTTGCGTTGAGCGAGCTGCACGACATCGCCGTTCTCGTGAACCGGCACCTCGAACGGGTCGAACGCTTCATCGAACGCGAGCGCAGCCTGCTGGACCAGGCCAGCCATGAGTTTCGCACCCCGATTGCGGTCATTGCCGGCGCAGTCGATGTGCTCAAGCTGTACGACTTGCCGCCGGCCGCAGGCAGGCCGCTGGAGCGGATCCGCTCGACCACCGAGAACCTGACGGAAATCATGTCCACATTGCTGTTCCTGTCACGCGAGCCGGACGCGAAAGCGCCGGTCGAGTCCACGCGCCTGGACCTGGTGACGGCGTCGTTGATCGAGGACCATCAACACTTGCTCAAGGGAGCGGGAGCCTCCTTTGTTATTGAACAGTTGCAGCCGCTCGCGCTCGATTGCCCCGACATGATCGTGCGCATCGTCGTCGGCAACCTGCTGCGTAACGCGGCTGAAAACAGCTTCGACGGCGCGATCAGGATCAGCCTGGTCGATAACTGCTTGGCGATCCAGGATTGCGGAGAAGGGTTCGATACCGTCGCCGCCGCACGGCGCTATACCGAAGCGTTGCAACTGTCAACGAAACAGGGCGGGGGGCAGGGATTGGGGCTGTTTCTCAATCGCCGCATCTGCGAGCGTTATGGATGGTCCTTGAAACTATCGTCGGACCCGGCCAACGGGACGCTGGCGAGATTGTATTTTCCGCCGCATTGACGTGCACCTTGGCGCCGCTGGCGCGCACGCAACGCCGGACGAGGCCGTGCGCGCCAGCAGATGGCCTCGTCGTTGCCCTTGTCAAGCGCGCGAAGAGCGCGGCGGCCTGGAATGCGCGGCGAGACCGGCCGCCACGTCCCTGCGCACGGACGGGCTTTTGATCAGGCTCACCGCAAGCGACTTGATGTGCGCCGCTTCGTGCGGATCGCCATTTCCTGCCAAAACGGTGAGCACTCGCTGCACTTCAGTGACGTAGGTGGTGATTTCGGCGCGGCGCTCGGGCGCGGGCGAAAACGGCCGCTGCTTGATTGCCGCGATATCCTGTTCGAGCACGCGCGCCATTTCGCGAACGAACGGCTCGGCCGGCGGCATCAGTTTTGCCGCGAGGGCATAGTCTTGTGCCTCGACAATTGCCGGCATGGCAATCAGCGCGCACTCGGCGGCAAACACCGGCGCGGCTTCGGCAAGCGCCAGATAGAACCGGTAGGTCGCTGCCGTATCGCCGAGTTCCGAATCGATGATGACGATATCCCAGAACACTTCGCGGTCGTTGGCGCCGGCCAGCAGGGCATCGGCCTTGCTGCTGCGGATGGCGCGCAGCGCGTCGAGCGCCTCGGGGTAGGCCCGGCCCAGTTCGACCCACATGCCGACCAGGTAGTAGCGCATGTCTTCCAGCGACGGATCTTCTTCCAGGGCGTGCTGGTAGAACCAGGTAAAGCCTTGCAGCGCCTCCTCATGGCGGCCCTCGTACATGGCGTTTTCCGCATCGGCCCATCGTGTCAGTGCTGTCATGATTTCCTTTCAAGCCGGGCAGGTCGCCCGAAAGGCGCATGATGCCATACTTGGCATTGACGTAAAAGGCGGCGCCGAAGGGCGTTGTACTCGCCGCCGATCTGGGGGATAATTCGTCCATGAACGATACCACTACACTCCCCCCATTGCCCGACCGCCTGTCGATCGACCCGCGCAGCCCTTTCCACAATGAAGCGGCGTTCGAACGCGACGTCGCCATCAAACTCAACGGCAAGGAATACCTTAACGTCGAGGAATACTGCATCAGCGAAGGCTGGATCAAGATCCCTTCGGGCAAAGCACTGGACCGCAAGGGCCATCCGATGCTCATTAAACTCAAAGGCACGGTCGAAGCGTTCTATAAGTAGAGCAGTTTGGCGCCGCCGGCCGCTATCGGGCCGGTTTGGCAAGCCCGTGAGCCATTTCCGTCCCCGTTACGTGCCGCGCTGTCATGCAGTGCGGCGCTGCTTCGAGGATGTTACTTTGTGCAAAGGGACATGGTGTACTGGACTGTCGTCCGGCGGCTGACATTCCCGCACCGGTTCCGCCAAGCCCGCGTCCTGTCGGGCTGGCCTGTGGTATAAATCCGGCGATGAACGCCGGACACTTCCCCCCAGCATGAAAGACATCCTCCTCTACCTCGCGCCCTCGGTTGCGCTGGCGCTGCTGATCCGCGTGCTGGCCGGGGCCCATCCGTTCTTTTTCCTGTTCACCGTCGCCGGCACCATCTGCCACGAACTGGCGCACTTCGTGGCCGGCCTGCTGACCGGGGCGCGGCCCGCCTCGTTCACCGTGATCCCGCGCCGGGTAGGGCAGCATTGGGAGCTGGGCTCGGTCACGCTGACGCGGGTGCGCTGGTATAACGCCGCCCCGGCCGCCCTGGCGCCGCTGGTGATCGTGCTGCTGCCGTTCTGCGTGGCCTGGTGGCGCACGCGCCAGCCCTGGCAGTTCGACACGCGCGACCTGCTCATCGCGCTCGCGCTGGCGCCCCAGTTCCTCTCGTTCTGGCCGTCGATGGTCGACTGGCGCATCGCCGTGCGGTCCTGGCCTTATCTGTTCATCATCGGCGGCGCGGCCTGGATGGTGTTCCACTTCCGGCCACACCTGTTTCAATTTGTAAATCCATAAACCCGTCGCCCCATCCGCCCGTAAGCTCGGTTGCGCGCCGGTGCGTGGGTGGCTCTGTTCCACGCCACTATCCTGTTAGAATCAGCAGCAGTAGCCGATTTAGCGGCTGGGCGCCCTTGCACTGCACGGTTTCGCCCGCAGATAACACCAGTTCCCGCTCGGAGAGACAACGAATGAAGAAGCACATGTTGATGGTCGCACTGGCATTCGCCGCGACGACACAAGCGGCAGTCCCGCAACCCGTCAAGGCGGTCGCCCAGCCCGCCAAGCCCAGCGCGACGCCGCTCAAGCCCGTTGCCACGCAAACCCAGGCCGCCTCCTGGGCCGCCACGGTGTTCGGACGCCACCATTACAAGATCACCCCGCTCGACGATGCGATGTCGGAAAAGATTTTCGACCGCTACCTGAAGTCGCTCGACAGCGACCGCCTGCATTTCCTGCAGAGCGATATCGACGGCTTCGAGCCTATCCGCACCAGGCTCGACGACGCCATCAAGGCCGAAAACCTGACCACGCCGTTTTCGATGTACAGCCTGTACCAGCAGCGCTTCAATGAGCGCTTCGCGTATTCGCGTGAGCTACTCAAAGGCAAGTTCGACTTCACCACCGACGAAACGTTCCAGATCGACCGCGAAAAAGCGGCCTGGCCGAAGAACATCGAGGAAGCGCGCGACCTGTGGCGCAAGCGCGTCAAGAACGACTGGCTGCGCCTCAAGCTGGCCGGCAAGGACGACAAGTCGATCCGCGAAACGCTCGACAAGCGCTACGAAAACTACGTCGGACGCATGGGCAAGGTCGACAGCGAAGACGTGTTCATGACCTTCATGAACGCCTACGCCACCTCGATCGAGCCGCACACCAACTACCTCGGCCCGCGCTCGGCCGACAATTTTGCCATCGCCATGCGCCTCTCGCTCGACGGCATCGGCGCCGTGCTGCAGCAGCGCGAAGACTACACCGTCATCCGCGAAATCGTGGTCGGCAGCCCGGCCGGCATGTCCGGCAAGCTGAAGGTGGGCGACCGCATCGTCGGCGTGGCCCAGGCCGATTCGCCGGGCTTTACCGACGTGCTCGGCTGGCGCATCGACGACGTGGTGCAGCTGATCCGCGGTCCCAAGGAATCGGTGGTTCGCCTGAACGTGCTGCCGGTCGACGCCGGTACCGACGGCAAGACCGTCACGGTGGCGCTGGTACGCAAGAAAATCAACATGGAAGAGCAGGCCGCCAAGAAAACCATCATCGAAGTCAAGGATGGCGGCGTCAAGCGCCGCGTGGGCGTGATTTCGCTGCCGACCTTCTACCTGGACTTCGAAGCGCGCCGCCGTGGCGACAAGGACTACAAGAGCGCCACGCGCGACGTGGCCCGCATCCTGGGCGAGCTCAAGAAAGAGAAGGTCGACAACGTGCTGATCGACCTGCGCAATAACGGCGGGGGCGCCCTTGGCGAGGCGGTCGAGCTGACCGGCCTGTTCATCGACAAGGGTCCGGTGGTGATGCAGCGCAGCGCCGACGGCGGCGTGGCGGTCGAAAGCGATACCCAGCCCGGCCTGGCCTGGGATGGCCCGATGGGCGTGCTGATCAACCGTGGTTCGGCCTCGGCCTCCGAAATTTTCGCCGCCGCCATCCAGGATTATGGGCGCGGCCTGGTGCTGGGCGAGCCGAGCTTCGGCAAGGGCACGGTCCAGACCCTGGTCAACCTCGACCGTGGCAATCCGGGCGAAAAAGCGCGCTACGGCGAGCTCAAGATGACGATCGCGCAGTTCTTCCGCATCAACGGCGGCACCACGCAGTTGCGCGGCGTCACGCCCGACATCAAGATGCCGGTCACGTCCGACCCGGAAGGCTTTGGCGAGTCGAGCTACGACAATGCCTTGCCGTGGGTGGCGATCAAGCCGGTGGCGTACACGCCGTCGGGCAATCTCAAGCAATTGATTGCGCCGCTGCAAAAGCGTCACGAAACCCGCATCGCTAAGGACAAGGACTTCCAGTATTTGCAGGAGGACATGGCCGAGCTGCGTAAATTGCGCAAGGAAAACGTGATTTCGCTGAACGAATCGGTGCGCCGCAAGGAGCGCGACGCGCTCGAAGCGAAGGCCAAGCAGCGTGAAGCGCGCCAGGTGGCCCTGCGCGCTGCCGTGACCGACGAGCCGGCCGACGTGGCCGACGCCAAGGATGCGCGCAGCAAGCTGGCGCCGCCGGCCAAGACGGCCAAGGCCGCCGCTACCAAGCCGAACCGCCAGGACGACGGCTTGCAGGCCGACGAGCGCAACCTGGCATCCGAACTGGCCGCCGAAAAAGCGGCCAAGGATGCCAAGGATGTGATGCTGCAGGAAGCGGCGCATATCCTGTCCGACGAGATCGAGATGCTCAAGACCGATACGCGCATGGCGGCGCGCCTGATGCCTTATTTGCCGGCGATCAAAGCGGGTAATTAAGCCGGTGTTCAGGCAATGACGACAACGGGGCCTCAGGGCCCCGTTGTTGTTTACGCTTCGTAACGAGGCAAGTGTAGCGGCGGTGTGGGGAACGCGTCATCCGTGGTCGAGCGCTTTGTCGGCGAAGGTCGTCCATCCGATGCACAGAAGCACGACAGCGACGGCCCCTGCGGCCATGCTGGTCGTGATGACGTCGAACGGCACCCGCTGGGGCTTTGCCGGGTCAGCGGTCAACAACGCGAATACGCCGCCAGCGGCAGCGGCGGCCAGCACCGCCGCCACGGCCAGCCAGCGCTGCGGATTGCTCAACGTTGGTGGATAGGGCGAGCGCGCTTCAGTACGGGAAACCCAGGTGAGCGTACAGGTTACCATCACAATCAAGCCGAGCAGGCTGCTGCCGTGCTGGAGAACCTTGAATACCGGAAGGTCGTGGCCGCCGAGCGACACCCGCTCGCGCAGCAGCGCAAAGTAAGCCACGGGAATGGTATCGGGATGCGTGAAGGCGTCCCAGAAAACGTGCGTAGCGGCGCCGATTGCCAGCGACAGCAGGATGGTCCAGGCTGCCCGTGCGTTGCGTACAGGCAGGGAAGGTGGTCCCATGCGCGCGCTGACGGTGCGCGGCAGCCATGCCAGCAAGGCTTGTCTCAACAGCATTTGGTAGACGATATACACCAGTGCGCCAACAGGCACGCAATACAGGAGGATGCCCGGTGTGCTGTGGCTGAATTCCCCGCTGATGCCGAATGAGAAAAAATAGACAAAATCCGGCATCATGCTGCCGATCGCCAACGCCGGCAGGGAGGTGAAGCCCCGCGCGTAGCGATGCAATGGAATGACGATGGCAGGGTGGCATAAGGTGAACGGCATCGTAGCCTTCGCTGGCGGGTTCGGTGCCCGGATGCGCTCCGGTCCAGGCGGCGCATCCGGGCGAGGGCTTACTTGACGCGGTACAGTGCGCAGAGCTTGTTGCCGTCCGGGTCGCGCACGTACGACAAATGCAGCGCCCCCAGGCTGCCTTCGCGCAGCCCTGGCGGTTCTTCGCAGGACACGCCGCCGTGCGCCACCGCGACATCGTGAAACTGTTGGACTTGCTCCGGCGAGTTGCATTTGAAACCGATGGTGGCGCCGTTGGCGCACGTCGCCGGCTCGCCGTTAATCGGCTCGCTGACGCAAAAGGCATTGCCGTCGTGGCGATAGAACAGCCGGGTGTGGCCGGAGGGCGCCACGTTACGCAGCGGTTCGCCAGCGCCGAGGACGCCCAGCACCGCGTCGTAGAAGCGCTTGGAGCGCTCGATGTCGTTGGAACCTACCATGATGTGATTGAACATACTATATCTCCTATGTGGCCTGCGCATGTCGTCGGGCTTAATGTTGGTGGTACTTTAAAGCAGGTGAACAGAAGCGATTATCCGATGAACGTCGGTCCCGGGCTGTCCCCTGAAAAAGTTCGTCGATCATAACGGTTTAACGACCTGGCGTGGGGGTGGATATGCGGAGTCTGTATGTCGTTTGCAGAATCCTGCGGCTGAAAATCCAGGCGATGGCCGATAGCTTTGGCGGGTATATGACCGTACGATATTGGAGACGTGCGGCGCGCAGTTTTTGCCGTCAGGGCGATGACGACCACCAGTGCTTGCTTATCCTGCAGTGTCATCTTTTATCGTCTGTTTTTGGTAGGGATCGACCGGGCCGAATTCCTCGCCCGAGAGAAGTTCGGAAAGGTCCAGAGGCGAAAGGCGTTTCATTTTATCTTCGAGCTTCCGATCATAACGCCGGTCGTTTGGCTCCGACCCTTTAGGCGCCTTCCGCGCATACTGCTGCACGAAGCGGCTAAGCTCCCCAGCCAGTTGCGATTTTTTTCTGGTTGGGCTATTTGCCGCCATCAGCGCTCCTTGGCCACGCCTGCTTGTCCACACCACCAGCCACGCACAGCCGGTCGAACTGCTGCGCCAGGTCGGCCAGCACCACGTTTCCCAAGCTCTCGATCAGAATCGCCTCCGCCCGTTGCAGCGCGTCGCCCAGCGCCTGGTTCACCACCTTCTCCACGGCGCAGTCCGGATGCTGGTTATCCACGCCGATGGCAAACAGATGCGGCCCGCCCACCGCCCGGTGAATATCGAGCAGAGTCACCGAGCGCAGATCGCAGGCCATCGACCAGCCCCCATGCTTGCCCGCGCCGGACGTCACATAACCGGCCTCGCGCAAGCCCGCCATGGTCCTGCGCACCACCACTGGATTGGTGTCGAGCATCCTGGCGATGTGTTCCGACGTCAAAGGTCCGTCGTGCCTGGCCATGTGCAGCAGCACATGGAGCACGCGCGAAAGGCGGCTGTCTGTTCTCATTGAATATGTCGATCAAGGTGTTCCGGACCCACAGTTTACAGCCTCCGGGCACGGCGCATGGCCAGAAATTCGCCACCGCGAAAGGCGTCTTCCCAGCCCGATTTTTTCAGGTACAATCATTGTGAACGGTCGTGCTATTTTTTGGACGATAATAACAAAGGAGACTGTATGGACCTGAACTATACGAGCGAGGACCTGGCGTTCCGCGACCAGGCGCGCGCCTTCCTCGACGCCAATCTGCCGGCCGACCTGCAGCAAAAGGTGCGCAAGCACCTGCGCATGTCGAAGGACGATTACGTGCGCTGGCACCGCATCCTCGCCAAGCAAGGCTGGGTGGCACCTAGCTGGCCGGCCGAACACGGCGGCCCTGGCTGGAGCGCCGTGCAGCGCCACATCTGGGACGACGAATGCGCCCGCGCCGGTACGCCTCCGATCCTGCCGTTCGGCGTGAACATGGTCGCCCCGGTCATCATGGCCTTCGGCAGCGACGAACAAAAAGCCCATTTCCTGCCGCGCATCCTCTCGTGCGAGGACTGGTGGTGCCAGGGCTACTCGGAACCGGGCGCCGGCTCCGACCTGGCCTCGCTCAAGACCACCGCCGAACGCGATGGCGATTTTTATGTGGTCAACGGCCAGAAAACCTGGACCACCCTGGCCCAGCATGCCGACATGATCTTCTGCCTGGTGCGCACCGACAGCGGCGTGCGCAAGCAGGAAGGCATTTCCTTCCTGCTGATCGACATGCACAGCCCGGGCGTGACGGTGCGTCCGATCATCATGCTCGACGAAGACCACGAAGTGAACGAAGTCTTTTTCGATAACGTGCGCGTGCCGGTGCAAAACCTGGTCGGCAAGGAGAACAAGGGCTGGACCTACGCCAAATACCTGCTCGGCCACGAACGCACCGGGATTGCCGCCGTCGGCCGCTCCAAGCGCGAACTGGCCTCGCTCAAGCGCCTTGCCGCCACGCGCAACAAGAACGGCAAGCCGCTGATCGAGGACCCGCTGTTCGCCGCCAAGGTCGCCACGCTGGAAATCGAGCTGATGGCGCTGGAGATGACAGTCATGCGCGTGCTGGCGCAGGAGCACAAGGCGCCCGGACCGGAAGCGTCGGTGCTCAAGGTGCGCGGCACCGAAATCCAGCAGACGCTCACCGAACTGATGGTCGAAGCGGTCGGCCCGATGGCGCTGCCGTTCGACCCTGCCTACCTCGAATCGGAAACGCCGCACAGCGTGTTCGACGATGACGACGCCGCGCCGCTGGCCGCGCACTACTTCAATGTCCGCAAGACCTCCATCTATGGCGGCTCGAACGAGATTCAACGCAATATCATCACCCAGATGATCCTGGGCCTGTGAGGGACTGAACATGGATTTCAACTTCAAGGAAGAACAGCTGGCCTTCGCCGATGCCCTCAAGCGCTGGGTGACCAAGGACTACAGCTTCGAGGCGCGCAAGAAGATCGTCCACTCCGATGCCGGCACCTCCGACGCGGCGTGGGCCGCGCTGGCCGAACTGGGCATGCTGGCGCTGCCGGTGCCGGAAGAGCAGGGCGGCTTCAATGGCACGGCGGTCGACATGTTCGTCGTCATGCAGGAGCTCGGGCGCGGCCTGGTGGTCGAACCGTATTTCGCCACCGTGCTCGGTGCGCATTTCCTCAACCTGGGCGGCAAGCATCCGGAGCTGCTGGCCCAGGTGGCCGGCGGCGAACTCAAACTGGCCTGCGCGCTGGCAGAAAAACAGGCGCGCCACGACCTCTCGGACATCGCCACCACCGCCGTCGCCAATGGCGGCGGCTACATCCTCAATGGCCACAAGAGCGTGGTGGTGCACGGCGGCCAAGCCGCCAGCCTGATCGTCTCGGCGCGCAGCGGCGGCGCCCAGCGCGGCGTGGAGGGCGTGTCGCTGTTCGTGGTGCCGGCGAACGCGCTTGGCGTGACCGTGCGCGACTACCGCACGCTCGACGGCCAGCGCGCCGCCGAGATCACCTTCGCCAATGTCCAGGTCCCGGCCGGGAACCTGATCGGCGTCGAAGGCCAGGGCTGGGACCTGCTCGACGCCGGCGCCGACTACGGCGCGGGCCTGCTGTGCGCCGAAGCGCTGGGGGCGATGGAAGCGATCTTCGCGGCCACGCTGGACTATCTCAAGACGCGCACCCAGTTCGGCGCGCCGATCGGCAAGTTCCAGGCGCTGCAGCACCGCATGGCCGACATGTACATCCACCTGGAGCAGGCGCGTTCGATGGCGCTGCTGGCCGCGGTGCGCCTGGCGTCCACCAACGTGGAAGAACGCCGCCGCACCGTGTCGGCCGCCAAGTTCCGCGTCGGCCAGGCGCTCAAGTTCGTCGGCCAGCAGGCGGTCCAGCTGCACGGCGGCATGGGCGTGACCGACGAACTGCCGGCCGCGCACCACTTCAAGCGCCTGACCATGATCGAGCTGTCGCTGGGCGACTCCGACCATCACCTGCAGCGTTTCATCGCGCAGCCGGGTTTCGCGTCCGGTGAACTGGCATGAAGAAAACCACATGGTATTTCGAGGACTTTTACGTCGGCCAGGAGATCGCGCTCGGCAGCCGCACCGTGACGGAAGAAGAAATCATCGCTTTTGCCACCCAGTTCGACCCGCAGCCCTTTCATGTGGATCATGACGCGGCCGGGGCGTCGATCTTCGGTGGCGTGATCGCGAGCGGCTGGCACACCTGCAGCATGATGATGCGCATGGTGGTCGACAGCGTGCTGGGCGCCTCGTCGAGCATGGGTTCCCCGGGACTGGACAAGGTACGCTGGCCGCAGCCGGTGCGCGCCGGAGACACGCTTACCGTCAGCTACCTCACCACGGCGCTCAAGCCATCGAGCTCGCGTCCCGATCGCGGCGTGGTCTGGTCCACCTGGCAGGCGGTCAACCAGCACGGCGAAGTGGCCTGCATCATCGAAGGCATGGGCATGTTCGGGCGCCGCCCGCAGGAGGGCGGCGATGCGTGAATTTTCCAGCCTGGCCGAGATGCAGGCGCTGGTGGGGCAGGAGCTGGCCGTGTCGGACTGGGTCGAGATCACCCAGGAGCGCGTGAACCTGTTCGCCGACGCCACCGACGACCATCAGTGGATTCACGTCGACCAGGAACGCTGCGCGCGCGAGTCGCCCTTTCGCACCCCGGTGGCACATGGCTTCCTGACCCTGTCGCTCATCTCGGGCCTGTTCGACCGCGCGCTGCGCATGCTCGACGCGAAGATGGTCGTCAACTATGGCCTCAACAAGGTGCGCTTTCCGGCCCCGGTGCCGGTCGGCAGCCGCGTGCGCGCGCGCCTGACACTGGAGCAGGTCGAGCCGATCGACGGCGGCGCGCAGCTCGCATGGAGCGTCGTCGTCGAGCGCGAGGGCGGCGCCAGGCCGGTCTGCGTGGCCGAACTGCTGATCCGCCGCTACGCCTGATCTAACCCTGATCCACCTTCGATGCATCCGGCGGGGCCGCCCGGCCCCGCCTACACCACTGCAACCGGCATCGCACCTAGCAAGAAGCATGGGCCAATCCTGGCCGCGCAGGACATCCGATGAGATTACCATGAGCTGACGGGTAGTTTGTCGTCGTGTCGTCGTGCTGTCATCAGCCAGGAGTCCGGATGAAACTTGCGAACTTGAAGATCGGTGTTCGTCTGGGGGCCGGTTTCGGCCTCGTTCTGCTGTTAATGGCGACCCTGATCGCCACCGGCATCACGCTCCTCAACAGCGCCGGCGCGAGCACCAGGCGCATGGTGGAGCACGAATGGGTCAAGGCCGATGCCGCCAACGAGATCAACGTCGGCACGCGCGCCAATGCGCGCCGCACGCTCGAACTGTTCATCGTCAGCGAGCCGGCGCAGCTGGCCAATATCCGCACCCGCATCGAAGCGAACAAGAAGTCGATCATGGCCGCGCTGGCCACGCTCGACAAGCTGGTCGATTCGCGCGAAGGGCGCGATCTGCTGGACCGGATCGTGCGCGAGCGCGCCACGTATGTCGCCTCGTATTCGCGCATCGATAAGCTGATGAGCGAGGGCAAGCGCGACGACGCGGCGGCCCTGATGCGCAGCGAAACGCTGCCGGCGCTGGACTCCCTGCAAACCTCCATCACCGCCCTGGCCGGGTTGCAGAAGCGGCTGGTCGAAGCGGCCAGCGCCGATGTCGGCCAAAGCATCGCCAGCGCGCGCACCATGATGCTATGGTTGGGCGCGGCGGCCCTGCTGATCGGGGTGCTGGCCGGCTGGTGGATCACGCGCTCGATCACGCTGCCGATCAACGACGCGGTGCGGGTGGCCAGGACGGTGGCGGCGGGCGACCTGAGTGCGCAGATTGCGTCCGGTTCGTCCAGCGAGACCGGGCAGCTGCTCGACGCCTTGGGCGAGATGAACGCGGGCCTGCGCAATATCGTCAACCAGGTGCGCCACGGGACCGACGCGATTGCGACCGCGTCGAGCCAGATCGCCAGCGGGAACATGGATTTGTCCGCGCGCACCGAGCAGCAAGCCAGCTCGCTGGAGGAAACCGCGTCGTCGATGGAAGAATTGACCTCGACCGTCAAGCAGAATGCCGACAATGCGCGCCAGGCCAACCAGCTGGCCATTTCTGCCTCGCACGTGGCGGTGCAGGGCGGGGCGGTGGTGGCGCAGGTGGTCGACACGATGGGATCGATCAACGACTCGTCGCGCAAGATCGTGGAGATCATCAGCGTGATCGAATCGATCGCGTTCCAGACCAATATCCTCGCATTGAATGCGGCGGTGGAGGCGGCGCGCGCCGGCGAGCAGGGACGCGGGTTCGCCGTGGTTGCCAGCGAAGTGCGTAACCTGGCGCAGCGCTCGGCGGCAGCGGCGAAAGAAATCAAGATGCTGATCGACGATTCGGTGGACAAGGTCGCGCAGGGCAGCGAGCTGGTGGACCGGGCCGGAACGACCATGCAGGCGATCGTCACCAGCATCAAGAGCGTGGCCGACATGATGGGCGAGATCACGGCGGCAAGCGTGGAGCAGACGAACGGGATCGAGCAGATCAACCAGGCCATCACCCAGATGGACGAGGTGACGCAGCAAAACGCCGCGCTGGTCGAGCAAGCCGCGGCGGCTGCCGGTGCGCTGCAGGACCAGGCCGGAACGCTGGCCGGCGTGGTCAGTGTGTTCAAGCTGCCGGCGGCCGAGGCGCAAGCGGCCAGCGGCCCGGCGCTGCGCGCGCTGGAACCGCGCACGCCGCTGCAACGGCCCAGGCAGCCGGCCGCGCCGGCCAGTCGGCAAAAGCGGGAAGTGGCCGCCGCCGGCACCGATGATTGGGAAGAGTTTTAAGCGATCCGCATGCCAGGGCGCCGGCTGCGGATCGCGGTGTAAAACATCGAATTCCTTGATCTGCGTTGGTTGACCAAGCTGCACTGCACGCATAAAATTTCTTTTTAGAAATCTTGATTGCATAACAGTAGCGCCGCCTGCCATTGCCCGCCTTGTTCCGTCCACCTCAGGCCTGCGGGCCGGATCGCATGCTGGTCCTTTCCATTAACGTCGGGGCGTCCGGCCAGCCCTGGCGCGCCCGCATCACCCTGGGTAGCCGGATGAACATTGCAAACTTACGAATCGGAGCGCGCCTTGGGGGCGCGTTCGGCATCATCCTGCTGATCATGGCAGCGCTGATCGCCACCGCGCTCACACTGCTGGCCAACATCAGCGCCGTCAGCACCACCATGATGGAGCGCGACATGGTGCAGGCCGATGCGGCCAACATCATCAACGTCACCACCCGCGCCAACGCGCGCGCCACGCTCGAACTGTTCATCGCGCCGGACGCCGCCTACAGCGCCAGGGTGCGCGACAAGATCGAGGCGAACAAGAAGGACATTACCGCCGCCATCGCGGTACTCGACAAACTGGCCAGCACCGCCGAAGGCCGGGAACTGCTGGCAAAAATCAAGGCCGAGCGCGCGCTGTACGTCGCCTCGTTCGCCATGGCCGGCAAGCAGATCGCCGCCCAGGAGCGCGATGCGGCCGTCGCTACCATGCTGGGCCAGACCTTGCCGGCGCTCGACACCTTGCAAGGCTCGGTGACGCGGCTGGCCGCCCTGCAAAAGACGCTGGTGGGCGAAGCCGGCCAACGCATTGAAACAAGCGCGGTCCTGGCGCGCAAGGCCATGCTGGTACTGGGGCTGGCCGCGCTGCTTGTCGGCGCCGTGTCGGGCTGGTGGATCACGCGTTCCATCACCGCGCCGATCGTCAGGGCGGTGCAGGTCGCCAGGACCGTGGCCGCCGGCGACCTGACCAGCGACATCGCGGTGCGCTCGGACGACGAAACGGGACAATTGATGCAGGCGCTCAGGGACATGAACGGCAGCTTGCAGAACATCGTCGGCCAGGTACGCGGCGGCACCGATGCGATTGCGACGGCGTCCGGGCAGATCGCCAGCGGGAATCTGGATTTGTCGGCGCGCACCGAGCAGCAAGCCAGCTCGCTGGAGGAAACCGCGTCCTCGATGGAAGAATTGACCTCGACCGTCAGGCAGAATGCCGACAATGCGCGCCAGGCCAACCAGCTGGCCATTTCGGCCGCGCACGTGGCGGTACAGGGCGGCGCGGTGGTCGCGCAGGTGGTCGACACGATGGGGGCGATCAACGCATCGTCGTGCAAGATCGTCGACATCATCGGCGTGATCGAATCGATCGCATTCCAGACCAATATCCTGTCGTTGAATGCGGCAGTGGAGGCGGCGCGCGCGGGCGAGCAGGGGCGCGGATTCGCGGTGGTCGCCAGCGAGGTGCGCAACCTGGCGCAGCGTTCGGCGGCGGCGGCCAGGGAAATCAAGGCGCTGATCGGCGACTCGGTGGACAAGGTCGCGCAAGGCACCGAACTGGTGGACCGGGCCGGCACGACCATGCAGGCGATCGTGGCGAGCATCAAGGGCGTGGCCGACATGATGGGCGAGATCACGGCGGCGAGCGTGGAACAGACGGCCGGCATCGGGCAGATCAACCAGGCCATGGCGCAGATGGACGAGGTAACGCAGCAAAATGCCGCGCTGGTGGAGCAAGCCGCGGCGGCCGCCGCGGCGCTGCAGGATCAGGCCGCGACGCTGGCGGACGTGGTCAGCGTGTTCAAGCTGCCGGCAGCCGAGGTGCAAGCGATGCGCAGGGGCAAGCCGGCGCGGCGCGCGGGACCGGCGTGGGATGGCGCCAATCCAGCCCTAATCGGCCTGTAGGCAATAGCGGTTGCGGCCACCCGCCTTGGCTTCGTACAGCAGCGCGTCGGCGGTCTTGATCAGGCCACCGGCGGTGAGGCCGTCGGCCGGCATCAGGCTGGCCACGCCCATGGAGAGGGTCAGCCAGGGCGACGCGCCCGATTTTTCGTGCGGGATGGCCAGCTGCGCGATCTCGTCGAGCAGCTTTTTGGCCACCACTTCGGCGCCGCGCTTGTCTTCCTGCGGCAGCAGGATCACGAACTCCTCGCCGCCGTAACGCGCCACCAGGTCTTGCGGACGCGCCGCCGCGCGCCGCATCGCCGCGCCCACCTTTACCAGGCTGTCGTCGCCGGCCTGGTGGCCGTAGGCGTCGTTGTACGCTTTAAAATGGTCGATGTCGGCGATGATCAGCGCCAGCGGCACCTTGGCGCGCGCGCAGCGCCGCCATTCGGTGTCCATCGCCTCGTCGAAGCCGCGCCGGTTGGCCACGCCGGTCAGGCCATCGGTCAGGGTCAGTTCGCGCAGCGCGTCGCTCTGGCGCTTGACGGTCAGCTGCGTGCGCACCCGCGCCCGCACCACCGCCGCGTTGACCGGCTTGGTGATGAAGTCGGCGGCGCCCGCTTCGAGCGCGCGCGTTTCGTCTTCCGGCGTCTTGAGGGCGGTGACGAAAATGATCGGGATGTCGCGCGTCGCGCCCGACTCGCGCAAGGCCCGGCACACCGCGTAACCGTCCATGTCGGGCATCATCGCATCGAGCAGGATCAGGTCGGGACGCTGGGTCTGGGCGATATGCAGCGCCTTGGCGCCGTTCATCGCAAACACCACTTCGTGCTCGTCCTGCAAGGCCTGGTGCAGGATCTGGATGTTCTCCATCGCGTCGTCGACGATCAGGATCCGTCCATTCCTTGCCATATCGGTCCAACTCATGCATGGTCCCTTCGTTTCAAAATCTCCTGCACCTGCAGCGCGGCGTTGGCAAAGCCGAGCGTGGCGACGGCGTCGCCCAGCGCGCCCACCACGGCCGGGGCCAGGGCCGCGTCCAGGGCCGGACGCAGGGCATCGAAAGCCGACATCGCCTTCAAGTTGTTATTCTGAAGCAAACCAAGCAGTTCCGCCAGCGCCGCGTCGAGTTGTGCAGGTACTTGTGCTCCCGGGCGCACGCCGGCGGCGGCCGGTGCCGGCAGGGCGCGCGCCGTCTCGAACACCGCCTGCAGCGCCTTGTCGAGCGCGCCCAGGCGCACCGTCAGCTCGGCGCTGCCGGCGCTGCGCAACGCTTGTTCGAAATCGAACGCCAGCGCCGCCAGCTCGCTCGCCCCGAGGTTGGCCGCCACCCCGCGCAAGCGATGCACCAGCTGGATCGCCTCCTGGCGCCGCTCGCCGCGCAGCAGCGCGCGCACCTCGTCCAGGGTCTGCCCCTGCGAACTCTCGAAACGCTTGAACAAGGTCACGAAGTTGTCGAGATGACCACCGAAACGCGGCAAGGTCGATGCCAGGTCGATGCCGGCAATATCGATGCGCGGCGCGCTGGTTGGCGGCGCGGCCAGCGCGGCATGGCCGGCCGCCAGCGGCGCCTGGCCGTGCGCGTCGCGCCCTGCATCGCGTCGCTCGTCGCGCGCGCAGACCCGGATCAGCGTATTGACCATGTCGTCCACATCGATCGGCTTGGACACATGGGCGTTCATGCCGGCCGCGATCGCGTGGCGCCGGTCTTCCTCCATGGCGTTGGCCGTCATCGCGATGATCGGCAGCGCGGAAATACCCATGCGCCGGATCGCCTCGGCCGCTTCGTACCCGTTCATGACCGGCATCTGGATATCCATCAGCACCGCGTCGTAGCGGCTCGGCGCGTCGGCCAGCATGCTGACCGCGACGCGCCCGTTGCCCGCGATGTCGACCGCGGCGCCGGCGTGCAGCAGGATGTACTTGGCTACCTCCTGGTTGATCTGATTGTCCTCCACCAGCAGCACGTAGATGCCCTTCAGGCGCCCCGCCAGCGGCATCTCGGGGGCCGCGTCGGGGGCGGCTTTTCCGGTGCGCAGTTCGACCGCCGCCGCCATCAGCGCCATGCGCGTGGCCGGTTTGCTCAGGATGGCGTCGAGTTTCAGGTCGTCCTGCAGGCTGACCAGCTGCTCGCGCGCGCTTTCGGCCACCATCAGCGCGCAGCGCGGCATGGTGATGGCCGGATCGGCGCGCGCGAACGTCAATACGGCGATGCCGTCCAGTTCCGCCATTGCCGTATCGAGGAACATCAGGTCGTAGGGAGCGCCGGCGCGGCTGGAGGCGCGCAAGCGTTCAAGCGCCTCGGCGCCGCTGGCGGCGGTGTCGACGGCCCAGCCGAAACCGGCGCACATGCGCGCGATGGCGCCGCGCGCGCTGCGGTTGTCGTCCACCACCAGCACCGAAGGCATGGCGGCGCCGGGCCTGGCGGGAAGCTCGGGCAGCACGGCCGCGTCGTCGGGGTCGGCGACGCCGAACGTTGCATCGAAATACAGCTCCGCACCCTTGCCGAGTTCACTGCGCACGCCCAGGGTGCCGTTCATCAGCCCCACCAGGCGGCGGCAGATCGCCAGTCCCAAGCCGGTTCCGCCGTATTTGCGGCTGGTCGAGCTGTCGCCCTGCGAGAAGGCGTCGAACATGTGCGCCTGCTGTTCAATCGCGATGCCGATGCCGGTGTCGCGCACCGAAAAGTCAAGCACCAATACGCCGTCGTCCTCGCTGCGGCGGGTGATCGACAGCACCACTTCGCCCTGTTCGGTAAACTTGATCGCATTGCCGATCAGGTTCAGGAGCACCTGTTCGAGCCGCAGCGCGTCGCCCACCACGGAAAGCGGCACGTCGGGCGCGACCGTGTACACCAGCTCCACGCCCTTGCCCCAGGCGTTGGCCGACAACAGCACCGACATGCTGTCGAGGACCTGGCACAGCCTGAAGGGCGACGCTTCGAGCGCCAGCTGGCCCGCCTCGATCTTGGAAAAATCGAGCACGTCGGAGAGGATGCCCATCAGCGAGCGGGTCGACATCTTGATCTTGGCGACGTAGCTGCGCTCGCGCCGTTCCAGCGTGCCTTCTTCGAGCAGGCGCGCCAGGCCCATGATGGCGTTCATCGGCGTGCGGATTTCGTGGCTCATATTGGCCAGGAACTCGCTTTTCGCGCTGCTGGCCGATTCGGCCCGTTCCAGCGCCTCGATCAGCTGCTCGTTGAGCGACTGCAGGCGCAACTCGGTGCGTTTTAGTTCCGACACGTCCGAGATCAGCACATAAAAGCCGCGCACCGCGCCGTCTTCGTCGAAGTCGGGAATGTAATTGGCCCAGGTGTGGCGCACGTCGCCCGACGGCCCGTGCACCTCGCGCGCGAAATGGGTGGCCTTGCCGTCCAGGACCTCGCGCAGGTGCGGGGCGATGTCGGCCATGGTGTCGGGGCCGAGGACGTCGTCCATGCGCGCGCCGTGCATGTCGGCGGCGCTGCGCCCGACCAGCTCCAGGTACAGGCGGTTGGCGAACTGGCAGCGCAGTTCGGCGTCCCAGTAGGCGACCATGCCGGGCACGTTGTCGGTCACGGTGCGGATGAAACGCTCGCTTTGCTCGAGCCGTTCGCTGGTGGCGCGCAGGGCTTTTTCGGCGGCCACGCGCTCGCTGATATCGCGCACGGTCGACTGCAAGATGCCCTTGCCGCCGATGTTGACGCTGGTGAGCAGCACATCGGCGTGGAACAGGGTACCGTCGCGGCGCATGTGCAGCCACTCGAAGTGATGGCTGCCGGTTTCGATCGCGTAGCGGACGAACTGCTCGGACTTTTCGTCGGAGCGGCGCCCGTCGGGCTGGAATTCGGGCGAGGTGGTGGCCGGCGAGAGGGTCAGGAACTCCTCGATGTTCGCGCAGCCATAGATGCGCACGGCCGCCTGGTTGCCGCCGATGAAACCGGCCCCCTGGGCGATCAGCATGTGGGCGTCGCCCGACATTTCGTACAGCGCGCGGAACTGCTCGTTGACGTCGCGCAGGCGCTCGGAGAGCAGCTTGCGCTCGCTCACATCGAGCACCACGGCGCTGATGCCGACCAGGGTGTGGTCAAGGCCGAACACCGGATGGTAGCTCACCACCCAGTGGCTCTCCACATCGGGCGAGCCGGGCACCGGGCGCGATTCGTGCGCCGACTTGATCGGCAGGCCGGTATCGCGCACCTGGCGGTAGGCCTGCTCGTACTCCACGCCGAGGGGGCCGAGCAGCTCGGGCAGGGTCTTGCCCAAGTGGTCGGCCACGGGGATCGCGTTGACGGCGGCCAGGTAGTCGTTGACCATGACGATGCGCAGGTCGGCGTCGAGCAGGGCCAGGCCTACCGGCGCGGTTGCGTACACCGTCTCGAGCAGGGCGTTGGCGCGTTCCAGTTCGCCGGTGCGCTCGGCGACCAGGGTTTCGAGGTTGTTGCGGTAGCGTTGCAGCTCGCCGTCCATGTGCTGCAGGGCGTGGGCCACTTCGGCCACCTCGCGGATCTGCATCGGCGGCAGCACCATCGGCTCGCCGCGCCCGAGCGCCGCCGCCGGCGCGCACAGCGAGCGTACCGAGCGCCCGATCACGCCGCCGACGCTCCACGCGGCGGCGAAACCGACCACCAGCAGCGCGGCCACGCTGAGGAACACGCTGGAGAGGGAATCGCGCAGGGCGTCGTAGGCGGCGTCGCGCGGCAGGGCCACCGTGGCGTACCAGCCACGCTTGGGAGAGCGCTGCAGGCTCGAGATGACGCGCGTGCCCTCGCGCGAGGTCAGTTCGATCGTGCCGGCGTTGGCGCGCCGCGCCAGTTCGGCCATTTCGGGGCGGGCCGGCGCGCCGATGAATTTTTCGGGCGCGATGCTGCGCGCGACGAAGATGTCGCGGCGGTCGAACAACTGGGCGTTCCAGCGCGGCGGCAGGTGCTGTTCGGCCAGCAGCTGGTTGAAGCGCTCGGGACGCAACTGGGCCGACAGCACGTACACCACTTCGCCCTGGCGCCGCACCGGCACCTCGACCGAGACGGTGTATGCCCCGCTGGGGGTGCTGCGGTGCAGGTCCGAGGTCGCCGCCAGGCCGCTGCTGGCGACCTGGCGGATGGTGGCGGCATTGCCGTTGGGCGGCAGCGGCAGGCCGTGGGCGACGCGGGTGTTGAGCAGGGGCTTGCCATCGAGGTCGCTCAGCACGAAGGCATAGCCGGGGAACTCGGGGCCGAGGATGCTGCGTGCCTGGTAGTGGAAGTCGGCCAGGTCGCCGCTGGTCAGGCTGGGCGAACTGGCCAGCGCGCGGGCGGCGGTTTCGCCGGCATCGAGATCGCGTTCGACGGCCATGAGCACGTTTTGCGCCAGCCGCTCGGCATCGCGCAGCAGGTCGGCGCGTTCGCGGCGGAAGGAATCGTAGGACAGGGCGGCAAAGCCGACCAGGGTCGGCACGGCGCAGGCGAGGACCAGGGTGGCGGTCTTCGAGCGGATCGAGGGGAGGGTGGAACGTGATAAAAACGACACTGTCCGAACCTCCGCGCATCAAACGCGGCGCCACGCACCGCTGTGGGAACGATGGTAGCCGAGCAGCCGTTTTCTTCAAAGCACTTTACGCCAGCCGTGCGCGGATTTGCGCTTCAACATGTTTTTAAACCGGGGACAGACCCTAATGCCGTTAAGTTAAGCGCTTGACTTCAATCTGGTCACCGGATATCTCTGGGCTTTCGCTTTTACGACCCGGTCGAACTTCCGACCGGGTCGATGAGTCTTCAGGTCGAGCACCAGCCGCTCCCGCAGACGCTTTA
>DASVVC010000113.1:0-22054 GCA_036386755.1 Telluria sp.
TGAGTCGAAAAGTACGCAGGATCATCGTCATGGTTGCAACCTGGAATGTGTGTGAAAAATCATTATTGCATGATAAATATCGTCATGCAAATGAATGCGTACATTCGGAAAACGGGAAATCATGACGGCCGTGCAGGATCGCTCCTACCCCTGGTACACGGTCAGCAGCAGCCACGCCGGCAGTCCCAGGAAAAGCGCAACGTGGCCGCCGCGTTCGAGCCGCTGGCGGATATCGACCGCGCGCGCCGGGCGCAGCCATGCCGCCAGCAAGGTCCCGGTTTCGATCGCCGAGCGCAGCAGCGCCCCGCTCAATACCACGCCGATCGACCACGCGGCCCACCATAGCGCGAAGGCGGTCAGGTACGCCTTCAGCCCAAAACTGTAGTACTCGCCGAATGCGCCGCCGTACGAAATATGCTGGTGCAGGTGAAAAGCCGGAATGGCCAGCGCGAGCGGCAGCAGCACGAACTTGGCCAGCGGATGATCGAGCCGCGAGCGCCGCATCGCCAGGGCGGCTTGCGCATAGACCTGCATCGCCGTGCGCGCGTGCGTGCGTTCCAGGACGGGAGGGGCGCCGGCGGCCGCCAGCTGCGCGGCCAGCACGCCCGGGTTGTCCAGCGCCAGCGCGTAACGCTGCCCACTAATAAGCTGCAACGAGATCCCGGGGCAGGGCAGCGGCAGGCGCCAGCACTGTAACGTGGCGATGTCGCCCAGCGCGATGTCCAGGCGCCGCGCGTCGCGCGTGAGGACCAGCTTGCCGTCGGCGATGGACGCCTTTGCGGAAAACAGGAACAGCACGCACCACGCAGCCGCTTCCGGCGCAAGAAAGAAGGCGGAAAACATGCGCACCTGCGCCAGCGTGTTGTTGCGCAAGGCTTCGTCCATCAGCAGCGCCACGCACATCCACAGCAGGCCGCCACGCGAGAGCGCACGCAGCAATCCGGCGCCAAGGCGGGCGGCGGGCGCCAGCACGGCGACGTTGGCCGGCCCCAGCATGTCGGGCCGCGCCGCCAGAACGTGCGCGGCGCGCGCTCGCCTCGACGGCAAGGCCGACCACGCCGCCAGCACCACCAGGAAGGCGCCGGCGGCCAGCCCGACCCAGTCGCCCCAGAGCACCATCAGCGTGCGCCTTGGAACGCGCACCGGCACGTCGGCGATCACCAGGGTGCGTTCGCCCATGCGCGTGCCGGCCAGCACGCTGCCGGTCGCATCGATCGCCGCGCTAAAGCCGTTGGTGGTGGCGCGAAACTGCGGCAGGCGCGTTTCGATGCTGCGAAAGGCCGCCGCGACCTGGTGCATTTCGGCGCCCAGCGGACTGGCAGTGAACCAGGAATCGTTCGACATGGTCAGGATGGCCTGCGCACCCAGGCGCGCGCCGGCGATGGTCAGTTCCGGGTCGACATCGTCGAGGCAGATCAGGGGCAGCACCGGGATCTCGCGGCCGTCGGCCAGGCGCAAGGGAAACACGCGCGCGCCGTTGCCAGGCCGCCAGTCGCCGGTCCATGGCAACCAGCGCCGCAAGCGCGGCCCGTCCAGCCAGGCCGGCACGTACTCGGTGAGCGGAAACAGGCGCGTCTTGCGATAAAAACCCATCAGGCCGGTGCCGGGCTGCACGAACGCGGCCGCGTTGTATTCGCCGGCGTCGTCGCGATCATAGGTGCCGAACACGAACGGCACCCCGGCGGCATTGACGATGGCCAGGATCTCGCGGTCGAAGTCGGCGCCGGCCTCGCTTTTAGGATGGCCGAAGGTGGTGGGGTAGGCGGTCTCGGGCCACAGCACCGCATCGGCGCGCTGGCGCACGACGGCGTCGTAGCTCATCGCAAAGTGCGCATCGAGCACCTCGCGCACCACCGCGTGGGTTCCTTTTTCCTGGCGCTGGCGGTCGTAGGCGACGATGTTCGACTGGATCAATCCCACGCGCAGCGGTTTGCCCGCCGGGCCGGAGCTGGTTCCCAGCACGGCCAGGCCGTAGCCGGCCAGCAGCACGGGCGCCAGCGCGGCGGCCGCCAGTGGCCGGGCTAGCGCGCGCCAGCCTTGCGCGCGGCGCGCCAGCGCCGCCGCGACGCCTTCGTTGGCCAGCAACAGCAGGACGGTCAAGCCGGCGGTGCCGCCCAGGTCGGCGCCCTGGCGCAGCAGGCGGGATGGATAGAGCCCGTGCCCGAGCGTGTCGCCGAGCAGGCCCGGCGCCAGCCGCTGCGTCGCCACCCACGCTGCGGCGCCCGCCAGTGCGCCCAGCACCGCGCCATGGCGGCGCAGCGTGAGGTGGCGCACCAGCGCGAAAACGAGGAACTGCGGCTGGAACAGCGGGGCGGCGATCAGGAGCAGCGCCACGCCCGTGGCCGCGCCGACCTGCGCATAGATGCCGAGCGCGGTCCCGAACCAGGCGAACGCCGCTGCCGTGTAGGCCAGCGACATGAGCCAGCCGCGCAGCAAGGCCGCCGCCAGCGTGGGGCTGGTGTCCAGGCTGCGCAGCCACGGTACCAGCAGCACGAAGCCGAGCAGCCAGGCCGCGCCGCCGCGCGCGTACAGCGCCACCATGGCGCCGCTGGCAAGGACGCACCCTGCGGCGCGCCATGTCGTGTTGGTCGATAGGGTCATGGTGGTTAGCGCGTGGCACGCGCCGGAGGAATGACGATGCGCCGGATCGGTAAGCCGGGCGGGGCCTGTTCCGGCGGCACGACGAGGTTCTTGGGCATCGCGACAGGCTTGCCGGCGGCATCGAGCAGTTGAAAATCGGGAGCGAACATCAGGACCGCTTCGATGCGCTGGCCGTCATCGGTCGCCTGGTGATGGCGCACGTAACCCTTCGGCAGAACGAAGTCCTCGGGCACGGCCAGCCCGACCAGTGGCGGACTGGTTCCCGGTGGCGAAAAAGCGCCCAGGCCGGAGTGGATATCGCGCTCGTGCAGGCGTTCGATGACCTGTTCCATGCTGGGATTTTCGCCGCGGGCGACATAGCTTTTCAGGTCGGGCGTAGGGTCGGCGTCGCCCTCGGGCAGGCGCGCCTGCTGCTTGCGGGCGTTCTCGCCCGGTGTACCGCCGACGACGGACGGCGCCGGCACCGCTGGTGCCGCCTTTGCAAGCGGCGGCGCCGGCGTGGCCGCGACCCCGGCAGGGTCGGCCGCGGGCCGGGATGGCAGCCACAAGACAAGCAGCGCGGCGACGCCGGCAACAGCCAGCAACAGCGCGACCACGATGCGGCCCCGGGATGGTCGCCAGGCGCGGCCGGCAGCGTTCGATTCGCTGCCGGCCTGCGCTGGCCTGGAACGCGGTGGCGTATCCAAGTCGGCGCCTGGGCGTTACGGCGTGGCTGGATTGAAGGTCGATACCGCCCAGCCGATGCGCTCATGGCCGTACTGGTTCCAGATCGGGCTCTTGCCGTCGCTGAAGGTCGTGTAGCGCGGCGCGCCGCTGCCGGTGGTGCTGCCGAACAGGCCGGAATTAAAGGTGCTGCCGCTGTAGGTCGGGTGGGTGTCGTCCGACTGGATGTAGTCGTAGCTGCTGCCCGACGACACGAAGTGCGTGTTGGCGTCGCGGATCGTCGAGCGCAGCGCCGTCGTGAGGCGGTTGACGTAACTCGCTTCGCTTTCGCCGTTCACATAGCGCAGCGCCTCGGCGTCGATGCGGCCGTCGCCGTTGCTGTCGTAGTCGGCGCCCATGTACTGCGCAAAATTGTCCGCGCACTGGAAGCCTTTTTGCCGCGCCACGTCGCACATCATGAAGTTCATCCGCGCCAGGGCGGGCAGGAACTTGTCCTGCATTTTGACGGTGGCGCCGGTCGTCGCATCCTTGCACGTGCTCTGCACATTGTCCACCGTATAGCCCGGGTAGTGCAGGTTCGAGACTACTTTCAGCTTGACCCCGGCATAGGCGTTGGCGTTGATGTAGTCCATCGCGGCCGTGACGTACTTCTTGCAGCTGTTTTCGGCGGCGGTCAAGCCGCTGTAGTTGCAGGTGCCGGTCTGGCTCTTGAAGGCCGCGCGCGCCTGCAAGCCGTCGTTGCCGCACATTTCGAAGGTGACCACGCGGGTGTTGCTCGCTTGCATATACGAGCGCTCGGCCACGATCTTGTTGTTGTACACGTCCTCGGCGACCGCCCCGGACTTGGTGCGGCGTACGCTTTCGACGTCGGCGCCCCATTGAGCCGAGAGATATTCCGCGTTCACCGTGGGCGCGGCATATTTGGCGGCGCTGGTGACGGAGCCGTTAAAGCCGGCATAGATCGAGTCGCCGTAGGCCACGGAGCGGTACTTGGTGGTGGTGCCCGCCCGGTCGATGGTCCACGAGGCGTTCTGGGTGATGGTGCTGGCGGCTGCCTCGGAAGCCGGGGCGAGAAGTGCGAGGAAGGGTAACAGTGTGTGCAAAGAACGACGAAAGCGAATGCTCATGAAGCGTCTCCTTTTTAGTTGGACCCGTCCGCCAGGCGCCGTGCCGGCAAACCTGAACGCGGGCATCCCAATGTATTGCAAATACGAACAAGCGTGCTAATTAACCAATCGTCTTGCACAGAAAATAATTAAAAAACGTCAATTTGTTGTAAATATGCAGTACGGGCGAGGCGCCTGCCATCCCGCTGGCTGGTGCAGGAAACATGTGACAAAAACACTTTACTGAATGTAGAATGCCCCCCAATACGTGAATGGTGCCCTCCCGCTTGTCGGCTGGAGGGTGAAACGGGAAGCCGGTGACGCACGAGATTTTCATCTCGCGCCAGTCCGGCGCAGCCCCCGCTGCTGTAAGCCTGACGACTTTGATCGAACGCCACTGTGCAGTGCATGGGAAGGCAAGACCAGGGAAGGATGAGGGCGAGCCAGAAGACCGGCCAGTCACGATGCACGCGCAACGCCCGGGGTGTGGGGTTGCCTGTTATTTGTTCGTCCTTTTTCTGTTTTGCCGATGCAATCGCACGCCGCCGGCGTTCGCGTCTCCGTTCGCCCTGCGCGCGCGGCGCGTGCCATGGCGGCTGCGTGCGCGTTCGCGAACGTAACCACCGGGCAACCCGGTCATTCACTATGTCAGACGCTCCCATGATGCATTCCAGCCGCGCTCGTTCCACTCCCATCGGCCCCATCGCCGCCGCCATCGCACTGCTGTGCGCCCCGGCCGCCCGGGCCCAGCCACCGGTGCTGATGCCGGTCGTGACCATACAGGCGGCCTCAAGCGAGGGCCAGGGCCTCAAGCGTGAAGTCGCCGGCGCCAGCCGGCTCGGCCTGACGGCGCTGGAACTGCCGGCCAGCGTCGAGTCGCTCGGCGCTGCCAGCGTCGCGGCGCGCGGCGATGTGCTGGTCAAGGATGCGCTCACCCGCACCACGGGCCTGACCGACATCAGCTCGCCCGGCAACGGAATCGCCTACGCGGCGCGCGGTTTCAGCGGCAACAGCGCCATCGCCATCCTGGAAAACGGCCAGCGCCCGCAGGTGGGCTCGGGCACGGCCACCTATCCGTCCGATCCGTGGGGCTATGAATTCATCGAAGTGCTGCGCGGTCCGGGCTCGGTGATCCACGGCAGCGGCAGCACCGGCGCCACCATCAACGCGGTGCGCAAGGCGCCCGCGCGCGCCAGTGCGTTCGAGGCCATGGCGGGCATCGGCGCCGGCCGGGCATTGCGCGCCGGCGTGGGTGCCAGCGGCGCGCTGGGGGAGGGCGGGGCATTCCGGCTCGACGCCTCGGGTGCGCGCAGCGACGGCCTGATCGAGCGCGGCGACGCGCGCAGCGGCAAGCTGCTCACCAGCGCCGCCTTTGCGCTAGCGCCCAGCCTGGACCTCGACCTGCAGCTCGACCATGCGCGGCAACAGCCGCAGCGCTATTTCGGCACGCCGCTGGTCGACGGCCGCCTTGCGGGCGCGCTGCGCCGGCAGAACTACAACGTCGGCGACGCCGAGATCAGCTTTAACGACAACAAGGCGCTGGCCCGCCTCGTGTGGCGCGTGACTCCCGCGCTCACTGTCAGCGACGAGCTGGCGTATATGACGGCGCGGCGCCGTTGGCGTAATCTCGAAAGCTATGCCTACAACAGCGGGCAAGCGCTGGTCGAGCGCAGCGACTACATCGCGATCGGCCACGACCAGGAGCAGGCCGGCAACCGGCTCGAAGCGCGCTGGGACGCGGGCCCCAACCGACTGGTGGCCGGCTGGGAAGCGGCTACCATCAACTTCACGCATACCAACAACGGGCCGTACGGCGGCGCGTCGAGCGTGGCGCCGGCCGGGTTCGAGCCGGGCCGCTTCGGCAGCCCCGATCTGCTGCGCCCAGACTTCAGCACCGATACCGTGACCTACGCCGTGTATGCCGAAGGTGCGTACCAGCTCAGCGAGCGCCTGCTGCTGCTGGCCGGCCTGCGCCACGACCGCTACCAGGTCGAGCGCACCAGCCTGCGGGGCGCGGCCGGCTTTACGTCGACCCTGCAATCGACCGCCGCGCGCCTGGGCCTCACCTGGAAACTGGCGCCCGACACGTCCCTGTACGGCCAGCTGAGCAGCGGCAGCGATCCGGTCGCCAGCCTGTTGTCGCTCAACCTGGCCAATAGCCGCTACAAGCTGACCCGCTCGCGCCAGGTGGAAGCGGGCGTGAAGCAGTCGCTGGCCGGCGGCAGGGCTGAGTGGACGGCCGCGTTGTACCGGATCAGCAAGGATGACATCGTCACGCGCGACCCGTCCAACCCGGCGCTGTCGATCCAGGGCGGCGCGCAATCGTCGCGCGGCGCGGAAGTGAGCGCCAGCGTGGCCCTGGCGTTGGCCTTGCGCCTCGAAGCGAACGCGGTCTACACCGACGCCCGCTTCGACCGGCTGGTCGAGAGCGGCAACCTGTCGCGCGCCGGCAACCGCCCGGCCGACACGCCCACGTCCTCGGCCAACCTCTGGCTCAGCTACCGCGCCGCCGGCTGGCGCGCCGGGGCCGGCGCCCGTTACGTCGGCGCGCGCTTCATCGACAACGCCAACAGCCAGTCGCTGCCGGCCTACACCACGTTCGACGCCAGCGCCGGCTGGCAGGCCAGCGGCCATGTGCTGGTGCAGCTGAACCTGCGCAACCTGGGCGACAAGCTGTATGCCAGCACCTCGTACGGCAGCAGCCAGTACCTGCTGGGCGAGCGGCGCCATGCCGAACTGACGGTCCAGTGGCGCTATTGATGTTGACGGCGCTCGATTCCTGGAAGCGCCAGTTGCACCTGCTGCACCGCTGGCTCGGGATCGGCTGCGGGGTGCTGGTGCTGCTCTGGTTCGGGTCCGGCATCGTGATGATGTACGTGCCGTATCCATCCTTGAGCGAAGCGGAGCGCATGGCGTCGCTGGCGCCCCTCGACGCGGGCCAGGTCAGGATCGGCGCCTGGGATGCCTGGCAGGCGCTGGGCTTGCCCGGCGTGCCGGCGGCGCTGCGGCTGAACAGCGTCGCCGGGCATCCCACTTACCACTTCATGGCCGGGGGGCGCTGGCAGTCGGTGCGGGCCGACAGCGGCAACGTGCTGCGGGTCGACGCGCAGCTTGCCCAGGCCACTGCGCGTGCCGCCGCGCCGCAGGGCGGGGCAATGGAGATCAAACTGGTCGAGCGCGACCAGTGGACTTTTGGAAGCATGGACGCGCATCGGCCGCTGTACCGCGTCGAGGTGGGCGACGCCGCCGGCAGCGTGCTGTACGTCTCAAGCCGCACCGGCGAAGCGGTGCGCGACACCACGCGCGCCGAACGCGCATGGAACTGGGCCGGATCGGTCATCCACTGGCTGTACTTCACGCCCCTGCGCAGCCAAATCGGAGCGTGGCGGCAAGTGGTGATGTGGAGCTCGGCCGCCGCCTTGCTGCTCGCGATGCTGGGCATGGTGCTGGGCATCCAGCGCCTGCGGCTGGCGCGCCGCTACGCGGGCGGGCGCCGCTCGCCGTATCGCGGCTGGCAAGCCTGGCATCACTGGCTCGGCCTGGGCATGGGCACGCTCACGCTGACCTGGCTCTTCAGCGGCTGGCTGTCGGTGTCGCCCTTCGCCTGGCTGGCGTCGCCGGGCGTCACGGCGCAGGACCGGCTGGCCTTTGCCGGCGGTTCGCTGACGCGGGCGGACCTGGGGACGACGCCGACGCACCTGCATGCGGATACCCTCGAACTGGAGTGGCGGCGCGTGGACGGCACGCTGTACTACAGCGCGCTGGAGCGTACAGGGCGCCCCCTGCTCGACGCGCATGGCGTGGCGCTGTCCGCTGCCATCCCAGAAGCTGTGCTACGGCACGCCGTGCAAGCCGTGCGCCCGCAGGCACGGCTGCGGGCGGCGCACCTGCTCGCCAGCGGCGACGATTACTATTACCGCCATCACCGCCAGGCGCCCTTGCCGGTGCTGCGGGCCGAGTTCGACCTGCCCGACGACACCACGTTCTACGTCGATCCGGCGCAGGGCCAACTGGTGGGCTACGCGAACCGCAACAGCAAGTGGCACCGCTGGCTGTTCAACGGCTTGCACCAGCTTGATGTTACTCCCGTGCTGCGCACTCGCCCCGTGTGGGACCTGATGCTGGTGCCGCTGTGCTTACTGGGCGCCATGCTGAGCACGACCGGGCTGGTGCTCGGCTGGCGCCGCCTGCGCCGGCGCTGAAGGAGCGAGAATACATCGCGTACAAAACGCTAGACGACCGGTCTAATCTCGGTTATAGTGGACCCATGAACACAAGAACTGCATCCGATACCGTCGATGTTCGAGGGAACATCCTTTCCACCGGCCAGCGCATCATGGCCGCGAAGGGTTTCTCGGCGGTCGGCCTGAACGAGATCCTTCTCGCTGCCGGGGTGCCGAAAGGCTCCTTCTACCATTACTTCGGTTCGAAGGATGCGTTCGGGGAAGCCTTGCTTGAAGCGTATTTCGAGGACTACCTGGCCGAGATCGATGCCACGCTCAGCCAGCCCGGTCTCGACATGGCGCAGCGCCTGATGAATTACTGGGCAAGCTGGCAGGCGGCGCAATCGTCTTTCGAGTGCCAGGGCAAGTGCCTGGCCGTGAAGCTGGGCGCCGAAGTGGCCGACTTGTCCGAGGCGATGCGCCTGTCCCTCAAGCGTGGCACGGGCGGCATCGTGTCCCGGCTCGCAGGCGCGATCGAGGCCGGCATGGCGGAAGGTTCGCTGGCGATCGACGGCGACGTCGATACCACGGCCCACAGCCTGTACCAGCTGTGGCTGGGCGCGAGCATCATGGTCAAGATCGGCCGCAACACGCAGCCGTTCGAGCAGGCACTGTCGACCACGCGCCAGTTGTTGCATCTCTCCCCGCAATAAAAAGGGAAGGTTGGTGGCGGTTCGCCCGCCGATTTTTTTGTCTTTAGTGTAGACGACCGGTCTACTCAGAGTTTGTTTTTTAATTTATTTAGGAGAAATACCATGAAAGTTCTGATCGTACTGACCTCGCATAGCGAACTTGGCAACACTGGCCGCAAGACCGGCTTCTGGCTCGAAGAGCTGGCCGCCCCGTATTACACCTTCAAGGATGCCGGCGTCGAGATGGTGCTCGCTTCGCCCGAAGGCGGCCAGCCGCCGCTCGATCCGAAGAGCAACGAAGCCGCCAACCAGACCGAGTTGACGCAGCGTTTCGAAAAGGATGCGCAAGCGACAGCCCAGCTGGCCGCAACCGTGCGTCTCGATACTGTCCAGCAGTCCGATTTTGACGCGGTGCTTTATCCAGGCGGTCACGGCCCGCTGTGGGACCTGGCGAACGACAAGCATTCGATCGCGCTGATCGAGTCCTTCATCGCGGCCAACAAGCCTGTTGCGCTGGTCTGCCATGCCCCTGGCGTGCTGCGCGATGTCAAGACGCCCGATGGCCGTCCGCTGGTCGAAGGCAAGAAGGTCGCGGGCTTCACCAATACCGAAGAGGAAGGCGTCGGATTGACCGATATCGTGCCGTTCCTGGTCGAAGACATGCTCAAGGCCAAAGGCGGCGTGTACTCCAAGGGCCCGGACTGGGGCTCCTACGTGGTGACCGACGGTCTCCTGATCACCGGGCAAAACCCGGCATCGTCGGGCGAAGCGGCGGCCGTGCTTCTCAAGCGGCTTGCCTGAACGACGTCGCCGTCTATCGGCGCACCGGTTCGCGCCGATGGACAAAAGCTGAACAACAAGGAGCATCATGGAACACACATCACTCTTCGAACCAGTCACGCTGGGACGGCGCCTGCTGCGCAACCGCCTGGTCATGCCCGCGCTGACACGCCAGCGCGCGGGCCAGCCCGGTAACGTCCCGGGCGAGCGCATGGCGCTGTATTACCGCCAGCGCGCCAGCGCCGGCTTGATCGTCACCGAAGGCACGCAGATCGAGCCGCGCGGCCAGGGATACGCCTGGACGCCCGGCATCTACAGCCAGGAGCAGATCGCCGGCTGGCGCAAGGTGACGGACGCGGTGCACGCCGAAGGCGGCGTCATTTTCGCGCAGCTCTGGCACGTCGGGCGTGTGTCGCACAGCGCGCTGCAGCCTGGCGGCGCGGCGCCCATCGCCCCGTCGGCCCTGCAAGCGTTGAACGTGAAAGCCTTTATCGAAACCGGTCCCGGCGCCGGCACGCTGGTCGTCCCTTCCGCGCCGCGTGCGTTGTCCGTGGCCGAGATCGGGGAACTGGTCGGCCTGTATGCGCAGGCGGCGCGCAACGCGCTGGACGCCGGCTTCGACGGCGTGGAGATCCATGCGGCCAATGGCTACCTGGTCAACCAGTTCATCTCGACCCACGCCAATACGCGCACCGACGATTACGGCGGATCGCTGCACAACCGGTTGCGCTTCCTGCGCGAGGTGGTTGCCGCAGTGGCCGCAGTCGTCGGGCCGGAGCGGATGGGCGTGCGCTTTGCGCCCTTGTTCGCCACCACCGAGCAGGAACGCGTCTACCTCGGGTTCGTGGAAGACGATCCGCAGCAGACCTACCTCGAAGCGGTCAAGGTATTGGAGCAGGCCGGCGTCGCCTACCTGTCGATCGCCGAGGCGGACTGGGACAATGCGCCCGACCTGCCTGAGGATTTCCGGCGCGCGGTCAGGGCGGCATTCAGCGGGCGGATCATGTACGCCGGGCGCTACACGGCCGAACGCGGCGCCGCGCTGCTCGACGCCGGGCTGGCCGACCTGGTCGCCTTCGGCCGGCCGTTCATCGCCAACCCGGACCTGCCCGAGCGGATCGCGCGCGGCTGGCCACTCAACACCGTCGACGCCGCGACGCTCTACGGCGGAACCGAAAAAGGATTGACCGATTACCCGGCGTATTCCGGCACGGAGTGCGCCACAACGACAAGGAAAGCAGCATGAACCAGGGTATTGAAGACAAGGTAGTACTGATCACCGGCGGCAGCACCGGCATCGGCGCCGAGACGGCGCGCCTGCTGGCCAGCCGGGGCGCCAAAGTGGCGATTGCCGCGCGCCGCAAGGATAAACTGGACGAGGTGGTGGCCGCGATTGTGGCGGGCGGCGGGGCGGCCAGGGCGTACAGTCTCGACGTCACCGACAAGAAACAGGTCGAGGCGGTGGTGGCCGCCGTGGTTGCCGACTTCGGCAAGCTCGATGTGCTCATCAACAATGCCGGGCTGATGCCGATCCGTCCTATGGCGGAAGTCAATACCGACGAGTGGGACGCCATGATCGACGTCAACCTGAAAGGCACCTTGTACGGCATCGCCGCTGTCTTGCCCCGCTTTATGGCGCAGGAGAAAGGCCACATCATCAACCTGAGCTCGGTGGCCGGCACCAAGGTATTCGCACCCGGCGGCACGGTCTATTCGGGCACCAAATTCGCCGTCTCGGCGATCTCGGAAGGCCTGCGCCAGGAAGTCGGCGACAAGATCAGGGTCACGTCGATCGCGCCGGGTGCGGTCGACAGCGATTTGAAGCACAGCACCTCGGGTACCTCGGCCGAGACGGTGCTGGACTTCTACAAGCAGGCCATTCCCGCCGCCGCGGTGGCGCGCGCGATCGCTTATGCAATCGAGCAGCCCGCCGACGTCGACATCAACGAAATCGTCCTGCGTCCCACCGTCCAGGCGTTTTGACCGCGGCCCTCAAACGCTGCCGGCGCGCTCGATGACCAGGATGCGCGCCTGCCCCAGCGGGTGCGCGCTGTGGGCGTCGCCCTCGGCGGCGTAGAAGATGTCGCCGGCGCCCAGGTGCGCCACCAGCTCGCGCCCATCCTCGCGGTAATGCATCGCCACTTCGCCATCGAGCACGGCGAAGACTTCATCGCCGTCGTTGACGTGCCAGGGGTAGGGCTGGTCGGTCCAGTGCAGGCGCACGGTGGCGTCCCGCATGGCGGCGATCGGCAGCGCGTCCCAGGCGCGCGCCCCAAGGTAGTCCTTGCTGCGTACGATCCTCATGGCGTCCCTTTCATGCTTCGTTCCAGTCGTATTCCATTAGGTGCGCCGTGCGCAGCGCCAGCTCGCGTCCCGCGAACCGTTCGACCAGGTGCAGCGACATGTCGATGCCGGCCGAAATGCCGCCCGAGGTGACGATGGCGCCGTTGTCGATCCAGCGCCGCTGTTCCCGCACCCGTACCAGCGGGAAGCCCTGGCGCAGCTCCTCCACATCCGCCCAGTGGGTGGTGGCCTCCTGCCCGTCGAGCAGCCCGGCCTGCGCCAGCAGGAGGGCGCCGGTGCAGACCGACGCGACCAGTTCAGACGTTGTGGCGGCGGCGGTGATCCAGGCGATGACGTCGGGCTTTGCCTGTTCGGCCGTGACCACGCCGCCGGGCACGATCAGCACGTCGATGTCGCCGGCATCGGCAAAGTCGGCTTCCGGCAGCACGCTCAAGCCAGCCCGCGCGCGCAGCATCGCCTTGGTAGCACCGATGGTGCGCACGCGGAACGGCGCTATGGCGCCCGGCGTCAGTTTCGCGGCCATCCGCGTCGCGCACGTGAACACTTCGTAAGGCCCGGCGAAATCGAGCACTTCGACGTCGTCGAAAACATAAATACCGATGGTGCGTGTCATATTGGCTCCTTGATGAGAAGAGTCCATCATGTCACGGCGGCGGTTGACACAAATGACATTGATGGTGGAATATCTGCCATATGAAAACGATCGATATCTGGCTGCTGGTATTTCCCGGCTTCGCCCTCCTGGACGCGACCGGCCCCGCGCAGGTCTTCGGAAGCGCCAACGACGAAGCGCGCGACGCGCACCTGGCGCAGTCCTACCGCATCCGCATGATCGCGCCCGGCGGCGGCCCGGTTGCATCGAGTTGCGGCGTGACGGTGCTGACCGAGCCGCTGCCCGCCGCCGGGCGCAACCTGGCCGGATCGACGCTGATCGTCTCGGGCGGACATGGCATCGAGATGGCGGGCGACGGCGCCAACGAGCTGGCCATGTCGCGCTGGGTGATGCGTGCGGCGGGCCGGGTGGCGCGCTGCTGCGCGGTGTGCACCGGCGCCTTCGTGCTGGCGCGCGCGGGCCTGCTGGACGGGCGCCGGGCGGTGACGCACTGGCGCGACGCGGCCCTGCTGCAGGCGCAGTTTCCCGCCATCGATGTGCACGACGACGCGATCTATATCAAGGATGGCCCGCTGTACACCTCGGCTGGCATCGCCGCCGGCATGGACCTGGCCCTCAGCCTGGTGGAAGAGGACCAGGGCCGCGCCACCGGCCTGGCCGTGGCCAAGCGCATGGTGGTGTTCTTCAAGCGGCCGGGCGGCCAGCGCCAGTTCAGCTCCCAGTTGCTGGCGCAGGCCGATCCGCAAGACGTGCATGCCCAGCTGACCGACTGGCTGCGCCCGCGCCTGCAACAGCAGATCGACGTCGAACAAATGGCGGCGGCGTGCGCGCTGTCGGTGCGCACCCTGCATCGCCAGCTGCGCCAGGCGGCCGGCCTGGCGCCGGCCCAGCTGCTGCTGCGGCTGCGCATGGAGGCCGCCTGCGCCCTGTTGGAGCGCCCCGGCATGACGGTCAAGCGCGCCGCCAGCCAGAGCGGCTTCGGCAGCGAGTACAATCTGCGCCGGGCCTTCGCCGCGCAACTGGGCGTGGTGCCGAGCGACTACCAGGCGCGCTTCGGCTGATCAGGGCGAAGCTGGCGCGCATCTTTTGAAAAGGGACTGTTTTGGACTGGGACTATGCAAATCCGTTCGTGCAGGCGATCACGCCGCAGCCGGGCGATATCGACGGACTCGATCACACCAACAATGCCGTGTACGTTCAGTGGTGCGAACAGATCGGCTGGGCGCATTCGCAGCAGCTTGGCCTGGACCTGGACGATTACCGCCGGCTCGACCGCGCCATGGCGATCCGGCGCGGCGAGTACGACTATCTGCTGCCGACCGTGGTCGGCGAGTCCCTGACGCTGGCCACGTGGCTGACCGGCGGCGACGGCAAGATTGCGATGGAGCGGCGTTTTCAGTTGATCCGCGAGCGCGACGGCGTCACCGTCCTGCGCGGGCGCTGGGACCTGGTGTGCATTGAAATCAGTAGCGGCAAGGTGCGCCGCATGCCGCCCGATTTTTTGAGCGCCTACGTCCCGATCACGGCGCCGATGGAGGGGTAAAACGCATGCCGGTCGCTGAAAAATACCCCAGCACGCCCGACGGCCGCTATTTTGTCGTCGCAGGCCGCCTGTGGCGCACCAGTAATCCCGCCCTCGCGCCGGATCGACGGCAGGAACTGGTCGATCAGCTCATGACTGCGCGCAGGCAGGTTGGCGCCGCCAAAAAGTCGGGCGATGCCGACGCCGAGCGCCAGGCCCGCGCCGCCGTCGATGCGGCCAAGCGCGCCCTGGGCGAACGGGGACCGGTGTGGTGGACCGATGGCGCTCCCGACTTTAACCGGCGCATGGTCGCCAACACACCTTACGCCGCCTGGTACGCCGAACTGGCTTAAGCTGCCGGCCCGCCGCCGGTGATCAAGGCCCTGGCTTCCCCGTTATTTCTGGGGAGCGGTTTTCTGGGCGTATTTCCCCATGACCGCGCTTTTGGCCAGCACATGGCCTTTCATCGCAGCGAGCAACTGATCGCGATCGGCGCCGAAAGGCACGTCGAGCATGGTGTCGAGCGCGAACACCTGGAAGTAATAGCGGTGCGCCGGATCGCCCACCGGCGGCCTTGGTCCCGTGTAGCCGAGCGAACCGCGCGTATTGGTTCCCTGCAAAACGCCCTCGGGTTCGGTCAGGCGCGCCTGTTCCTGCAAGCCCTCGGGAAGCGCCAGCACGGTCGCGGGAATATTCCATGCCAGCCAGTGAACGAAGGGCTTGTACGGCGCCGCGTCCGGGTCTTCGGCAATGAGCGCATACGATTTGGCGCCGGCCACGGCCGACCACGACAACGGCGGCGAGACGCCGTCGGCATATTCGCTGTAGCCTGTTCGCGCATCGGGCCGACCGGAGCAGCGCCCGGCGCCTTGGCCGCGCCGCCCTGGTCGATGCGGTAGATGACGCCGTTGGCATCGTCGGCCATCAGCGGCGCGCCATCCTTGGCCCATGCAAGGCCGACCGGGCGGGCGATATGCGTCTTGCCGCCATCGGTCAGGAATCGGGTGACAAACGGCTCGATCGCCCCCGGCTGGCCCTTGTTGAAGCGGATGCACATGGTCAGGCACATAACTCCTGACGAGACTATAAATTTACCTGTCCCGCTCACCAGGCGCGAAACGGAAATACTGCAGTTGGTGAGCACTGGACTGACCTCTCAACAAATCGCGGATGGACTCCGCATGACAAAAGCCACCATCGACAAGCACATGGAGGCGGTCAGATCGAAACTTCGTGCTGAGAATAACGTGGATGCAGTCGTCAAGGCGATCCGCTGGGGCCTCATTTGGACGAGTCGACGCCATGCTGGCCCGGCCCCGCACCCGCTCTTTGATCGACATTGCGGCGGCTGTTCGTTGAGGCCGCAAACGAAGCCTCCAAGGTGGGCTTAGTGATGAAAATAGGCAAGACCGCGATTTGTATTGCATTTTCAGAAACGACATCAATTTCTCCGTGAACTTATGCGCGAAGGCCCAGTCTGATGGGTGCTAAACAGTTGGCGTGCCTTGCCGCGCTCGCTTCGAGTACATCAAAAACTTTTGCTTGGAGAAATAATGACGGGGTTAAGAAGAAGGGCGAGTATTCCGCTTTCGTTATCTGCGGCCTTATCTTGCGGCCTAGCAACTGCGGCTATCGAAGACGACGGCATAGAAAACATGCCAATCGAGAACATTATAACTATTACTGGAAAGATAAGTTGCGATTTCATTCTAAGTTTTCGATGTGGAGGATTAGATTCCCTAAATCAACCTAGCGGCCCGTATGGTTTGAATATGGTAGGGGCGACGACCGGAGGAAGCGCACGCATGGCATCCCCTCCGTCACAAGACAACTCAAACAAAAACTCGGAGCAAGATTGCAAGTCAACCACCAACCCGGTGTTGATTGCATCGGGCGAAAAACATAAAACCGAACCCGATTTCAACTCTTTTGGGCTTTACGGCATTAGTTTATCCAGGACATATAGAAGCGCAAACGACACGGGCACTATGTTCGGGCCACATTGGCTCTCCAGTTTAGACCCCGAAAGATTAGTGCCATCGGACATGTTTAGTGAAGGAAAGGATCACTACACCGTTCCAAGGCGTGTTTCAGTTATCAACCCGGATGGGACCAAGTTCGAGTACGTATTCAAGAATTCGTCATATGAAAATGACCTTAAAACGCCTGATGATCCTGGCGATGACGGCCCGCCCGCCGACGCCGCCTCGGCCGAGCCTGTTCCACCGCCTGATGCAAACGCCACCGCAGCACGAGTACCCGACACGTTCTATTACGACGTGAATGGGGCCGCAAAGACCGGGCAACTAGTCTATCGGCCTAAGCACGGATGGAACCTGACCAGGGACGGCAAGCGCTACCGCTTTAGGTGGAATGGTGGTGCTCCACTGGAAGTTGTCAGCGGCAAGGGCAGCCTCACCAGATATACGTATTCGAGCACCACCGGCAAGCTGGAGCGAATCACTAACAAGGTTGGTCAGTATGTTGAATTAACATGGGGCGCTAACGGGCTCGTCTCCAAAGTAATGGACACAGGTGGCGATGAGTGGCTTTATGAATATGACGAGCGCCAAATGCTTACTAAAGTCACGCCTCCTGGAGGGGCGGGCGCACGCCAGTACCATTACGAATACGGAAACCATCTGTTGACCGGGATAACCATCGGGGGGCAGCGTTACAGCCACTACAACTACCACCCTGACGGCCGTGTCCATAAAAGTGGGTTGGCAGGTGGGGAGGAAATGGACACCTTCAACTATGGCGCCAATATGACCGTCATTACCAATGCCCGGGGCCAAACCACCAAATACACAACCGAGTCTGTGGGCGGCGAGCTGCGCGTAGTTGAGATCGCACGGGAAGCCACCCCAACGTGTGGTGCAGCTACAGCGCGTACCCACTACGTGGGGAATTATATTGACTATACCGTGGACTTCAACGGCAATTCAACCGATTATTACTATGATGATGCCGGGCGGCTAAGTTATGTAAAAAGAGGACTTGACATTGAATCGTATAAATGGGATGGGGATAAAATTGCTGAGATTAGCTATGCAGATGATGGCGCCCCTTATAAAACAGTTCGGTACGCATATCATGCGCATGCCGATATTGAGGGCCGTTTAGCCTCCGAAGTGACAATTGATGAAAAATCAGACGGAAAACCACAGCGAGAAGTGAAATACGGATATTCTTTTTACGGTAACGGGACAATATCCAAGATGGATATAATTAAAATCGTCCCAGGCGGCGATTTAATTACCAGTGTCGATTACGATGCTTGGGGAAATGTGACCGCTGTGAGAAATCCGCTGAACCAGTCCGTGACATACGCCGATTATAATGGCATTGGTCGCCCGGGAAAATCCACGGATATTAACGGCAATACTACCGTGTATGGCTATACACCAGTAGGCTTACTCGGCGCCATTAAGGAGCCGGGAAATCGTGTAACCGGTATTACGTACGACGCGGACCGCAAACCCATCAAAGTAACATATCCCGATGGCAAGGTAATCAATTATGCCTATACACCCTCGGGGCGCCTGGCGGCGACTAGCAACGGCCTAAACGAAGCAGTACGCACTGGCGTGGATATGGCGAATAGCCGGATCGCTCAGATATCTGATCGCAAAGTACCGTCGGCGAACGCCAACGGCGTGACAGGCATCCGGGCAGGCGAGTTTAGTTCGGTGACAACATTAGACAGCTTGGGCCGCCCCTTCGCCATTGCCGGCAATGACGGCCAGCTCGAAAGCATTCGCTATGACGGTAACGGCAACGTGATCGTTCGGGCCAACGCCGCCAACCAGGTCACCAAGTACGAGTACGACAACCTTAACCGCCTGGTCAAAATCATCGCGCCCGATGGTGGGGTGACAACCCAGGAATACAACGCGGCCGGCCTGGTCACGAAAGTGACTGATCCCCGCAACCTCAGCACCACTTTCGACTACAACGGTTTTGGCGACGTGGTCAGGAGGATCAGCCCCGACACTGGCCAAACCACGTACGACGCATATGATGCTGTCGGCAACCTGCTGCAGGAAACCCGGGGTGATGGCAGGGTCATCAGGCATTTCTGGGACAGGCTCGGGCGCCGCACAATGCGCCAAAGCGAAAATGTGAGCCACATATACAACTATGACGAGGGCGCGAACGGGAAGGGTCACATGACCAGCTTTACCGATCTGACAGGCCGCACGGATTACATCTACAACGCGTCTGGCCAGGTGCTCACTCAGAGGAACGTTATTTATGGAAGGACTTACAAGACGAGCTGGGTCTACGATACGGCCGGCCGCTTAACCGGCATGACCTACCCCACTGACATGGTCGTCACCTACAGCTACGACGCGCATGGGCGCCTTGAAGCGGTGCGCGGCAAGCCGCCAGGAGGCGCATGGGCGGTGCTGGGCAACTCCTTCCTGTACCAGCCTGGAACGGATCTGGTTTACGCCTGGCGGTTCGGTAACAAGCTGCCGCGAATGATCACATTGGACACTGACGGCTGCATCGAGGAACTGGTGTCTGGCGCGGCACAGAGCCTCAAGCTTGCATACCGCAGCACCGAGCGGGTTGAGGCAATGGTCGACCGCCTGCACCCCACGTTGTCTGCTACATACGACCACGATCCGGCCGGTCGTTTGGTTTCTGTAAAGCGCCAGGGCGACAACCAGTGGTTGACTTACGACCAAGGCGGAAATCGCATAGCCCAGGCACGCGAACGGGTTGGAGAATTTAAGGCTGTGCTCAGCGAACACAGCAACCAGATAATGAGCTGGAAATCTCCAACGCTGTCCCGAACGTTCACTTATAACACTGGCAACTTGACTGGCGACGCACGCGGCGACGGGAACCGGACCTACTCGTACGATGCTTTCCGGCGCATGGACGGCGCATACCTGAACGGCAACCGGATAGGCGACTACAGGAACAATGCGCTCGACCAGCGGTCCTATAAGATCGCGCACAATGTCGGGGTGGCCGCCATATATGCTCCGGGAGGAGAACTCCTCGCGGAGATCGGCCCAGCCACAGCGAGCCCATCGAGCTATGTGTGGGTGCACGGAACTTTCTTCGGGATGGTGCGCGGCAAGGAATTTTACGCAAGCCACAATGACCACGTTGGGCGGCCGGAAGCGCTGACCAATTCCGCCGCTGCCATTGTATGGCACGCCGAGAATGCGCCCTTTGACCGTAAAATTGTGACGGACACGATTGGCGGCCTTAACGTCGGGTTTCCTGGACAATATTTTGATGACGAAACCGGATTTTGGTACAACTGGAATAGGTACTATGATCCAGCTCTCGGGCGGTATATTCAGGCTGATCCGACTGGGTTAAATGATGGGACGAATTTGTACGTATATGCATCAAATGATCCGCTTCAAAAGACCGACCCGACCGGCACTTTTGGAATTATTGGCGCAGGTATTGGTGTGGGTCTCGATCTGGCTTGGCAAATGGGCAAGCAGGGAAGAAGTTGGGCATGCGTGGATAAATGGAGCCTTGGAATATCGGCCGCAGCAGGGTTTTTCAGTCCCGGAGGGTTGATGATTGCGCAGGCCAGATTGAGCGCTCCTCATGCAGCTAGATTGGCGGCAGAAGGCATCGGTATGCGCGATTTGCTCATTACGCAGGGCATGGCTCTTGGGACAGGGCAGCTTATGAAAGCAGGAATGCGTGATCGGTCGCCAGTAGCCAAGGGAGAATGTGAATGCGAAAAATAGATTCTACAGAGGGCGATATCTCTAATAAGGAAGATGAAAAGCCGGGCATCTTAAAGATACTAAGTGTTTTCGGGATCTTCATTGTCTTTGCCACCGCGTCCCTTTGGTTTGCCCTGGACTCGGATGAGAGAACTTGGAAAACCCTTGCGGCAGGTCCAGTCGTGGGCATTTGGGTAGGTCTGGCTCTTAGCGTCGAGTTTCTATCCCGATGGTCCGGGGCCACAAAAGTGCTTTTCGGTACCCTGCTTGGGCTCGCGGTCGTTTCTCTTATCGCTATTTTGTACGACGTCGCCCCGGGCAACTACGGTTGGTGGTTACTTGGCGGGGGGGGGCTGGGAGCGACGTCCCGGTATTGGATGAAACACCTGGTGTTTGTGTAAGTGGGTCGGGCCGGGCGACTTTCCCGGCCCGACATTAATGGCCTGGCTGGTTAGCGGCATTACCCAACCCGGCCAGCGGGGCTACATTACGTGCATGATATCTATCGTGCAGCCCGCGACTGCCACCAACTGGACCGTGACCGCCGGGTCGCTGGCCTGATCCTGGGCAGTATCAGCGACGGCTTCATTGCCGCTGCTGAGGGCGGCGTAGAGGGCTGCCGCATCGGAATCGCCGCTGGTCGTTGCCTGCGGCAGGTCTTCATCATCCCGGTTCTTGTCAGGTGAGCCGCCGGTGCCGCCAGTCCCCGTGCCGCCGCTACCGCCGCCCCCACCGTCACCACCGCCCCCGCCCGCTATCGGAAAGTCGGGTTCCCAAGGGTCTGGTGTCGGCGCGGGAAAATCGGGCTCCCATGGGAGAGGGTCCGGCGTGGGCTGCGGTGCGCTACCGCGCACGACTGCGGGGCCGGGCCGACTGGTATTTCGGTAGTCGGCTCAGGCTCGAAGCCGCCCAAGGCTTCCCACACGTCCTTGTAAGGGTCACGCGAGCCGAAGTCTGGCGCGGTCTTGCTGTGGGGGTTGAATGCCGGACCAGTTTCCTTCGTTCCGTTCGCGCCTACCTGCTCCCACCTGCCGGCCGAAGTGGTGTGCGCGGTCACATTCCCCACCTTCGCTATCTCATTGTTGAAATTGTCCCGCGTCACTTCCCCCAGCTTACGTGCGGCGTGGTCGGTATAAATGACGGCCGCAGCTTCCCCTTCCCGCCAATACTGCTAATTGGGGAGCTGCATCTGCTGAATCAACCCGGGGTCAATCGCATGGGTCGATTCCTGCAGAAAGCACTGGCTGAGGATTGAATACGCCGGATATTACCGGCATCGTCTTTTACCACCGTGCCTTCTTCGGGGTTCCAGACGATTGTGTGTTTCTCCCGGCCGTAAATGGATGTCTTGTTGAAGTCGGTTGGGAATTGCACTTTGACGCCGCTGGCGGCCGCAGCTTCCAAAATCTTAATCGTGATGTCGTCGCCTGTGGATTGGAGATAAATGAGCGCCGCATCAAACTCTTATTCCTTTCGTTTTATTGGGACCGGTAGCGGCGTCTCTCACGCTTTACCGGGTAGCAGCCTTTTCGCTGTCACATTCGTAATTTGGTTTAGTCTGTTTCAGTGTCGAGGCGAAATTGCGCAAATCCTTGTCAAAAGTAAGGTTTGTAACTACCCCCGTGTGATCGTTAAATCTACCCTTCGAGCCTTCGCCGAGGAACGGGGCATTGAGAAGTATTTTTGACATGCTCCCGTTGCGCTCATGCAAGTAAATACCCACGCGAACATCGGTAATTTTTGGTGGACGGTCGTTCACAAAAGTGGCCCGGTTCAAAATATCCATGAGGGTGGATAGTGACTTCGGATCGGTCAAAATGTACTCACACGAGATCCCGGGCAGATCGGCTTCCTTGCGTGCCACGTTGTACGTCGTGTGAATGGTGCCGATATGGAGCA
>DASVVC010000114.1:0-83548 GCA_036386755.1 Telluria sp.
CAGGTCCATGTGCCGCGAGGTGTGGGGGTTCGAGTCCCTCCGTGGGCACCACTTTCTGGAGATGTTTTCCTTAAAGTACCAAGTAGTACATTGTTGTAGTAGCTGTATCAGTGCCCACGTGGCGGAATTGGTAGACGCGCATGGTTCAGGTCCATGTGCCGCGAGGTGTGGGGGTTCGAGTCCCTCCGTGGGCACCACTCTACCGGGTTAGTATATTCCCGCAGAATCCAGAAGCGCCGCAGTCCTTGCATAAAGGCTGCGGCGTTTTGCGTTGTACGGCCGGTTTTATGCGAGGCACATCGTCCCCATTCAGAAAGTCGCCATGATTGATCGTTTGCTCGGCTGCATGCTGGCCGTTTTCATCGTCGCCGTATCCGTATCCAGTGCCGCGCATGCCGACCCGGTGGACGACATCGTCAACGCCGACATGGCGCGCCAGCAGATTCCCGGCGCCGCCATCGCCGTCGTCAAGGACGGAAAAATCATCAAGGAAGCCGGTTACGGCTTGGCCAACTTGGAGCACCAGGTCGCCGTCACGCCCGCTACCGTGTTCCAGTCCGGCTCGCTCGGCAAGCAATTTACCGCCGCGCTGGTGCTGTTGCTGGCGTCGGACGGCAAACTCACGCTGGACGATCCGATTTCGCGCCATCTTCCCGCCACGCCGCCGGCCTGGAAAAAGATCACGGTGCGCCATTTGCTCAATCACACCGCCGGTCTGCGCGACCCGGACGACATCATCAAGACCAACCAGGACTACACCGACGCGCAATTGCAACGCGCGGGCAGCAAGTTGCCGCTCCAGTGGGCGCCGGGTACAAGGTGGGCTTACAGTAATTTCGGCTACCAGTTGCTGGGCATTATCTGCACCCGGGTCGGCGGCAAGCATTACGGCGAACAGCTGCGCGAGCGCATTTTTGAGCCTGCGGGCATGCAGGCGCGCATCATCAGCGAGCGCGACATCGTACGGCACCGCGCCGCCGGCTATGACGTGGTCGACGGCGCCTTCAAGAACCAGGAATGGGTCTCGCCCACGCTCAACACGACTGCCGACGGCAGCCTGTACCTGACCGCGCGCGACCTGGCCCAATGGCATATTGCGCTCGATGGCGACACGGTGCTGGGCGCGGCGCTCAAGCAAGCCATGTGGACGCCCACCACGCTCCGGGACGGCAGCACCAAAGCCTACGGTTTCGGCTGGGAAACCTCGCCGACGCTCGGGCGTACGTCAGTCTGGCACGATGGCGCATGGCAGGGTTTTACCACGCAAGGCACGCGCTTCATTGACGACAAACTGGCGGTGGTGGTGCTGACCAACCGCTCCGGGACCGACATCGGCAAACTGCTGGAACTGGTGGCGGCGCACTACCTGGGGACGGCACGCTGACGTTCGATGGGAGAATACAGCCATCCTGCGTTCCTGCCAATTTAGCCATGTCAGCCAAGCTTCCCTGCCGCACGCCTCATTACCACCCGGACGACGCCGTACATCTACTGTTTCAGGCCGGATCGGCGTTTTACCTGAGTTTGTCGAACAAGGGGGTATGCCGCGTCGTGGAGCGCCTGCACATTGCTGCCCGCAGCTATCAAAAATTTGTCAGCGCCTACCCGGACGTGTGCTGCGAACCGCTTGCGCCGTTCTATCTCTACCGAAAAGCGACGGGCATGCTGGACGAGCACTTGCTATGCGACCTGTTGTTCTCGCATGGTTGGCGAGAAGCGAACTGGGGTGCCTGGCTGGCAGCCCTGGCGCCCCAGCCCGTGTATGCGGCGCACCTGGCCCGTTGCATGCCGACCCTGCCCTACGGCACGACTGTCCTGCAGCTTGCGCTGGGCGCGTGTGGAGAAGCACTGCCGCAGGAACTTGAAGCATGCTCCGCCGTTCTCGACGAAGTGAGGGAAACGCTCGCGCGTTTGCCCGCAAGACCATCTCCCCTGCGCCGGCATCCGACACACGAGCAACTCAATGCCATGAAACGCGAGCATGTCATCGTGCGTGCAGCCTATCGCGCGGGCGGATACGAGGCCGCAAAGCACTTGCTCGGCCAGGGCATGACAGGCTATTTTGCAATGACGCATCAGCAATGGCTGGCGGCCGGCGCACCCGGCGCGCCCGCAATTCCACCCATGCCGCGACTGCGCCACAAGGTGCTGCCGCGCTTCTGACGGCGCCACCGCCCACGCGGTTTGCCCACCCGCGCCGCTTGTACTACACTATTTTTATCTATTGCTTCAATCAGCACCGTTGTGAAGTCGCCCTCCGACATTGAGTGCAGCGGCCCGGCACCCCCGCCCGACGCGCGCGAAAGCGCCGAACTGCACGTCAACTACCGCGCCCTGCTGGCGCGCTCGCCCGATAACGTGGTTCTCATCGACATCGACCGCGGCTGCCTGGTCGACGCCAACCGTGGCGCGTGCGCGCTGTTCGGCCTGGACGAGCAAGCGTTGCTGACGCGCGCCTTCGTCCAATTGTGCCCACCCTGCCAGAGCGACGGGCAAGCCTCGGCGCAGCTGCTGGCGTCGCACATCCACAACGCGCTGGCCGGCGGCGACGGCATGTTCGAAGCGCAGTTCCTCGGCCCGGCAGATCGCCCCATCACGTGCGAAGTACGCCTGCTGCCGCTGCCGCCCCCGCACCGGCATCTGATGCACGCGCGTTTTGTCGACATCACCCGGCGCCTGCTCGATGACGAACTGCGGCACGGCCAGAACCGCCTGCTCGACATGATCGCGCGCGGCAAACCGCTCAAGGACATCCTGGACAGCCTGATGCTGCTGATCGAAGGCCAGTCCGATTCCCTACTGTGCTCGGTGATGCTGCTCGACGCCGACGGCGTCACGATACGTTCGGCATCCGGCCCCAGCCTGCCGCCCGAGTTCCTGGCCACGCTCGACGGCGCCGCGATCGGCCCCTGCACGGGCTCGTGCGGCACCGCCATCTACCGTGGCGAAACGGTGATTGTCACCGACGTGATGACCGATCCGCTGTGGGCGCACTATCGTCACCTGGTCGCGCCGTACGGTTTGCGCGCTTGCTGGTCGACCCCAATCCACGGCGACGGCCAGCGCATCCTCGGCTCGTTCGCCATGTACTACCGCGACAGCAGGCCGCCCGCCGAGGACGACACGCGCCTGCTCGGCGTGGCCACCCACCTGGCCGCGATCGCCATCGAACGCACGCGCCGCGAAGCCGAACTGGCGCAGCACCGCGACCATTTGCAGGAGCTGGTGGCCGCGCGCACGGCGGCATTGTCGCGCGCGCAGGAAGAGCTGGTGCGGCGCGACAAGCTGGCCGCGCTCGGCGCGCTGGTCGCCGGCGTCGCCCACGAACTCAATACGCCGATCGGCAACAGCCTGATGGCCGCGACGTCCCTGGCCGAGAAAACACGGGCGCTGGCGGGCAGCATGGAAAGCGGCCTGCGCCGCTCGCAGCTGGTGCAATTTCTCACCCAGGCCGACGAAGCGGCCCAGATCCTGGCGCGCAACCTGCAACGCGCGGCCCGGCTGTTGGCCAGTTTCAGGCAGGTGGCGGCCGATCCCGGCAGCTCGGAGCGGCGCGCCTTCATGCTGTGCGAACTGGTGGCCGAACTGCTGCCGCCGCTGCGCATCCTGGCGCGCCAGCGCGGCGTCGACATCGACACCGACGTCGCCCCGGGCCTGGCCATGGACAGCTATCCCGGCCCGCTGGCCGAAGTGCTGACCCACCTGGTCGACAATTGCCTGGTGCATGCCTTCGCCGGCACGGCGCACGGCACCATCGTCATCGGCGCGCTGGCGGGCCCGGATGCGAGCGTGCTCATCTCGGTCAGCGACAACGGCGCCGGCATCGCCCCGCCGCTGGCGCCGCGCGTGTACGACCCGTTCGTCACGGCCAGGCTGGGGTCAAGCGGGCCGGGGCTGGGACTGCATGTGGTGCACAACATCGTCAGCGGCGTCCTGGGCGGCAACATCGAACTCGATAGCGAACTGGGCAAGGGATCCACCTTCCGCCTGCGCCTGCCGGCAATCGCGCCCGGCAGGGCCAGCGAACCGGGCGGCCAAAGCGCTGCGCGCACGCGGCACACTTGACTTGCGGCGCGAAGAGGCTATGCTCGCTCTGGCATATGACAACTTTCCGCACATCCGCTGTCGCCGTCCTGCTCGCCTGCGCAAGCGCAGCGCTGCTGGCCGCGCCCGCGCCCTGGTTCACATGGCGCAGCAAGGCCGACGGCAAGGTGGTATGCCACCAGACGCCGCTCGGACCGGGCTGGGAAAAGGCGGATGGTCCCTATCGGGACAGCCATTGCGCTAAGTTGCTTATTGCTAAATAATAGATAAAAAACATAGAGGAGAAGGTTGAAGGCTGTCCGCGTTACATCCATTCACACTGAGGAGAAGTCCATGTTTACGAATCCCGAACAATTTGCATCCGCCACCAAGACGCTTTTTGAACTCCAGATGATGACTTTTAACGCCCTCACCAGCAAGGCGGTGCAAGGCGTGGAACAGGTCGTCACGCTGAACATGACGACTGCAAAAAATTCGGTGCAAGGCTCCATGGCCATGGGCCAGGAAATGAGCCAGGCCAAGGACCCGAAAGCGGCGATGGACGTTGCCGCCGCCCACGCCAAGCCGATGGCCGGCGCGGTGCAGTACGGCGAGCAGCTCAAGGTCATCATCGACGACATCCACAACGAATTCACGCAGGCGGCCGACGCCCATATCGCCGAAGCCAAGAGCACCCTGACGGCGCTGATCTACGATGTGACGCAGAACGTCAAGCCGGGGACTGAAAACGCGGTCGAAATCATCAAGACCGCGATCGACAATGCCTTCCAGGGCTACGAGCAGGTGACCAAGGCCACGCGCCAGGCCGTGCAGGTGGTCGAAGACCAGATTGCCAAGGCGACAGCGCAGGTCGCGCCGGACGAAAAAAACGCCGCCTAGGCCGTCCTTTTCGTTAATCCATTAAAAAACCGCCGTTCCCGGCAATGCGGGACGGCGGTTTTTTACGTTTGGAAAGCGCCGCGTCAGGCGACCGCGCCGCTGCAAACGATGATCACCAGCACCAGCAAGGTAATGCGCTTGCGCGTTGCGAGGCGATCGACCGCCCGGTGTGCAAATTGTCTCAATATGTTCTCCCAATGGTGCCGCAGCCTGCGCCGCGGCGGTTGTGCATCCGGGTCAGACGACTTTATTGGTCGCCAGGTCCCATCCGCCCGAGGTATTGCCGCCCGTCCCGCCACCGACTTTTTGCTGGGTGTACTTCCACTTCACCTTGGAATATTTCAAGCCCAGCTGTTCGGTCAGGATGTCGCCCTCGGCCACGGACGGGCTGACGGTGCCGATCAGGACGTTCTCCAGTTCGATCTCAAAATACTTGATGCGTTCCCCCTGCCCGTCGGCGCGCATGAATTCCAGCTTGGCTTTGGGCAGCGTCTTGCCGGATGAGCAGTTCTGCAGCAGCAGCGGCGAGGCCAGGTCGGCCAGCTTGGAGATGAACACCTCGGTGTGTTCGCAGCGCTCGGCGGTGTGGCCGCCGCCGGTCGACGCGGTGGCCGACTTGGGCTGCGACACGCCCCACGACACCGACTGGCACTCGATCCAGTCCTTGTGCTGGGAATCGGTCGATTCTCCCTTGATGCCGTCGATTTGCAGGTAAACGTCGATTGCCATGTTGAACTCCGTGGGTGAGGGAAAAAACGCGGATGATTGAACGCAAACCCCATTATTGGATCGGCTAAGCGGCGCGCGATTGCGCGCGATCAAACACGGCTCAGTTCGCTTGGCGTGTTGCAAAATCCGGAGACAATTGATATCCATCAAGCGTGGGCAGCAATGGCGGGCGCAAGCACGACAAATATCATGAAGGCGCCGCATGGAATTGTTTCTAATCGGAATGTATCCTCACCTTCAGGGAGTCGTCCGTGTCCATTTCCGCCCAGAATACGTATTCCAGCATCAAGCCCGACCTACGCCAGGGCAACCGGCGCTCATCCGATATCGAACAGCAAGCCTACGCCGCCGTCGGGCGCAGGTTTGCCGTTGGCGGCGCCAGCAAGACCCGTTACGTGCGCATTGCGTTCGGTGCGGCGGCCGGCATCACGGTCCTGATGCTGGTCACGCTGGTGGCCCTGCTGGCGTACGAAAACATCAATTCGCCGCATGCGCGCAAGGTCGCCACCACCGGCAAGGCCGAGCCGCACTTGGCCGGCCCCGCCGTGGCGGCGACGGCCAAGCCGGTGCCGCAAGTAGCCGGTGTTGCGCTGGCGGCGGCGGGCAAGCCGGTCGTGATCATCGATGAAAAAGACGAGGCGCCGGCGCGGCCGGTGGTCGATGCGTCGCCCATTCCGCCGCTGGTGATGCTGGCGCCGGCGGCGCTCCAGGCAGCGCCGCCGCCGGCCCCGGCAAGGCTGGCGACGGCGATCAAGACCCCGCTCAAGCTGCGCGAGCAGGCCAAACCGGCGGTGGCGGCAGGCAAGCATGCCGCCTTAAAATCGGCCAAACCGGCGCACCCGCTGGCCACCAGCGGTGCGGCGGCGCGCAAGGGCGTACGCAGCGAGACGCGTAACGAGACCCGCAACGACGCACGAAATGCGCAGCGCAAGGCGCCTTCCCCCGCGAAACGCAAGGTGGCGGCGGCGTCCATGGCCGCTCCCGCGCAGCAAGGCGCCGATGGCGGCGTACTGACCACCCTGCTCTCGCGCGCCAACATGCAGCGGCGCTACCTGTCCCAGCCGGTGCCGTCGCTGGCGGCCCCCTTCCACGCGCCGCGCCGGCGCCACCTCTCCGAGCCCTGAAAACCACGCGGCGCCGCACGCGAGGCGATTTTGCTGGGGTTTGCCGGCCACTGACGATATACTGTACATAATTACAGGGTTTGGTCGACGGTCCGCAGCACGATGCGCAAAGTTCTAGAGAATGAGTTCTACTACCTGGATAATTTCCATCAGGTACTGGAATGGATTACCGGGCGTTACAACGACTTGCTGACCGATGAGGAGCGCTCGTTCATCGCCACGTTCCCGTCGCTGCCGCAAGCCTCGCGCGCGCTGCTGGTGCGCATGGTCATGCGCAAGGGCACTGTGTTCCGAGCGAGCAAGCTCAACTACGCCGAAATCGGTTGCGCGGTCGAGGCCGCGCGCCACCTGCTGCCGACCGGCTGGGTCCATGCCGACCCGGTGCTGTCGCTCGACGAGCTGTTCGAGCTGCTGCTCAAGGCCGAGATCGGCGCCATTTTCGGCCTCTCGCTGCACGAAAAGAGCGCGCGCAAGGGCGAGCAGCTGGCCGCCCTGCGCGACGCCTTCGGCGACGCCCGCGCTTTTTCGGCCTGGTACCGCGACTCGCCCGACACCGTCTACAACATCACCGTCAAGGACCTGTGCGACCGCCTGCGCCTGATCTTCTTCGGCAACCTGCGCCAGGACTGGACCGAATTCGTGCTCTCCGACCTGGGCTTGTTCCAGTACGAAAAGGTGGAGTTTTCGGCATCCTCGCGCGGTTTTCGCACGCGCCGCGATGTCGACGATTACCTGGCCCTGCATCATTGCAAGGAGCGCTTTCGCGCCGGGGAGGCCCTGGACGAGGTGCTGGCCGCCCTGCCGCGCGACGCGTTCGATAACGAATGGATCGACAGCCGGCGCGAACGGCTGATGTTCCAGGTCGCCCAGCACGTCGAAAAGCAGAAGGACTGGGGCCAGGCGTTCGAGCTGTATGCCTGCTGTAATTTTCCTGGTGCGCGGGCGCGCGCCATCCGCGTGCTGGAAAAACACGAACGTTATGCCGAGGCGCACGCGCTGCTGGAACGGGCCCAGGCGGCGCCCGAGAGCGACGCCGAGCGCCAGCAACTGCTGCGCATCGCACCGCGCCTGCGCCGCAAGCTCGGGCACCAGCCGCTGCCGTCGCGGCGCAATCCGGCGGTGCAGCGCTTTGAGCTGAGCCTGCCGATGCCGCTCGAATCGACCTGGTGGGTCGAAGGCATCGTGCGCGACCACCTGGCCAGCGCCGACGCGCCCGTGTTCTACGTCGAGAACGCGCTGATCAACTCCCTGTTCGGGCTGCTGTGCTGGGGCCCGATCTTCAGCGCCATTCCGGGGGCGTTTTTCCACCCGTTCCACCGCGGCCCGGCCGACCTGCACAGCGCCGATTTTTACCGCCGGCGCGAGCGCGAGTTCCGCGCCTGCCTCGACCAGCTCGACGACGGCCGCTACCAGGACACCATCCGCGCCAACTACGACGGCAAGCGCGGCATCCAGTCGCCGTTCGTGGCCTGGGAAGCGCTCAGCGCCGAACTGCTGGAAATGGCGCTGGCTTGCATCCCCGCGCAGCACCTCAAAAAATGGTGCGAGCGCATCCTGCTCGACATCAAGGCCAACCGCAACGGCTTTCCCGACCTGATCCAGTTCTGGCCGGTGGAGCGGCGCTACAACATGATCGAAGTCAAAGGCCCGGGCGACCGCCTGCAGGACAACCAGCTGCGCTGGATCGAATACTGCGCCGCGCACCAGATGCCCATTTCGGTGTGCTACCTGCAGTGGACGCAGTGAGCTACGTCGTCGCGGTGCGCGCCTTGTGCGAGTTTTCGGCCAAGCAGGGCGACCTCGACCTGCGCTTCACGCCCTCGCCCACCGCCCAGGAAGGCATCGCCGGCCACGCCGTGGTGGCCGAGCGGCGCGGCCCCGGCTACCAGAAAGAGGTCAGCCTGTCGGGCGAATACGGCCCGTTGCTGGTGCGCGGGCGCGCCGACGGCTACGATCCGGCCCAGAACCTGATCGAAGAAATCAAGACCTTCCGGGGCGACCTCGAACGCATGCCGGCCAATCACCGGCACCTGCATTGGGCGCAAGTGCGCGTGTACGGGCACCTGCTGTGCGCGCAGCTCGGCCTGGAACAGGTGTCGCTGGCGCTGGTCTACTTCGACATTGGCAAGCAGACCGAAACGGTGCTGCGCGAGACGCACAGCGCGGCTGATTTGCGCGCCATGTTCGCCGAGCAGTGCGAGCGCTTCGTGGCGTGGGCCGCGCAGGAGCTGGCGCACCGCGAAGCGCGCGACGCGGCGCTGGGCGCGCTGCGCTTTCCGCATCCGGCGTTTCGCCCGGGCCAGCGCGACCTGGCCGAAACCATCTTCCGCGCCAACAGCGGCGCGCGCTGCGTGCTGGCGCAGGCGCCGACCGGCATCGGCAAGACCGTCGGCACCCTGTTCCCGGTGCTCAAAGCGGCGCCGCTGCACCGGCTGGACAAGGTGTTTTATCTCGCCGCCAAGACCCCCGGACGTAAACTCGCGCTCGACGCGGCCGAGGCGATCAAGCGCAGCGCGCCCGGCATGCCGCTGCGCGTGCTGGAGCTGGTGGCGCGCGACAAGGCGTGCGAGCATCCCGACAAGGCCTGCCACGGCGACTCCTGCCCGCTGGCGAAAGGCTTCTACGACCGCCTGCCGGCGGCGCGCAGTGCGGCGCGCGCTGTGCCGCTGCTCGACCGCGAGGGCTTGCGCGCGGTCGCGCTGGCGCACCAGGTTTGCCCGTATTACCTGGGCAGCGAAATGGCGCGCTGGAGCGACGTGGTGGTGAGCGACTACAACTACTACTTCGACATGGGCGCGATGCTGTACGGGCTGGCGCTGGCGAACCAGTGGCGCGTCAGCGTGCTGGTGGACGAGGCGCACAATATGGTCTCTCGCGCGCGCAAGATGTATTCGGCCGACCTGGAACGCGGCGCACTGCGGGCCGCGCGCGCGGTGGCGCCGGCGCACCTGAAAAAGGCGCTCGACAAGGTGGGCCGCAGCTGGCCGTCCACGGATGGCGCCGATTACGAAGTGCTCGACGCGCCGCCCGAAAAACTGCTCGATGCGCTGCAGGGCGCCTCCAGCGCGATCACCGACTATCTGGCCGAGAACCCGGGGCCGATGGAACCGGACCTGCAGCGCTTCTACTTCAACGCCCTGCACTTCGCCCGGCTGGCCGAGACCTTTGCCGAGCACTCGATGGTCGACTGCACGCGCGACGGCGCGCACGCTTCCACCCTGGCGATCCGCAATATCGTGCCGGCGCCGTTCCTCAAGCCGCGCTTTGCGCTGGCCCATGCGACGGCGCTGTTTTCGGCCACGCTCAGTCCTTGGAACTACTACAGCGATGCGCTTGGCCTGCCGGCCGATACGGCCTGGGTCGACATCGACTCGCCGTTTGTCGCCGACCAGTTAAGCGTGCACGTGGTGCGCGATATTTCGACCCGGTTCACGCACCGGGCCAGGTCGGTGGCGCCGATCGCGGCGCTGATCGCGCGCCAGTATGCGCAGGCGCCGGGCAATTACCTGGCGTTTTTCAGCAGCTTCGATTACCTGGACCAGGTGGCCGACCGGGTCGAGCGCGATTATCCCGACGTTGCCGTGTTCCGCCAGCCGCGCCGCATGGCCGAGACCGAGCGCGATGCGTTCCTGGGGCGCTTCACCTTGGAGAGCCGCGGGGTCGGCTTTGCGGTGCTCGGTGGCTCGTTCGGCGAAGGGATCGACCTGCCGGGGGCGCGGCTGATCGGCGCCTTCATCGCCACGCTCGGGCTGCCGCAAATGAATCCGGTCAATGAGCAGATCCGCCAGCGCATGCAGGCGACCTTCGGGGCCGGCTACGACTACACGTATCTGTATCCCGGGATGCAGAAGGTGGTGCAGGCGGCCGGGCGCGTGATTCGCACGGAGGGCGACCGTGGGGTGGTGTACCTGATCGACGACCGGTTTGCCCAGCCGGAGGTGCGCGAACTGCTGCCGCGCTGGTGGCATGTGGACCAGGCGTCCGTGACGGTGACGTGAGGTTTTTCCACTACATTTAAAACCGTCATTCCTGCCATTGGCAGAAACAACTTCCCGCGCAGGGCTCCGCGCCACCGCGACAAATTCATGGCACCTACGTCTGACAAAGGCGCTATGGATTCCCGCCTCCGCGGGAAAGACGGCTCCGAGGTTAACGCTTAGCCAACCAGCGCCCTGAGCTTCTGGTAGCCGCTGCGGCTGACCGGGATGCGGGTGGCATCCTTGAGGATCGCGGTGTGGCTGTCGCGCCTCTGCTCGATGCGATCGAGCGCGCCCAGGTTGAGCATCCAGGAACGGTGAACGCGCACGAACACCGCCGGATCGAGCTCTTTTTCGAGTTCCGCCATGCGCTGGTTTTTCAAATAGTGCCTGCCGCCGGCGCTGATGCGCACGTAGTCGTCCTGCGCTTCGATATAGTCGATCTGGGCGGCGGCGATGATGTGCACGCGTGCGCCATCGCGGATCAGCACCCGCTCCAGCGGCCTGCCGCGCAGCGCTGATTCGCGCAGCAGGGCATCGACGCCGCCCTTTCCCACGCTGGTGCGCGCGTACGCCAGCGCCGCGTCGAGGCGCTGCTGGCTGAAGGGCTTAAGCAGGTAATCGACCGCGTGGACGTCGAAGGCCTTGAGCGCGTACTGGTCGAAAGCGGTCACGAAGATGTAGCGCGCCTTGCTGCCGGCCAGTTCCACCACGTCGAAGCCGGTCAGCTTGGGCATCTGGATGTCGAGGAAGACCAGGTCCGGTTCCAGCTCCGTGATGGCCTTGACGGCGTCGAAGCCGTTGGCGCATTCGGCCACGATCTCGATGTCGGCATGCCTGGCCAAAAACTCACGCACCAGGCCGCGGGCCAGGTCTTCATCGTCGACGATTATGACGCGCATGCAATGCTCTCCGTGGTATGAGCGGGCAGCGACAGCGCCACCCGGAAGCGGCGCGCCTCGCGCGCCCAGTGGATGGCGGCCTCGTGGCCATAGGTGGCGGTGAGGCGCTGGCGCACGTTTGCAAGGCCGATACCGTGGCCGGCGGCGGGCGGCGGCGCATCGCCGACGTCGTCGTCGATGTCGTTTTCGACGACGATTTTCAGGACCGAGCCGGCGCGCTGGGCCGCGATGCGGATGGTGCCGCCGCCGGTCAGGTGGGCGATGCCGTGCTTGACGGCGTTTTCGACCAAGGGCTGCAGGATCATCGGCGGCAGCAGGCAGTCGAGCGCGCCGGCGTCGATCGCCTGCTCGATGTTCAGGCGCGCGCCGAAGCGCACCTTTTCGATGGCGATGAAGTGCATCGTCATCGCCGCTTCCGCTTCCAGGGTGACCTTGCGGCTCGCTTCCAGGCCCAGGCTGTAACGAAAAAAATCCGCGAGGCGTAACGTCATGTCGCGCGCGCGCGCCGGGTCGATGGAGGTCAGTGCGCTGATCGAATTGAGGCTGTTGAACAGAAAATGCGGATCGATCTGGGTGCGCAGCATGCGCAGTTCGGCGTCCTGCGCCATCAATGCCGCTTCGAGCTCGCGCCGTTCGGCGGCGCGCGCGCGTTCGAATTCGAGCGCCAGGTAATGCGCCACGGCGCACAGCGCATACAGGATCACGCCCAGGCCGAAGATCGCCGCTTGCAAAGGGGCCGTCATCGGAATGGCGGCGCAGGCGGCGTTCCAGGCGATGCACAGCGCGGTCCACGAAACACCGGCGACGACGGCGGCGACCGCGAACACCAGCAGCACCGAGATGACGCTGCGCTCGCCGAGCCGGTAGGCGCGGCACAGGTAGTAGCTCGAAAAGCCGCTGGCGCAGGCATACAACAACGTCACCGGCACGGTAAAGAGCACGCCGTCGGTCCACGCGGCGCCGGTGGCGGCCACGATCAGGCCGGCGAACACGATCGCCAGCAGCAGCCACGCGAGCAGGTACAGGCCCGCGCCGCGCCGCGTGGAGAACGGCCCCTGCATCAGTTGCGCACTTCCACGCCGCCCATGATGGCGTAGCCGCGGATGGTGAGGCGCTTGCTGGCGTCGGGCGCGGGCGCGGTTTTTTCCTCGAAGCCGCCGAGCACCGGCACGCCTTTCAGGATGATGGTCCAGTCGGGCGGACACTTGATGGTGATGCCGCCCATGACCGCGAACACATTGAGTTCGGCGTCGCCGACGATGGACGACTCGCGCAGGTCGAGCACGCAGCCGCCCATGAGCGCGCTAATGTCGCCGCCGCGAAAATCGGGTGTGCTGACGCGCCGCTGGAAGCCGCCGAGGATGGCCGTGATATCGACCACGCCATCGGCACCGGCATCGGCATCGGCACCGGGATATGCCTGGACATCGGCCCTGGACCCGGCAGCGGCATCGTCCTTGAGCGGCACCCCATGCACCCCGTGCGGCGGATCGCGCCGGCGCAAAGCCTTGTAGATCACGCTGATGCCGAACAAGATCAGCAGCACCGGCCACAGGGTGCGGGCGTTGAAGAAGTAGCCGTAGCCGAGGCGGTTGAGCGTGAGGATGACGCCGGCGGCGGCGATCAGGCCGAAGACCATGCGCTCGTGGCGCGACTGCGCGCCGGCGAACTTGACCAGCCCAACGACGACGACGAGCACGGGCCAGAAACGCATGACTTCGCGGCGGTCGATGATGTACAGGTTATCGAGCAGGTACAGCAGGCCGAAGGCGATCACCCCCAGCCCGATCCAGACCTGGTTCGGCACGCCGGCGTGACGGGATCTATTTTTCATTGGTCGGCTCCGGTACGGGCGCAAGGCGGCGTTCGATGAACGGTTCCAGGATCATGGTCACGCCGGCGAAGATGACCGGCACCGGCCAGCCATTGCTGAAGGTCAGGCCGAACAGGTTTTCGAACACGGCAAACAGCCACAGGCTGCCGAACACCAGCCACAGGCCGGTGGTGAAGTCTTTCGCGGTGGGGAAGCCGATCATCTTGTTCACGCCCATGACGGTCAGCACCAGCGGCGCGTAATGCCAGATGCCGTCGACGTGGTAGATGTCAAGCTGGTCGAGCAGCACGATGGTGCCGAAGCCGATCAGCAGCAAGCCCCACATCATCTGCCTGCGCCATTCGTAAGAGGATTTATTGGACACGTTATCTGCTCCTGTAGTCGATTCAGGCGCAACGATACAACGTGCGGGCGGCGCTGGACAGCGGATTTCGGCGAATGGCCGCTGGCGCCCGGTGAATGGCGGCGCAAGCGCCTAGGAGCCGCTGATCAATTCGCTTTCCTAGCCGAAGAGCGGCTTTGGGATCTGCCAATGTGTGGGTGTCGGGTTCAAACGAGACTTGTTCAAGTTTAACACGCTTGTGCAAGCACGGCAGGGGAATGGGTGCCGCGCAGAATCTAAAACACCCGTCCAAGATCGGGCGGTCGCAACCGCTGGACAAGCTCGCGGCGGCAAAGGCACCACGTTGAGAGTTGAGACCGCTACGCGATGTCATGCGAACCCGACAGCCCTAGTCAGCGTCATCCTGGCAGCGTCCTGAGTCCGCTGTCGAATTGCCAGAATGATGGCATCACGCCGCTGGGACGCGGCGTGTTTTTAGCCAAGGGAAGCTGCACTGCGCAGTTCGAGGGCAGGAACAGAGCGGCCTACAGGTTCAGCGCGTAGTGAATCGCCGCCGCCGTGCCGGACTTGCGCGACGGCTTTTCGACTACGACGCTGGCGCCGGCCGACTAGCGATACCATTGCGGGACCATTCGCGACGCGCTAAAGCTCGCGCAAATGGTCCTTGCGGAAACATATCAGTGCTAGCCCAGATGGCCAATCATCTCCAGGGCGCGATGCGCAGCATTGTCCGGAGGGAAAACCGGGTAAGCGAGGTCCGTCACCTTGCCCGCTTTTATTACCAATACCATTCGTTTAAAAAACGTGCGGCCGTGCGCGGAAAATGTCGGCAAACCTAGCTGATCATGAAGTGTAAGCAAGGGATCACTGAGCAGCAGAAATGGCAGATTGACTCGCTGTTTGAATTCCGCCTGCTCCGCCGTGCTTTGGGCACTGAGCCCAACGACGCCATAGCCCAAAGCGGTAAAGCGTTCTGCTTCCTGGCGAAAGCTCAAGGCTTGCACGGTGCAACCAGGCGCCCCTGGAATCGCGTCCCAATCGGGAATCGGATCTGTGCCTGGCACGCCAGTGGCCGGGTAGACATATAGCACTACCTTGCCACGACAAACTTCGCCAAGGTTACATATTTGGCCGTCGTCCCCTTTCAGGCCCAGGTCCGGGATGCTGCGCCCGCGCAAGTGCGCAGCTGCTCCATCGTCCTGCGGTACAGGCAAATACGCCGGCAACTGATACGGATCAGGCTTATCGACACTCACCTTAATTACTCCTGGTCGCACGCTTTGTTCATGACTTTATCGAAACCATCGACGCGCTCGGCGTCGCGCAGGCGCTGGTGGATATAAGCGGCCGAGCTGATGGCATTGTCAAGCACGCTAGCGGTGTGCACGCCGGGGTTGAGCTGATCCTCGGCATGGGCGGCACAGGCACGCATCACTTCCAGCACATCGGCGGGCCGAGTACTGGCCAGTTGCAGATAATGCTGACCGCCGCGCTTCCCTACCCTTACAAAATCCATTGCATGCAGCACATGGAAAAGCAGATAGGGAACCAAGCCATACGGTGCTATTTTTTTCCGCAAGAGGCCTTCTCGGTGTACACCAAAGCGCAGCATGAGATTATAGAAGAAGATTTGTGCCGCGCTTTCAGCGGGAAGCAGTTGCGCGGCAAATCCGAAGGCATTCAGGTCAGCCCGCAGTTCTTCCAGATAAATCAACGGCCAAGCCGTCTTGCCTTTGACCGTGAAGTAACCATCGCGCTGTTTTGAGAGCACATCATAAGACAGGAAATGGCCGGCCTCATGCACCACGTATTCGTTGGCAATGGTGAGCTCGAGGTCACGCAGTCGAGCCACCATGTCGGTACAGTCGTCGGGCAGTATCGCGACGACGTGGCGGCTGCGGGCACTCCAATTTCGCTTGGCCTTCAGGATGTCTACCATGTCATCCGCCATCGGCTCACTGGCAGCGGACGGCTCGAATAATTCGCGTTTGTACAAGATGTCGGGCTCGGATTGGAACTTGCCGCCGCGCCGGGTGATCAGAGCGGGGCGCAGCCTGACTTCGGCGGTGCCACGCCAGGATGGATGGGCCTGCAGGGCGTGATTGATCGTCGCTTGGTCGATCAAGCCCGGGGCTCGATACCAATTACCTTCCAGCACCGACGGGCCGTACTCGCGCCTACTCTGTACTCGATACATTCCGTCAAAGTTGAAGTCGTTCATGGCGACGCAAACAGCAAATCATCCGGCACATAGTCGTGGCACCGACCGCAACGTTCAATCAGCTCGTCCAATTGGAATAACGCGGTCGCGGCGCGCTTACTTGGCCGATGCGCACCGAGGAGCCCATCCAAGGCCGCCGTCCAGGTATGGCCCAGGCTCAATTGCGCAATGCGCGCAGATAGCAACCTTGTCAGAAGCAGCCAATCAAGCGGCCTGTGCGCGGCCTCCTGTAAATGATTGTCGACCGCCGCCGACCATACGGTCGCAATGGCCTGGCAGCCCGGCTCCTGGACTTGCGCCAGGCATTGCGCCCAGCGCCCGCAGGCGATGATCTCGTCATGCGCACGCGCCCGTCCCAACGCAGCAAAGGCACTCTTTGCCAAGCTAGCCAGCAAGGACGCCACATCGTCCGGCGCCAGTTCCACCGCTTGGGGCGCGCTTTGCAGATGCGCTTGCAACAGTCCGTACAGGTCCACCACTTCATGAGGAACTTGCAACGGCGGACGCAACGACAACTGGCCGCTAGCGTCGGCAAGTTCGATATCGTCGAGCCCGCAGTAGAGGAAGCGAAACGCCAACCAAGCATGGCGCAGCGCGGCCTGAAGTTCAGTCGCTGCGACTTCGCGGTCTGAATCGAGGAGCTTGCCTAGCCCGTCAGCATGTCCCTGGTCGACATCGATCTGAATGTGCTGCTGCCACGGTGTGAAGAGACCTGCGACGCCATAATTGTCTTCCACCGCCTGATAAAATTCGAGGCTGTCGTTATTGAAGGCGATGCTCGACTCCTGGAAGTAGGCAATTAACAGGTGCCCAAGAGGATCGTGCTCGGCCACTTGCAGCGTGTGTTCCTCGAACGCGAGCGATGACGACAACGGTACGTAATCCTTGATCTGTTGAAAGCTAATGTTGGCCAGGTGTGCAGATTTCAGCGAATAAAACGCATCGCAATGCCAATACTCGCTCAGCGCATCCTGGCAAAAGAATTTACGCCAACCGGGCTCTCGGCTGGCGCAGCACATACGCGCGGCAGCGACACCGGCCGCGCGTGAAATATGATAGTTGTGGATGAGCCAGGTAACCAGCATGTTGACACTGGCTCGCCCTACCCGCAAGTGTTCCCAGGCTGGGTGCGCGTAATAATCGGCGTACCACTGGGAACGTATGGGATCAAAGATTTCTTTGACTTCGCGTAGCGTATAGGCTTGCTTCGAATGTGGCGTGAAGCAGCCCTGCGCATCGAGCAGGGTTACCAACGGCCGGGCTTCCTGATGACGCAACGCTTCGCTGCGCCCGATGTCGCGCCTCAGGAATTGGCCGATGACAGGATGAGCAACCACCCAGTCCGCTGGCAGCGCTACCTGCCACAGGGCGTAGGAAATGAGCACTTTATTATCGGAGAAGTCGATCGACACCCCGCGCTTGAAGTGCTCTCCGGACAAAACACCATTCATCGCTACCTCCGGCTTCGCCATGCAAATGGCTGTTGTCCGACTAAGATTTCGCAGCGGGTTGGATGCGCGCTCAGCGTACGATGACGGAGGCCGCTTTGGTGATGACTTTTACTTCCGTGCCCTTCGGAAGTTCAAGCAGGTCAAGCAGTTGATGAATCTTTTGGGGGTTATCGTGCAGCTGGCCAAAGTTACCAGCGAGGGTAATCGGAGCTTGCGCACCTTTGACTAAAATTTGGATTTCGGTTTCTACGTTTTTGGCATCTTTCATGATGTGCTCCTTGAGTTGGAACTACGATAAATGCACGACAGGTTTCGCCATCAGACCAGCGCGACCGGCCCTGCTTGTAATGACTAGCTTAGGTTCCGCGACGTCATTTCCATTCGATTCATCTTGACCCGGCCACTTACATGTCCAGCAAATCCTACAAATTTTTTAAATAATAATCAACAAAAGTTTTACGCAAGCGCAATGTTTTCACTCAACATTTGTGCAATCTCAAAGGTAGTGCTGATATATTCATTTTCACGCGAAAATCGGCTGAGGTGTCCCCAGAAATCATGCTCGGCCTTTGCGCGCACGCTGGCTTTCACCTTCTTCAGTATTTCCTTGCCGCGGCCGAGCGGATTTTTATTGAGCCTTTACGTACGCTCCGCCGCATGCCGAGCGCCGCCGTTTCGTCGTTCGGGTTTCAGTGGCGGTAAAGCGCGTACCGCCCAGCACCAGATTGAAGAAGGCGAACAGCATGAACAGCTGCGCGCTGTTCTTGTCCATGCCACGGTAGCGCGTCTTGCGATGACGGCACGGGTTTTTGATGACATAAAACGGATCAATTTTCATGCACACGCCAGCCTTCAAATGTTCCAGCTGTCGAGCATGCGTTCCAATTCGTTGTTTGGCAGCGCTTTGCAATTCGAGCGCTTGATTGCCACATGCCACGTCACCGATTTACTCACGTTTCCAGGGCGTTTTTCCACCCCTGGTAACAGAGATCGCCGAGCGCTGCGCTTGCACCAGGTCGAAAACGTTGTCCGCCGTGCAGCGATCCCTTGTCCGACAAACCAAAGCACTGCTGGGCCATATATGCGTCGCATACGGGCTAGTCCATCGGCGAACGCCGCGGGCCCTCGACCTTTGGATAAAACGGGTCGACGAGCTTGTGCAGACTGCCTCGGGACGTCACGCTGTCGATCTCGGCAAGGCAACGGTCACGCCGAGTGAGCTTCTTGGCGGCGTATTCGAGGTCAGAAAAGCTCTTTTGCATGATTGACCGCTCGCCTAGAACGTACCGATCGTCTCAGGTCGGCACGTAGGCGGGGCGGGTCTGGCGAATTATCAGCGCTTCCCCCTAGGAGCCGAACGCCACCGAGGCCGACAGCGCCAGCATCATGGTGCCGGTCATGCCGTCGATCCATTTCCATGCGGCGGGACGGGCAAACAGGCTCGATAGCCGGGTGGCGCCGTAACCGAGCGCGCAGAACCACAGCGCCGACGCGCTCATGGCGCCGAGCGCGAAGGCCGGACGTTCCGGCGGCGCAAAGTTGCCGCCGATGGCGCCGAGCAGGACCACGGTATCGAGGTAGACGTGCGGGTTAAGCAGCGACAGCGCGACCACGCTGGCCAAGGCCTGGCGCGCGCTGGTGCGCACGGTGGCCGGGCCGGCCGTGAGCGCGGCGCTGGCGAACACGGCGCGCCAGCTGCGCAGGCCGTACCACAGCAGGAACGCCGCCCCGCCCCAGCGCGCCGCGCCCAGCAGCAGCGGCGACGATTGCACCAGGGTGCCCACGCCGGTCACGCCCAGCCCGATCAGCGCGGCGTCGATCAGGATGCAGGCGGCCACCGTCACGCCGACATGTTCGCGCTTGAGGCCCATGCGCAGCACGTGGGCATTTTGCGAGCCGATGGCGACGATCAGGCCGAAGCACAGGGCCAGGCCGTTGAGAAAGGTGGAAAGGTAGGGCATGCATACTCCGGTCGATGGCTAAAAAATGCGAGTGTGCAATATCGACGGCTTCAAGTGAAGCTGGATTAACTTCTTTACGTATAATTAAATTTTTCTAATGTTAAGGACGGACATGCTCGATACACGCAAGGGCGAAGCATTGCTGGCCGTGATCGACAGCGGCAGTTTCGAGCAGGCGGCCGCCCTGCTCCACCTGACGCCCTCGGCCGTGTCGCAACGGGTGAGCGCGCTGGAAAGCGAACTGGGCATGCCGCTGCTGGTGCGCAGCAAACCCTGCCGCGCCACGCACGCAGGCCAGCGCCTGGTGCAATACCTGCGCCGCAGCCGGCTGCTGGAAGCCGAGTTTTTGGCGGAATCGGCCGACAGCGACGCCGATTTCCTGACAATTGCCTTGGCTGTGAACAACGACACGCTGGCCACCTGGCTGCTGCCGGGGCTGGCGTCATTCCTGATCGGGGAACGGATCCTGCTCGACATCGCGCTCGACGACCAGGACCATACCTACACCTTGCTGGCGCAGGGCTTGGCGCTGGCCGGGGTATCGAGCGAAGCGCAGCCGATGCGCGGCTGCACGGTGGAGCAGCTGGGCGCGATGCGCTATCGCCTGCTCGCCACGCCGGCGTTCGCCGCGCAATGGTTTCCCGATGGCTTGCAGCGCGAGGCGGCACGGCGCGCGCCGCTGATGGTGTTCGACCGCAAGGATGCGTTGCAGGCGGCGTTCCTGTTGCGCGAACTGGGGCTGCCCGCAGGCAGCTATCCCTGCCACTACATTCCGTCGAGCGACGCCTTCACGCACGCGGTGAGGCTCGGGCTCGGTTACGGCATGGTGCCGGAACAGCAGTACAGGGACGCTATCGACACGGGCGCGCTGGTCGACCTGGCGCCGGACAAGCCGACCGACGTGATGCTGTACTGGCACGCATGGCGGGTGCAGTCGCCCAAGCTGGAGCGGCTCAGCGCGCGCCTGATCGAAGTGACGCGGGCGGCCTTGCGCCAGACTGCGTGACGCCGATTGCCGCAACGCGCAACAAAAAACCCGCAGCGTTGCCGGTGCGGGTTGATCGGTAATACATCAGGCGAGCATCAGGCCGGTGGCAGGAATGCCTCTGGCGCAGGTTGATTGCGGACCTGGTTGCGATATTTCGAAGCGGCAATTGCCCTCTTGATGGCTTCACGCGCGATGTTGGTGCGCTTGATGTCTTTTTTCTCGGCTTTGCCGCGATGCTGGGCGATGTCTTTGTTACCGATTCGATTTGTCATGGTGATACTCCTGTGTTGATGTTTTTAGGATTATGGTAGAACGTTGCTACAGAAAAAATAGGACAAAAGGCAATATCCTTGTAGGACAGGAGGAGGTCAGCGACGGATGGGCGCCAATTTCAAGCCTGGGAGCAGCAAGCCCCATCCGAGTTCGCGCCGGATTTCTTCGGGCGACGGGGGCGGTTTGGATTCACGCGACCGGCGCTGGAGATATTCGCGCACAAGATGCTTGGGTGGCTGGCTGATGGCAGGCATGATGACCTCCGCTTCCGTTCGTTTATCAAAGCCGGCGCACTGCATGCGCCGGCATCAAGAATTGGTGCCGATCCTCGAGGCGACCGGCTAACCTGCTGAGGAGGCGTCACCTTTGGGCTAAGCCGCGGCGCCCCTCACTCACACGGCTTCATCTTAAAGGCTGAGCCGGAACCCAACCGTTCGTTGGCGCACACTTGCGCAAATGTTAAACCCGGATTTTCACCGGATTCGCAGCCAGCCCGTACCTACAGGCACCATGCGATGCGGCACGCTATCTGAACATCCCTGACGCGCTGCGGGCGCGATGTTGCCGTGTCGATTTTCCAGCGCTGCCGGTCGCCGGGATTCGTGCTGCGGGCAGCGCGATTGCCATCACCCGCGGCGAGCAATGCCGCCACGGCGGACCGGGCGATGAAGCAACGGCGTAATGGCGCGCCCATGCCATTTCATCTATCAGTCTGTGCAATGCCTCAATAGCAAGCTGCAACTTCCTTGTGCGCACGCAACACATTTCCATTGTCAAACGCCGTGGCAGCGGTTAGCTTGTCGCTTTAGCGTTCAATATTGATTCCCGATGCGTCTTGCTCCCCTCGTTTTGCTTAGTGCCGTCCTGGCCGGTTGCGCAAGCGCACCGCCTGCCCCGCCTGTCGTGGCAGCGCCTGCCGTCACAGCACCACCTGCCGCACCTGAACCGGTGACGCCGCCCGCGCCGGCGCCGGAAACCGCAACGCCGCTCTCTCCTGCCGCGCCGCCAAGCGACCTTGCCACCTTGCAGCGCAAGCAGATTTACCAGATGACGCCGGCCGAAGTCGGACGTTACATCGCCTATATGCATACCGCCGAACCGGACCTGCGCAAGCGCATCGCCGCGATCGGGCGCAAGAATATCGGCCAGCCGTATGTGCTGAACCTGCTGGGCGAGTATCCGTACGAGCTGCACGACAACCTGCCGATGTTCAGCCTGCAGGCAAGCGACTGCGTCGTGTTCGCCGAGCACACGTACGCGATGGCGCTGAGCCAGTCGTGGGAAGAGTTCTTCTGGATGCTGCAGCGCATCCGCTACAAGGATGGCGTGATTGGCGTGGCCACGCGCAATCATTACACCGAGGTCGACTGGAATATCAATAATGCCTGGCTGGTGTCGGACGTCAGCGCGCTGCTGGCCGGCACACAGGCCGCCGCGTATGAGATGAAGATCGACCGCGCTGCATTCCTGAAGATGCGTCACAACACGGCCAGCAGCATTCCAGTGCAACTGAGCCAGGAAACGTATGTCGCCAAGGACAAGATTGCCAGCATTCTTGGGCAATTGCAGGATGGCGATCTGGTCAACGTGATTTCCACCCGCGGCGGCAAGCTGTGGGCCTCGCACGTCGGGCTGATCGTGGTCGATGCGAACGGGCAGCGTAACTTCTTGAATTCGGCCGAGCCGCAGGTGCGCGAAGAAAGCTTCGACGCGTTTTTTGCACGCACGGCGGCGCGCGAGGAGCGCAACGGCAAGAATGGCATGAAGCTGGCGGGGTTCAAGTTCCTGCGGCTGAACGATCATATCGTGGTGCCGCCGGCGGCGCCGCAGCCACGGCCGGGCGCGCCGGTTGCGGTAGTGGGCAGGACCACAACGACGGCGGCCATGAAAGCGCCGGCGGGTTCCGTAGCACGCTGATTGTTGCATAGGGGGAGGCGCGAACGCCGCTCACTTGCGCCGTTGCATGGATGGCGGTGTGGGTTCCTTGTGTGGTCGCTGGCTGCGGAGCGAACTTGGGCCCCCGCCTGCGCGGGGGCGACGGGGAGACGCTAGCGGAAGCCGATCAGGCCGCACTTTACGCACCCCGCGCTTTGCCTACGGCGCACTGCACTTATGCCGTACCGCACTCAGGCCACTTAGCTTACGTCGCACTTCACTTTGCTGTGGTCTACTTTGCCCGGACACCTCAACCAGTCACTACATCGTGCAAACGCGGTGCCTGCAGGCGGCACAGCACCGGCTTCAAGCGTGAAGTTGTAGCCAGGTCTCTCGTCGAGGGCACCTTGGTATCGCGCCTGGCGCGCGAGTTCAACATCAATGACAGCGGCCACGTGTTCGTGTTCCGTGGCCAGCGCGGCGACATGATCACCGTGCTGTGGTGGACCGGCGATGGCCTGTGCCTGCTGGCCAAGCGGCTTGAGAACGGCCGTTTCGTCCGGCCCCAAGCGAGCGGCGGCAGCGTTACGCTAAGCCAGGCGCCGCTGTCGGTGCTGCTGGAGGGAATTGACTGGCGACACCACACCACCGGCCGTGTGGTGTGCCTATACGCCCGAGCGCAAGGGCATTCATCCGCAAACCCACCTTGGCGACGACAAGGGCGTGCTGCAAGCCGATGCCTATGCCGGCTTCAATGCGCTGTACGAGGATGGCGCGATCCGGGAAGCGGCCTGCTGGCGCACGACGGCGCCGGGCCGACGCTTACCCACCCTTTACCAGCGCCGCGTTCTACCCACGCCACACTTCCCGCGTGCGCGCCAGCCAGCGGCGGCGCTCGGGCAGGCCGACCGTGCCGCCATTGATGCGCATTGTCACCAGCACGATGTCGTCGCGGTCGGCCGCCTCGTTGCACTCTTTCGCAGTCCAGATCGCCGCTGCCGCGCCCAGGCACCACCGCGCCGACAGCACCGCCGCCGGGTCGGCGACAAAATCCGGCGCCGATGGATAGCTGCTCTTGAGCGTCTCGGTCGCCTGTGCGTAGCTGTCCTTTCCAGTCAGCTGCATCAATCCGCGACCGCGGTACAGGTAGCCGTCGCCGGGGCGCTCATTGCCCAGACGACCGCCATACACTTCGTTGGCGAGCCTGACTTCATCGTCGGCGTAGCGGGCAGGATCGAGCGGTCCGCGCGGCAGGAACCGCTGCGGCCAGACCTTCGGCAGGCGCTGCGCGCTGTAACGCAGGTTTTCAATCGTGCGGGTGAGCGCCCCCGATTCGTGCAATGCCTGCGCCATGAAATGGCTTACCCGCAATGCAGACGCGGCGATGCCAAAATGCTCCAGGAAATGCTGCTCTTCGCTGAAGGCCGTGCGGTAGACCGGGAGCGCGCGCGGGGCAAGCTGGTCGATCTGGCCGAGCGTGATGACGACAGGCCCGGCCATGGCGGCTCCTTCGCTGTGCGGTAACTCTCATCGTAATGATTCTGCCACGACCGGACACCAAACGCATCAAACGATGCGGCATTGCAGCTTTCACTCGTTCCGCATGGCATTTTAGCCCCCGCGCACCTCCCGGAAGTCCGCGTCCACCACATCGTCGCCCTGGCCCGGCGGCGCTTGTCCGCCACCTGCCGGCGCTGCGCCGCCCTGCCCCGGTCCGCCGGCCTGCTCCTGGTACAGCTTCTCGCCGATGGCCTGCGCCGCGCCGGACAAGGCGGCGATCCGCGTCTCGATCTCCTCCTTGCCGCCGGTGCGCAATGCCTCGTCGAGACTGTCGATGGCGGCCTGGACGCGTTCGCGCACGGCGGCGTCGAGCCCGGCGCCATGTTCGCCGAGCTGCTTGCGCGTGGCATGCACCAGCGCATCGCCACGGTTGCGCGCGTCAGCCAGTTCGCGCGCGCGCCGGTCTTCATCGGCGTGGGCCAGCGCGTCCTGCACCATTTTCTGGATCTCCGTTTCGCTCAAGCCGGAATTGGCCTTGATCGTCACCTGGTTGGCCTTGCCGGTCGCCTTGTCTACTACGCTGACGTGCAGGATGCCGTTGGCGTCGATATCGAAACTGACCTCGATCTGCGGCAGGCCGCGCGGCGCCGGCGCGATGCCGACCAGGTTGAATTCGCCCAGCAACTTGTTGCCGGCCACGACTTCGCGCTCGCCCTGGTAGACCTTGACGGTGACGGCCGGCTGGTTGTCGTCCGCGGTCGAAAACACCTGGCTGAACTTGGTCGGAATGGTGGTGTTGCGGGGGATCATCCTGGTCATCACTCCACCCAGGGTTTCGATGCCGAGCGAGAGCGGCGTGACGTCCATCAGCAGCACATCGGAGCGCTCGCCGGACAGCACCGCGCCCTGGATGGCCGCCCCGACCGCCACCGCTTCGTCGGGATTGACGTCCTTGCGCGCCTCGCGCCCGAAAAACGCGCGCACCTTTTCCTGCACCTTGGGCATGCGCGTCATGCCGCCCACCAGGATCACGTCGCCGATCTGCTCCTTGGTGAGCCCGGCATCCTTGAGGGCCAGCTCGCACGGCGCGATGGTGCGGTCGATCAGCTCGTCGACCAGCGCCTCCAGCGTGGCGCGCGACAGGCGCAGGTTGAGGTGGGCCGGGGCGCCGTTGGCCATGGCAATGTAGGGCTCGTTGATCTCGGTCTGCTGCGTCGTCGACAGCTCGATCTTGGCCCGTTCGGCCGAACTCTTGATGCGCTGCAAGGCGATCGGGTCGCGCCCCAGGTCGATGCCGCTCTGCTTCCTGAACTCGCCGATGACGTGGTCGATCACGCGCTGGTCGAAATCTTCGCCGCCGAGAAAGGTGTCGCCATTGGTGGAGAGCACCTCGAACTGCTTGTCGCCTTCCAGTTCGGAGATCTCGATGATCGAGATATCGAAGGTGCCGCCGCCCAGGTCGTACACGGCCACCTTGCGCTCGCCCCGCGCGGCCTTGTCGAGGCCGAACGCCAGCGCGGCGGCGGTCGGCTCGTTGATGATGCGGCGCACTTCCAGGCCGGCAATGCGGCCGGCATCCTTGGTGGCCTGGCGCTGGGCGTCATTAAAATAGGCGGGCACCGTAATGACGGCATCGGTGACGGGCTCGCCCAGGTAATCCTCGGCCGTCTTTTTCATCTTGCGCAGCACTTCGGCCGACACCTGCTGCGGCGCCAGGCGCTTGCCGCGCACTTCCACCCAGGCGTCGCCATTGTCGGCACGCACGATCTTGAAAGGCATCAGGTGGATGTCTTTTTGCACTTCGGCTTCGTCGAACTTGCGCCCGATCAGGCGCTTGACGGCGAACAGCGTGTTTTGCGGATTGGTCACCGCCTGGCGCTTGGCCGGGGCGCCCACCAGGATGTCGCCATTGTCCTGGTAGGCCACTACCGACGGCGTGGTGCGCGCGCCTTCCGCGTTCTCGATCACCCGGGCCTGGCCGCCTTCCATCACGGCGACGCAGGAGTTGGTGGTGCCGAGATCGATACCGATGGTCTTGCTCATGTCCTCCTCCGTGAAAATAGTTTGCCAGCCAGCACACCGACGTGCGCGGCACGGTCGTATACGAATAGACCGCACGCGCGCCAGAACGCTCCCGCGACGATGGCCGGAGTCGATCTATATCAAACTTATCGGTTTTCACGACACGTGCATCGGCGCATTCCGATTGCCCTATGCCGCTGTTTTTGGCGCGCCTTCCCACAGACGCTCGGATAATCTGCGCATTTCTCCTCTGAACGACGTCAGATAATATTTCCATTTGCAATTCATTCTAAATTTCAATCAAATCCAATCGGCAATTTTTAAGCAAAGTCAGCCGTTGAGGATGATCAAATCAACATCATCAAGGCGGCGGGATAATAAAACTTACACGTGGATAAGTGCTCTAAGTCGCGGCATGATCTCCCAAATAAGCATGTAAATACATGGCTTCCAATCGCCGGAATTCCATGATATTCACCACATAAACCCAGGTTCATCCATTTTTCATTTCCGCCATGCAGACGCTTATTCACAAACCGCTCAGCCAATTCTGTACCGAATTGGTTACCATGAACCGGATCGCCAAAATCGCGCTGATGGTCGTGGTCGATTTGCTGGCCCTGCCGGTGTGTTTTCTGGTGGCGATGCTGCTGCGCGTCGGCGACGCCGCCTCGGCCATGCAATATCCGGTCGCGGCTTATGTTTTGGTGGCGCTGCTGACCGTGGGCGCGTTCTCGCTGTCGGACCTGTACCGCGCGGTGATCCGCTTCATCGACCAGCGCATGCTGGCGGTAACCGGCTGCACCCTGGCGTTGGCTACCTTGTCGGTCTATCTGATCATGATGGGCGTGAATGACGACAGCTTCCCGCGTAGCGCGCTCATCATTTACTGGTTTATCGCGTTTTCCTACGTGGTCACCTCGCGCATGACGGTGCGTAACTTCCTGCGCAAGCACATGAACGACGGGTCGCAGCCGGACCATGCGGTGGCCATCTACGGCGCCGGCGAGCCCGGGGCGCAACTGGCGCTGACCATGCGCAGCAGCAACCAGTACCGTCCCGTCTGCTTTTTCGACGACAAGCGCGCCTTGAACGAACGCACCATCGCCGGCTTGCGCGTGATCCACACCGAGCACCTGGCCGAGACGGTGCGCAGCCTGGGCGTGCGCTCGGTGATCATTGCGCTGCCGTCGGTGTCGCCGCAGCGCCTGCGCGACATCATGGAGCGCTTGTCCATGGCCGGCGTCAACACCCGCATCCTGTGCCGCCTGCTCGACCTGGCCGACGGCGCGACCCCGGTGCACGCGGTGCGCGACCTCAAGTTCGAGGACTTGCTGGGGCGCCAGCCGGTGCCGCCGCGTCCCGAACTGTTCGACCGCTGCGTGCGCGGCCAGCGCGTGCTGGTCACCGGCGCCGGCGGCTCCATCGGGAGCGAACTGTGCCGCCAGATCGCCACCCTGGCGCCGGCCGAGCTGCACCTGGTCGACCATTCCGAGTTCGCGCTGTACACGATCCGCCAGGAACTGGTCGGACGCTACCCGGAGATGCGCATCAGTGCGCACCTGGGTTCGGTATGCAGCGCGCGCCTGGTAGAACGTATCTTCCAGGAAAACACCATCGACACGATTTACCACGCGGCCGCCTACAAGCACGTGCCGCTGGTCGAAAGCAACATCGTCGCCGGCCTGCGCAACAACGTGCTCGGCTCGCAAGTCATCGCGGCGGCTGCCGGCAAGTTCAAGGTGCGCACCTGCGTGCTCATTTCCAGCGACAAGGCGGTGCGCCCGACCAATATCATGGGCGCGAGCAAGCGCATCGCCGAGCTGATCTTCCAGGCGGCGGCCGCCACCCACGGGCCGGACACGACCTTTTGCATGGTGCGTTTCGGCAATGTGCTGGGCTCGTCCGGCTCGGTGATTCCCCTGTTCCAGCGCCAGCTGGCCCATGGCGGGCCGCTGACCATCACCCATCCGGACGTGTCGCGCTACTTCATGCTGATCGCCGAGGCGGCGCAGCTGGTGATCCAGGCCGGCGCCATGGCCAAGGGCGGCGACGTGTTCGTGCTCGATATGGGCGAGCCGGTCCGCATCCTTGACCTGGCGCGCACCATGATCATGATGTCGGGCCTGACCGAAAGGACGGCGCAAAACCCGGCGGGCGATATTGCCCTCAAGTTTGTCGGCTTGTTTCCAGGTGAAAAGCTGTATGAGGAATTGCTTACCGACGGCAAGGTATTCCCGAGCGAGCATCCGCGCATCATGCGCATGAAAGAACACGCACTCGATCCCGGCGTGCTCGATACCTATATTACCTGCCTCAAGCTCGCTTGCGATACGCATGACCGCGGCATGATCGAATCGATGGTCAAGGCAATCGTGTCGGAATATACGCCGCAGCCGAATAATGCGGCTCCGACGACCCCGCCGCCGGTGATTGCGCCACCCGATAAAAATCGGCCGGCCTTATTACGCAATTTCTCGCCCGACCGCATCGAATAAATACCGGCAATTATAAAAAGTAAATGCCGCGGCTTTATTCCTACCCAACTCATATTCTGTACGGAGATATTTTCCATGCGCGACCATTATGAAAGCACCCATTTAACGCAGCTGATCGACAAAATCGAGCGGCGCAGCGCGGTAATCGGCATTATCGGCCTCGGTTACGTGGGTTTGCCGCTCAGCCTGCGTTATTCCGAAGCCGGTTTCCGCGTGCTCGGCATCGATATCGACCCGGACAAGGTCACCCGCCTGAACGCCGGCGCCAGCTATATCGAGCATATTTCCAGCAGCGCCATCGGGGCCGCGCTGGCCGCCGGGTTCGAAGCGACGGGCGATTTCGCCCGCGCGGCCGAGGCCGACGCCCTGATCATCTGCGTGCCGACCCCGCTCAATGCCTACCGCGAGCCGGATTTGTCGTTCGTGCTGGCCACCGCCGACGCCCTGCTGCCCTGGCTGCACGCTGGCCAGGTGGTCTCGCTCGAAAGCACCACCTACCCCGGCACCACGGACGAGGAACTGCGCCCGCGCCTGGCATCGCGCGGGCTGACCGTCGGCGAAGACATCTTTTTGGTGTTTTCGCCCGAGCGCGAAGATCCCGGCAACCCGCACTTCCAGACGCGCACCATTCCCAAGGTGTGCGGCGGCGACACGCCAGCCTGCCTGCGCGCCGGCGTCGCCCTGTACAGCCCGGCCATCGACCAGGTGGTGCCGGTCAGTTCCACCCGCGCCGCCGAACTGACCAAGCTGCTCGAAAACATTCACCGCGCCGTCAATATCGGCCTGGTCAATGAAATGAAAATCATCGCCGACAAGATGGATATCGATATCCACGAGGTGATCCGGGCCGCCGCCACCAAGCCGTTCGGCTTCACGCCCTACTATCCGGGGCCGGGACTGGGCGGGCACTGCATTCCGATCGACCCGTTTTACCTCACCTGGAAGGCGCGCCAGTACGGCCTGCACACGCGCTTCATCGAACTGGCGGGCGAAATCAACAGCGACATGCCGCACTGGGTGATCGGCAAGCTGGCCGACGCGCTCAACGAGCGCTCGCGTTCGATCCGCGGCAGCCGCGTGCTGGTGCTGGGCATCGCCTACAAGAAGGATGTCGAGGACATGCGCGAGTCGCCTTCGGTCGAGCTGATGGAAATCCTGCGCGCCAAGGGCGCCCTGGTCGACTATTCCGACCCGCACGTGCCGGTGTTTCCAAAGATGCGGGAGCACCGCTTCAACCTGGCCAGCGTGCCGTTGACGGCGGCGTCCATCGCCTCCTACGACGTGCTGCTGCTCGCCACCAGCCACAGCGCGTTCGACTACGCCCTGATACAGCAGCACGCCGCCCTGATCGTCGATACCCGGGGCGTGTGGCAGGAGCGCCTGCCGAACGTGGTCAAGGCCTGAACCGGTCATTGCCCGAGCCGGCCGAGGCCTGGACCGGCCGGCACCCGAACTGGTCAAGGCCCCACAGCGATTGGAGAACCATCATGCGTACCTTTCCACCACCCGTCACCGACCGCCGCATCCGCTTTGCGCTGGTTGGCTGCGGCCGTATTGCCAACAACCATTTCAACGCCATCGCCCAGCACGAAGAGCGCTGCCAGCTGACCGGCGTGTGCGATATCGATCCGGTGGCGCTGGCCGGCGCCGCCGCCCGCACCGGCGCGCGGCCCTACCGAACCCTGGCCGAGATGCTGGCCAAGTGCGACGCCGACGCCTTCATCATCTGCACGCCGTCCGGGCTGCATCCGGAACAGGCGGTCCAGATCGCGGCGGCCGGGCGCCATGTGATTACCGAAAAACCCATGGCCACGCGCTGGGAAGACGGCAAGCGCATGGTGGCGGCGTGCGACACGGCCGGGGTGCGCATGTTCGTGGTCAAGCAGAACCGGCGCAACGCTACCTTGCAGCTGCTCAAAAGCGCGGTCGATAAAAAGCGTTTCGGGCGCATCTACATGGTCAACCTGAACGTGTTCTGGACCCGGCCGGACGACTATTACAACAGCGCCAAGTGGCGCGGCACCTGGGAATACGACGGCGGCGCCTTCATGAACCAGGCCAGCCACTACGTCGACCTGATCGACTGGATCGTCGGCCCGGTCGAGAGCCTGCAAGCCTACACGGCCACGCTGGCGCGCGATATCGAGGTGGAAGACACGGGCGTGATCAGCCTGCGCTGGCGCAACGGCGCGCTGGGCTCGATGAACGTGACCATGCTGACCTATCCGCGCAACCTGGAGGGCTCGATCACCATCCTCGGCGAGCGCGGCACGGTGCGCATCGGCGGCGTCGCCGTCAATGAAGTGCAGCAATGGGAGTTTGCCGAGCCGGACGAGGACGATGCGCTGGTGATGGACGCCAGTTACCAGACCACCTCGGTCTACGGCTTTGGCCATCCGCTGTATTACGACAACGTGATCAAGGTGCTGCGCGGCGAGGCCGAGCCGGAAACCGATGGCCGCGAGGGACTCAAGTCGCTCGAAGTGCTGGTGGCCGCCTATAAATCCGCACGCGACGGCAAGCGCGTGGCCTTGCCGCTGGAGTATTGACCATGGACCAGGCCATCATCGAAGCGAGCGCCATTGTCGACCCCGGCGCCATCCTGGGCACCGGCACCCGCGTCTGGCATTTCGCCCACGTGTGCGGCGGCGCGCGCATCGGCGCCGGCTGTTCGCTGGGGCAAAACGTTTTTGTGGGCAACGACGTGCGCATCGGCGACCGTTGCAAGATCCAGAACAATGTGTCGGTGTACGACGCGGTGACGATCGAGGACGAGGTGTTCTGCGGACCGAGCATGGTCTTTACCAACGTCTGGAACCCGCGCGCGGCCATCGTGCGCAAGGATGCCTACCGGGCCACGCTGGTGCGGCGCGGCGCGAGCATCGGCGCCAACGCCACCATCGTGTGCGGCGTGACCATCGGGCGCTACGCCTTCATCGCGGCCGGGGCCGTGGTCACGCGCGACGTGCCCGACTTTGCGCTGATGGCGGGCGTGCCGGCGCGCCAGAGCGGATGGATCAGCCGCCACGGCGAGCGCCTGGCGTTGCCCGGGGGCGCGGACGGCGACGCCACCTGCCCCCATACGGGCGAACGCTATCAGGTGCGCGGCGGCGTCTGCCGCCTGCTCGACGCGCCGCTCTGATCCCATTGCCCCTTTCCCCCTTGCCCCTTGACTGCCACCGAACGGACCTCTCATCATGGAATTTATCGACCTCAAAGCGCAATACCAGATGGGCCGCGAGAACATCAACGCCCGCATCCAGGCCGTGCTTGACCACGGCCAGTACATCATGGGACCGGAAGTGGAGGAACTCGAGGCGCGCCTGGCCGCGCTGACCGGGGCGCGCCACTGCATTACGGTCTCGTCCGGCACCGAAGCGCTGCTCATTTCGCTGATGGCGCTCGGGATCGGACCCGGCGACGACGTCATCACCACGCCGTTTTCCTTCATCGCCACGGCCGAGGCCATCGTGCTGCTGGGTGCCACGCCCGTGTTCGTCGACATCGACCCGGCCACCTGCAATATCGATCCGGCCCTGATCGAAGAAAAAATTACCGCGCGCACCAAGGCGATCATGCCGGTGTCGCTGTACGGCCAGCCGGCCGACATGGAAGCGATCAATGCGATTGCCTGGCGCCACGGCTTGACGGTGATCGAAGATGCCGCCCAGAGCTTCGGCGCCACCTACGGCGGCAAGCACAGCTGCAACCTGTCGGCCATCGGCTGCACCAGCTTTTTCCCCAGCAAGCCGCTCGGCTGCTACGGCGACGGCGGCGCCATCTTCACCAGCGACGACCAGCTGGCCACGGCCATGCGCGAAATCCGCGTGCACGGCCAGTCGCGCCGTTACGTGCATACCCGCATCGGCGTCGGCGGCCGCATGGACACCTTGCAATGCGCCATCGTACTGGCCAAGCTCGACTATTTCGACTGGGAACTCAAGCAGCGCGCGCGCGTGGCCGCCAGCTACGACGCCCTGCTGTCGGGCAAGATCGACCTGGTGGCGCGCCGGCGCGACCGCAGCAGTGTGTTCGCGCAATACACGGTGGTGGTGGAGCAGCGCGACCAGGTGCGTGCCGCGCTTGACGCCGCCGCGATTCCCACCGCCGTGCATTATCCGGTGCCGATGCACCTGCAGCCCGCCTATGCGCGCTGGAGCGCCCCGGACGGCGCACCGGTGGCGCTGGCCATGGCCGAAAGGGTGCTCAGCCTGCCGATGGGACCGTATCTGGACGACGCCAGCATCGCCCAGGTGTGCGCGGTTCTGCTCGGCGCGGTGGGTAGCACGGCGGGTGAAAAACCTGCGTCGTGCCCCCGGGATTAAAGGGAGCGGCGCCATGACAGCAAGGCTCCCGGCCTACTGGCGCAACGTGATGACCGTGCTCGGCGGCGCGCTCGGGGCGCAGGCCCTGCCGCTGCTGGCCGCGCCGCTCATCACGCGCCTGTGCACGCCGGCCGACGTGGGCGCCTTCAGCGTCTGGCTGGGGATGGTGGCCGTGGCCGCCATCGGCGCCACCCTGCGCCTGGAAGCGGCGATGATCCTCGACCACGACCGCGAATCGCAACGCACCTGTTTTTCGGTGGTGGCCTACAGCGCCACCATCACCGCCCTGCTGGTGACCGTGGGCGCCGTGCTGGCGCGCCTGCTCGGGCTGCCGTTCACCGCGCACCTGTCGTGGCCGGCGCTACTGACGCTCGGCATCGCCACCTGGATGATGGCCTACATGCAAACCACCCTGGCCTACGCCACCTCGCACAATGCCTTCGGCAAGGCGGCCCGCGCACGCGTCTGGAGCGCCGGCAGCATCGCCGCCGCGCAAGTCGGATTGCTGGCGCTGGGCGTGGGCGGCGTGGCGCTGGTTGCGGGCCAGCTGGCCGGGCTGGCGGTCGGGCTGGCCGCCGCCATGCTGCTGCTCGCCCCGCCGCAGGCATGGCCCGGCTGGCTGCCGGACCAGGGCCAGCGCGCCTACCTGCGCCGCCACGACAAGTTCTGGCGTTTCTCGCTGCCGTCGAACCTGCTCAACGTGATCGTCGGCCAATTGCCGCTGCTGATGATCGGCGCGCGCCACGGCGCCCTGGCCGCCGGCCTGTTCGCGCTGACCCAGCGCGTGCTCGGCGCCCCCATCGCCCTCCTGGCCTCGTCGGTGCTGGAAGTATTCAAGCGCCAGTCGGTGCACGATTTCCAGACCCAGGGCAATTGCCGCGAGGCCTACCGCTACACCTTCAAGGCCCTGGTGCTGCTCGGGATCGGTCCTTCGCTGGTGCTGCTGCTGTTTTCGCCGCAGCTGTTCGCCTTTGCCTTCGGCGAAGACTGGCGCGCCGCCGGCGAGCTGGCGCAACTGCTCGCGCCCCTGTACTTCCTCAATTTCATCGCCAGCCCGCTCAGCTATGTATTCTTTGTCGCCGGCAAGCAGAAGGTCGACCTGGCGTGGCAGGTGGCGCTGTTCGCGATGACCTTGTCGGTGTTCCTGGCGCCCGGCACCCTGCGCCAAAGCGTGCTCTGGTACGCGATCGGCTATTCCCTGCTGTACCTTGTCTACCTGCACATGTCGTACCAGTGCTCGCAAAACCGCATGGTGCCGGCATGAGCCCGGTCGCGCGCGCCACCGGACGCGAGCAGTGGATCGGCATGCTCGGCTTTTTTGCGCTGTTTCCCGGGTTCTTCTTCTATCACACGGCGCTGGGACTGGGAAAGATTCCCGCCGTGCTGGCCGGCTATTTCGCGCCGGTATCGCTGCTGCTCCTGCCGCTGATGTTTTTCTCCTACGCCAGCAAGCTCCGGCAAGACCGCAACTACCTGGGCAAGACCGACATCGCGTTTTTCCTCTACTTGGCTTACTTCATGCTGATCGTCGGCGTCAACGCCGTGGCCGGCGCGAACATCGTGATCGTCAATAATCACTTGCTCGGGATTATTTTCATGTTGAATGTATTCTTCGCATTCCGCATGAGCGCGCCCGGCGAACGGCGCTTCCGGCTGATGGCGCTGGGCAGCCTGTTTGCCATGTCGGCCATCGTGTTCGCCTACGCGGTCGACGGCTCGTTTTACCTGGCGCCGCTGGGGAACGCCAAAAATCCCGAAAGCCTGGCCTCGTACCAGGGGTTTTCGCGCTCGTATCTGTTTACCTTCGCGATTGCCATCGCCTACACCCGCGCGCTGTCCCTGCGCGTGCTGATCTATTGCCTGGCCGCGCCCACCCTGTTCGTCAATACCGCGCGCAGCGAGTTTGCCGCCATGCTGTTCATGATTCCCATCATCGAGCTGTATTTCACCCGCCAGAAAGTGCTGATGGCGGCCGTCTTCGCGTTTCTGATCCTGATGGTCTATTCCAACCTGGCGCAGATCTTATCCATGTTGCCGAGCAACCGGGTGCTCGAACTACTCGATCTGTCGCATTCGACGTCGGCCAATACCCGTCATCACCTGAGCACCTATGCGCTCAATTCGATCGCGCAGTTTCCGGTTTTCGGCGATTACGCCAGTTATTCGCCCGGCCTGTATTCGCACAATGTGCTCTCGGCCTGGGTCGATACCGGCATATTCGGCTTTTTGTTCGTGCTCGGCATCCTGATCGTGCCGGCGATTCCCATGTTTTTCAAAGGCTACTTCTCGCGCTATCGCTCAAGTGAATTCATCCTGGCGTTTTCGCTGTGCTGCATCACCGTGCTGCTCTTGATTACCTCGCACTATTTTACCGACATGCTCATCGGCGCCACCATGGCGGCCTTTTCCTCCTACCGGTATGGAATGACACATGCTCACTATCGCACATCTGACATCGGCCCATCCGCGCCGCGACACCCGCATCTTCGTCAAGCAATGCCGGGCATTGGTACGGCACGGATATAAGGTCACTCTGGTCGTGGCCGACGGCCTGGGGGACGAACGCGACAGCGGCGTCCACATCACCGACGTCGGGCACGTCCAGGGCCGGCTGGCGCGCATGCTGGGCAGTACGCGGCGCGTCTTGCGGCGCGCGCGCCAGATCGATGCCGACATTTACCATCTGCACGATCCGGAACTCATGCCCGCCGGGCTGGCCCTCAAGCGCCTCGGCAAAACCGTCATTTTCGACGCCCACGAAGACTTGCCGCTGCAGTTGCTCGGCAAACCCTACCTGACCCCGCTCCTGCGCAGCCTGCTCGCGCGCGCCTGCGCCGCTTACGAACGGCATGCCTGCCGCCAGTTCGACGCCATCGTCGCCGCCACGCCGTTTATTCGCGACAAATTCTTGCAGATCAACCCGAACACGATCGACGTCAACAACTACCCGGTGCCGGGCGAATTCGACGCCGAGGCACTGTGGAGCGAAAAGAAGCAGGAAGTGTGCTACGTCGGCAGCCTGTCGGCCATGCGCGGCATCGGCGAGCTGGTCGCGGCGGCGCAGCTGTTGCAGTCGGCGGCGCGCATCACCGTGGCCGGCCGCTTTGCGCAAGTGAAGCTCGAAAACACGCTGAGCGCATTGCCCGGCTGGCAGCGCCTGAACCGCCCCGGCCACCTCGACCGCGACGGCGTGCGCGCCGTCATGGCGCGCGCCCTGGCCGGCCTGGTCACCCTGCATCCCGAACCGAATTATCTCGATGCGCTGCCGGTCAAGATGTTCGAATACATGGCGGCCGGCATTCCCGTGATCGCCTCCGATATTGCGCTGTGGCGCGGGATTATTCAAGACCATCAATGCGGCGTGTGCGTCGATCCGCGCGATCCGGCCGCCATTGCCGCCGCCATCGATTATTTCGTGCGCAATCCGCAGATCGCCCAACGCATGGGGAGGAATGGCCGGCGCGCCGTGATCGAGAAATATAACTGGCCGACCGAGGCCGAAAAACTCATCGGACTGTACGGCGAATTGCAAGCTTCAATCGGCAATATGCGCCGCGCCGGCGCATAAACCTGCGCATTCGTATCTTCACTGAAATGAATAAATGCCGATGCGCTGAGCAATCACAAACAAGCGCACTTAGGCCGGTTCGATTTACGCCACTTCAAACAGGCTAGCGCGTCGTCTGGCTACAGTAAGAAAACCCCGAGCGGTTTTGGCCCGGAAGGCGCAGGAACCCATGCGCCGCACAGATATGCCGGTCACCTGTTTTTCGACTAACAAGTTTTCACTTACAAGAAAAGGCGGTTCAAGCCGCGATGAACAACAATGACTACCCTACTTTCCACCCTTTCGGGCCACCTTGCCACTGCCAGGCAATTGCTTCGGCTCCCCGTCGCGCATTTATATTTTGACGAAGCCATCGCGCCCGTCAACGTGCGTTCGACCTACCGCTATTACACCAAGCGCCACCCGCAATACAAAATCATCCAGCACAAAAGCTGGGGCGCGGCCCTGGTCGACCTGCAACGCTTCCGCGGCCGCAACGACTACTTCGACAGCATCAAGGGCCGCAACTGGGGCGCGCACCATATCCGGCGCGCGCGCTCGCGCGGTTACCAGCTCGCCGAAATCGAGCGCAACGACTACGTGGACGCCATCTACGACATCAATACCTCGGTCGACGCGCGCCAGGGCCGCCCCATGGACAAGAAATACCTGGAAAAGCAGCGATGCTTCGACAAACTGGTCAACTTTACCTACTACGGCGTGCTCGACGCGGACGGCAAACTGGTGGCCTACGCCAACGTCGGCCATTACGGCAACTTCCACGCCTTCGAGCAGTTGATGGGCTACCGCAATAACGACGGCATCATGCACTTGCTCGTCGGCGACATCGCCGCCGGCCTGATCGACCAGGGCCTGGCGCGCTACCTGATGTACGACACCTACTTCGGCGCCTTGCCCGGGCTGCGCCAGTTCAAGACCATGCTCGGCTTCATTCCCCACCGCGCGCGCTACCACCTCCGATGAACTACCTATTCCGACGCCTCTACAGCGATTACCTGATGCCTTCGCGCCTGCCCGAGTACGAGGCCCTGCTGCGCGAGGCGACCGAACGCGGCTACGCGCAGGTATCGGTGCGCGAATTTCTGCGCCCGCCTCCACCCGGTGGCCGTCCGCCCACCATCGTGCACCGGCACGACATCGACAGCGACCTGCGCACCACGGCCAAGATGTTCGCGCGCGAAGTGCGGCGCGGGGTGCGATCGAGCTTTTACTTCCGCCTGTCGACGCTCGACTTCGGCCTGATGCGCGACATCGAAGACTACGGCAGCGAAGCGAGCTACCACTTCGAGGAAATCGCCAGCTTCGCCAAGCGCCAACACATCCGCGACGCTGAAGAAGTGCGGCGCCACTTCCCCGCTATTCGTGAAGAGTTCGCCGCCAACCTGCGCCGCATCGAGGAAGGCCTCGGCAGCAAGATCAGCACGGTGGCCAGCCACGGCGACTTTGCCAACCGCAAGCTCAAGCTGATCAACAACGCCATCCTGGCCGACAGCACCCTGCGCGCGCGTTGCGGCATCGCTTGCGAAACGTACGACAGCGCCTTGCTCGATCAGTTCGACCTGTATATCAGCGACCGCCCGCCGCCGCTGCTGTACCACCCGCTCAGTCCGCACGCGGCGCTGGGACGCTACCGCAGCATCTGCCTGCTGACCCATCCGGTGCAGTGGGAAACCAACTGGCGCGAAAACACGCGCTGCAACCTGCGCCGCCTGGTCGAGGGGCTGACATGGTAAGCGCGCCACGCCTGCGGGAGCCTGGATCATGAACATCCTCCTCATCAACCACTATGCCGGTTCGCTCAAGCACGGCATGGAATACCGCCCCTTTTACCTGGCGCGCGAATGGGTGCGGCTCGGGCACCGGGTGCGCATCGTCGCCTCGGCGCAGTCGCACATCCGGGCCCAGGCGCCGCAACTGCACGGCCGCGACGTGCTCGACGAAAGCATCGACGGCGTCGACTACCGCTGGATCGCCACGCCGCCCTACCGAGGCAACGGCGCCGCGCGGGTGGCCAACATGCTCGCTTTCGTGACGTACCTGCACTGGCACGCGCGCCGGCTCGCCGCCGAGTTCGCACCGGACGTCGTCATCGCGTCGAGCACCTACCCGCTCGACATTTGGCCGGCGCACCGCATCGCGCGCTTTGCCGGCGCGCGCCTGCTGTTCGAACTGCACGACCTGTGGCCGCTCTCGCCGATCGAACTGGGCGGGTATTCACGCCGGCATCCGTTCATCATGCTGCTGCAGGCGGCCGAAGATTATGCCTGCCGCAACGCCTGCGCCATCGTCTCGATCCTGCCCAAGGTGCGCGAGCACCTCGAAGCGCACGGCATGGCGCCGCACAAACTGCACATCGTGCCCAACGGGGCCGACCCGGCCGAATGGCTGGCCGAGCCGCCCGCGCTGACCGGGATGGCCGGCGCGCGCCTGGCCGCCCTGCGCAGCGACGGCAAGTTCATCGTCGGCTACGCCGGCACCCACGGCCTGGCCAATGCGCTCGACACCCTGCTCGACGCCGCGCGCCTGGTGGCCGACCAGCGCGTCGCCTTCGTGCTGGCCGGCGGCGGGCCCGAAAAGCCACGCCTGGTCCAGCTGGCCATGGAACGCGGCCTGCACAACGTGCATTTTCTGGACCCGGTGCCCAAGCAGCAGGTGCCGGCCCTGCTCGCGTATTTCGACGTGGCCTACATCGGCTGGCAGCGCCAGCGCCTGTACCGCTACGGCATCGCCCCCAACAAACTGATCGACTACATGATGGCCGGCCGCCCCATCCTGCATTCGGTCGACGCGGGCAACGACCCGGTCGCCGACGCCGGCTGCGGCCTGACCGTGGCCCCGCAAGACCCGGTCGCGGTGGCACACGGCCTGCTGGCCCTGTTCACGCTCGACCAGCAGGAGCGCGACGCCGCCGGCGAACGCGGACGCGCCTACGCCATGGCCAACCTGAGCTACCCGGTGCTGGGCCGGCGCTTCCTGCAGGCGTGCGCATGATGAATACCGTTCACTCTCGGCAGCCAGCACAACGTGGCGCAAGCAGCGTCAAGGCGCCCGCCGCGTTGGCGCAACTACGCCCACGGGCAAACCCGTCAGCGTCGAAGGCGGTGCAACTGCATCGGTCCAATCGGCCGCAGTCGCACAGCAGATTTGCTGCGTGCGGCGCAGCCAGCGTGGCCAGGCATCGCACTTCGCGTGCGGCGCAGCCAGCGCGGCCAGGCATCGCACTTCGTGTGCGGCGCGACAAAGACCGCCATCTTGCGCGTGCGTGCCCGGTACGGCGAAGTCAACCGCCAAGCCAGCTGCGCGCGACTCAGCCTGCCCGGCTGGCCAACGCATCCGCATGCTGGACATGCCTGGCAAACCGGCCCACGCACCTTCGCGGCACGGCAAGCTTCACCGCACAAGGCACCGCGTGCGGCGTGGCGGCGCCGGCCGAACAACATCCCTGCGGGCGGCGCAGCCGCACCGCAGCACCAACCCCATGGAGCCTCGATCATGCCTGAAGACCTGACACCCAAACCGGATGCGGCCCCGCTCGATACACCTTCCTTCCTGCCCTTCGCCCTGCCCGACATCGGCGACGAAGAAATTGCCGCCGTGGTCGATTGCCTGCGCTCGGGCTGGGTCACCACCGGCCCGCGCACGCGCCAGTTCGAACATGAATTCGCCGCCTACCTCGGCGGCGGCGTGGAAGCCATTTCCGTCAACTCCGCCACCGCCGGCCTGCACCTGGCCCTGGAAGCGCTCGGCATCGGCCCCGGCGACGAAGTCATCGTGCCGACCCTGACCTTCACCGCCACCGCCGAAGTGGTGCGCTACCTCGGCGCGCACCCGGTCCTGGTGGACGCCGACCCGGACACCCTCAATCTTTCCCTGGCAGCGGTCGAAGCGGCCATCGGACCGCGCACGCGCGCCATCATTCCCGTCCACTACGCCGGCCTGGCGTGCGACATGGATGGCGTGCTGGCCCTGGCCGCCGCCTACCGCCTCAAGGTCGTCGAAGACGCCGCGCACGCCTTCCCGACCCTGTATAAAGGCCGCCTGGTCGGCACGCTGGCGAGCGACGCCACCGTGTTCAGCTTCTACGCCAACAAGACCATGACCACCGGCGAAGGCGGCATGGTCGTCACGCGCGACGCCGCCGTGGCGCGGCGCGTGCGCCTGATGCGCATCCACGGCATCAGCCAGGATGCGTTCGACCGCTACACCTCGCGCACCCCGGCCTGGTTCTACGACGTGGTCGCGGCGGGCTTCAAGTACAACCTGACCGATCTCGCCTCCGCCATGGGCATCGAGCAGTTGCGCAAGATCGACCGCTTTCTCCTGCGCCGCGAGCAGTTGGCGCGGGCCTACACCAGCGGCCTGCAAGGCTTGCCCCTGCGCCTGCCCCCCGCACCCGGACCCGGCAGCAGCCATGCCTGGCACCTGTACGTGGTGCGGCTGGAACCGGGCGCGAGGCTCGGCCGCGACGAACTGATCGCGCGCCTGTCCGACCGCGGCATCGGCACCAGCGTGCACTTCATTCCCCTGCACCGCCATCCGTACTGGCGCGACAGCTGCCGCCTCGGTCCGGAACAGTTCCCGGTGGCAGAAGCGAGCTTTGCCTGCATGCTGTCGCTGCCCCTGTACACCCGCATGAGCGATGCCGACCAGCAGCGCATCATCGATAACCTGCGCGAGTTGCTGACATGATCAAGCGCCTGTTCGACCTCGTGGCGGCGCTGGCCGGGCTGCTGGTGCTCGCTCCGCTGTTCGCCGTCGTCGCCGTCTGCATACGATTGGACTCGCCAGGGCCGGCTTGGTTCCGTCAACAGCGTGTCGGCCGTCACGGCGTGCCGTTCGACATCATCAAGTTCCGCACCATGCGCCTCGGCAATGGCGACGGCGCGCAGCTCACCGTCGGTGCGGATGCGCGCATCACGCGGGTCGGCAAGTTCTTGCGTCACTACAAGCTCGATGAATTGCCGCAGCTGCTCAACGTCGTCCAGGGCAGCATGAGCCTGGTGGGACCGCGCCCGGAAGTGCCGCGCTACGTGGCCTGCTATCCGCCCGAGGTGCGCGCCATCGTGCTGTCGGTCGCGCCCGGCATCACGGACTGGGCCTCGATCTGCTACAAGGACGAAAACGCCCTGCTCGGAGGCAGCGCCGACCCGGAACGGACCTACCTTGACACCATCCTGCCCGCCAAGCTGGCCTACAACGTGCGCTATGTGCGCGAGCGCAGCTTCTGGACCGACCTGCGCATTATCTTCAGCACACTTGCGGCGCTGGCGCGCTGACGGGCCGGCCATGAGCGAGCTGACTTTTCTCCTGCACCTGGGCGATCCGCGCGTGACGATGTCGCTCGGGGCCGCCCTGTTCGCCTGGCTGCTGGCCGCGCGCGCGTGGCGCATGGCGCTCTGGTGGGGCCTGCTGCTGGGCGCCGGACTGGGCTTGGTGGCCGTCAGCAAGATCGTCTTTCTCGGCTGGGGCGGCGGCGTGCCGGTGTTCGGCTACAAAGCGCTCAGCGGCCACGCGGCCGGCGCCAGCGCGGTGTTCCCGATGCTGTTCTGGATGGTGGCGCATGGCCGCGCCGATGGCTGGCAAGGCCGCGCGCTCCGGGCTGGCCTGGGCGTGGGCGCACTGATCGGCGCGCTGCTGGTCGTGGACGACCAGCACAGCGTGGCCGAGGCGCTGGCCGGCTGCGGGCTGGGCGCGGCTGTCAGCCTGGGCAGCATCCGGCTCGGGTCCGCCGGCATGCCCGCGTTGCCATGGCCGGGCCTGGTGCTGGCCATGGTCGCGCTGCTCATGGCCGCATGGCTGATGAAGTGGGCCCACCTCGGCTACTGGATGATCCGCGCCGCGCGTCTACTCACAGGCAACAGCCACGTCTACCCCCTATAGATCGAAAACCAATAACCCATGGGAAAACGCATCATGAACCCACATCCGATGCCCAGCATCCGCTTTCTGAAAGAAAGCCAGCTGGGGGAAGACTCCTTGCACTCCGTGCTCATTTCCTTGCTGCGCGGACTGGCGGCGATCGAGGTGGCCGCCGCCCACTTGCGCGCGGGATTCTTTCCCGGCCTGCGCACGCTGGAAAATCCCGCCCTGTGGTACCAGGCGCTGGCATTCCTGACCGGGTTCGCGCACCAGGCCGTCGTGGTCTTCTTCCTGATCAGCGGCTGGCTGGTCGGCGGCAGCCTGCTTAACAAGCTGGGGCAGCCGCACGCGATCAAGGCGTATGCGATCGACCGCGTCACGCGCCTGTGGACTGTGCTGATTCCGACGTTCGTACTGATCCTGGCGACGGGCATCGTCAGCGGCGTGATCGATCCGCACACGCCCGACTTTTCGCGCGCCAACGAGTACTCGGCCAGCGCGCTGATCGGCAACCTGTTCGGGCTGCAGACCATCGTCGTGCCGGAATTCGGCGGGAACTTCCCCCTCTGGAGCCTGTCGAACGAAACGTGGTATTACGTGATGTTTCCGTTGCTGGTCATGTGCGTGGTGGCGGGCAGCGTTGCGCGGCGGGCCAGTGCTGCCGTCGTGTTGCTGCTGCTCGGCACGCTGCTGCCGCTTGACATGGTGCTGTACTTCACGATCTGGCTACTCGGCGCGGCGTTTTCGCGCGTGCGCGTGGAATGTGGCGCACCGTTGCGCGCGCTGCTGCTGGTCGCGCTGGCGATCGCGTCGGTGGTGTTCAGGTTAAAGGGCAGCAATGATGACATGGTGGTAGCCTCGTTTCCGCAGGATCTGTTGCTAAGCGTACTGTTCCTGCTGTTTTTGTCGAGCACGGTAAATCCCTTGCCGGCGAATCAGCGGTTCGTTGCGCCGTTGCGGCGCGTGGCGGTGTTTTTTTCGAACTTTTCGTTCACGCTGTACGTGGTGCATATTCCACTGCTGGGCATCATGGGCTACGTCGGCACGACCTTGTTCGGGCGCCGGCAGTTCGCGGCCGAGAGTTTGACGGACCTGGGAATCTACCTGGGCATGCTGGTTGCGGTGCTGGTGGGCGCGTACGGCTTTTATCTGCTGTTCGAGGCGCGCACTTACGCGGTGCGGCGTCGGATGAAGGACTTGTTGATGGCTCGGGAAGACAGCACGCCGCGCTCGGCGCCCGCCAGGCACTGAGCCAGGAGCGGATGCGCCATGCTTGCGTCTGCCCGCGCCCGCCTACCACCGTCGCACCCGCGCAGGCGGGTGCCCAAGTTTTCTGCTCAGTCGTTGGCGGCGCTACGAACTTGGGCACCCGCCTGCGCGGGTGCGACGATGATCGGCAACTCCGGCGTGGGCGGGTGCGACGGTGCTTACGCAGGCTTGCGCGCCATATAGATGAAGTGCGAGCGCAACGGCGGCGCGAACGCCACGAGCAGCTCGGACACGATGCGCGGCGCCCAACCGAGCCGTCGCGCGATGGGCGGCGCCAGCAGCAGCGTGCGGTAGCGGCTATCCGACGCCGGCCACATGCGGCGCAGCTCGTCCCGCGTGACGCGGCGCACGTTCGGGTTGCGCGGATTGTTGTAGCGGAAATCGAACAGCATGCACCAGCCGCCGGGCGCCACGCTGCGCCACATGTCGCCCGCCAGCGCGGCCCGCGCTTCCGGTGCCAGGATCGATGAAAAGACGGTGTTGGCCACCACCAGGTCGACACTGCCCGGCGCGACAAAGTCAAGGTCGCCCAGGTGCCAGCGGATGCCCGGCGCACTGCGCATGCGCGCCAGCACCAGCCGCTGTTCCTGGTATTCGGTGCCGGCCAGCCGGCAGGGATCGGCGCCCCAGTCGATCAGCTGGCGCAGGAAGCCGCCCGAGCCGCAGCCCACATCGACCACGCGCAGCTTGCCGAGCTCCGGCCCGAGCGTCTGCGCCAGCAGCGCGCCGGCAACCCGCGAGCGCGCCGCGTCCTGCTCCATGACCTCCGGCCGGTGCCATGCGTACGCGGCGATCCGCTCTTCCGCCAGCCACGCGCGGTAGATCGCATTGATGCGCTCTTGCTCGGTCAAATGGTCGTCTGGAAGGCCCATACAAGCATCTTAACCAACGTGGCACGGGCCTCCTTGACACGCCCCACACAGGCTCGCTGCGGACCAATCCGTTGGCTGATGTATCTGTTTCGATACCTGTTTCGACTCAACAAGGGACAAACGGCGTGGGACCGCCAATGATGTCGGTACAATTTCCACCATCGTCCAAGGCGAGCCCATCTCTAAAACGTACCGGCGTCCACTTTCTCACCCCGATTTGACGTGCAGATGGCAAAAACGTGGCGGGCCGATGTCGGCGCGCCACGTTTTTCGATGAATATCCCTGGCAATGGCAACGATCGTGCTGCCGCTCAGCCCTCCAGCTGCGCCACCTGGGTGTATTTGAACTGATACGCGTAGCTGCCCACGCGCAAGGCCATGTCGTTGAACAGCACGCCCTGGGGCACGATGCCGGCGTGGTTCAGGCGCTTGATCGACTCGGTGATTTCGACCGCGGTCGTCACGCCGGCACGCGCCAGGATGAACACCGCTCCCGCATGCGCGCCGATCATCAGCGCGTCCGACACGGCCAGGATCGGCGGCGGATCGATCAACACGATGTCGTAGCGGCTGCCGACCACGTCGAGCAGGTTCGAAAAATCCATATGCTGCAAGAACTCCGAGCGGTTCGGCGGCAGCGCGCCGGTCGGGATGAAATCGAGATTCTCCAGCACGCCCCGATGAATCACCTCGTCGATCGTCTGCGCACCGCCGATCGCCTGGGTCAACCCGCGTTCGCGGCTGATCCCGAAATAACGGTGCAAGTGGCCATTGCGCAAGTCCGCATCGATCAGCAGCACGCGCTTGCCGCTGGCCGCCAGCACGGCGGCAAAATTGACCGACAAAAACGACTTGCCCATCCCCCCGCCCGGCCCGGCCAGCATCACGATGTTGTTCTTCAGCGAAGGCATCGTGTACATCAATGCCGCGCGAAAACTGCGCAAGCTTTCGATGGCGACGTCTTCCGGCGCCACCTGCGCCAGGATCGGCAGCACGCTGCCGCCGCGCGCCTTGCGTTCCAGCCGCTCCTGATGGGTGCTGTGCGGAATGCTGGCGTACACGATGCGCGCGCCGAGAATGGTTTCGATGCGCTGCGGATTGTCGATCGCGCCGACGAACGCCTTGCGCGCAAACGCCAGCAGCACGCCCAGGAACAGGCCGGTGACCACGGCCAGCGCCACGATCAGCGGCCGGTTGGGCTTGAGCGCGCGCTCGGGCGCCATCGGCGCGTCGATCAGTCGCACATTGCTGACCCGGCCGACCGAAATCAGGCGCAACTGCTGGGCGGTATTCGACAGCGCCGTGTACAGGTCGGTATTGACCTTGATTTCCCGCAGCAGACGCGATTCGTCCTGCTCCAGCACCGGCAAGGTGCGGATACGCCTGGCCACTGCGGCGATCTCGGCCTCGACTTCGCGGCGCTGCTGGTTAATTCCCTGCACGATCGGATGGTTTTCCGTAAAGCGTTGCAGCAACTCGGTCTTCTTCTGCTCCAGCTCCAGGCGCCGGGTCTGCGCCGCGGCCGCCTGTTGCAGGTTGATGCGCGCTTCTTCGCGCATGTCGATGCTGCCTTTGCTGTTGCGAAAACCATTGTACTTTTCCTCGGACTCTTCCAGCTGGCGCTTGAGCGTCGGCAACTGCTGGTTGAGGAAGGCCAGCGATTTTTCGGCTTCCTCGGTCTTGCGCGCCAGGTTCTGGCGCATGTACTCGCGTCCGATCTCGCCGAGCAGGCTGTTGATGCGCTGCGCATTGGGCCCCTGCAGGCGCACTTCGATGATGCCCGACTGCTTGCCCTGCTCGGTGATCACCAGCGCCGTCTGGATGCGCTCGATCGCGGCCAGGCGCGAGCTGCGCGTCAGGCGGAACTGCGCGCCCGGCAGCGCGCGCAGGCGGTCGACCCGCAACTCGAACGCGGCGCCGGCCACCGTGGCGCGCAAGGTGGTGCCGACCACGCCTTCGTAGGCATTTGGCAAGCCGCCGCCGGAGAGAAGGTAGCGCCCGCCGCCGCGCGCGGTCAGGGTGAAGGCGTGGTTGTACCAGGCTTCCGGCACCTCGAACACCGACACCTCGGCCTTTTCCGGGCCCCACACATAGCCGCCGCGTCCGAAGATGCCGGGTTCGGTCAGCTCGTTCGACTTGCGGTTGGCAAACCAGAAACCGACGACAGGAAAATATTTGGGCCGCACATCGATGAACAGTTGCAGGTTGTCGACCGCGTGCGAAATCACCATGCGCGAGCGCAGCAGTTCCATCTCGGCAATGGCCGCCTTCTTGGTTTCGAACAGGGACGACACTTCGCTGAGGATATTTTTCGACGCGTTCGGGCTTTCCTCCTCGACGTGGATCATCAGGTTCGCCTCGTACACCGGGCTGGCGACGAGCGCGTAGATGATCGCCAGCATGGTCACCACGGCGGTGACCGCGCCGATCAGCCAGCGGCTGTCGTACAGGATATTTACGTAGCCCTGCAGGTCGATCTCGTGCACCTCGGGTTCGCGCGCGGGCGGCGGCGCCGGTGGCGGCAGGCTGGGCACGGGCAAGGGCCTGGGGGCGGGCATGGGACGCAGGTCGTCGGCATAGTTCATAAGAATGTCCTCGATGCAAATTCAGGGGCGGCTGAGCGTGACCACTTGCGTCAACGCGCCGGGGAACAGCATGCTCACGCTGCGGTACCAGTTGGCCAGGGGCGAGGCCGCCACGTAAATCAGGTCGCGCGGTTCGAGCTCGAAGGCCTCGGCCATGGCCAGCGCCCCGGCGCGGCGCGCGTCGAGCTGATACACGCGGGTGCCCTCGGGCGCGCGGCGCACCACGTACACCTGGCGCGCGTCGCCGCTGACCGGGCTGATGCCGCCCGACTCGCCCAGCGCCTCGTTCAGGGTCAGGCGCCCGTCGTGCATGGTCAGCGCCTTGGGCGTGACCACTTCGCCCGAGACGAACACCTTGCTCTCGTCGCGCGAATGGACCCGCACCACGTCGCCGGGCGCGAGCAGGATGCTGCCCGGATTGATGCCGCGCGCTACCAGCCCGCGCAGGCCGACCTGGTAGCGCGCGTCGCCGCGCTCGAGCACGATGCGGCTCTGGTCGGCGCTGGGCAGCATGCCGCCGGCGCGGTTGAGCGCCTCCACCAGGGTCATCGGAATATCGTTAATGGACTGCAATCCCGGCAGGCGCACCTCGCCATCGACGTACACGCGCTTGCTGCGGTACGCCTGCACCCGCAGCGTGACCAGCGGCTTGCTGATGTAGCGCGCCAGGCGCTTGGTGAGCAGTGCGCGCGCCTGGTCTTCGGTCAGGCCGGCCAAGGTGAGCGAGCCGGCGAACGGGAACTGCACCCGCCCTTCGTGATCGACCACGAAACCGGCGGGCGGCGCGCCCGGGCTCTGGGCGTCGGCCGCCGTGGCCGAGGCCGCAACGCCCTGGCCCGCCAGTTCCGGATGGTCCCACACCACGATCGAGAGAATGTCGCCGCTGCCGATCCTGTATGGCGGCGGATCGCGCATCACCAGGTGCGCCAGGCTCTGGCTGCTGCGCTGGGCGCGCAAGGCTTTCTCGGCGTTGATCAATTGCTCCGTGATCAACTCGGTCGGCGGCACCGGGCCGCTGGACACGCCGGACAGTTTGGCGCCGGTGATGCGGTATCCGGCGCAGCCGGCAAGGCTGGCCATCAACAGCAGCAACGGCAAGGTTTTGGAGAGGTAGGTTGGCGTTTTCATCTTGCTTATCAAAATAAACATTGTCCAGTCCAGAGTAAGTGAGCCCAACCGGCCCGGTCTTGCTCCACATCAAACCCTGTCTGCACGCATTTTTTTACAGTAGTGGCGACAGGAAAAACCTTTTTCTGGCAAGCTCGTGGTTAAATGCGTGCGACCAGATTCCAGTAAAAAAACACCGATGCCCCAAATTTTTCCGCCCATTCCACCGAGCACGACCGACACCACCGACCTGGCGGCGATCCGTCGCGCCGCCGACGACCTGCGCGCCAGCGAAGCGCGCTACCGCTCGCTGGTGCAGGCAAGCAGCGCCATCCTGTGGCTGGCCTCGGCCGCCGGCCGCATGGAGGGGGAACAGTTGAGCTGGACCGCCTTTACCGGGCAGTCGCCGGCGCAGTTCACAGGCTGGGGCTGGCTCGATGCGATCCATCCGGACGACCGCGAACGCACCGCCGGCGCCTGGCGCGCCGCGCTGGCCGGCAGCAGCATGTACCAGATCGAGCACCGCCTGCGCCGCGCCGACGGCCAGTACCGCTATATGAATGCGCGCGCGGTGCCGATTTTCGACGGCGCCGGTGCGATTACCGAATGGGTCGGCATCCATATCGATGTCGATGAACGCAAGCGTGTCGAAGAGCGCCTGCGCCTGCTCGACGCCATGAGCCAGGCCACCCGTAACGCGGACGACCCCAAGACCATCATGGAAGTGACCACGCGCATGCTCGGCGAGCACCTGGGCGTGACGCGCTGCCCGTACGCCGACGTCGAAAGCGACAACGACGGTTTCACCATCCGCCACGACTGGACCGCGCCCGGCGCCATGAGCACGGTCGGCGCCTATTCGCTCGACCTGTTCGGCGCGCGCGCCGCCAGCGACATGCGCGAAGGGCGCACCCTGCGCATCTGCGACGTCGACCGCGAGCTCGACGAAGCCGACGGCGCCGCCATGTTCAACGCCATCGCTTGCCGTGCCATTATCTGCTGCCCGCTGGTCAAGGAGGGCAAGCTGGTGGCCATGATGGCGGTGCACCAGGACCGCCCGCGCCAGTGGACCGCTGCCGAAGTGGCGCTGGTCGAACAGGCCGTGGAGCGCTCCTGGGCCCACATCGAGCGGGTGCGGGCCACCGAAGCGCTGCGCGAAGCGGACCGCCGCAAGACCGAATTTCTGGCCATCCTCGCGCACGAACTGCGCAACCCCCTTGCCCCGATCCGCAACGGCCTGCAGGTGATGCGCATGGCCGAACACGACCAGGCCACGGTGGCGCGCGTGCGCGACATGATGGAGCGCCAGGTCACGCAGATGGTCACCCTGGTCGACGACCTGCTCGACATCGCCCGCATCACGCGCGGCAACCTGGAACTCAAACAGGTGCGGGTCGAGCTGCGCGAACTGGTCGCCAGCGCGGTCGAAACGAGCATGCCGCTGGTCGACGCCAACCGCCATACGCTCACGCTCGACATCGCGTCCGGGTCGCTGCTGCTCGACGCCGACCCGACCCGCATCGCCCAGGTGATCGGCAACGTGCTCAATAACGCCGCCAAGTACACCCCGGCCGGGGGGCGCATCAACGTGCTGGCCTGGCGCGACGGCGCGCACGCGGTGCTGTCGATCCGCGATACCGGCATCGGCATTCCGCCCGAATCGGCGCTAACGGTGTTCGAGATGTTTTCACAGGTGGGGGCCTCGCTCGACCGCGCCCACGGCGGCCTTGGCATCGGCCTGTCGCTGGCGCGCCGGCTGGTCGAACTGCACCACGGCACGATCGATCTGGTGCGCGACGACACGGTGAGCGGCAGCCGCTTCGACATCCGCCTGCCGCTCGCGCCCGAGGTGGCGGCGCAGGCGAGCACCGAAGACGGTCCGGCTCCCGCCGCCGGCAGCGGTTTGCGCGTGCTCGTGGTCGACGACAACCTCGATGCGGCCGAGATGCTGTCGGAACTGATGGACATCATCGGCCACACCAGCCGCGTCGCCAACGACGGACCGCGCGCCCTCGCCCTGGCCGGGCAGTTCCGGCCCGAGGTGGTTTTTCTCGATATCGGCATGCCCGGCATGAACGGCTATGAAGTGGCGCGCGCGCTGCGCACCATGACGCAGCTCGAACCGCTGGTGCTGGTGGCGCTGACCGGCTGGGGCGACGACAAGGACCGCGCGCGCAGCAAGGAGGCCGGTTTCGACCATCACCTCATCAAGCCGGCCAACCTGGAAGCGGTCGAGCGGCTGCTGACCGCGCTGGCCGAGCAGCGCAAAGGCTAGCGCACTTCTTCCATCAGCTTGAGGTTCTCGTCGAACTGCCACACGCGGCGGATATCGATCACGTCGTAGCGCGCGGCGATATTGGGCGGGAACGGCGCGTAGCGCGCATTGACGCGCACGATGCGCTGGACCGCTGCATCCATGTCGGCGCGGCCGCTCGAACGCAGGATCGTCACGTCCTGCACGGTGCCGTCGCTGCGTACCGCCACGTTCACCAGCGCGTGCGTGTGCTCCACGTCGGCCCAGGCGCGTGGATAGTTCGCGCTGCCGTTGCGTTCGATTTTCTGGCGCCAGCTCTCCACGTACATGCGCAACGGCAGATCGCGTTCGGCGGCGCCGACAGCGACGCGGCGCTCGTCGCGCATCGGCGGCGGCGGCGTACCGGAGAGGATATCGAGGCCCTTGACCATCTCGCGCGCGCGGTTCGACAACTCGCTGCCCAGCAGGTTCTTGGGGATGGCCGCCTTGCCACCGGCGCCGCTGCCGGCGCCAGCAGCGATGCCACCCGCTGGCGTGTCGGCACCCTGGGTGCCGCTGCCTTCGCGCCCGCGTTGCAGCGCCGCCTGGCGGGCCGCATCGGCCGCTTGCGCTGCCTGATCGGCCTTTTTCTGGGCGGCTTGCTCCGCCAGTTTTTGCGCTGCCTGTTGTTCGGCCACCTTTTGCGCGGCCTGCTGCTCGGCCAGCTTTTGCGCCGCTTGCTGCTCCGCCAGTTTCTGCGCCGCTTGCTGCTGGGCCGCGATCTGTTCGGCGCGTTGACGCTCGGCCTTCACCTGCTCCGCGCGCAGTTGATCGGCCTTTTGCTGATCGGCCTTCTGCTGATCGGCCTTCTGCTGATCCGCGCGCAACTGCTCGGCCTTCTGCAACTCGGCTTTCCGCAACTCCGCTTTCTGCTGCTCAAGCTTCTGCTGCTCAAGCTTCTGCTGAACGGCCAACTGCTCCGCCTTCTGCTGCTCGGTCCTGAGCACGCTGGCGCGCTCGCGCGCGGCATCGGCCTCCATCTGCGCCTGCTGCGCCACCCTTGCCTGCTTCTCCTGTTCCTGCACTGCCTCGGCGGCCGCGGATTTCTCCTGCTGCTGGCGTGCCTGCAACTCGGCCAGTTTGCGCGCCTCCTCGTCTTTTTCCAGCTTGCGCTGCGCCGCCAGCCGCTCGGCTTCCTCCTCCTGGCGCCGGGTCTCGGCCAGCTGGGCTGCGCGCGCCGCTTCCGCGACCTCGGCGGCGCTGGTCGCTTCGGTGCCATCGTCGGTACCGTGCTGGGCTTCCTTGAGATCGATGGTCTTCTGCTCGGACTCTTCCGGGCGCGGCATCGGCACCGCGAAATCGTTCACCACCGAATCCTGGACCATGACGCGCGTATCCATCGCCAGCGCATCGGTGGCCGGCAACGGCGGACTGATGCGTTTGGCCTTGCGCGGCTTGTCTTTTCTGACAGCCAAGCGCGGGGTGACGGGAGTGGGAACAGGCGGCGGGGCCGGCACCGGATCGATCAGGCGCATGCCGCCGCCTGGCGCTGCCGGCTTGTCGGGCTCGGGAAGTGAGGATGTCGAAGGCAACGGCGGCGCCGGCATGGCGGCATCGAGCGGCGCCGGTGGATTTGGCTGACTGGCGACATCGGCCAGGCGCACCTCGATCGGCGTGGCGGAACCGGGCAAGCCGAGCGCGGGAATGCCGAACTGGAGCGACAGAATCAGGCCATGCACCAGCAGCGAAACGAGCAGGGCGCCAACCAGGCGCCGCTTGCCCTGGTCGGGCGGCGAGCGGCGCTGCCCTACCGCCCCAGGACGCATGCGACCATATCGTTACGCCAAATCGCCGCTGATGCCATACCTGCCTCTGCCCAAATTCGTTAATAGCCCCTGAATTTTAAGCGAAAAGCCCCTGCGGCTGAGAAATAATCCCTCCCGTGCACACCCCGCTGTCAGGCAGCCATGGCGGTGTCTGTCACCAGCGACGCTTGCGGCTGGTCGAGGAAGAAGCCCTGTGCGTACAGCGGCAGGCCGGCGACTACCTCCGGCGAAGCAATCGCCGGGGCGGTCTCGACCCGCTTGAAGATCAGCCGCACCCCGGCCGCCCGGGCGGCGTCCAGCAGCGGTTCGAGCGAAACGCCGCCCGCCAGATAGCGCGCGTCGAGCTTGATCGCGTGCGGCTGCTGCTCGGCCACCATCGCCTGCGCCTGCGCCACCGACGTGGCATTCAGAGCCAGCCGGAAGCCGTTGCGCCGGTAATTGTCGGCCACGTAGTTGAGCAGCCATCCCTGCTGCGGCGTGGTGGCCGGCAGTTGCAGCACGATGCGGCCCAGCGGCAAGTCCAGCGCGTCGAGAATGCGCTTGAACGCATGCCCATGGTTGCTGCTGACGGCACTAAGCAGGCGGTCGTGCACGTTCAGGTACAAGTCGCTCTGCCCTGCTTCGTCCTGGCGGAAGAAATTGATCGCGTGCAGCATGCGGCACAGCCGGTCGAGCTCAATCGATTCGTCGTCGCTGGCGGCATGGTCCAGCAGTTTCCACAGGGACAAGCCAGCATCCGCCGCCGAGGCGCTGCGCGCCAGCCCTTCGTAGGCGACGATACGGCTGCTGCCGAGCGCGCGGATGGGCTGGAAGGCGCTTGTGATGGTGCAGTTGAAGTACTTGCCTTGGGCACGGCCCGCCGAGTCCAGCCACACGCTGCTGGCCGGACGGTCCGGGTCGGACAGATGGGCCAGGTAAGTGTTCAAGGTAGGGAAAGCCATTGCATGTCTCGCTGTAGGTAAAGCGGAAAGTCTAGCCCCGCCGGTGTGCGCGGCGAAGGAATCGTTTCGCCAATCGATATGCGGCCGGCGCATATCAACCCCGGGCGCTTATGCGCAAAATGCTTCTATCGAAACGCGAAAATAGTCGTTTGCAGATGCGCCCGCCGGGGCTACGCTTGGGACAACAGATGCAACAAGGATGTGACGCCCATGTGTGAATTACTCGGAATGAACAGCAGCAAGCCCGCGGCGCTGAACTTCAGCTTCGCCGGTTTCAGCGAGCGCGGCGGGCGCACCGGCGTGCATCGCGACGGCTGGGGCATCGCCTTCCACGAGCCGTCCGGCTGCCGCCTGATCATCGACGACCGCCCGTCCATCGATTCGCCGCTGGCGCTGGCGCTCAAGCACAATCCGGTCAAGGCGAAAAACGTGGTGGCGCATATCCGCAAGGCGACCCAGGGCGAGGTGGCGCCGCAGAACAGCCATCCGTTCACTCGCGTGCTGTGGGGCACGACCTGGTCGTTCGCGCATAACGGCGACCTGAGCAGCTTCCGCCCGGCACCCGATCTGCATTTCGCCCCGGCCGGCGAGACCGACAGCGAGCGCGCTTTCTGCTACCTGCTGGCCGGGCTGCGGCGCCGTTTTCCGGTCCAGCCGCCCTCGCGCGCCGCCCTGTTCACGGCGGTGCAGACGATGGCGGCAGTGATCGCGCGCCACGGCATCTTCAATTTCATTTTATCGAATGGCGACTTTTTGCTGGCGCACTGCTCGACACAACTGCACTACGTGGTGCGCGCCTACCCGTTCGCCAGCGCCAGCCTGGTCGATTGCGACCTGCAGATCGATTTTCGCCAGCATAACCACCTGGACGACCAGATCGTCGTGATCGCCACCTTGCCCCTGACCACGGGCGAGGAGTGGCACCGGTTCGCGCCGGGCGAACTGAAACTGTTCGCCGGCGGCGCGCCCCAGGCGATCCATCCCGGTCCCGGCAGCGACAGCGGCAGCAAACCGCTGCGCCTGCTCATGTCGTATTAAACCATCGTCATTACCCTCTCCCCACCAACGTAAAGGAACAGCATGGCTATCTCGGAAATCAACGTACGCAACCAGTTCAGGGGCAAGATCAAGGAAATCATCGCCGGTCCGGTGGTGTCCGAAGTCGATGTCGAAACCGCCCACGGCATCGTCACCTCCGTCATCACCAGCCGCTCCATCCAGGACCTGGACCTGAAGGTCGGCAGCGAGGTCATCGCCCTGGTCAAATCGACGGAGGTGTCCATCGCCAAGATCCAATAAGCCGGCGTCCCCTTGCCGGCGACGGCAAGGTATGATGGCGGCATGAAGATTGGCTTTCTGCTGCTGTCGTCCCTCTGTTTCATTGCAATGGCGCTGCCCGCGGGCGGCGCCGAACTGGTCTTTGGCGTCTCCACCGGCAGCGCCATGCCCATGACCCGCTTCCAGGGCGAGGACCTGGCCGGCGGCCTGCTCAAGGACCTCGGCGACGCCCTGGCGCACGAACTGCACCTCAAGCCGCGTTACCTGACCTTGCCGCGCAAGCGGGTCGAAGCCGCGCTGGCCGACGGCACGGCCGACCTGCTGTGCGACCTGCGCCCCGAATGGCTCGACAGCACACGCTGGCAATGGTCAGACACGGTCTTTTCCAACAACATGATCATCGTCGGTCGCACCGATACGGCGCCCCTGGGCACGCTTCGGGAATTGGCGGGCGCGCGCATCGGCACCATCACCGGCTACCGCTATCCCGCGCTCGAGCGCGAACTGGGCCCGCAATTCGTGCGCGACGACACCGCCAGCGACGACCTGAACCTGCGCAAGCTGCTGCGCCGCCGCTTTAATTACATGCTCACCAATTCCCTGTATTACGATTACCAGCGGCGCGCCCACGCCGAGCGCGCGCACCTCGCCCGCGCGATGCTGGCCGTCGAACCGTTCGACACCTACTGCGCGCTGCCGCCGAACGGCAAGCTGACTCTGGCGCAAGTGAACCGCGCCCTGCTGGCGCTGCGCAAAAGTGGCAGGATGCAAGCCATCCTGAAGAGCTACCAGCCGGCCAGCTGAACCGTTCAGGCCGCTTGTGCAGGATCAAAACCGCGCACCGGACCGCATTTAGTATGGGTAAACCTCCACCACGCGCAGGCCAGCCATGCAAGCCCATCCTCCGTGCGCCCCGTCCGCCGATTTCGACAGTCATTATTTCCGGCAGGCGCTATCGCAGTTCGCCACCGGCGTGACCGTCGTCACCGCCGCCCTGCCCGACGGCCGCCTGGTCGGCGTGACCATCAATTCCTTCAACTCGGTCTCGCTCGATCCGCCCCTGGTGCTGTGGAGCCTGGCGCGCACGGCCAGCAGCATGGCTGCCTTCGAGCAAGCCGACGCTTACGTCATCAACGTGCTCGCCGACGGCCAGGCCGCGCTGGCGCAACGTTTCGCGCGCCCGGGCGAGGACCGGTTCGAGCAGGTCGGCTTCACGCGCTCGGCCGCCGGCCAGCCGCTGCTGGACGGCACCGTGGCCTGCTTCGAATGCCGTCCGCGCAGCCGTTATGTGGAAGGCGACCATGTGATTTTCGTCGGCGCGGTCGAGCGCTGCCAGTTCCATCCGCACCGGTCGCTCGGCTTTCACCGCGGCCGGTTTATCGCCCTCAGCTGACCCGGTGCCGCCATGAACGCCATGAACACTAACCTGCTAACCTTCGTCAACCACGCCTGCTTCCACATCGCCAACGAACACACGCTGCTGCTGGCCGATCCCTGGGTCGAAGGCCCGGTCTTCAACAACGGCTGGAGCCTGCTCGACGCCAGCACCTCCAACGCGGCATTGATCGATGAGCTGGCCGCGAGCAAGCGCAACATCTTCATCTGGTTTTCGCACGAGCATCCCGACCATTTTTCGGTGCCCTTCGTCAAGCGCCTCAAGCGCGACTTCCCAGGCAAAGTCACCATGCTGTTCCAGCACACCAAGGACAAGCGCGTGGTCAACTTTTTGCGCAACAATGGCTTCGATGTCATCGAATGCCAGCCCGGCATCCCGGTCGCGCTCGATGGCGAGATGCGCATGACCGTCTTTCCGCACGCCGATGGCGATTCGTACTGCCTGATCAATTCAGGCGGGTGCCACGTGCTCAACATCAACGACTGTGCGCTGACCAGCGCCGCCCAGTGCGCCCTGGTCAAGGCCAGCATCGCGCTGCTGTGCGATCGGGTCGATGTCTTGATGACGCAGTTCGGCTACGCCAACTGGGTCGGCAACCCGTTCCAGGCGGACCTGCGCTGCGCCGCCGCGGCCGAAAAGCTGCACCGCATCAAGCTCCAGATCGATGCGTTCGCGCCCAGGATCACGGTGCCGTTCGCCTCGTTCGTGTCGTTCTCGCACATCGACAACTGCTACATGAACGACCACCAGAACACCCCGCAACGGCTGGCGCAGTGGGCACGCCTGTCGCGCGCGACCGATTCGGTACGCTTCCTGCAGCCGCGCGACACCATCGCGCTCGGCGTGGACACCGCCGAAAGCCTGGCCTGGGCCAGCGACGCCGCCGTCGAGCACTGGGAACGGCTGCTGGCGGTGCCGTGCGAACTGCTGCCGTCCGAGCCGCCGGCCACCCCGGCCCAGGTGCGCGCCGCCGCGGAAACCTACCGCAAGGGCGTCAACGCCAACCTGCTGGGACTGCCCTGCCTGCTCGAACTGGTGGGATTGATCCAGCCGCTGGTGATCCGCATTCCCGACATCGCCCTGACCATTCGCGTCTCTTACCTGCACGGCTGCACCCAGTTGCACGACGACGAGCTGTCGGATATTTCGATGACCTCGCCCAGCGCGGTGTTCCTGTTCGCCAATGAATACGGCTTCAACACCACCCACGTCAACGCCCGCTTCCGGGTCGGCGACAGCGGCGCGCTGCAGCGTTTCAGCCGCTTTTTCATGCCCCAGAACCTGGGCCGCCAGGGCTACGGGGTGCAGCATCCGCTGGCCACCGTGCGCTACCTGCTGGGCAACCTGATGGCCCGGCTGCGACGGCGCCTGGCCGCCATGCAGCGGCGCCTGGCGAAGTAGCCCAACCGTAAATACTTCTTCGCAGCAAGTTCGGCGCATGGTACATTTTCCCTGTCAGCTACCCATTCCGGGTGGATTTTCAGGGGAGCACCATGAAAACCATGATCAAGGCCGTCCTTGCCGGCGCCGTCTTCACCGTCTCGACCTGCTTCGCCGCGCCCGCGGTCGACAATCCCGCCGATGCCGTCGCCATGGTCGAGAAAGGCGTGGCCTTCCTGCAAAAGAACGGCAAGGAGGCGCTGATCACTGCGATCAACAGCAAGAGTCCCGAGTTTGTGAACGAGAACACCTACCTGACCATGCGCGCGCTCGATGGGACGCAACTGGCGCACCCGACCAATCCCAAGCTGGTCGGCAAGAACATGGTGGTGCTGCCCGATGCCGACGGCAAGCTGTTCCGTAAAGAAATTATCGATCTGGCTCAGAAGAGCGGCAAGGGCTGGGTCGATTACCGCTACAACAACCCGACCAGCGGTCAGATCGAGAAGAAATCGACGTATTTCTTCAAGAGTGGGGATGTGATTCTGGAGGCGGGGATTTATAAGGGCAAGTGAGCGACGCGATGAAAAGCATCATGCACGTACACCGCCGTCTAAATCGCGAGCGTTTGAGCCGTCTCCCCCGCGCCAAGGCGGCCCTCGGCGGGGGCCTATAGCACGGCTGAGCATAGGTGCTATGGGCCCCCGCCTGCGCGGGGGAGACGGCTTATTCGACTGAGCTTGCAATAACGTGATTGCCGAGTGCCCTTATCCACCCATCCGCACTATTTTGGCCCGAGCACCTTGCGCGATTGGTCAGACCACTTTAGAATGGCCTGACCAAAAGATGTGCAGGCCGCCATGCTCAAGAAAGTCACACCCGCTCCCGACAACGCCCTCGCGCACGAACCGCGGCTGTACCGCATCGTGGCCGGACGCATCGAGGAACTGATCCGCGACGAAAGAATCGGCGCCGGCGAACGCTTGCCGCCCGAACGCGAAATGGCCACCCGCCTGGCCGTCAGCCGCGCTTCCCTGCGCGAAGCCCTCATCGCCCTTGAACTGCGCGGCGTGGTCGACGTGCGCGGCGGCTCCGGCGTCTACGTCGCCCGCGTCCAGCCTGCCCACACCGAGCTTGAGGAAGCCGGCCCCGGCCCGTTCGAAGTGCTGGCCGCGCGCCGCCTGGTCGAAGCCGAGGTGTGCGCCAGCGCCGCCCGCATGGCCAGCGACAGCGCCATCGACGCCATCCGCAACGCCGTCGTCGAAATGGAACGCCAGCACGACAACTACAGCAGCAACGAACAGCTCGACCGCGACTTCCACCTGTCGATCGCGCGCGCCACCGGCAACAGCGCCATGGCCGGCGCGGTCGACCACCTGTGGAAGCAGCGCGGCCGCCTCTGGCACAAGCTCAAGGAACATTTCCAGACCGAAGAACTGCGCCAGGCCACCCTGCTCGACCACCGCCGCATCCTGGACGCCATCGTGGCGCGCGATCCGGCCGAAGCGCACGCCGCCATGCGCGCCCACCTGGAACGCGTCACACGCACCTTTTCGCGAGGATGAGCACCGCCCTATTTACATAGTGGACAGCAGGCGCGAAGACGCCGCACCACGAGAACGACCCATTATTGACCACGTCGACCCCGGCTCACGCCTTCGTCGCCGTGGCACAGGATACGCGAGGTGTCCTGACCAGCTTTCCGCGCCGTGGCCCGAAAAGCTTCTAATGTCAAACAATAATCCGCAGGAGACCGTCGCACATGAACAAGCAAACCAGCTCGACCCACTCGAAATTCGTATTGTCGTCCATCACCCTGGCGGTGCTGACGGTGATGAACCAGGCCGCGGCCCAACAGCTTGATGCCGGCATGCAGCGCATCGAAGTGACCGGGTCGAGCATCAAGCGCCTTGCCACCGAGATGGCCTTGCCGGTCTCGACCATCAAGGCCGAGGAATTCACCAAGCGCGGCATGACCAGCCTGGCCGATGTGATGATGGCGCTGCCGCAATCGAACTCGCTGGCCCCGTCCAACGCCGGTTCCGGCACCAACATCAACCTGCGCGGCCTGGGCGTGAACCGCACGCTGGTGCTGCTCAACGGCCGCCGCCTGGCCAACGAGGCGATCGCCGACGGCTATGCCAACCTCGACGTCATCCCGATGAGTTCCCTGCTGCGGGTGGAAATCCTGCGCGACGGCGCCTCCTCGATCTACGGCTCGGACGCCATCGGCGGCGTGGTCAACTTCATCACCAAAAACAGCGTCGAAGGCGGCTCCATCACCGCCCAGTACGTGCAGCCCGAAAAATCGGGCGGCGGCGACGAGCAGCGCGTTTCCGCCACCTTCGGCAAGGGCAACCTGGCCACCGACGGCTGGAACCTGTACGGCACCATCGACGGCCGCCAGCGCAGCCGCCTGGCCGCGCGTGACCGCTTGGAGCTGAGTTCGCCCGAGCTGCTGGCCAGCATCGGGCGCGCGCCGACCCTGGGCAGCGGCGGCTACGCCACCCCGGCCAACTTCACCACCGCCACCAACAAGACCGCGGCCAACCCGTACTACAAGTCCGGGTGCCTGGCGCCCTACTCGACCCAGGGCGCCAAGAATACCTGCATCCTCGACAACAACGAGTACGGCACCGCCCTGCACGAAACCGAGCAGCTGACCTTTTACGCGCGCGGCACCAGGCAGATCTCGGACGACCACACGCTCAGCCTGGACTACATGCGCGGCCAGTCGACCATCATCTCCGCCCGCAATCCGACCAACAGCGTCACCGCCAAGGGCATCACCGCGCGCGTGCCGGCCACCAGCAAATGGTATCCGGGCGGCGCCGGCGGCGTGCCGGCCGTTGCCGGCTTGAAGGGCGAACCGCTGATCGTGACCTGGAGCGTGGCCGACCTGGGCCTGGCCAGCAACAAGGACGTGCAGCTGAACCAGCGCCTGGCGCTGGTCGACGAAGGCAAGATCGGCGAGTGGGACTACAAGGCCGGGCTGGTGTACGGCCACAGCAACCGCAAGAACTACTACAACGCCGGCTACGTCAGCGGCCCCGGCCTGAACGCCGGCCTGGCCAGCGGCGCGCTCAACCCGTTCGGCCTGCAGGATGAGGCCGGCAAGGGCTACCTGCGCGACATCTCGGTCGACGGCCAGATGAACCGCGATTCGACCAGCACCTTCGCCGGTTTTGACGCCACCGCCAGCCGCACCCTGATGCAGCTGCCGGGCGGATCGCTGGCGATGGCGGTCGGCGTCGACATCCACCGCGACACCACCGAAGACACGCGCCTGGGCATCACCAACGAAGTGAGCTACGCCAACGCCTCGTCCTCGCACGGCGACGGCGCGCGCAATGTGTCGGCCCTGTACGCCGAGCTCGATATTCCGATCAGCAAGCAACTGACCGTCAACCTGGCTGCGCGCGACGATTATTTCAGCGACTTCGGCAACACTTTCAACCCGAAGGCGAGCTTTCGCTACGAGCCGTCCAAAACACTGATGTTCCGTGGTTCGGCCAATACCGGTTTCCGCGCGCCGACCCTGTTCGACCGCTACGGCTACCGCCTGCCGGGCGCCAACGGCAACACCTCCGGCAAATGGGACGATCCGTCCCTGTGCCCGGGCGGCAAACCGGGTGTGGCCGGCAGCGGCACCGCCGTGGCCGGCGCGGTAGCGTCCGAAGTGTGCAACGTGGCCCTGCCCAAGCAAACCGGCAGCAACGACCAGCTGACCCCGGAAACCTCGCGCGGCTGGACGCTCGGCATGGTGGTCGAACCGGTCAAGAACCTGACCGTCTCGCTCGACTACTGGAACATCCGCATGAAAAACATGCTGGCCAACCTGCCCGAGCAAGTCTATTTCCAGGACCCGGCCAAGTACAAGGACCTGTTCGTGCGCAATCCCGACGGCACCCTGGCCTACATCAAGAACGTGACGATGAACCTGGGCGGCCAGAAAACCGCCGGTATCGACCTCACGGCCAACTACGCGCTGCCGCGCATGGACATCGGCGAGTTCAAGTTCCAGCTCGACGGCACCTACCTGACCCAGTTCGAGAACCAGCTGGAAAAAGACAGCGCTTTTGTGTCCAACGTCGGCCGCTTCGGCCTGGCCAGCAACGGCACCACCAGCAACTTCCCGATCATCACCTACCGCTGGAAGCACACCCTGTCGACCAGCTGGAAGCGCGGCGACTACAGTGCCCAGCTGACCCAGAACTACAACTCGCACTACGACGACCAGAACCTGGTGGCGGCCGAATACCACCGCGAAATCAAGCCGTACTCGGTGTGGAACCTGACCGGCACCTACACGGGTTTCAAGAACATCAGCATCGTGGCCGGCATCACCAATATGTTCGACGAAAACCCGCCGGTCACCAACCACAGCGGCTACACCTTCGGCTACCTGAGCAGCGCCGCCAACCCGATCGGCCGCTCATACAATCTGCGCATGACTTACAACTTCTGATAAGGCACGCACCTTCATGAACAAGCATTCGATCGACACCCGGCGCCGCGCCCTCCTGCGCGGCGCCGGGGCCGCCGGCCTGGCCCTGGGCGGCGGCGCCATTTCCCTGCCGGCCATGGCCGACGAAAAGCCGTCCGACCCGTGGCAGCAGGCGCAAGTCATTGCCGGGCGTTTCAAGACGCCGCTGCTATTTCGCAAGCAAGACTTCGTCATCACCGCGCACGGCGCCAAACCGTGCAAGGTGATGACCGTGAAGGGCTTTGTCGGCCATCACGAGCCGGGCATGGTCAGCACGCCGGCCGCCGGCGCGCACGACTGCTATCCGGCCATTGCGGCCGCGATTGCCGCCTGCGCCAAGGCGGGCGGCGGGCGCGTGGTGATTCCCGCCGGCGCCTGGCTGTGCAAGGGCCCGATCGTACTGCGCTCGAACGTGCATGTGCATTTGAAATCGGGTGCGCACGTGTTCTTCAGCAATGATCCGGACGATTTCGCCAAGTATGGCGAGGTCGACTGCGGCGCGAACGGCAAGCTGACCCTGTCGCGCTGGCAGAGCAACGATTGCCTGAACTATTCGCCGCTGGTGTATGCGCACAAGCAAAACAACATCGCCCTGACCGGCGAAGACTGGACCAGCATTCTCGACGGCCAGGGCGGCGTGCCGCTGAACGGCGGCGATTGCTGGTGGGACTGGAAGAGCAAGCGCAGCGGCGCCAAGGAACCGGCCTCGCAGGTGGCCGTCAACCCGGCCAATCCGCCGAGCATCCTGAGCGTCGCGCCCAACCTCACACCGGCCCAGGTCAAGCTGATCGAAGGCGAGTCCAGCCGCTGGCGCAACGATGAATCCTACCTGCCGTCGCTGTCGGAAGCGGGCGTGCCGGTCGGCAAGCGCGTATTCGGACGCGGCCACTACCTGCGCCCGTGCATGATCGAATTCATCGGTTGCGACAAGGTGCTGCTCAAGGGCTACCAGGTCAACCAGGCGCCATTCTGGCTGCACCACCCGGTGGCTTGCCGCGACCTCGAAATCCGCAAGGTCCACATGGACAGCATGGGCCCGAACAGCGACGGCTTCGACCCGGAAGCGTGCGACTACGTGCTGGTGGAGGACTGCACCTTCAACACCGGCGACGATTGCATCGCGATCAAGGCCGGCAAGAATCTGGACACCCAGTTCGGGCCGACGCAGAACGTGCTGATCCAGAAATGCATCATGAACAGCGGCCACGGCGGCGTGACCCTGGGCAGCGAAATGTCGGGCGGCATTCAGCACGTGTACGCGCAGGACGTCGAGTTCCGCAACGTGAACTGGGCCACCAGTCCGCTGAGCACGGCGATCCGCATGAAGACCAATATGAACCGTGGCGGCTTCCTGAAGCATTTTTACGTGCGCAACGTGACCATTCCGAATGGCGTACAGACCACGCCGCAGTATTACAACCCGTTGCCGGGCTCGCCGATTGCGCCGAAAAGCGTGTCGTCCTCGGCCGGCGCGGTGATCACCATCGATTGCGATTACGCGCCGACCGCCGACAACGTGCGCACGCGCCCGCCGGTGGTGTCCAACGTGCACATCTCGAACGTCAAGGTTGGCAACGTCAAGACCAAGGCCGGCACGTATTCGTGCTTCCAGGCCATCATGCTGCTCGGCCCTGTCGCTTTCGATTACAACGGCAGCGATCCCTCGCTGATCGTGCCGATCACCGACATCACGATCACCGACTGCGACTTCGGCACCCCGGCCAACGCCGATCACCCCTGGTTCGCCTACAACGTGAAGTCGGCAAAACTGACAAACGTGACCATCGGCGGCAAGGTCTATAACACCACCGTGACGGCGTAATGCACCAAGTTTTTGACGAGGTACTAACGATGTAGCCTGCTGTTTCACTTATCGGGGCCTCGACAAATCTACTGCGCGGCGCAATTTCCGCCCTGCGATGCTCACCGTACCTTCGTACGGCTGCGCTTCTCGGACGAAACTCGCGCCGCTCGCTACGATTTTTCGAGGCCCCTTCATGGACGACAAAAAATGAAAACAACAAGATTGTTGGAGACACTCGCGGTCGTGGCACTGACCGCGGGACAAGCACATGCGGCAACTTTGCCGCTGCAACACACCACCATCAGCGCGAGCTACAACGGCTTCGCTGACGGCATGCTGGGGCTGGACCAGCAGTTCGCAGCCGTTCCGGGATCGAACGTGACGGTAATCGATCCTGGCGGCGCCGGCGGGGTCGAATTCCTCAGCGCCGACTTCCTGTTCGGCATCGACTTCGCCGAGGACGGTGTGATGACGGTCTATAACAATGGGCAGGTAGCGCCGGGCGCGTATAGCATGCGCTTCGATTTCGGCACCAGCCTGGCCGCACCGCTCACGCGCTTCACCTTGCAGGATAGCGCCGCCGTGGGCGGCCTGCCGATCCTGAACCTGATCGACGGCCACACCATTGGCCTGGACCTCTCCGCGCTCGACTGGGGCGCCGGATTTAACAGCTTCAGCGCGCGCCTGGAAACGGCGCCCTCGCCCGTGCCCGAACCGGCCAGCGTAACGTTGATGCTGGCCGGCTTTGCCGCCATCGCGATCGCGCGCCGCCGCGCCCATCAAGCCTAGTCACCGGAGAATTTACATGAAAGAAGCACCTTTCAGGGCCGCCGCTCTCGGCGCCGCCCTGCTGATGGCGGCCGCCTGCACCCAGGCCAATGCCGCCATCGACCCCGCGCGCCAGAGCGCCCCCGCCGACGGCTGGGCCAGCCAGTCGGGCGGCACCGTTGGCGGAGCGAACGCCGTGCCCGAGCAGATCTACACCGTGGCCGACCGCGCCCAACTGCTGGCGGCGCTGCGCAACGGCGCCAACAGCAGCAAGATCATCAAGCTGACCGGCATGATCGACATGAGCGGCGGCGTGCCTTACGTCAGCACCGGCGACCAGGCCGCGCGCGGCGCCGTCCGCATCGGCAGCAACACCACCCTGATCGGCGCCGGGGCCGGGGCCGGGATCGTCAACGGCCATATATCCGTGCAAAACGTCGAACAGGTCATCATCCGCAACCTGAAGGTCATGAACCCGTGCGACGTCGGCCCCATCTGGGACCCGCTCGACGGCGCTGCCGGCAACTGGAACTCGGCCTACGACGCCATCGGCGTATCGGGCTCGCACCACGTCTGGATCGACCACAACAGCTTTACCGACGCCCCGCTGACCGACGACTTGCAGCCCATCGAAAACGGCAAGCACAAGCAATGCCACGACGGCGCGCTGGACATCACCAACGCCTCCGACCTGGTAACCGTGTCGTACAACCACTTCGGCCAGCACAACAAGAACAACCTGATCGGTGCGAGCGACACCGCCACCGCCGACGAAGGCAAGCTGCGCGTCACTTTCAGCAACAATGTGTTTGCCGATGTGACGCAGCGCGCGCCACGGGTGCGCTTCGGCATGGTCCACCTGTTCAACAATTACTACATGGGCAGCAAGACGGCGCCGATTTACCCGCACAGTTACAGCGTGGGCATCGGCCAGAACGCCAAGATCAGGTCGGACAATAACGTCTTCGCCATTGCCGGCGCGAGCAGCTGCGCCGATATCGTCTCGGCGCCTGGCGGAACCGGCGGCGCCTTCAGCGACAAGGGCTCGCTGCTGAACGGCGCGGCACTGCCGGCCTGCGCGGTAGCCCCGGCCAGCTGGAACGCGCCATACGCGTTCACGCCGCGCCCGGCGGCCCTGGTCAAGGCCAACGCCCTGGCGCAGGCCGGCGGCGGCAAGCTCAGCACCAGCATCACGGGCAGCGGCGACACCGGCACCGACACCGCGCCGACCCTGTTTTGTCCGTCCACCGGCCTGTACTTCTGCGACGACTTCCAGGACGGGTCGAGCGCGCGCTGGAGCCTGCTGCCGCTGGCCGGCCCGAACGGCGCCTTCAGCGTGCAGGCGGACGCGGCGGGCACCAGCAACAAGGTGCTGCAATACACGGCGGCCAGCAGCGGCGGCATCCTGGCGCTGGTCAAGCCGGAGGCGTTCAAGGGCGTGCCCTCGGGCGACTATTTTCTAGAGGCGCGCATCCGGCCGCTGACCAACAGCACCACCGGCAACAAGCAGCTGTACCTGATCACGCGCTACGTCGACCCGGCCAACTGGTACGGCGCCGGTTTGAATGTGCAGAACGCCAGCACCAGCACCCAAGTCGAGATCGCCCGGATGCTCGGCAACAGCTTGAGCAAGATCAAGCAAAGCAAGCGCGCCATCGCCATGGATGCGCAGTTCTACACCGTGCGTTTCGAGATGATCGGCAGCACCTTGACCTTGTATCTCGATGGCGAAAACCTGGGCTCGGTGACCGACAGCAGCTTTAGCGCGCGCGGGCTGATCGGCCTGTACACGACCAACAAGTCGTTCCAGGTCGACGATGTGCGGGTGGGCGATCCGGCACTCAAACCGGTGCAGCTGACAATCAACCCGCATCCATTGGCGTACACGACCGAAGCCGGCGACGCGCCGCTGGTCATCAACGTGGGCGCCAAAAAAGGCGACGGCAGCGTCGACAGCTTCACGGTGGCGTCCAGCAAACCGGGCGTGGTGGGCGTCTCCATCGACGGCGCCAAGGTCACCCTGACTCCACTGGCCCCCGGCAGCGCCAAAATCGTCTTCACCAGCGGCGCCGATCCGGCCCTGACGCGCAGCATTGGCGCCACCATCGCACCCGCCTTCGTGCAGCCGACCCAGACCTACCGCCTGGACGGCGCCAGCTTCCCGCCCGCCGGCGCCGAGGGTGTTGCCATCGACAGCCCTTTGAGCCTGACGTTTGACAGCGCGCCGACGCTCGGCACCGGCGGCACCATCCGCATCTTCCGCAAGAGCGACGATGCGCTGGTCGACGTGATCCGCCCGGCTGACGACGTCGACGTCATCGGCCACGCCGGCCAGGACCGCCTGCGCCGCGTGCGCTATGCGCCGGTGCACATCAACGGCAACAGGGTGACTATCAAGCCGCACAACAACCGCCTTGCCTACGGCAGCGCATACTACGTGGCCATTGCCGACGGCGTGTTCAACGGCGCCACCCTGGGCGGGACGCCGTTTCGCGGCATCGGCAAGGCGGGCGGCTGGAATTTTGCGACCAGGCCCGCCGCGCCGACCAGCGCCAGCCTGAGCGTGGACGACGACGGCCCGGCCGACTTTCGCACCGTACAGGGCGCGCTCAACCACGCCACCGGCGCCTTCGCCAAGGCCGACCCGGTGACGATCAGCGTGCGCAACGGCAGCTACGAAGAATTGCTCTACCTGCGCGGCAAGGACAACGTAACGGTCCACGGCGAAAGCCGCGACGGCGTGGTGATCCACTACACCAACCACGACACCCTTAACCCCGGCACGGGCGCCAGCGAAGCGCCGGGGAGCGGTGGTGGGTCACCTGGAACGCCGCTGGGCGGACGCGCCGTGCTGCTGATCGAAGCGGCCGACATGCTCACGCTCGACAACCTGACCCTGAAAAACACCACCCTGCGCTCGCCCGCCATTTCGGCGCAGGCCGAAACGCTCTACTTCAACAGCGAGGGCCGCCTGGTGGCCACCAACGCCGCTTTTTTTAGCGAACAGGACACGCTCAACCTCAAGGGCTACGCCTGGTTTCACCGCTCGCTGGTGGCCGGCAACGTCGACTTCATCTGGGGCGGCGCGCGCGCGGCCCTGTTCGAGGAAAGCGAGATCCGCAGCGTCGGCGACAGCACCAGCGCCGGCGGCGGCGGCTACGTGCTGCAGGCGCGCGTGCCGAACGCAGCCGACAAGGGCTTCGTTTTCCTCAACAGCAGCCTGACGCACGGCCCCGGCCCGGGTCCCGCGCACGGCGACGTTCCGGATGGGGCCACCTGGCTCGCGCGCAGCCCGGGCGGCACGGCCAGCTGGGACAATATCGCCTTCATCAACTGCAAGATGGATGCGCACGTCGCCCCGGCCGGCTGGGCCGGCCTAGGCGTGAACGGCCAGCCGGCGCCCAATCCGGTGCAGCCCACCGCGCTGTCGGGCTGGCGCGAATCGGGCAGCACCGATTTGCAGGGCACGCCATTGAACCTGGCGGCGCGGGTCGGCGGCTACCTGCTCAGCGAGGACGAGGTCGCGGCCGGGTTTGCCACGCGTGCAAAGGTATTTTCGGCATGGAATAGCGGCCTCGGCTGGAATCCTTAGAACGCATGGTGAACGCCGCGTCAAGTGGCGTTACTCCAATCCAACAGTGAAGAAATACTAATAGGAATCAAGTGCGTAAAGACATGCTAAGCTTAATGGGATGCAATGCCTGAGCGAATCCGCTCGCGTTGAGGTGTTTTCCCGGAAGAGTTATCATGAAGATTCGGTCCTTCCTGGCGCTGATGATCGTGGCGGCGCTGGCGCCGGTAATTTTGTTTTCCACCGTGCCGCTGAGCCGCCTGATCCAGGCCGAACGCGACGCCGCCGTGCTGTCCATGAAGCTGGCGGCGCGCGCCACCTCGATCGCCGTGGACGGCCAGTGGCACCAGGCGATCGGCCTGATCCGGGGCCTGAGCAGTTCGAACAAGCTGGAAGCGGGACAAATCGCCCAGTTCGGCATCAAGGCGCGCACCATGGCCGGCAACGACGGCGCCTACATCGAGCTGTTCGACGACAGCGGACAATTGCTCGTCGACACCACCCGCCCGCCCGGCGCGGCCCTGCCCGACACCCGCGCCATGGAGCGCGCCCGCGTCGACCGCATGCTGTCGAGCGCGGCGTATGCCATCTCCGACCTGTTGCCCGGCACATTACCCGAAAGCTACGTCGTTAAAGTCGACTATCCCGTGTTCCTCGACAACGGCATGCGCTACGTGCTCGGCTACGGCTTCGACGTCGACGACCTGCTGCGCGCCCTGCCCGCGCCCGACGCCGAGGGCACCACCTTCAGCGTGTACGACCGCGTTGGCCGCCTGCTGGCCAGCAACGGCAAGCACGCCGCCGTGGGCAGCCTGGCGCCGGCGCCGGTGCTGGTCGCCATCCGCCTGCGCGAAAACGGCCTGGTGACCACGCCGGACGGGCGCTATGCGATGCTGACCGCGTCCACCGTGTCGGGCTGGTGGGTAGCGATGTCGGCTCCGCGCGCGGCCATCGACGGCACTGCGCGCCGCACGGTGCTCTATTCGGTGTCGGGGTTGATCATGGCCCTGCTGCTGGCGGGCGCCGCCGCGCTGCTGTTCAGCGCACGCGTGACGCGCGCCATTGCCCGCACCGGTGAGGCGGCGCGTGCAATGGTGGGCGGGCCGACCCGGCTGCCGCTGTATTCGGGCATCACGGAAGTCGACCGGCTCGACCAGAACGTGTACCTGGGGTCCCACCTGCTGGCGAGCGCGTCGGCCGAGCGCGAACGGTTATTGTCCGAAGCGCAGCAGGCGCGCGAAATCGCCGAGGCGCAAAACCGCTCCAAGGATGAATTCCTGGCCATGCTCGGGCATGAGCTGCGCAACCCGATGGCGCCGATCAGCACCGCCGCCCACCTGCTCAAGATGCCGAACATCTCGCCGGAGCAGATGCGCCAGGCCGGCGACATCATTTCGCGCCAGGTCGACCATATGAATCATCTGGTGAACGACCTGCTCGACGTGTCGCGGGTGACGCGCGGGCTCATTACGCTGGAAAAAAATCCTGTGTCGATGCGCGCCATCCTGGCCGCCGCCGTCGAGCAGACCATGGGCGCCATGCACAAGGGCGCGCACCATTTCGATAGCGTCTGCGGCGAGGAAGAATACTGGGTGCGCGGCGACGCCACGCGCCTGATCCAGGTGCTGACCAACCTGCTGGTCAACGCGGCCAAGTATTCGCCGCCGCAGTCGTCGATCCGGGTGACCCTGGCGCGCGACGGGGACCGCATCAGCATCGAGGTGAGCGACAACGGCAACGGCATCGAGCCGGAACTGCTGCCGCGCGTGTTCGAACTGTTTTCGCAGGGGCGGCGCACGCCGGACCGCGCCACCGGCGGGCTCGGGCTGGGGCTGGCGCTGGTGCGCAAACTGGTGGAGCTGCACGGGGGCAGCGTGATGGCTTACAGCGAAGGCACCGGAAAAGGCAGCCGGTTTACCATCGAACTGCCGGCGGCGGACATGCGCGCCGCCGATGTGGCCAACGAGGTGGCGGTTGCCGGGGTCGAGGTCAGTTAAGTCCGCAAGGAGAGGTTTTCAGCCAGGCCGCTTGCCCATCGATCATTCGGTTTCCCTTTTTTGCAGACCGTTGAACAGCGGCCCCTTCAGGACAAAACGGCGAACCTTTGCCGATTTTTTGCCCTGCTCAAGCAGGTCCGATTTCCTGTGCGCGAGATTGGCGCTCCCCAGCCGGGCCGACACATAGACGGCCAGCGGCGCGTCGGGCGTCTTGCGCCACGAGCGGCGGCCACTCCTGGCGACAACGGCATCGGCATCAAGGTCGCGCGCCGTGGCAGCAGTCGCCACCGCCTCCGCGCGCCGCAAGGCCCGGTTGGCCATTGCCTTTCGCAGCGTGATCGCCTTATGCGCCTTGCTGCGCGCCTCTGCCAGGGTATTGCGCCCATCCTTCGCGTAGCTGAGGGCCTTTTTACGCTGTGGTGTCATGCCCGATTTCATCGTATTGCTCCTGCGTGCCGTGTGTGACGCCCCGGGCGGCCAGCATAACATCTGTGGCGTTTTCGCACGGCGCGCTAAAAGCTTGGCCTGCATCATGCCCGCTGCCATTTCTTCAAGGTAACGTTAATTAAAGGAATGTTGCGGTCACACAAACAGCAGGGGAAAAGCATGTTCTACATCAGCCAGGCAACCGGAACGCACAAAAGCGGCTTCACGCAGGCGCATGAGCTGGTGCAACGACTATTCCACGCCCTGCCCACGCCGCGCGCACAGGCGCCGCAACAAGCCTGCGCGCCCGACAGCATCGCGTTTCACGCCGCGATGCAGGCGCACGCCCTGCCCTGCCCGCGCGTGGCAGCCCTGTTCAACGGCGACGGTGACGCACTCGCTGGCGTGCGAGCGCTGCACAGCGCGGCCGAAGCGCGCCGCTACCTGCGCGACGCCGCGGTCTATCCGCTGCAGTTCGTACCGGTGTCGGACGATGGTGGCGCAGAGACGTTTTCCGCGATCAGCTACGAGAAAAACAGCGATGCGGCGGTGCTCGGCAACGGCGCGCTGATCGCGCTGGCCGACCTGGTGCAGCTCCTTGAGCTGCCGTGCGCGCGCGGCTATCTGCTGCAGGAACTGCCCTCGCCGCACCGCCTCGGCGGCCTGCGCGTGACCGTGGCGATGGCCGCACACGGCCCGCACATCCTGCGCGCCGCATGGAAGCTGGCCGGCGCCGACGCCGACATTCCCGTCCCGCTATGGAAAGCGACCAGCCGCCTGGTACTGGCCGGCGCCGCGCTGTTCCCGTTGATAGACAAGCAGCACTGGGACATTGCCCTGTGCGAACGCGGCCCGCTCGCCATGGGCATGAGCGCAGCCTGCGCGCGGCTGGCTTAGAAAGCCGCGCCGATCCAGACGCCGCCCAGGGCGATTGCCGCACCCACGCCGCGCAGCCATGCCTGCTGGCGGCGCATTACCGCGCCGGCCAGCATGCCGCCGGCCAGCAGCACCGCGCTCGACGCCAGGATGCCAGAGAAGTACATGCCGGCGCTGCCCACGTGCGGCATTTCCGCGCCATGCGCCAGGCCGTGAACGACGGCGAACGCGCCGACCATCAATGCGCCCAGCGCCGGCATCAGCTTGACCTTGAAGGCGATCGACAGGCCGAGTACCAGCACCGACGCGATGATCGCGCTTTCCAGCGCGGCGATGCCCACGCCCGCCATCCCCATCATGCCGCCGGCGGCGAGCAAGGCGATGAAGCTCAGTGGCAGCAGCGACCGCGCGCGCCCGCCCAGTTGCGCGGCCCAGATGCCGACGGCGACGGCGGCGAGCATGTGGTCCAGCCCCGAAAACGGATGCGCGAGGCCAGCGAGCAAGCCGCCGTCATGGCCGGGATGGGCCAGCGCCGCGCCGCAGTAAAACAGGGGCGCGAGCGCCAGGGTACGGATGAATTTCGATTGCATGTGAAGCTCCCAGATAGAAAAATGAATAGATGGTTTAAGCACTTATCGCCAATGCGTTCCCGTCAGTTCCGACAGCACCGCCGCCACGCGCGTGCGGCTGGCGTGGTAACCGATGATAACCAGTTCCGAGCGCCGGGCCGCCGGCCGCACCGCATCGACGCTGATCGTCACGCGCGCGCGCACGCCCTGCACCAGCACCGCCTGATCGGTCTCGCCGGTGCGGATGAACCCTTTGCTGCGCAACACAGGCTCCAGGCGCACCGCTTCCTGCAAGGCGTGGCGCACCTTGTCGGCGCTTTGCGGCGCATCGCTGCGCAGCACGAACGACAGCCAGCCCGGGTCCTGTTCGTGAAAATGCTTGTGCGTGGCCAGCCCGTGCGAGTGCGCGGCCAGACCCGAATGCGCATGCCCGTTCAGGCGCCCCTGCTCGGCCAGCGGACCGGCGCCAGGACCCGGCATGGTCGCCAGCGGCGTGTACGTGTGCGCGTGCTCGGTACGGGTTGGCTGGTGCAGGCGCAGGCCGAGCGCAAGGCGGATGTCCAGTTGCGCCTTGTGCGCCAGCTCCAGGAAGCGCACCTTGGGCGCGCGCTCGCGTACCCGCGTTTCGGCCAGCAGCAGCGCGTCGTCGTCCAGGCCGTCGATTTTGTTCAGCACCACCACGTCGGCAAATTCGAGCTGCTGCGCGAACACCGTGGCCGCCGCATCGCTGCCGCCACCAAGCTCGAACTGGTCCGACAGCAGCAGCGGCGTATCGACCACGGCCAAGGTGGCGTCGAGGATGAAGTCGTCGGCAAGCCCGGGACTTTGCAGCATCTCCATGATGGCCGTCGGCAGCGCCAGGCCGGACGTTTCGATCAGCACGTGATCGACATTCGCGCGGCGCGCGGCAATCGCCTGCATGGTCGGCAAAAACAGTTCGTCGTCACCGTACGCGATCAGCCCATACGGAAAATCGTGCACGCGCACCTGGTCGTCAAGCCCCGCTTCGCCGCGCACCAGGGCGCCGTCGATCGAGATTTCGCCGAACTCGTTGATCAACAACGCCAGGCGCCGGCTCTGGCGCTTTTCGATCAGGCTGCGCAAGAGCGTCGTTTTACCCGAGCCGAGGAAGCCGGTCACGATGGTGACGGGGATCAGCTGCTTCATGCCAGGTCCAGTTTTGCCAGTTGCGCGATCAACTCATCCGCGCTGTTGCACATGGCCGGGTAGTCGACCTGCGGGCGTCGAACCACCAGCAGCGGGATGCCGAGTTCTTTTGCAGCGTCGACTTTAGCCGCATAGCCGCCGGCGTCGCCCGAATCCTTGGTCACCACGCAGTCGATCTGCCAGTCGCGCCACAGGGCGATGTTGAATTCCTTCGAAAACGGCCCCTGCATGGCGCAGATGCGCTCACGCGGCACGCCCAGGGAAACCGCCCGCTCGATGAACTCCGGTTCGGCCGTCAGGCGCGCGAACCACTGCTTGTCCCCGGCGCCGTCGGCATGCAAAAATGTGGCCAGGTCTTTCGATCCGGTGGACAGGAAAATGCGCTGGCCGGTCGCGATGGCGCATTCGGCGGCGTCTTGCGGCGACGCGCACAAAGTGCCGCCGTCCGCACTGAAGCTGCTCGGCCGCTCGTAGCGCAGGTAAGGAATGCCAAGTTCACGCGACAGGCCGATCAACTGCTCCGACATGCTGGCCGCGTAAGGATGGGTGGCGTCCACCAGCACCTTCGCGCCGCTGGCCACCAGCGCCTGGCGCCGCGCTTCGATGCCCTGGCGCCCGGCCCACACGGTCGCACCCGGGCAGGCCTTGATCGCCACGTCGCCGCCATGGTCGGTCGCCGCCGACACCACCACGGGACGCGGCTGGCCCGCTGCCAGCCTGGCCGCCAGCGCGTTGCCGTCGCTGGTGCCGGAAAATACCCACACACCGCCGTCGGGCAGCTCCTGGCGCTGCGGCAGCGTGCTGTCGGCCTTGGCGTCCCAGTCGTTGTAGCCGCGCGGCGTAAAGATCTGGCCGCGCTTGCGCTGGGTGAAGCGGTTGCCGACCACGATGGTGGTCAACATATCGAACTGCAGCGACGGCAGCTCGTCGAGCCGGTGGATGCTCACTTCCTGCCTCGGGCGGTACGCGTTCTTGACCACGCCGCACAGCGTATGCGGCGCCTTCGATTCGAGCATCAGCTGCAGCACTCGGTAGACGCCCTGCTGGCGGCTGGCGCTTTGCACGTTGTACATCACGCACGCCAGGTCGGCCTTGGCGATGTGGCGCGCGCGGTGCTCGATCCACTCCCAAGGGCACAGCAGGTCCGACAAACTGAGCGTGGCAAAGTCGTGCGACAGCGGGGAGCCTAGCAGCGACGCGCAGGCGTTGGCCGAGGTGATCCCGGGGATCAGGTTGACCTGATAGGTGTCATCCTCGCTCATTTCTTCGTACGCCAGCGCGGCCATCGCGTAAATGCCGATGTCGCCGCTCGAAATGAGCGACACGCGCGCGCCGCCGCGGGCTTTTTCGATCGCCAGCAAGGCGCGTTCGCGCTCCTGCGTCAGCGGCGGCGTGTGGATTTCCTTGCCCTCGAGATGCGGCATGATCCAGCGCAAATACAATTCGTACGCCACTATCACGTCGCTCTCTTTTAACGCCGCAATCGCGCGCGGTGCGATCAGGTCCTCGTAACCGGGACCGACCGACACCAGATTCAATACACCACTCATCAGATCTCCATCCATTTATCTTCAACTACCGCGACGGCCACGCCGTCCAGGCACGTTTTCGGCACCAGCAGCGCGCCACGCGGGCTGGCGACCAGCGCGCACGGCTCGCACACGCCATCCAATCCCACATTGCTGCGCACCCAGTCCGACGGCACGCTGACCCACGGACGCGCCGCCAGGGTCGCGCGCGCGAACACGCGCAGCGGCAGCCCATGCTGGCTGCAGAACGCCAGCAGGCCCGGTTCATTCGCCTTCAGGTCCACGGTCGCCATTTCGCGCACTTCTTCCATGCCGCGTTGGCCGAGCGCGTGGCGCACGGCCGCTTCGATCCGCTCCGCCGGCACGCCCTTGCGGCAACCGATGCCGACCACCAGGCTCTTGAGGGCCTCGGTGGCGGTGGTCACCACCGGGGTTGCGCCGACCGTGCGCGCGACCTTGTAGGCCAGCGCGTTGGCCCCGCCTTCGTGGCCGGCCAGCAGCGACACGGCAAAGCGCCCCGCTTCGTCCAGCACCACGACTGCCGGGTCAGTGTGTTTATCGAGCGTCAAACCGTCCAGGAAGCGCACCGCAATGCCGGTCGCGCCGATGACGATCCACTGCGCGTGGCGGCGGTAGATTTGGGCAAACTGCGCCTTGTGGCTGACGCCTTCCTGCATCCACGGGCGATATACCTGCGCACCTAGCGCGGCTTGCAGCACCGCCGCCAGGGCCTCGCCATGCGCGCGCACCAGCCAGATGGCCGGCGCTGCGTTCACGACGCCGCCTCCGCCTTGTTCTTCTTGACGACCCTGAACAGGTGCGTGAAGTCCTTCGAGTACAGGCTCGATTCGACGGCGACATCCTTGTCGAGCGCCGCGCCGACCAGCATCATCGTGGTCAGGTTCCACTCGCCGCGCTTGGTGTCTTCCAACACGGTGCCCAGCGTGCCCTGGTAGATCTTCTGCTCCGGCCAGGTGGCGCGGTACACCAGCCGCACCGGCGTATCCTGCGGATAGTGCAGCGACAGGTCGCCGACGATCTTTTTCAGGTGGGGCCCCGACAGGAAGATGCACATGGTGGCGCGGTGTTCGGCCAGGCGCGCAATCGATTCGAGTTCCGGCACGGCCGACGCGCGGCCCGACACGCGCGTGAGGATCACGCTCTGCGACACTTCCGGCTTGGTCAGCTCGGCGCTGATCGCCGCAGCGGCGGCGGTGAACGACGACACGCCGGGAACGACTTCATACGCGATGCCCAGCGCATCGAGGCGGCGCATCTGTTCGGCGGTGGCGCCGTAGATGGCCGGGTCGCCCGAATGCAGGCGCACCACGTCGATATCCATTTCCTGGGCGCGCACGTAGCACGCCTGCTGCTGCTCCAGATCGAGCTTGGCGGTGTCGATGATCTCGGCATCCGGACGGCAGTGCGTCAGCATCTCGACCGGCACCAGGGAACCGGCGTACAGCACCATGTCGACGCTGCCCAACAGGCGCGCGCCGCGCAGGGTGATCAAATCGGCGGCGCCGGGGCCCGCTCCAACGAAGTACACTTTCATCTTATCTCTCCTGCCGTGGTTGACGGCGCACCAGCAAGGTGGCCAGGTAGCCCATCGCGTCGTTTGCGATCATGTCGCCCACGCCAGAGGCCAGCAATTCGCCGGGCAGGCCGATGCGCCGCGCAAAAGCGCAGTGGTCGGCAATGCCCATCTCGCGCAGCAGGTCGAGCACCCAGCCCAGGCGCGGGCCGACCTTCATCAGCACCACGATATCGTGCGTCAAAATGTCGCTGCGCAGTTCCTCCGCCGTTTCGGGGCACGGCAGGATCAATACCCGTTCCTTGCCCTCCCCCAGCGGCCATGCCAGCGCCGATGCGGCCGCCGCGTAGCTGGTAATGCCCGGGAAGGTACGCTGCGGCAGGTCCGGAATGCGCGCGCGCAGGGCCGCCAGCACGTAGCCGTAGGTCGAGTAGGTCAGCGAATCGCCGATGGTCAGGTAAGCCACGTCGCGGCCGGCGCGCAGCTCCAGCGCGATGGCGTCCGCCAGTTGCGCGTAATGCTCGCTCAGGACCGAACGGTCCGGGTCCATATTGAATTCGATCTCGCGCAGCTTGGCTGGGTCGATCTCGATTCCCGCCAGGCACTGCAAGGCGACCGACAGCTCCGCTCCGCGCGCGCGCGGTGCGTATATCAGATCGGCGCGGCGCAGGGCGTCCAGCGCGGCCAGTGGCAGGTAGCCGGCCGGGCCGGGGCCGACGCCGATGCCCCAGAGGGTACCGATACGGCTGTCAGTGCTCATGCGTCCACCCCGAGCGGATTGCCGGCCAGGTCGAACAGGCGCACTTCGAGGCGCTTCACGGAAGGTACGCGCGCGTGCGTGAGCACGCCGATGCGGCGCTCGATCTCGATCCACACCGCCTGGGCGAAGGGCTCACTCTTTAAACGTTCCATTGCTGCTTCCACTGTGTTTGCATTTTCCATATCGTGTACCAGTTGCGCATCGCCGCCCATCTGCGCGACCACGCGCGCGACGCCGGCCATGGCCATGTTGCTCTTGCTCGAATGCGTATCCCAAAACCCGTCGAGCACCTTGGCCAGCTTGCCAGGGTGGCCGGCGAGCCAGAGCACATCGAGGCTGCGGTTCGCTTCCCGCAGCGCCTTTTCGGTGAAGTCCAGCGCGTCGCCTAAAAAGTTCGCGATCTGCACCGAGCGTTCGTCCGGCAGTCCCAACACGCCGCTGGCGAACTCGCGCCCGATTTTTCCGGGCAGGTAAGCCACGCTCTCGGTGCTCGCCGCCAGCGCTACCCGCACATACACCTCGACCGACGCAATCCAGGTCGACAGCGACATCGGCTCGACGATTCCCGAGGTGCCGAGTATCGAAATGCCGCCCACGATGCCCAGGCGCGGATTGAAGGTCTTGCGCGCGATGACTTCCCCGTTTTCGCAGCCAACGGTCAGGTCGAAGCCGCTGTCGGGCGGCTCCGCCATGGCGTCATCGAGCATTTCTTCCACCGCGCGCCGCATCATCTGGCGCGGCACCGGGTTGATCGCCGGCTCGCCGACCGCCACGCGCAGGCCGGGGCGCGTCGCGGTGCCGACTCCGTGCCCGGCAAAAAAGCGCACCGCCCGTGCATCGTTGCGCCGTACTTCCGCAAAGATGGTGGCGCCGTGCGTGTTGTCCGGATCGTCGCCGCCGTCTTTCAGTACCTCGGCCCGCGCTGTGCCTGCATCGGTCCAATCCACCATCTGGACCGGCACTTCAAGATAATGCACGCCGTCGGGCAGGCTGACCCGGACGCTGTCGCAGCGGGCGCCGTGCAGCAGCAGACCGAGTGCGGCCTTGACCGCCGCCGTGGCGCAACTGCCTGTCGTGCGGCCGCGCCGCAGCCCGTTTAACGCCGGGATGGCGAGGTCGAACCGGACCCGTTCAAGGTGCTTCATACCCTGCAAGCTGATTGAGCGCGTCAATCATCAGGCCATTGACCACGCTTGCCGCCCACGGCGAGCCGCCGCGCGTGCCGCTGTTGGTAATGCGCGGCACCTGCAGGCAGCGCCGCAGTTCGTCCTTCGTCTCACGCGTGCCGACAAAACCGACCGGCAGGCCGATGACGAGTTGCGGGCGCCAGCCATGGTCGCGGATCAGGCGCACCGCTTCGGCAATCGCCGTCGGCGCGTCGCCGATCGACAGCACCACGTCGTTGCCGAATTTTTGCCAGCCGCGCCGGATTCCGGCAGCCGAGCGCGTAATGCCTTCGGCGGCCGACATCAGGTGCGTTTCGCGGTCATGCACGCCGCACCAGGTGTCGATGCCGAGGGTCTCCAACAGCTGACGCTTGAGGCCCGTCTGCACCATCGTCACGTCGGTCAGCACGCGCTTGCAGCGCAGCAGCGCCAGGATGCCGCTTTCGACCGCGCCCGGCGAAAAATACATGTCGTCCACGGCGCCGAAGTCGCCGCTGGTGTGCACCAGGCGTTGCAGGATCGTCATGTGCGAGGCCGGGAAACCCGACCAGTCGCGTCCAGCGGCGATGATCTGGAAGCTCTCCGCCTCGATCGGATGCGGCTCGTACGGGGCGTAGGTTGGCGCGGCCGTCGTAGCCTGCTCCTGCGCCAGCAAGCCGCGCACGGCCAGGTGGTGCGCCTGCTGCGGCTCGCCCACCTGCTGCTCGAAGCCGACGATCTGCACACGGTATTTGCACAGCGAGCAGTTCATGGCGGCGCGTCCGGCCACGGCTTCGCGCGCGCGTTCGATCATCACGTCGGCCACGTGCGAATGCACGCCGAAGTAACCGGCCTTGAGCACTTCCAGCGCCGGCTCGCGCTCGCGCAGGTCGTCGGCAGCCGCGTAGATGCGCTTGACCAGCACGCCGTCGAACAAGAAGAACGGCAGCACCACCAGGCGCTCGAAGCCCATGCGGGCGGCGGCGCGCAGGCCGTCGGCCACCAGTGGCGTGGCCGTACCCGAATAGCATACGTAGACGCCGCCGAAGCCCATGCCCTCTTCCAGCATGCGCGCCAGCTTGGCCACTTCGCCATTGGCGTCGGGGTCTGTGGTGCCGCGCCCGACCAGCACCAGGCAGGTATCGGAACGGCGCACCGTCAATGGCGATGTGGCCTCGGCTTCGACAATGCGTTCCTGGGCCAGTTGCAGCAGTTGCGGGTGCAGGTTCATCGGCGCGCCGAAATGGAAATCGATGTCCGGATAGTCGCGCGCCATGGCCTGCACTTCGGCCGGCATGTCGTTCTTGGCGTGGCGGGCAGCGAGCAGCACGCCGGGCACCACCGCCACCTGGCGCGTGCCGAGCGCCAGGTTGGCCTGTACCGCTTCGGCGATGGTGGGGCTGGAAAACTCCAGGTAGCCATGCGTGACCACGTCGTTCGGCGCGCGCGCGCGTACCAGTTCGACCAGCGCTTCGAATTCGCGCACGGCGTCCGGATCGCGGCTGCCGTGGCCGGCGACGACGATGCCGAGTTTTTCTTGTTGGGTCATGGTGCCGGCGCCGCCTCGATCTGGCTGGCCATCGGCGCGAGCGTGCGGATCAGCATGATGCTCATGTCGGAGCAGGTGTGGCTCGCGCATTCGAGCAGGCTGCCATGCCATTCGGCTTCGCCGCGTGTCAGGTTTTCCCATACCTCGGTCGGATGGTCGGGCGAGATGCCGTTTTCCAGCAGGTAGGCCGCGATATGCCACGGCATGAACGAGCGCGCCGCATCCCACGGGCATGGGATCACGATGGCGTTGCGCTGGTCCTGCAGCACGTGCACCAGGTGGCGCTTGAAGGGATCCAGGTCGCCACGGCGGTGGAAGGTGATGAACGTGGTCTCGTCGAAGCATACCTTGGCGCGCGAGGCCAGGATCTGGGCCGACGAAATGCCGGGCAGCGACTCGACCGGGTGGCCGCAGGCGCGTTCGACCCGTTCCAGGTACTGGAAACCGCTGAAATGGATATCGCCCATGAACACCACCACGCAGCGTTTGCCGGCATGGTGCAGGCGCGCCACTTCATCGAGCTGCGCGACCTGGTCGCGGTAAGCCATGCCGATGACCTGGGCCTCGGCCGGGATCAGGCTTTGGACCACGTTCAGTACCGCGTCGAAGCCGGCGACGACGTCGGCCTCGCGTATGAGCTGCGCGCCGCGCTGCGTCAGGTAGCCGACGTCGCCGGGTCCCGCGCCTATGCAAATGATCATGTAAAACTGCTCCTAATTCTGTGTTGTCAGGTGGGTGCCAGGCGCGCGCGGATCGTCAGCGCCAGGTTGTCGGCCGACAGCTGCTCCAAGGTCAGGCACTCGGCGCCCAGGGTTTGCGCCAGTTGCGCGGCGCGGCCCAGGCGCAGGTAGCCGCTCTCGGTATCGAGCACCAGCGCGGGTACGCCGCGTTCGGCCAGCTTGCCGGCCAGGTCGAGCGACTCGCGCCAGGCGTCGCCATCGGCCGTCAGCGGCACGTTGGCCTTGCCGTCGGTGAGCAGCACCATCAGCGCCGGGGCGCGATGGGCCGATTTTTCCAGCGTTTCCAGCGCCAGGTGCAGCGCATGCGGCAAGGGCGTGCGTCCGCCGGTGGGCAGGTCGGACAGGCCCTGCTCCGCGCGGTCCACGCTGCCGGTCGGCGCCAGCAGCAGGTGCGCCGACTGGCCCCGGAACGAGATCACGGCCACCGTGTCGCGCCGCTGGTAGGCGTCTGTCAGCAGCGCCAGCACGGCGCCCTTGACCGCTTCCATGCGGCGCTGCGCGGCCATCGAGCCGGAGGCGTCCACCACGAACAGGATCAGGTTGGCGCTTTTGCCGACGCGGATCTGCTGGTGCAGGTCGGCCCGCGTGACCTGCACGTGGCCCGGCTCGCGAATGGCGGCGCTCAGCAAGGTCGCCCCGATGGCGATGCTGGTCGGCTGCTCGTCGGGCACGGCCCGCACCACGCGTCCACGCGCGGTGCCCATCGCTTCGCTGCGGCGGCCCGCGCTGCTGTGGCCCGAGGTCGATTCGACCACGATGCGTGGCGCGGCGCTGCTGGCGGCGGCTGCGAACACCTGCCCTTCGCCCTGTTCGTCGGACGGCGTTTGCTCGCCATCTTCCGATTCGCCGGCGTCATCCTGAGCCGGTGGTGGCGGCGGCGGCGAGGCTTCGCGCATCAATTCATCCAGGCGCTCATGATCGAGGCCGGGTTGTTCGAACGGTTTGCGGCGGCGCCGGTGCGGCAGCACCAGTTCGGCGGCGGTGCGCAGGTCGGCCGGGGTGACTTGCAGCCGTCCATCGAGCGCGGCCAGGGCCCGTGATGCCTTGTGCATGACGATATCGGCGCGCAGGCTGGCCACGTCGAATTCGCAGCACAGGTGGCTGATCAGGTCCAGCATGGCGTCGTCCAGCGTTACCTGCGGCAGCAGGCGCTGGGCTTCGGCCAGCTGGCGGTGCAACGCCAGCTGCTGTTCTTGCCACGCTGCGCAAAAGGCCGCGGGATCGGCTTCGAACGCAATCCGGCGACGCACTACTTCCGAGCGCACCTTCTTGTCGCGTGGGGCCGCCACTTCGACCATCAGGGCAAAGCGGTCCAGCAGTTGGGGGCGCAGGTCGCCCTCCTCCAGGTTCATGGTGCCGACCAGCGTGAAACGCGCGGGGTGGCGAATCGACAGCCCTTCGCGCTGCACAGAATTGACGCCCATGGCCGCCACGTCGAGCAGTACGTCGACCAGGTGGTCGGCCAGCAGGTTGACTTCATCTATATAAAGCACGCCACGGTGGGCCGCCGCCAGCAGGCCGGGCTGGAATACGCGCTGCCCGCCCTGCAACGCGCGCGCAAGATCGACGCTGCCGATCACGCGGTCTTCGGTCGCGCCCAGCGGCAGGGTCACGAAAGGCACCGGGGCCAGGCGCGGCGTGCCGGCGGCGCAGGCGTCGCAATGCTCGGATGCCGCACCGGCGTTGCAGTTGTAGGCGCAGCCGGCCACGGTGTCGATGTGCGGCAGCACGTCGGCCAGCGCACGCGCCGCGGTACTTTTCGCCGTGCCCTTGTCGCCGCGAATGAGCACACCGCCCATGCCGGGATCGACCGCGCACAGCATCAGCGCGCGCTGCAACTGGGGCTGGCCGACAATGGCCGAAAACGGGAAATTCGTGATCTTCATCGTGGTGGTAGACATATCAGCCATTGCGCGCCGTTTCGCCGCGCGCTTCGAGCAGGGTTTCGCTATCGAGATACAGTTCGCGCAGCTTGGCCAGCGTTTCCGGGCGCGGCTCGGCCCACATGCCGCGGCTGGCCGCTTCCAGCAGGCGTTCGGCAATCGCGTTCTGCGCCCACGGGTTGGCCTCTTCCAGGAAGCGCTGCATGTCTTCGTCGAAGCCGTAGGCCTGGGCCACGTCTTCGTACATCCAGTCGTCCATCACCTGCGCCGTGGCGTCGTAGCCGAACAGGTAGTCGACGGTGGCCGTCAGTTCCAGACCGCCCTTGTAGCCGTGACGCTGGATGCTGGCCAGCCATTTCGGATTGACCACGCGCGAACGGAACACGCGCAGGGTTTCTTCCTTCAGGTCGCGCACTTGCGCGCGAGCCGGGTCGGCGCTGTCGCCGAAGTAGTGGCGCGGCTGCTGGCCGGTCAGGGCGCGGATGGTGGCGATCATCCCGCCGTGGAATTGCAGGTAGTCGTCGCTATCGAAAATGTCGTGTTCGCGGTTGTCCTGGTTGTGCAGGGCGACCTGCACGCCCGACAGGCGCACCTTGAAGGCATCGCGCTGGTCGGCGCCCTGCTCGCCACGCGCGTAGGCATAGCCGCCCCAGTTGACGTAGGCTTCGGCGAAATCGGCATCGGCTTCCCAGTTCTTGTGCTGGATCAGCGGCAGGATGCCGGCGCCGTAGCTGCCCGGCTTGGCGCCGAACACGCGGTACGATGCGCGCCGCGCGCTCTCTTCCGGGCTCAGGCCCTGTTCGATCCAGCCACCGAGTTCGCCCAGGTAGTGCTTGCGCACGAAGTTGTGCGTGAGCGGCTCGTCGAGGGCGATGACGGTGTTCACGGCGTCGTCGATCAAGTCGATCAGCTGCGGGAACGCGTCGCGGAAAAAGCCGCTGATGCGCGTCGTGACGTCGATGCGCGGGCGTTTCAGCTCATCGAGCGGGATGACTTCCACGCCACTCACCTGACGGCTTTCGGCGCGCCATACCGGGCGCACGCCCAGCAGCGCCAGGATCTGGGCCACGTCGTCGCCGTGGGTGCGCATCGCGCTGGTGCCCCAGATGCTGATGGCGACGCTCTCTGGGTATTCACCGGTCTCGCGCTCGTGCCGCGTCAATACTTCGTGCGCCAGTTGCAGGCCGACGCGCCAGGCCGATTGCGACGGCACGCTGCGCGGATCGACCGAATAGAAATTGCGGCCGGTCGGCAGGATGTGCGCCATGCCGCGCGTGGGCGAACCGCTCGGACCGGCCGGCACGTATTCGCTGGACAGGCCGTTGATCAGGTTATCGATTTCGTCGGTGGCGCGCGCCAGGTTCGGCACCAGCTGGCTGCACGCGAAGCCGAGCACCTTGCGCAGCGCCTCGAAGCGATTGAAGGCCGGCGCGACGGGAGCGACGGGTGCAACGGCGGCCCGCGCGGGCGCGGGACGCGGCTTG
>DASVVC010000115.1:0-96163 GCA_036386755.1 Telluria sp.
CGCCGCCGCTGACAATCGCTACCATGGTAAATGCCCTGTACTTATCTAGTTAGTGTGTGTAAATCGTTGTCGATGCGTCAACACGATGCAAGGTCGCGGCAATCAAAAATTTACGGATAACAATATATCCACCGAAAAACATTTTAGTTTAGGAAAAATCGTTAAATTACGAAAATATTTATCGATTTGCACATGAAAGAGCGTGAATGCAACAATTTTCCGCACATGAATACGTTTTATACAATCGGTCTAATATTATTAATAGCGAAATTCTATTGCCGTAACGATGCCGAGGCGGCTGGGTGGAGTGCAATCCGAGGTGGGGCTGCCGCTTTAAAGTAGACGCACTTGCGTCATTCCTTTTGCGATAGCGTTGGTATGCATGTCTTCAAGAAATGCGCGCAGAGCGGCAAGCTCCTTGTTGCCGAACGTCACGGCATGATTGCGCTCAAACTGAACATGAAACGGCGTCCTTCCGCCATGGCGGCCTGCGCGCGCGGCGTCAGCGTAAGACACTTGACCTGTCCGTTGCCCGGCTCATCATGGCACTCGACACACGCCTTCGCCACCATGTCGTTAGCGACCGTTAAGGCCTCTTGGGAAGTGATGCCCAGCCGAGTGGCCCCGGTTCAGACTCTGCGGTTACGCTTGCAACACCCCGGCCACGTAGCCGAAGGACGTCGCGAACTCGTCGGCCCCTTTCCCGGTCACTGTCATCAGGCAACTGGAGGCAGGAACCGCTTCCGTGGCGTCGACCGGCGGCAACGCGGCATCATTGGCGCCGGGGCATGCAAGCCGGCGCTTAGCCCGTACCTCGGCCATTTACCGAGGCGATGATCTCATCGTGCCGCTCGTTATCGGTCTTGTGCAGATACGCCGCCGTGGTCGCAATGTTGGCGTGCCCGGCCGTGTCCTGCAGGGTTTTCAGCTGCACGCCGTTGTTGGCGTGGTTGGTCAGCATGCTGTGGCGCAGCCAGTGCGGCGAGGCCTGGCGCAGCACGGCGGCCGTTTCGGTATCGCCCTGGGCTGCCGCAGCCGATGCGGCGGCGCCGAACACGGCTTTGAGCGCCTGGGCGGCGGCTTCATCGGTGATCCGCGCCAGCGAATGGTTGCGGCTCGACAGCACCAACGGCGTACGGTCGGTGCGCGAGGTCTGCGGCAGGAGGCCGAAGGCCTGGCGGTAATCGCGCAAGGCGGCCAGCATTTCCGGCGGCACCGGCAGGCGCCGCGGTTTGTTGCCCTTGCCAATGACATCGAGCCACCAGCGGCCGTTGCCCTCGGTATAAATCGCGCCCATGTTGGCACTGACGATTTCGTTCAGGCGTGCCCCCGTGTGCGTAAACGCCACCAGCAGAAAACGATCGCGCGCGCGCCGGCGCAGTGCCGACGGCGTCTCGGCGCCACGTGCCGACACGGTGGCGAGCGCCAAGGCGATCGCGTGCGGCGTCAGATAGCGCGTGATGCGGCTGGCGGCCGGCGCCCTGATGTTCTTGACCAGGCGCGCCGGATTGCGCCGCATGTAACCGGTTTGTTCGGCAAACGCCAGCAAACCCTTGACGGCGATCATCGCCTGGCGCCGGCTGGCATCGGACAACGGCCCCGTGAACGGCCGGTAGCGCGGATCGGTGCGTGGCCACTTGGTGGTGGCCACCCAGTCGGGCGGCGGGTTCTTGAGAAATTCCTTGTACAAGTTCAGGTCGGCCACGCTGAGCTGGTGGAACGACCTGCCCGCTTCTTCGCGGCACCAGGTGAGGAAACGGAACAGTTCCTTTTGCGTGTTGGCGATCGATTTTTCGCTCAATTCGCCGTGGGCGATGAATTCGCGGGCGATTTCGCTGTCGGTACTGGCGTTCGTGATGGCGTCGTCCGCCACGTGGAAGATGCCGATGTCCGGGCGCTTGGTTTCGCTGGGAACGGGACCGCTGCGGGCCAACGGTTCGAGGTTGATCGGCGTAAATTTGTGCATGCGGGAAGCCTGGAATACTGTGTTAACGTACAGTATAGCATTCCGCTCATCCCTACTGCACTCGTCCCCAGCGTAAACACGCGCCCGCAATTCGTCGCGCCCTCCCAACACTTTCTCACGAAAAACCGCAAGGGCCGCTGGTAACGTTTCCAGATTGCCATCTGTACATGTTATAAAGATGCAAACAGGATGCGGTGCAATTTACAAGCCGCACGGCGTCAGGGTGGCCGATTACCCTGACCACAACAAGAGAAGCATGCGGGCCGATCCTTACGGCCAGCATCACTTTTAATGAAGTCCGACAAAACGAGGTAAATATGAGGTATTCAACATCGGGTTCGCGCTCTCTTGGCGCGACGCGGGGACAATTGAGCAAGCTGTCGGCCCAGGGGCTTCCCCTTGCGCTGACACTGCTGCTGGCCGCTTGCGGCGGCAACGGCGGTGGCGAATCGGCGCCGGCGGGCCAGGGCAGCATGAGCGGCACATCGCGCCTGGTTGCGGCAGCGGCGGCGGAAACCGCGCTCACCCCGGTCGGCGCCAGCGCCAGTTCGGCCGAGCGGCCCGACCTTGGCGGCGCCTCCGCCATCGACCACAACGACAAAACGCGCTGGGGCAGCGGATTTAACGATGGCGAATCGCTCACGCTCGACTTCGGCAAGTCCGAAGTCATCAGCCGGGTGCGGATCGACTGGGAGAACGCCCACGCCAGCCAATACCTCTTGCAAGTGTCGGACGACAACGCCAACTGGACCACCATCAAAACCGTCGACAACAGCCAGGGCGGCAGCGAAGACATCACCGGCCTGAACGGCAAAGGCCGCTATCTGCGCATGCAGGGCGTCAAGCGCTCCTCGCAATACGGCTACTCGATTTTTGAAATGCAGGCATTTACGGGCACGCCGGTGCCAACGACGCCGACCCCGACACCGGTCCCTGCCCCCGGTCCGGTCGATGCAGGCCAGCCGGGCGTTTCCATCAAGCCGGTCGCATCGAGCTCGTCGGCAGTGGAAAACCAGGCCATGTCGGCTGCGCAGGCCATCGATGGCAAGAGCGCCACGCGCTGGGCCAGCAGGGCCGAAGACGGCGCCTGGATCGAGTTCGACTTTGGCGCCAAGACGCAAGTCGGCTACATGAAGCTGCTCTGGGAAAACGCCTACGGCAAGCAGTACGAACTGCGCGTGTCCGACGACGGCCAGAACTGGACCCAGGTGCGCAATGTCAGCAACGGCCAAGGCGGCACCGAAGAATTCTTCAACCTGGGCATCAATGCCCGCTTCATCCGCCTGCAGGGCGTGGCGCGCGCCACCCAGTACGGCTACTCGCTGTTCGAAGTCGAATTCAAGACCCCCGGCAGCGACAACACCGTGCCGCCGGCCGTCACCTCGGCCCATGCCTTCCCCGCCAACGGCAGTGCGATGAGCCCCTTGCCAGCGGCGGCCGAACCGCTCGAAACGCTGCAGTTCACCCTGCCCGACGGGACCCTGGTCACCCGCTTCGGCGCGCGCGGCCTGGCCCGCCACGGCCGCGAGCGCGGCGAGGAATGGAACGAGATCGGCGAAGGCCCGAACGAAACGGTCGACCCGGCCACCGGCCTGGCCGTCAACAAAGGCCCGGGCAATTACCTGACCTTCGTGCCGCAATACTTCAAGAACCGCACCTGGGGCGTCGAAATCATCGACAACAGCCGCGTGGCGGGCGTCACCAAGCCGCAGCTGATCGTCAACCAGTACACCCAGACCGACTTTTTGTCTGGCGGCATTGCCTTCTTCCGCGCCTTCGAGCGGCCGGGCGTGACCGGCTACGGCTGGATGAATCCCGGCGAACTGGTCGACCGTAGCGTGGCCCAGTGCGCACCGATCCCCTACCCCGTCAACGGCAAGCTGACCAATGCCAACGGCATCAACGGCGCCTGCACCCTGCTGGTCAAGGGCTATCCGGGCCACGGCGGCATCGACGCCAACGGCATGCCGAACGGCACCAACGTACCGGGCCGCGCGCTGGTCGCCGGCGACATCATCGAAGTGTCGCCCTCGTTCTTCTCGACCAAGGAAGCGATGGCCGCCAAGGGCGATACCGGCGGCATCCGTTACTACTCGTACGAGTGGGTCTATGTGGTCGGTGCCGGCCTGAAGCCATGGTACGGCGTGCAGCCGCGCCTGAACTCGGTGCCGCTGCCGGAAGAAACCTTGTCCGGCGGCCAGGGCTCGATTTCGTACAACTACACCGACAACGGCCTGTTCATGTTCCAGCAGCCGCACAACAACGTCGGCATGCAAAACATGCAGCGTTTTGTCGAGGGCCGGCGCCTGGTGCATACCAACTTCCTGACCGGCGAGCATAACGAAGGCGGCAACGACCGCTACACGCCGGCAGTCGGCCTGCAAGGCCAGCGCTACAACCAGTCCGCCTGTATCGCCTGCCACGTCAACAACGGCCGCAGCCCGGCGCCGGCAGCGCTGGGCCAGCGCCTGGACAGCATGTCGGTGCGGGTTGCCGCCCTTGCTGCGAACGGCCAGCAATTACCGCATCCGCTGTACGGCACCGCGGTCCAGATGAACGCGGTCTCGCCGACCGGCACTACGCAGAACTGGGGAACCGGCGTGCGCGTGGCTGGTTTTGAAACGCGTTCGGTCAAGCTGGCCGACGGCAGCACGGTCGAACTGCGTAAACCAACGCTCGGCTTCGAAGGCCCCGTGCCAAGCGCCTTCTCGCTGCGCGCGGCCCAACCGATGATCGGTACCGGCTTGCTCGAAGCGATTCCGGAAGCCGATATCCTGGCGCGCGCCGCCCAGCCCGTCGATGCGGACGGGGTCAAGGGCACGGCCAACTTCGTGTTCGATCCAGAAAGCGGCGCGGTGCGTCTCGGCCGTTTCGGCTGGAAGGCATCGAAAGCCACCTTGCGCCACCAGAGCGCCGACGCGCTGCTGCTCGACATGTCGGTCACCTCGCCGGTCTATCCGAACCGCGGTTGTTCTTCCGATCCGGCAGGTTGCGGATCGAACGGTACGCAGAAGGGCATTCTTGAGTCCGACCTGAAGTCGATCACGCAATACCTGGCCCTGGTCGGCGTGCCGGCCCAGCGCAGCGTGGCCAGCGGTTTTCCGAAGGGTGTAGCACCGCTCGACGAGCATCGCGTCGACGCCCAGCAAGTAACCGCCGGTAGCAAGCTGTTCACGGGCATGCGCTGCGCCGCATGCCACACGGTGCAGATGAAGACCGGTGCCGGCCACCTGTTCGCCGAGCTGCGCAACCAGACCATCCGCCCGTACACCGACATGCTGCTGCACGACATGGGCACCGGGCTGGCCGACAAGTTTGCCGAAGGCCAGGCCAAGGGCAATATGTGGCGTACCGCGCCGCTGTGGGGCATCGGCTACACCGACATGGTCATCGGCAAGGATGGCAAGGCCGGTTACCTGCACGATGGCCGCGCGCGCAACCTGACCGAGGCGATCCTGTGGCACGGTGGGGAAGCCGACAAGTCGCGCCAGCGTTTCGAAGCGCTGTCGGCGCAGGACCGCGAGGCTTTGCTGGCTTTCCTGAAATCGCTGTAATCGTCTGACAGCAGGGCAATGGAACGAGCGCCGGGCAGGACACTGTCCGGCGCTCTTTTTATATGGGCGCGCTCGTCGAGACGATGGATTGACGAGGCGCGCTGTAGCACCACCGGCTGATTCCCGGCAGCGCCGCAATCGGCTATACTTGACCCCGGGTGTCCACACGTGTCGTGTGGCAGGTTTTGCGATGGTCGGGCCGCCACGCGGCTTTGTTGCGACCTATGAACCCACTTACTTCCCCTTCCCCGCTTTCCCGCTTTCTTCATTCCGCTCGTCCAGGGCACCGCTTTGTCTGATCCAACCACCATGCCAGTCATTGGCGAAGGGAATCCCATGGCGATTATCGCAAAAAGCCTGTCCAGCAGTTTCAAGGAGTTCTTTGCATCGAGCAAAGCCGGCGGCATTGTGCTGATTGTTTGCACCGTGGTGTCGCTCGTGCTGGCCAATTCGACCGTCGGCGGTGATTACCTGGCTTTCTGGCACCTTAAACTTGCCGGAATGAGCGTCGAGCACTGGATCAACGATGCGCTGATGGCGATTTTCTTCCTGCTGATCGGCCTGGAACTCGAACGCGAGCTGTATAACGGCGAACTGTCCGACTTCAAGAATGCGCTGCTGCCGATCGTGGCGGCGGTGGGCGGCATTTGCGTGCCGGCGCTGATCCATTTCGCTTTCAATCATGGCTCGCCCACACAGGCCGGGATCGGCATTCCGATGGCGACCGATATCGCCTTCGCCCTCGGCGTGCTGGCCCTGCTGGGCAGCCGCGTGCCGGCTTCGCTCAAGATCTTCCTGACCGCGCTGGCCGTCATGGACGACCTGGGCGCCATTATCGTCATTGCCGTGTTTTATACCGCCCAGCTGTCGGTGCCGTATCTGCTGGGGGCCGTCGCCATGTTCGGCCTGCTGCTGTGCATGAACCGCGTTCTGCGCATCATGGCGCTGGCGCCGTATCTGCTCGGCGGCGCCATCATGTGGTTCCTGATGCTCAAATCGGGCGTGCATGCCACCATTGCCGGCGTGCTGCTGGCCTTTGCCATTCCATTTTCGGCCAAACAGGACGACCAGGAGTCGCCATCGCACCGGCTCGAACACATCCTGCACAAGCCGGTCGCGTTCGTCATCCTGCCGATTTTCGCGTTGGCCAACACCGGCATCATCATCGCAGCGGGCTGGACCGCCGACCTCGCGTCCGCCAACAGCGCCGGCATTCTTGCTGGCCTGGTGATCGGCAAGCCGCTCGGCATCACGGTGTTTTGCCTGGCGGCGGTCACGCTGGGCATCTGCCGCCTTCCGCTGGACCTTGCGTGGCGCCACGTGTTCGGCGCCGGTTTGCTGGGCGGGATCGGCTTTACGATGTCGATTTTTATCACCAACCTCGCGTTCGTGGGTCAGGCCGAGGTGGTCAATGCCTCGAAGATGGCGATTTTGCTGGCGTCGCTGGTTGCTGGCGTGATTGGTTTCGCGTGGCTGAAAATCTTCGGCAAGCCCCTGGCCGACGACAGCGACCCGGAGTCGCTCGATGTCGAGTCCCCCGAAAAGGGATGACGCAAACGGTCCCCGTGGCGGGACGGGCGTCCGCGCACTTGCATAAAATGTGCAAGTGCAATATATTGAAGCCATGAACCCGCACACCGCCCCTGTCCATCGCACCTGCCCGGCACGCCACGCCGATGCCGGCCTGCGCCTGGCGGCAGGTGGTGCACGAATTATCCGAGCGGCTGCATGCGTCGCTCGCTTTCGTGTGCCAGTCGTCGGATAAACTTCAAGCGAGCACTTGGCGGTAATTCGCGAAGCGTTCCGCGCAAGTCTCACCCAGCTTTGCTCCCGACTTTATCGGAGCATTTCATGACTACCTCGTTTTCCCCATCGCACGACCACGCCACTACCACGCCCGCAGCGCCTGACGCCGTGCCTACCGCCGTGCCTACCGCGGTGCCTACCGCCGTGCCCACCGCGGTGCCCAAATACGCGCTGCGCCTCAAGCAACCGGCCTTCTGGAACACGCCCAATCCTGCGATGGAAGAGCGCCTGCTGGCCCACTGGCGCGCCACGGGCCAGCGCCAGCAGTTGGGCACGGAGCGCCACGGCCAGCCGCGCTACTGGCTGCTCGATGGCCCGCCCTACGCCAACGGCAACGCCCACTTCGGCCATCTGCTCAACAAAACCCTCAAGGACGTGCACGCCCGCTACGCCAGCGTGTGCGGCCACGCGGTCACCTGGCGCGCGGGCTGGGATTGCCACGGACTGCCGCTCGAACTGGCGGTGGAAAAACGTCACGGTCCGCAGGCGAAGCAAGACCCGCTGCGCTTCATGCAGCAGTGCCGCGACGAAGCGACGCACTGGAAAGACCGCCAGGCGGGGGCGATGACGCGCCTGGGCCTCATGGCCGACATGGACCAGCCCTGGCTGACCATGGACCCCACGCGCGAGGCGGCGTCGCTGTCGCTGCTGCTGGAGATGTGGCAGGCCGGCCTGCTGGTGGAACGGCATTCGCCGGTGCACTGGTGCCCCGCATGCCGCAGCGCGCTGGCTGCCAGCGAACTCAAAAAGACCACCAAGGAGCGCATGGAGACCTTCTTCAGCGTGCCCTTCGCAGCCACCTCGTGCGAGGCATTAGCGAAGCGCGCCCGCGCCAGCGGCGCCGCTTGGCCTGACGGCCCGCTGCACCTGCTGTCGTGGACCACGACCCCGTGGACCTTGTGGGCCAACGCCGGCTTCGGCCACCCGCAAGCGGGCGCGCTGACTGTCGCCACGCTCGCTGGCGGCGTGCGGGTCGTGCTCGCCGTGCAGGCGCGCGAGCGCCTGCTGCGCGATTTCCCAGCGATGTTCAGCCACGCCGGCCGTGAATTCGATGGCGCGCTGGACTTCGCCGAACTGCAGGCCTTGTCGCTCGCCGCCGTCAGCCCGCTTACCGCTCTTGCGGCGCCCTTGCTGGCGGCGGCCTTTGCCAGCGAAAGCGAGGGCTCCGGCTTCGTCCACCTTGCGCCCGCCTTCGGACCGGACGACTTCATGCTGCACGAAACCGATGGCGTGCGCCTCGACTGCCACGTGGGCAAGGACGGCCGCCTGGTCGATGTCGGCGAAGTTCCGATGCCGGCCGCGCTGCAAGGCGCCACGCTGGAAGTGGCGTCGCAGGTGTCGTGCGACCTGCTGGCCCAGGGCGGCCGGCTGGTCCACATGAAGCGCAAGAGCGTCGAGACGACCATGTGCTGGCGCCACAAGAAGGCCGTGTTCTACCGCGCCAGCGGGCAATGGGCGCTCGACTTGCACAAGGGTTTTGACGGCTGCCCCGAGGGCCTGGCGCAGCGCGCGCTGGCCGCGCTCGACGCCACCGTGTTCCTGCCGGACGAGAAAGCCCGCGCACCGCTGGCCCTGATGATGTCCACGCGCCGCTTCTGGACCTTGTCGCGCGACCGCCTGTGGGGCGTGCCGCTGCCATTCTTCCGCCATGAAGCGAGCGGCGAACTGCATCCCGACACGGCCGCCATGTGGCGCGAACTGGTGCAGCGCGTTCGCACCGATGGCGTCGAAGCCTGGCAGGCGTTCGAGACACCGGACGGCTACACAAAAAGTGCGCAGAGCGTCGACGTCTGGTTCGACGCCGGCGCTGCATGGCATAGTGCGGCCGAAGAGGGCGGCGGCCAGGCCGACATGGTGGTCGAGGGCCAGGACCAGACGCGCGGCTGGTTCTTATCGTCGTTCCTGCTGCATGCCTTCAAAAGTCCCCTGCCGCCGTTCAAAAAGGTGATGACCCATCGCTTCGTGGTCGATGAACAAGGGATGAAATTTTCCAAGGAAAAGGGCACCGCGCCGGATAGCGGTGCGCTGTTCGCCAATCCAGGCGCCGATGTATTCCGCCTGTGGGTGTGCAGCCAGGACGTGGGCGACGAAATGAAGTGGTCCGGCACGTCGCTCAAACAGGCGACCCAGGACGCCAAGGACTGGCGCAGCTTCCTGCGCTTTCACCTGGCGAACATGGAAGACCAGGCCGACGCCCTGCGCCCGCTCACGCTGCGTGCGCTCGACCGACTGGCATTGCGCAAACTGCAGCAGGCGCGCACCCAATGGCATGCGTGCATGGAGGGCGGCCGTTTTTACCAGGCGCTGGCCTGCCTGGCGCAGTTCCGCCAGTGGGCCAGTGCGGAGTGGTTCGAGCTGTCCAAGCGCACCCTGTACTGCGCAAGAAGCGGCAATGCGGATCTGGTGAGCGTGCAATGGGCGCTGCGCGAATCGTTTTTGCTGTGCGCGCAGATGCTCGCGACAGTCATGCCGTTCGCCTGCGAGGAAGCGTACCTGGCCTGGCCCGGTCACCCTCGTGCGTCGCTGCTCCTGCATTCGCTGGCCGTACAGGACGAGCAGCCCGGCATGGACCCGGTATTACGCGAGACGGAGTCGATGCTGGCCTGGCGCCGCTCGCTGCAACCGCTGGTCGAACGCGCCCGCAGCCTGGTCGAGAAAGGCACGCCGGTGGGCCTGGCGTTCGGCGCATATCACGACTCGTACAGCGAAGAGCAGCTGCGCGCCCTCTTCCCCGGGTGTTTTGTGCTCCTCGGTCAGCATGAGAATGCGCTGGACGCCTGGGAATTGGGGCCGGCCGGGGATCACGCGCCTGTCCGCGCCGGCAGGCCGGCAGTCCATCCGCACCGGTGCGATCGCTGCCGCGATTATGTGAGCGCGGCGCTTGATGACCGAGGCTTGTGCCACCAGTGCGGCGTAGAGGTGCGGCATGACGTGACGCAATAATAACTCCCGAGTTGCGCGCCGCTGGCAAAGGCCTGGGCCCGCTCAGACGACCGGTCCCCGATCGGGAATCATGAGCGGGTTGATCAAAAACACGGCCGACGCTGGGTTGTTATAGGCGCAGTATTGCTTGTAAAGATCGAGGTCAGGATCAAAAGAAGAATTGGCGCCGGTTTTTTTCTCCACCAATGCCTCGTGATCTTCTTGCGCCATCGGTATATTTAGATTGGCGCTGATGCTTTCCTCCAGCACTGGCTCGTGATCTTCCTGCGGCACCAGCATCTTTAGATGGTTATTCACGCCAGCACCCCGGCCGTTGCCATGCGAAATCATCCAGTGCCCTCGCCATACCGCGGCATTGTTAGGGTTAGTATCCAGACAAATGTGGACGATCCACCCAAGCGGTACGTTGGGAAATTGCTCTTTCGTGACTCTCCCCTGCGCACTCGCCCCGACATTACCAAACGCGTCAAGTAATCCATTCACTGTGTTCACACCAGAGAATTTCATCATCCATCCCATTGACACGAGGCCCGCCTTGAACAGCCAGGACATGACCGCGTCATAGCACGAGGTGGGCGCCTCGGCGCCATCGAATGTGTCGCGCGACACTGTCAGGTAAGGCCGGGCGGGGACCCCTCGCGACGGCTGGGCGGCAGCGTGAGCGACAGCAGCCAGACTGTGCGACGTCACGGTGTAGGCGCGAATTGCCTCCTGTATCTCGAACTCCGACCGGCCTATCCAATGGCCGGTACTTGTATCGGTCCAACCGGCGCCAAGATAATTGACCGGGGTCAGCACCGATACCGCGCCGCTCATCGTCGGCCATAGCTCCGAGTTGAAAATGCGCTGGCACAGAAGCAGAGCACGCATTGCCCTGCGCTTTTGCGTTGTGCCGGGAAGCCGGATGTCCCAACGACTTCCCAGCGACAGCTCCGCGCTGATGTCGCGCATCCGGCCGACCAGGAATTGCGAAACAGTCAGCGCAAGATCGTTCCCGGCATGTTGTCTTATATATCGAATGGTGTCGTCCATTCTGATGTCTGCGTCTTTCATCCAGCCTCCCAGAAAAAAGCGAACGCGCTGGCATCCGCCCAGCTAAACAGCTCATATGGCCCGGCGTACAAAGACAGAAAGGCCAGTTCCATGCTTCTGGACCTCTGTTTTGGCAACCCGTACATTCGCGAAAGGCAAGCCCTCCCCCGGTTCCATCACCGAACCATCCGGCCGGATCATCACGTAATGCATCTGGCCCAGCGTTGCCCACTGCCAGCTCAGCAGAACACGCAGTTCGCGCTCATCCCCGTGCGGCTGAATCCGGGAATGGTTTCCAAAGAAGCATCGATACAGTGGTTCTTTGAGCGCAGCAATTTGATGCAGTTTGTTTATTTCTTCCGGATACTGAAACTTGAGTGCGCGAACCGTCCAGGTTGGCTCAGCAATCACACGCGCCGCGAGACCGAGCATGCGCGCACATTTAACAATACCGGACGGCATGCTGTAACCCCAGCTCGCCGGATTTTCGTCCGACGGATTGTCACTGGTAACTTGATACAATCTGTCTTCGCACGCAGTGGTCAATGCTAGCGGTATCGAATCATGTTCCCATAAGGAATAGTCACCGTTCTGCGGTATGTGATCCAGTTCCAATTCATATGCGGCGCAAAGCAGTGCAGCCGCGCCGCAGGAATTGTTATAACTCTGCTCATATTCAGCCATCATTTCCCCCGTACGGATGCCCGCTAAACATCGGGTAGTTCGGCACTGATGATAGGTGGCGGCTCGCACGTAACACAAGTAACAGCACGGTATCGCCAATGTGGCGGTCGAGGCGGCTCCATGTGGTGCACGATGTGACGCACTACGTGACGCACTAAATACCTCCCAAGTTGCGCGCGGCCGGCTAAACAAGTCCGTCAATACAGGTCTTCGTTGAAAAGCGGCGCGCACCGCGTTACCTTGGCTGCTCCCTCACCGCTGGAGAGACCCATGACCTACCCACGCACGGCAGGCATTCGCCTGCTCGCCCTGATCGCCACCTTGACGCTGTCCGCTCATTCGCAAGCGGCCGACGCGGGCACCTGCTCCGTCAATCAACAGAGCTGGCCGCTATGCGGCACCGATAGCGGCGGCTGGAACGTCGACAACGGAAGCTACTGTATCGCGCGCAGTTTCTGCACCAGTATCCCGCCGGCGGCCAGCCGCAGCGCGCCGGTCGATTCCAGCGCCAGCACCAGGACGCGGGCGGTGTTCAGCTATCTGCGCAGCGTCTGGGGCAAGCAGGTCATTGCCGGCCAGGCCGACCTGACCTGGAAGGACTCGATCGACATGGCCGAACGGGTGCGCGCCGACACCGGCAAGTCCCCTGCGCTGATGGGCTACGATTTCATGAACTACGGCCTGACCGCCGATTGGGTGGAAGGCCGGCACCAGACCGAGGAAGCGATTGCATTCGCCGGCAAGGGCGGCCTGGTGACCTTCGCGTGGCACTGGCGCGACCCGGCGCTGCTCAAAACGCCCCAGGTCAACAACGCCAACTTCTATGCGCGCGAGAGCGACGCCAGCAAAAACACCAATTTCACGATCCCCATGGCCAACGGTGCGCTCGATAAAAACAGCCCGGCTTACCAGCACATCAACGACGGCATCGACCTCATTGCGGTGGAGCTCAAAAAGCTGTCCGACGCCGGCGTGACCGTGCTGTGGAGGCCATTGCACGAAGCGTCGGGCTACAAGGGCGACGGCTGGTTCTGGTGGGGCCGCACCCGCACCGACGGCGCGCCGCAAGCCTATGCGAACATCCTTTTATGGCGTCACATGTTCGACCGCCTGGTGCACAAGCATGGCCTGCATAACCTGATCTGGGTGTGGAACGGGCAGGACCCGGCGTGGTATCCGGGCGACGACGTGGTGGACATCGTCAGCCACGATATTTACGATAATGCCGACAACAAGACCTACGGCTCGCAGCTGGCCACCTACCAGCAGGCTTTGAATACGCCGAAGAAGCGCAAACCGGTCGCCCTGAGCGAGAACAGCTACATTCCCGACCCGGACAAGATCGCGCTCGATAAGGCGTGGTGGCTATGGTTCATGGTCTGGAACGATGGCGACGGCCCCGCCGGCGTCACCAGTCCGAATAACTTCTGGACCGGCGAGTACTACAACACCAATGAACACAAGCGGAAGGTGTACAACCATCCGAACGTGATCACGCTGGACCGGCTGCCACGCTTCTAGCTATCAGACCATGTCGGTCGCGTCGAGGAAGGCCTTGACCATCGCTTCGAGGCCAACCCGGTCTTCTTCGCTGAAGCGGTCGTGCACCGGGCTGTCGATGTCGAACACGCCGTATAACTGGCCGTCCTTGATCAGCGGGATGACGATTTCGGCGTTCGAGGCGCTGTCGCAAGCGATGTGGCCGTCGAACGCATGCACGTCGGCGACCACGATGGTGCGGCGCTCCTGAGCGGAGGTGCCGCACACGCCCCGGCCCAGGGGAATGCGCGCGCACGCGACCTTGCCCTGGAACGGGCCGACCAGCAGTTCCTGGGCGTCGCCCTTTTTGCCTGGGCGGAGCAGGTAAAAGCCGGCCCAGTTCAGGTCCGGAATCGTCGAATACACCAGGGCGGAAAATTGCGAGGCGTTCGCGGTCAGATCGCGCTCGCCTTCGAGGATGCTGCTCACCTGGCGCGCGAGAAGAGGATAGTCACCTGTGTTGCTTGTAATGTCTGAGTGCATACGGCTGGCTGATTGTCTGGTTGTTGAAAAACCGCGCTCGTGCGCGGGCAGCGCATTGTATCGCGTTGCGACCCTTCCCTACTTCACCGGACGCGCAACCACGGCCTCGCCGATGGCATAAAAATGCCCGCCGGCGACGTGGTGGAGACTGTGCAGCGCCGGGTCGGCATTCTCGAAATGCCAGTGGCCGTCGCGGAACACGCGCGTATCGGCCCATGCGCCAGTCACTTCGCCGATGAACAGATCGTAGGTATCCTGGTTGTGCGCTTCCACGACCAGCCTGCAGGCCAGCCATGCGGAGCATCCCGCCACGAACGGCAGCGTGCTGCCATCGACCCTGAATAACTCCACGCCGGCATGTGCCAGCTTGCCCGGATCGTCGGCCAGGCTGCTGCTGCCCACCTGGTTAGTCAGCTGAACCTGCGCCACGGTGGGCACCTGGATGACGAATTGACCGCTTTGCTCGACCAGCTCGCGCGTTTTGGTGTTCTTGTCGAGGACCACCGTCAGCTTGGGCGGCGCAAAGTCGAGCGCGCAGGCCCATGCCGCGGCCATGACGTTGTCCACGCCGCCGTGATGGGCCGATACCAGCACGGTCGGGCCGTGGTTGATCAGCCGGTAAGCGTTTTTCAGTTCAACCGCTGCGATGAAACTGTTCAATGAAACTCCTCGGGAAGACGTTGCGCGCGCAAAGACCCACATCATAGCCGCAGATCCTGGCGCGTGCACGGAAGGCATATTCGCTTTTAAGATTCATTCTGAAACTAATTCCACAGGTTTGAGGATTTCTGCCTCACCTTCAAAAAGTGCTTGCGGATTCATTTTGAAACTAAGTACAATAAAAACATGTCAACTCAATCCAATCTTCCACAGGAGCCCTGCGTGAATGACGTCATCTGCACCGTCGACACGGTCCTGCTCACCCTTGGCGACGACGGCCTGTCGGTCGCCCTGCTCAAGCGCGAGCGCGAGCCGTACAAAGGCGTGGCCGCCCTCCCCGGCGGCTACATCCACGCCGACGCGGACGTCGACGGCTACGGCGCGGCCCTGCGCGTACTCAAGACCAAAACCGGCATCGACGTGCCCTACCTCGAACAACTGGCCGCCTTTACCGGCGCGGCGCGCGATCCGCGCGGCTGGTCGGTATCGATGACGTATTACGCGCTGGTGCCGCATGCCGTCATCACCGCAGCGGCCCATCCGGGCGTGAAGCTGGTCGGCGTCGACCGCCTGCACACCCTGCCGTTCGACCACAGCGTCATCGTGGCGGCGGCCGTCGAGCGGCTGCGCAGCAAGAGCCAGTATTCGTCGCTGCCGTGCTTCCTGGTCGGCGAACTGTTCACGCTCCCGCAACTGCAGCGCGTGTACGAGGCGCTGATGGGCGAAGCGCTGAACAAGGTGAGCTTTCGCCGCAAGATGGCGCAGCTCGATGTGCTGGAGGCGGCCGAGGGACACATGGATGCGTCCAGCCCCAGCCGCCCGGCGCAGTTGTACCGGCTGCGACCGCAATTTCGCGACCGTCTGGGCCTGCTCAAGCGCGGCCTGTAAGCAATCAACCAAGGAGAATACCGATCATGGCCATTATCGACAGGGTGAAGTGGGACGGCAGTCCCAGCCAGCTCGCATGGAAGTATCCCTCGCAGGAGCTGTCGACGGGGACGCAGCTGATCGTCAACGAGTCGCAGGTCGCCTTCGTGGTGCGCGATGGCGTGTACGAAGGGCCTTTCGGGGCCGGGCGCCATACGCTGTCGACCAGTAATCTGCCTTTGCTGCGCACGTTGGTGGGCCTGCCGTTCGGGGGGCAATCGCCGTTTTCGGCCGAAGTCTGGTTCGTCAACCTGGCCAGCACGCTCGACGTACGCTGGGGCACGCCGGATCCGATCCAGCTGCAAGACCCCAAATTCGGCATCATGGTGCCGGTCCGCGCCTTTGGGCAGTACGGCATCCGCATCGACGATCCCAAGCTGTTCCTGATGTCGCTGGTCGGCACCGCGCGCAGCATGGACGCGGCCACCCTGGCCGAATATTTCCGCGCCATGAACACCACGCGCATCAAGACCGCGATTGCCGGCGCCATCGGCGAGAGCGGCGTATCGGTGCTGGAAATCTCGACCCGGCTCGATGCGCTATCGAACACGCTCAAGGGCGCGCTGGCGCCTGACATGGCCCGCTACGGCGTGGCGCTGACCCAGTTCAGCATCGAATCGATCAACGTGCCGGAGGGCGATCGCGCCGTGCAGACACTCAAGGCGGCGCTGGCGCGGCGCGCCGAAATGAACATCGTCGGCTTCGATTACCAGCAGGAGCGCCGTTTCGACGTATTGCAAACCGCCGCCGGGAACCAAGGCAGCGCAGGAACGGTGCTGGGCGCCGGCATGGGCCTGGTCATGGGCAGCGCGCTGGGCGCGGGCGTCGGCCAGATGGCGCTGGCCATCGCCCCCGCCGCCCACGGCGAGCGTATTGCACTGCTGCGCGACCTGGCGGCACTGCGCGAGCAGAACATCCTGACCGACGCCGAATTCGACGCCGAGAAAAAACGCATCCTGGCTTGATCCCGACATGACGCCGCTCACCCTCCTTTGTCCCCAGTGCGGCAGTCCGCTCCCACGGCAGGCGCTGTGGCGCATCGTCGCCTGCACCTACTGCGGGGCGGACGTGACGCACAGCGAAGACCTGGTGCACGCCGCCGATTTTCACGCGGCATACGTCCGTTCGCGTGCCGGCGACGCGGCGGCCGATATCGCCTGCGGCGGACAGCGCTACCAAACCATCGCTCACCTGGGCGCCGGCAGCAGCGCAACCGTGGCGCTGGCCGACCGCACTGGCGCCATGCCACGGCGCGTAGTCCTGAAAGTTGCCCGGCCCGGGGCGCCAGCGGGCCATTTGGCGCGCGAAAAGGCGATCCTGGACCAGTTGCAGGCCGACGACGTGCCCGGCGCGGCCTACTTTACCCAGCGCCTGCCGCAAGCGGTGGCCGTGGGCAGCAGCGCCAGCGCGGATGGCCGGCAGCGCGAGGTGCTGGTGCTGCGCCACCCCACGGGATTCTGGGGCAGCCTGGCCGACGTGCGGCTGACTTACGGGCGCGCGATCGACCCACGCCATGCGGTCTGGATGTGGCGCCGCGTGCTCGAAGTGCTGGCCTACGTTCACGCCGGCGGCTGGAGCCATGGCCGGCTGGCGCCCGACCACCTGCTGGTGCATCCGGCCGACCATGGCGTGTTGATCATCGGCTGGTCCGGCGCGACCCGCAGGCATGATCGCGCCGCTCAGGCGCGCGACCTGGTGCAGCTGGCATGGGCCATGCGGGCCATGCTGAGCGACGCTCCGGGCGAGCCGGTTTTTTCGCGCGCCACCCCGGCCCCGCTGGTGCGCGTGCTCGAACGCGCCAGTCTCGACGCCGCATGGTGCGCGTCGCTCGGCGCGGAAGGCATGCGCCAGGCGGTCGGCGGCGCGGCGAAAGACGCCTTCGGCCCCGCCAGATTCATCGATTTCAGTCCCACCCCGTCCAATTAAACTAATAAAGGAACCATCATGGGTCAAGGTAATTACTCCAACGCTGCGCACGCGGCACTGGTCGCCGACCGCGCGTCGGCATCGCGCACCGAGGTGTTTACCCAGCGCGAATGCCATCCGTTGATGAACCCCCACGGCCTGAAAATCCGCGAATCGCGCGACAGCGAGGACCACCCCAATTCGCTGGGCATCGTGTTCGCGCTCGACGTTACCGGTTCCATGGGCGACATTCCGCAAAGCCTGGCGACCAAAGAGCTGCCGACCTTCATGGCGCTGCTCGGCGCGGTCGGCGTCGCCGATCCGCAACTGCTGTTCATGGCCATCGGCGACGCCACGTCCGACCGCGCGCCGCTGCAGGTCGGCCAGTTCGAATCGACCGCGGAACTGATGGACCAGTGGCTCACATGGAGCTACCTGGAAGGCGGCGGCGGTGGCAGCGGCGAAGAAAGCTACGAACTGGCGTTCTACATGGTGGCACAGCACACCGACATCGATTGCTGGGTCAAGCGCCGCAAGAAGGGTTACCTGTTCATCACCGGCGACGAACTGCCTTACCCGGCGGTGTCGCGTCACCAGATCGGCAGCCTGGTTGGCGACACGCTCGATGCGGATGTGCCGATTGCCGAAGCCATTGCGGCGGCGGCCGAAACGTATCACGTGTTTTTCCTGATCCCCGACCTGGGCCGGCGCGGTCGCTGCGAAAAGCGCTGGCGCGACCTGCTGGGCGACCATGTGATCTGCATGGAGGAGCCGGGCGACGCCTGCGCGGTGGCTGCCGCCATCGTCGGCCTGACCGAGCGCGCCATCCCCGACATGGATGCGCTGGTATCCACGCTCGCCGCCAATGCCATCGAACCGCAGCGCGTGTCGGCCATCGTGCGCGCCCTGCGCCCGTATGCCGATTTACTCGATCCGGATGCTGCCGCGCGCGTGCATGTGCCGGCGGCGGGCATGCCAGCGGCGCCGTCGGCGTGGTGGAAGCGCATGTTCGCGTAAGGATGCCCATGTCTTCGACCCGTCTGGTGTCCCTGCTGGGACTTGGCTTTGGCGATTGCGGCAAGGGCCTGTTCACCGATTACCTGTGCCGCCGCTGGGACGCGCATACGGTAGTGCGCTTCAATGGCGGCGCCCAGGCCGGCCACAATGTGGTGCTGCCCGACGGACGGCATCACACCTTCGCGCAGTTCGGCGCGGGCAGCTTCGTGCCCGGCACCGTCACCGTCCTCGCGTTCCCGGTGATCGTGCATCCGACCGCGCTGCTGGTGGAAGACGCCTACCTGCGCCGCGCCGGGGTGCCTGACGCCCTGCGGCGCATCCTGATCGACGGCCGCTGCCGCGTCACCACGCCGTTTCACCAGGCTGCGGGGCGCATGCGCGAACTGCAGCGCGGCGCGCAAGCGCACGGCAGTTGCGGCGTGGGCGTGGGCGAAACTGCCGGCCATGGCATCGATCACCCGGACCAGATCATTCATTATGCGGACTTGGTGCAGCCGGCGGTGGCGCTGGCCAAACTGGAGCAGACGCGCCGCACGCTGCGCGCGGTTTTTAGCGACCGTTGCGCGGAGCCGGCCAACCAGGATGCCTATGCGGCGCAGTTGTCGGTACTGGACGATACAAGCGTCGCCACCCGCTGGCTCGAACAAGTGGAGCAGTTGACGCGCCAGGTGGCGCCCGCCTCGCGCGCGCAGGTCGCCGGGCGGCTGCACCTGCCCGGCTGCGTGCTGTTCGAAGGCGCGCAGGGCGTGCTGCTCGACGAATGGCGCGGTTTTCATCCGCACACGACGTGGAGCAGCATCCATCCGGCGTCGGTACAGGCGGTGGCGGCCGACGCGGGGCAGCACGCGCGCATCGAACACCTTGGCATCCTGCGCGCCTACATGACGCGCCACGGCAATGGGCCGCTGCCCACGCACGATGCGCGGCTCGATCACCTGCCCGAGCCGCACAATGCATCGGACGGCTGGCAAGGGCGCTTTCGGCGCGGGCATCCCGATGCGCTGTTGCTGCGCTACGCGCTGCAAGCCGTGGGGCCGCTCGACGGCCTGCTGGTGAGCCACCTCGATGTATTCGGACGTGAGCCCAGTCTGCGCTGGTGCACCGGCTACGAGGATGACGCTGCGAGCGAGGATTTGTGCACGCGCGACCCGGTCTCGGGGCGGATCGACGCCATCCTGCCCGGTGCGGCGCACGACCTGGCACACCAGGAGCGGCTGGGCCGCCTGCTGGCGCGCGCCAAGCCGCACTATGCGGGCGAGTCGGTGTCCGATGCGTCAGCGTTCGTGGCCCAACTCGAGACGCTGACCGGCTTGCCGGTGCTGCTCGGCTCTCACGGGCCGACGCACGAAGATGTTGTTGAATTAGCCAGTCCTAAAACTATTCAGCGATGAGCTTTATGCCGAGGTTCAGTCAACAATATGCCATTCGGACTGTTCCAGTTGGCAGAGGGTGGCCACGGTTTTTTCCTGCAGTGTGCGGACGCGCTCGTCCGCAAGCCGCCCTTCAACGATCGCGCTCACAAAAAAACGATGTTCCTTAAAACGCACCGTGATGCCGTCGATTATTACGCGATAGACGTTGTAATTGCGCCCATCCTCAACAACCGTCATACCCGGATCGATGCAATAGAGCGCCGCCAACGCTTCAAAATCGGGTTTGTCGGCATATTTCCAGCCGTTTTCCTTTCCTTCCCACCCATTGTCCCGATCCCACAGCGCCTGCCGGATTTGCCATAAACGCCCCGGCTTGCGGTCCGTTCGCATCATGGTCCAGCGCTGCCAATCGCGCATGGTTTGACGCGTCCATCGAGAACTTGCGACATCGAAGGACCAAGTGTCGATATTTTCGACCGGCGGTAGATCACCGTCGCGCAGGATCTCGCCACCACGCACAATAATGGCACGCGTGTCCAGGCACAGCTCTGCCGAATGGTGCGATATCCAGCCTGGCGATTCTCCGCTGGCGTCGATGCAGTTAATTGCCCGGGTATCGACATCGAACTTGAAAACCGGTGTATGGCCGGTGACACGCTGGTCCGGATTGCCCAAACAACCAATGATAATGATGTCGTTGCCCACCAGCGTCGCACTGTGAAAATCTGTCGGCGGAAAAACGTCGGGCGAATAATCGAGGATTTCAATCGCGCCATCCGGGGCGATCATGGTGACATCGTTGTAAATAAAAAAATCGGGATCGTAATAATCTTCGTGTTCGCCACCGATATGCACAATGCTACCATCGGGCAACACGGTCTCGCTTTTGCCAAACCGCTCGAAACACCAAGCTGGACCAGCATCAAACGACGAGGGGCCGTGGAATAATTTGTTGGCTTGATAAGCAGACCATTGCGTCCGAACGAGCCAGTGCCACAGCGGATTATTCGATGGCGTGGGATTTCCAGCGACAAGCCGCGGCGAGCGCCAGGCAAGAAATTCGTCCTGCGTTAATTCCGGTGGCGATTCGCTCTTGCGCTGGCGGTCAGCCTCCTCGGCAATCTTCTCAGCTTCCCATTCGGCGTCGCATTCCGCATCCGACATTTTACCGTCCATCGCTTCTCCTTTTAATCACGACATGATAAGCGACAGAAGCCAAGCATGCGCCGGCTGGCATCACAGTATGGATTTTGAAACCGTTGTCATAACGGCACACAACATTGCAAGAATATATTCATGTATTGCGATAAGATTAATTTTCTTGTATTGTTGAAAGCACAAACCCGAGGTTTGGGCTGAACCTTCAAGTAAAGGCGCCAACTTGTCTACCAATCTACCCGAAGTGAGGCCGGCGATGTTTGCCGTTCCAATGATGCGGCTGTGGAGGAGTTTGAAGAGCTGGCGACGGTTCTCGGTCGGCCCGGTCTCGCTTTTCTACCGTTTCGGCCGCAGCGTGCCGGTGTCGAACAACCGCCGCCGCCAGCAGCAGCGCGTCAAGCTCGATCGTGGAACCCCCGTCCTGCCGCCGCAAGGCGCGCTGTCGACAAGGAGCGCCTACGACAGCGAACGCGACGGGTCGACCGATACATCGACCGAAACGGCGCTGATCGTCGGCGTCGGGCCCGGGTATGGTTTCGAGCTGGCGCGCCGTTTTGCAGCATCCGGCATGCGGGTGGCGCTGGCGTCGCGCAACGCCGAGCGGCTCGACGAGCTGGTGGACGAACTGGTCGCCGCCGGTGGACAGGTCAACGCCTACGGCTGCGACGCCAGCGACGAGCGCTCGGTGGCCGCCTTGCTGGCCACGGTCACGGCAGAACTGGGCGAGCCGCACCTGGTGGTCTACGCGGTGCAGGGGTTTTGTCCGGGCACGGTGATGGGTACCGAAGTGCCGGCGTTCGAAGAAAGCTGGCGCCAGAACTGCCTGGGCGGATTTATCGTGGCGCGCGCCGCCGCCCGCATGATGGTGCCGCTGGGCCGCGGCAGCATCATCCTCACCGGGTCGACCTCGTCGCTGATCGGGCGTGAAGACCATCTGAATCTGGCGGTCGGCAAATTCGGCCTGCGCGCGCTGGCACAGGTGCTGGCGCGCGAGGTATGGCCGTCGGGGATCCACGTGGCGCACGTGGTGATCGATGCGGACGTGAAGGATTCGGACGTGTTCGAGGACGGCTACACGCAGGCGGAGCCACGCCACCTGGCCGACGCGGTGTTCGGCCTGCACCGCCAGCCGCGCACCGCGTGGACCAGCGAAATGGATTTCCGCCCCTGGAACGAAAAATTCTGGCAGCACTGCTGACCAGATCCGGGCGCCGACGCGCCTTTGCGGTACATTCCGTTTTATAATGCGTCGGTGCCAACTCGAAACAAAGCGAAACAAGAAATGGAAAATCCCATCGGCGCAGCGCCGGAACGAAACCCAGGCGCCGACAAGGGCCGCCTCCTCGCCGAACGGCGCCGCCAGATCGTCGAACTGGTCGAAGCGCAGGAGCAGGTCACGGTCGAGGAGTTGTCGGCCCGCTTCGGCATTTCGGTCGTCACCATCCGCAGCGACCTCAAGGCGCTGGAAGACGTGGGCGCCCTGGTGCGCACCCACGGCGGGGCGTTGGTCCAGCGAGATGGCGAAGACCTGCCGATCAGCGTCAAGGAAACCCAGCACCACGCCGAGAAGAAGCGCATCGCCGCCGCCGCCGCCCGCCTGATCGCCGACGGCGACACCATCATCCTCGATTCGGGCACCACCACGGCGGAAATCGCCAAGCTCATTCGCGGCATGAAGCTCACCTCGATCAACGTCATCACCAACGCGCTCAATATCGCGGTCCTGCTGGCCAATGTGCAGCATGTGAACCTGATCATGCTGGGCGGGCAGCTGCGTTCGCGCTCGTATTCGCTGTCCGGGCCGCAGGCCGAGGCGTCGCTCGAACACCTTCAGGCCGACCGCCTGTTCCTGGGCGTCGATTGCCTCGATCCCGACGTCGGCCTGATGACGCCCTACCTGCTCGAAGCGCAGCTCAATGCGAAGATGATGAGGGTGTCGCGCCACGTGGTGGCGGTGGCCGATTCGTCAAAACTGATGCGCCGCACGCTGTCGGTGATCGCGCGCGTCGACGAGATCCACATGCTCATCACCGACCGCGGCGCCGACCAGCACGTGGTCGATACCTTGACCGAAAAAGGCGTCGAGGTCGTGCTGGCCTAACGCCGCACCCGCCGCAGCTTTTCTCCCTCCCCTCCCCGCTGTTCCGACCTGCGCCGCTACCGGCTGCGCGCACGTCACGCCCACCCTTACCCACTGCGCATAAATACGCCTGGCTTTCGCTTTCGCGTTGGCCTACTGCGGCGTTACGAAAGTATTCGAAAGTTTCTTGTTCTTTCGAGTTTATTACATTAGTATTACCTCATCTTTTCTCCACCGCAAAAGGTCAGGCCGATGATTATCAGAAATGGAAACGGGTTTACCCGCACGCTCATGGTTGTGGCGATCGAACTGGCGCTGTACGGCAGCGCCAGCGCGCAGGAAGCAGCCGCTCCAGTGGCCACGCCGTTAGCCAATCCGGCAGTGCCAGCGGCGGCCACGGTGACCGTCAGCGGCACCCGCGCCAGCCTGGCCAAGTCGCGCGAACGCAAGCGCGACGCCGCCATCGTCATGGATACCATCACCGCCGAAGACCTGGGCCGCTTCCCGGACGATAACGTGGCCGATTCGCTGTCGCATATCAGCGGCATCACCGTCTCGCGCACGCACGGCGGCGAAGGCCAGTACGTCAATGTGCGCGGCCTGGGGCCTGCCTACAGCATCGTCACCCTGAACAACCGCACCCTGGCCACCGATGGCGACGGCCGCGAATTCGCGTTCGACGTGCTGCCGTCCGAGACCATCTCCGGCGCGGACGTGATGAAGTCGGCCGACGCCACGCAGATCGAAGGCAGCATCGGCGGGGCGATCAACCTGCGCTCGGCGCGTCCGCTCGACACGCCGGGTTTCCGTTCCAACTGGCGCGTGGAGAGCGACTACAACGACCTGTCGCGCAATCACGGCGGCAAGATATCGGGCGTGGTGAAGAACACCTACGACGACAACCGCATCGGCGTGCAGCTCGGCCTCGTGCTGGGCAAGAGCAAGACGCGTTCGGACACGCTCAACGAATTCGCCTACACCACCCTGCACGGCAGCCTGGATAAAAACGGCAACCGGATCGACTCGCCGGACGGGCGCGACCTGCTGGCGCCCTGCTGTTTTTCGGTCGGCACGCTGGACCAGGAAAAAAAGCGCGGCGCGCTGTCGGGCGCACTCGAATGGAAGCCGACCAAGGACATCCGCATGGCCTTCGACGTGCTGGCCACCAAGCTCGATGCGCCATCGACCGGCTACAACCAGTCGTATTTCGTCGACCATGCGGAAGGCCGCTACAGCGATGTGGTCATCAAGGACAATCTGGTCACCGGCATGACGGTCAGGCACCTGACGCCGGAAATCATCAACCGCACCGACAACCGCGTCGTCAACAGCAGCCAGATTGGCTGGAACGGCGAATGGAAGGTGACGGACGCATTGAAGCTGACGGGCGACGTGTACCGCTCGACCGCCAAGCGCGATTCGGGTGGCAAGAACAGCTGGGCGGTGGCCGGCATTCCGGGCGACCATACCGGCTACTACAGCATCAAGGATGGCTTGCCCGACATGCGCGTCACGCTCGCCGATGGGCGCGACCTGGCTACCGCCGCACCGACGCTGGGCGACAAGGACTACGCGCTGCACTGGGCGCAGTTGGACGGCACGAAGATCAAGGACACGGTCGACGGCGCTTCGCTGGCCGGCAAGCTGCAACTCGATCAGGGATTTTTGAACAGCCTGCGCTTCGGCGCCAGCAACACCAAGCGCGCCAAAACGCGCAGCACGTTCGATAACCTCGATTACGCCTGCCAGTACTGTAATTACCAGCACACTTTCGCGTCGCTCGGTGCGAACGTCATCGGCTCGGTTACCCCGCGCGACTTCATGCGCCACGGCGGCGGCAGTTTTCCGGGCACCCTGGGCACCTTCGACCTGCCGGCGTACTTCAATGCGATGAAGGCGCTCGATGGCAAGGAGATCATCGACGCGCTGGGCCAGCCGACCGGCACGTTCTACAACGCCGCGCTGATGACGCCAGCGTTCAACCCGACGTCGTCGTACGACGTGACCGAAAAGACGCTGGCGTCCTACGTATCGGCGGAACTGGCCGGCGACGACTGGTTCGGCAGCGTGGGCGTGCGCTGGGTGCGCACCAAGACCGCCTCCGAGAGCGCGGTGCGGCGCGTGCTCAAGATTACCGACCTGACCCCGAACGACCCAACTTCCAGCCCGACCATCGGCTACAGCCTGCCGACGCCGGAAGTCGTCGACGGCAAATACGGCAAGCTGCTGCCGTCGCTGAACCTGGGCTACTGGGCGCAGAAAAACCTTCTGGCGCGCTTTGCGCTGGCCAAGACCATGGCGCGCCCTTCGCTCGACCAGCTGGCGCCACTGACCACCGACGGCTCGGTCAACCGCATCTGGGAAATCAGCGTGCAGGGCGACGCCCACCTGAAACCGGTCGAAGCGCGCCAGGGCGACCTGTCGCTGGAGTGGTACTACAACCCCAAGTCGATGCTGACCGGTGCGCTGTACTGGAAGAACATCAAGAACTTCGTCACCTATGCGCGCGACGAAAACGTCGACATCGGCGTGCCGGGGCAGCTGTACACCGTCATCCACCCGATCAATGGCGACGGTGCCAGGGTGCGCGGGCTGGAACTGGGCGTGCAGCACCTGTTTTCTAACGGCTTCGGCGTGAACTATAAATACAGCTACACCAAGACCAAGTCGCAAGTGGGCGGCATCGACGTGGGTCCGCTGGAAGGCGTGGCGCGGACCTCGTCGGCGGCGGCGCTGCTGTACGAAGACGACAAGATCAACGCGCAGATCGCGGTCGACTACACCGGCCGCACGGTCGAAGTGCGCGAGTCTTACGGCGGCATGTCGAAGATCGCCGATCCGATCACCTGGATTTCGGCCTCGCTCTCGTACAGCATCAACAAGAACCTGAATGTGTTCATCGAAGGTAAAAACCTGGGCGACGCGGTCTACAAGGCAAACCTGAACCGCCGCAGCGATGCGCTGGCCGGATTCGAAACCTGGGGCCGCACGGTCACCATTGGCGCCACTGCCAAATTCTGAGCGGGACACTCATGTTAAAGCATGCCATGTTAAAACATGTATGGAAACGCTTGCCGGCGCTGGTGCTCAGTTGCGCGGCCAGCCTGGCCGCGGCCGCGCCGCCAACCAAGCCGCTGGCGCAGACGCCGCCCATGGGCTGGGTGAGCTGGCTGCAGTTCGCGGACAACATCAACGAGCAGCTGATCATCGAGACGATCGACGCCATGGCCTCGAACGGCATGCGCGAGGCCGGCTATCAGTATGTGAACCTGGACGACGGCTGGCAGCGCCACAAGGGTGACCGGCGCGACCATCCGCTGGTAGCCGATCCGGTCAAGTTCCCGCGCGGGATCAAGTACCTGGCCGATTACGCGCACGCCAAGGGTCTGAAGTTCGGGATCTATTCCGGTCCCGGGCAGACCACCTGCGCCGGCTACACCGGCAGCGAGGGGCACGAAGCGCAGGATGCGGCGCTGTTCGCATCATGGGGCGTGGACCACCTCAAGTACGACAGCTGCTGCTCGCACAAGGATGCGCCGGTACCGGTGCTGAAAACGATTTTCGGTGCGATGTCGAGTGCACTGGTGGCGCAACAGCGCGACATCGTGCTCAACGCCTGCCATTGCGGCTGGGGCAAACCGTGGGAATGGGCGGGCGAGCTGGGAGCGCATCACTGGCGCATCGGGCAGGACATCTCGGACGATTTCGATTATCCGGCCAACCGCGAAAAATACTTTTTCGATGTCCTGGACCTGATCGACCACGGCATTGGGCTCGAAAAATACTCCGGGCCGGGGCACTGGAACGACTACGACATGCTGATCGTCGGCCTGAACGGCAAGAGCATGCAACTGCCTGGCGCCGGCGCCTCGAACGTCGAATACCGGACCCACTTCAGCATGTGGGCGATGGTGGCCTCGCCCCTGCTGGCGGGCGCGGACCTGCGCAAGCTCGATGCCTACACGCTGGAGACGCTGACCAACAAGGAAATCACGGCGATCAACCAGGATAGCCTGGGCAAGCCGGCGAGAAAAGTGCGCGACGACGGCGCGCTGCAGGTGTATGCGAAGGAGCTGGCCGATGGCAGCTGGGCGGTCGCGCTGCTCAATCGCGGCAGCGCCACGGCGGACATGACCTTCAGTCCGAGGCGCGACCTCACGCTCACCTGGGACGCCTACACCGTGCGCGACCTGTGGAAGCACAAGGACCTGGGCAGCTTCACGATCCCGTTCACCACCGAAGTGACCAGCCACGAGGCGCGCATCCTGCGCATCCATCCCGCCGCCAAACAAGGAAAAACACCATGAAATCAAGTAATTGGATGGTCTACGCCTGCATCACCACCTTGCTGTGGGGCGTCTGGGGCGCGTTCGCGGGAGCGCCGAGCGGCAATGGCTTTCCGGAGACCCTGAACTACGTGGTCTGGGCGCTGACCATGATCGTGCCGGCCTGGGTGGTGATGCACCGCGCCGGCTGGCGCCTGAAACGCGACAAGCGCTCGGTGTGGCTCGGGATGGTGATCGGCGTGCTCGGCGCGGGTGGCCAGATGATCCTGTTCCATGCCGTGAAAACCGGGCCGACGTACCTGATCTTCCCCATCATTTCGCTCTCGCCGATGGTGACCATCGCCCTCTCCTTCTTTTTGCTCAAGGAGCGGGTCGGCAAGCTCGGAATGGCCGGCATCGTGCTGGCGGCGTGCGCGCTGCCGCTGTTCGACTATGCACCGGGCCAGCCGGCGAACATGGGCCTGTGGTTCGTGCTGTCGCTGGTGGTACTGCTGGCGTGGGGCTTGCAGTCGTATTTCATCCGGCTGGCCAATGCCACCATGGACGCCGAGAGCATCTTCTTCTACATGACGGTGAGCGGCCTGGCCTTCATTCCGGTGGCGCTGATGCTGACGGACTTCAGCCAGCCGATCAACTACGGCGTGAGCGGGCCGGGACTGGCGGCGGTGGTCCAGATCCTCAACGCCATCGGCGCGCTGACGCTGGTGTACGCCTTCCGCTTCGGCAAAGCGATCGTGGTCTCGCCAATGGTCAATGCAGGCGCGCCCTTGCTCACGTCGGTCATTGCGATGGCTGTCGCCGGCGTGATGCCGGGGCAATTCAAGCTGGCCGGGATACTGCTTGCGCTGCTGGCCGCGCTGCTGCTCGCCCTGCCCGAGGCCGAACCCGACACCGATTTTTCAAACAGGACGCAACCATGAAGGCTTTACTGAACATCATCCGCCAACACAAGGCCGGCGCGCCGGTCGGCATTTACTCGGTCTGCTCGGCCCATCCCGTGGTGCTGGAAGCGGCGCTGCGCGAAGGGCTGGCGCGCGGCACGCCGGTGCTGATCGAAGCGACCTCGAACCAGGTCAACCAGTTCGGTGGCTACACCGGCATGAAGCCGGCCGACTTTCACCGCTTCGTGATGGATATCGCCGACCGCCTTGGCTTCCCGCGCGAACTGGTGCTGCTCGGGGGCGACCATCTGGGGCCGAACTGCTGGCAGTCCGACCCGTCGGACGACGCCATGAACAAGTCCGATGTGCTGATCGAACAGTACGTGGCGGCGGGTTTTCGCAAGATTCACCTCGATTGCTCGATGTCGTGCAAGGACGATCCGGCGCCGCTGCCGGAGCACGTGGTGGCGGCGCGGGCGGCGCGCCTGTGCGCGGTGGCCGAACGCACCTGGCGCCGTTGCGGCGGCGAGGCGCCGGTGTATGTGATCGGCACCGAAGTGCCGGTGCCCGGCGGCGCGCAGGAAGACCTGCACGACCTGCAGGCGACCAGCCCGGAAGCGGCGGCCGGTACCATCGCCGCGCACCGTGTTGCGTTTGCGGCGGCCGGACTCGATGGCGCGTGGGAGCGCATCGTCGGCCTGGTGGTGCAGCCGGGCGTGGAGTTCGACCATCACAAGGTGATCGACTACCGCTCGCCGCTGGCCAAACCCCTCAGCGCCTACATCGAAAACGATGCGCTGATGGTGTACGAGGCCCATTCGACCGATTACCAGACGCCGGCCAACCTGAAGTCCTTGGTGCGCGACCACTTCGCGATACTGAAGGTCGGTCCGGCGGCCACGTTCGCGCTGCGCGAAACGCTGTGGGCGCTGGCCGACATCGAACACGAGTGGCTGGGCGCGCGCCGCAGCGCGGGCCTGAAGTCGGTGGTGCTGGAGACCATGCGCGCGCGTCCCAACTACTGGCGCGGCTACTACGCCGACCCGGCGCGCGAACAGGTGGACCTGCAGTTTTCCCTGAGCGACCGGATTCGCTACTACTGGCCGGCGCCCGAAGTACGCCAGGCGTGCGAGGCGATGCTGGCCAACCTGGACCGCGATCCGCCGCCGCTGACGCTGCTCAGTCAATACCTGCCGGATCAATACGCGGCGATTCGTGACGGCCGGATCGAGGCGAACACCGGCAATCTGCTGCAAGCGGGCGTTTCGGCCCTGCTGCGGCAATATCAATATGCATGCTCGCCGACGGCGGGCAAGATGGCGGACAACATGGAGCTGGCACAATGAACAACGACCGATTCGGATACGCCCTGACGGAGCTCGAAGCGCGCGGCGCCGGCTGGACCGCCCGCGAAATCGCCCAGCAACCGCAGGTCTGGGCCAAGGTGCTCGATCAGCTGCGCCAACGGCGCGGCGCCATCGACGCCTTCCTGGCGCCGCTGCTGGCCGATCCGAAGCTGCGCATCGTGCTGACGGGCGCCGGCACGTCGGCCTTTATCGGCGAGTGCCTGGTGCCGGCGATCTTGCGTCGGTCGGCACGCGCGGTCGAAGCCGTGCCGACCACCGACTTGGTGGCGGGACCGGACCGCTACTTTCGCAGCGACGTGCCGACCCTGCTGGTGTCGTTTGCCCGTTCCGGCAGCAGTCCGGAAAGCGTGGCCGCCTTCGACCTGGCCGAGCAGATGGTTGAGAACTGCTATCACCTGGTCGTGACGTGCAACGTGGCTGGCGCACTGTATGGCCGCTGCCAGTCGCATCCCAACGCCCTGGCGGTGCTGCTGCCGGACGAAACGCACGACCGCGCGTTTGCGATGACGTCCAGTTTCACGTCCATGCTGCTGGCGGCGGCCTCGATTTTTGGCGTGGTCGACGCGCCGCTCGAAGGCGAAACGCGTTTTGCGGGCGCCGCGCAAGCGCTGCTGCGCGACGCGCTGCCGCTGGTGCAGGAGCTGACCGCCGGCGGTTTCGAACGCGTGGTTTACCTGGGCAGCAATGAACTGGGCGGCCTGGCGCGCGAGGCGGCGCTGAAACTCCTGGAGCTGACCGACGGCCAGGTGGTCGCCAGCTTCGATTCGCCGCTGGGATTTCGGCATGGTCCGAAGAGCGTGGTGAACGACAGTACGCTGGTGGTGCTGTTTCTGTCGAACGATGCATACACGCGCCGCTACGACCTGGACCTGCTGCGCGAGCTGCGCAGGGACGGCCGCGCCGGGCGCGTGCTGGCACTGAGCGGCCAGCCGGACGGCATCCTGGATGGCGACGTGCTGCTCGGTGGTGCGGCTGATGCGCCGGATATCGAACTGGCGCTGCCCTTCGTGGTGTTCGTCCAGTTGTTCGCGCTGCTGCAATCGCTGCAGCTTGGCATCCGCTCCGATACGCCGAGCATGTCGGGCACGGTCAACCGCGTGGTGGCGGGCGTGACAATCTACGCGTGGGAAGGAAAGGACGATCATGTACCTGGGCGTTGATGGCGGCGGAACCAAAACCGCGTTTGCCCTGATCGACGCGGACGGGCAGGTGCTGGCGCGGCACGAGAGGGGCAGCGCGTATTACCTGGAAACAGGACTGGAGCAGACCGCGGCCATGCTCAATGCCGGCGTAAGCGAGACGCTGGCCTTGGCCGGGGTGACGCCGGAGGCGGTAACGTTCGCGTTTTTCGGCCTGCCGGCCTACGGCGAAGACAGCCTGCTGCACGCGGCGCTCGATGCGCTGCCGGGCGACGTGTTTGCGCCGGAGCGCTACCGCTGCGGTAACGACATGGTGTGCAGCTGGGCGGGATCGCTGGCCTGCGCCGACGGGATCAGCGTCGTGGCAGGCACCGGGTCGATCGCGTATGGCCGCTACCAGGGCCGGGAAGCGCGTGCCGGCGGCTGGGGGGAGCTGTTCAGCGATGAAGGCTCGGCCTACTGGATTGCGCGCGAAGGATTGAACCTGTTTTCGCGCATGAGCGACGGCAGGACCGCGCGCGGCCCGCTGCACGAAATCTTCAGGCGCAGCCTGGAGCTCGGAGCGGACCTGGACCTGTGCGCGGAGGTGTACAGCCGGCGCAAGGCGGAACGCAGCGAGGTCGCGCAACTGGCGCGGCTGGTGCAGCAGGCTGCCCTTGAGGGCGACGCGCAGGCGCTGGCCATTTTCGGGCGCGCGGCGCAGGAACTGGCGCAGATCGTGGACGCGGTGCGGTGTCAGTTGCAGGTGCCAGCCGATGTGGCGCTGCCGGTGTCGTACACGGGCGGCGTCTTTAACAGCGAATCGCCGGTTCTACAGCCGTTCGCCCGGGCGCTCGAACAGCGCGGCAGCGTTGCGCTGCGCACGCCTGCCTTCCCGCCGGTGATCGGCGCGGCCCTGTATGCGGCGCAGTGCAGCGGGCAGCTTCCGGGGGCGGATGCGCTGGCGCGGCTGGCCGGGCAGATGCGGACATGATGCCGCTTTTGCGGGGCATCGCGGCGGCGGCGCTGTTGCTTGCGGCCGGCGCGGCGACGGCAGCGCCGACCTACAGCGACGCCGACTTCTACAAGGTCGAAAAGATCGACGCGCACATGCACCTGCATGGCGAGCTGCCGGCATTTTTCGCCCAGGCGCGGGCGGATAAGGTGCGGGTGCTGACGATTAACGTCGATTACCCGGATTTTCCGCCGCTCGGCACGCAGCAGGAGGTCGCCATCTCCCTGTTGCGCCATCATCCGTCCGACGTGGCCTTTGCGGCCACCTTCGCAGCGGCGAAGTTCGAGGAGCCGGCTTGGGCTGCCGACACCATTGCGCACCTGGACCGGGCCATTGCCAGCGGCGCGGTCGGGGTCAAGGTCTGGAAGAACATCGGGATGGCCTTGCGCGGCAAGGATGGCAAGCCGGTCATGGTCGATGATGCGCGCTTCACGCCCGTGTTCGCGCATCTGGCCGAGCGCGGCGTTGTGGTGCTGGGCCATCAGGCCGAGCCAAAAAACTGCTGGCTGCCGTTTGACAAGATGACCGTCAACAGCGACCGCCAGTACTTCCGCGAGCATCCCCAGTACCATATGTATAAGCAGAGCGCCTGGCCCGGCCACGAACAGCAGCTTGCGGCGCGCGACAATCTGCTCAAGCAGCACCCGACGCTGCGCTTTCTGGCGGTGCACCTGGCGTCGCTGGAATGGGACGTGGATGCCCTGGCGCGCTTTTTGGATGCCCATCCCGATGCGCGGGTCGACCTGGCTGCGCGCATGGTGCACTTTCAGCAGCAAGCCGTCAAACACCGCGCCAAGGTGCGCGCCTTCCTGATCCGCTACCAGGACCGGGTGCTGTACGGGACCGATCTGGCCAGTTCGGCCGACCAGAGCGACGCCGGCTTCGCCAAGGCGGCGCATGCGGCGTGGCTGGACGACTGGGCGTTTCTCAATTCCGCGCGCGTGATGCGCTCGCCGGACCTCGACAAGCCGTTCCGCGCCCTGGCGCTACCCAGGCAGGTGGTCGACAAAATCTATTCGCGTAATGCACGCAAGTTGTTCCCGCAGGCCTGGCCTTCAACAGGCGCTTCCCTCCCAACGCACGCATCGGACCGACCATGACGACTATCCTCCTTCGCAGCGCCAAGCGTTTGGCCTGCGCTTTCTTGATGCCGCTGGTGCTGGCAATGCCGGCGGCGGCCGTCAAACCGGTCAGCAACGATCTGGCGAAAACGCCGCCGATGGGCTGGAGCAGCTGGAACAACTTCGGCGACAGCATCGATGAAAAACTCATTGTCGACACCATCGATGCGATGGTCGCCAACGGCATGCGCGACGCCGGCTACCAGTACGTGAACCTGGACGATGGCTGGCAGCGCTACAAGGGCAACCGGCGCGACCGGCCCCTCGAATTCGATCCGGTCCGCTTCCCGCGCGGGATCAAGTATCTGGCGGACTACGCGCATTCGAAGGGCTTGAAGTTCGGGATTTACTCTGGGCCGGGTCAGGCCACCTGCGCGGGCTACACCGGCAGCGAGGGGCACGAGGCGCAGGACGCGAAGCTGTTCGCGTCGTGGGGAGTCGATCACCTGAAGTACGACAGCTGCTGTTCGCACAAGGATGCGCCGGTGCCGGTGCTCAAGACGATTTTCGGGACGATGTCCAAGGCCTTGATGGCGCAGCAGCGCGGCATCGTGCTGCACGCCTGCCACTGCGGCTGGGGCCAGCCGTGGGAATGGGCGGCGGACATGGGCATCAATCACTGGCGCATCGGCCAGGATATTTCGGACGATTTCGATTATCCGGGCAACCGCGAGAAGTACTATTTCGATGTGCTCGATACGCTCGATCGCGGCATCGGGCTGGAAAAGCATTCGGGTCCGGGGCACTGGAACGACTACGACATGCTGATCGTGGGCTTGAATGGCCGCAGCAAGGAGCTGGTCGGCGCGGGCGCGTCGAACGTGGAGTACCGCACCCACTTCAGCTTGTGGGCGATGGTCAATTCGCCCCTGCTGGCCGGCGCCGATCTGCGTTCGCTCGACGCCGACACGCTGGCGACGTTGACCAACAAGGAGATCATCGCGCTCAATCAAGACCCGCTGGGCAAACCCGCCGAAAAGGTGCGCGACGATGGCGTGCTGCAGATCTATGCCAAGGAACTGTCGGACGGCAGTTATGCGGTGGCGCTGCTCAATCGCGGCAGCGCCACGGCCGACATGACCCTGAGCCTGCGGCGCGACATGGCACTCACCTGGAAAAAGTACAAGGTGCGCGACCTGTGGCGGCACCAGGATATCGGCACGTACGATATTCCGTTCACCACCGAGGTGATCAGCCATGAGGCGCGGGTATTGCGGCTCACTCCAGTGGCTGATTAATACGCGTTGGCGCGACCGATCGCGTCAGCCCGACAGCGCGCTGCAACTGCTCCGCACGAGCGGGCGCGCCTGGCCAACCGTCCAGTACGTCGGATGGGCTTTCCACGCAGCCCCTTGTCGCGCCGGTTTTCCGTTGACGAAGAGGTTTTTCACATCGTTCAGAAGCGGCAAGGTCGATGCGACATAGGTATGCGATGGAAAATCCTCGGGAATGAACGACACCACGTTTTCAATATCCTTGATTTCCGCCTGCGGCCTGTCGCCGCATCCCACGCGCGGATAAAAATGCACGTCCTGCGAGAGCTGCAAGGCAAAATCGAAGGGCGATAAATACACCGTGGTGCGCTCGGCGACTTTCAGGTAATTGTGCCCGTAGTGCATAAACACGTCGCGATCGACGTCGGGCGCGGCGAGGATAATCTGGCCGAACGGTTTCTTTTCGCCGGGAAGAATCTGCATGCGCGAGATGACGCGCAGCAGCGGGCGGTTTCCCATGCTGTGCGCGATAATATGCACCTTTCTCCCGCCCGCAGCGGCGCGGATCGTTTTCAGGAACGATTCAAGGTGAACCTCGCTCGCATCCGCGGTCGCTTCGTCGTGCGTATATTTACGATAATTCTTGTTCGCCGCCCACGAAAAAAACATCATGTTATTCGGTGGGACGTTCAGGTCGAAACCGAGTTGCGCGGCCCTGAGCGCGGCGTCTTCAAACGAGTTGTTATAGCCGTGGATGAACACCAGAAGGTAGCTGCTTTCCGGATTGCCGGCGGCGCCCAACTGGCTTTTGGCCAGCGCCATGAAACCGTCCTGGCTATGCGACTCGATAGCGCCTTGGGCAATTGCCAGGCGAGTGTCGCGCGTGGAGAAAACGCCATTCTCGCCCAGGGAGCCGGTCAGGCGGCCCTTCGGGATCGTGACGATCACCCTGCCGTAATGCACCCGCGCCGCACGCTCGTCCAGATACGCCGTTCTGGCACGATTGGGCATGCGCGATGTTCCATAAAGAACCGGGTACTTCACTTCTTTGTCCGTATAAGCCGCCTTTACTTCAGGGATTGGCTGCGGACGGTATGTATCAGGCATGGTGCAAGACGCTAACAGCAATGGCACGGCGATCACCGCGAAAGCACGTTTCATAAGGGCCTGTTATGTTGATCGGAAGAAGGCGTCATTCGGTGGAAAGCGTGCCCGAGGTAGCTGTACAATATTGTACAGACAATCTTGAAAGAAAAGCTATGCCCGCTCGCGCAACGCTGTTCACCGCCCTTCTTTTATCGTCGTCACCGATTGCACATGCCCAGCCTTTGCCGGAAATGCCACCATCGCCCATGCTCATGTTCGACGACAACGCTCCCCGTGGACGAAAAGAGGTGTCGCTCGCTACCATGAACGCCGAGTGGAGAAAGTTTATCTTGAAAGACACGCAGATCGACAAGCGCGGCTTTCTCGCTGTTGTGGTGCCCGCCCAGTTTATCGGCTCGCTCGATGCAGTGAAGTCGGCGCACGTTTTCATGCCGATGCAGGCCGGCGCCAGCACGGTGGTAGCTGGCTTGACATTGCTGGGTACTGTAGAAGAAAGTAAAAACAGGAAGGAATATCTCTTCGGACGTCCTGTAACGGCGAGCGCAATGCTGACCGTCTGGAAGTATAAAGAGGATGGCGGTTCAATTAATGTGGTCAGCGATTTTTTAAATCAAAGCATCGACGGAACGCCGGCGACGCTATCATTGGCAACCACGCCGAACAGCAAGCAATGCCAATGGAAACTAGGCGTCGTCGACGACAAGGTGTCGTACGAGGTCGTGCTTACCGATACCTTGAGCGACAAACATGAGCCGTCAATGACGCTGACGCAGGCTCTGGCAACTATTCACGCCTTGGTCAGCTTCGCCAAGAAGCAGAACTAACTCGTCGGGCGACGTTCATCGAGAATGGCGCCCTGATCTGACGCACATACAAAGCTTAGCCTGCGGCGGCGAGGCGCCGGCGGATTCAATCTTACAGTCCGCGGCACCCCAACCCAATGTATTACACGTTCACGCCGAACGACGACGCCAGTGGCCCCAGGCCACCATTGAAGCCCTGCCCGACCGCGCGGAATTTCCAGTCGCCGGAATGACGGTAAATTTCGCCGAAAATCATGGCCGCTTCGGTCGAGCCGTCTTCGGACAGATCGAAACGCGCGATTTCGGTATTGGTCGCGGCATTGACGCAGCGGATGAAGGCATTCGACACCATGCCGAAGTTCTGCTTGCGCACCGCTGCATCGTGAATGGTGACGCACACCGAAATTTTTTCGACATCGGCCGGTACGCGGCTCAGATCGACGGTGAGGCTTTCGTCGTCGCCCTCGCCGTCGCCGGTGCGGTTATCGCCGGAGTGAACCACGCTGCCGTCGACCGATTTGAGATTGTTATAAAAAATCATATCGGTGTCGGCGCGTACCTTGCCGTCGGACTTGAGCAAGAACACGGAGCCATCGAGGTCGAACTCGGTGCCGCTGGTCGAGCGTGCATCCCATCCGAGGCCGACGACCATCTTGGTCAGGCCCGGAGCCTCTTTGCTCAGGTTGACGTTACCACCCTTGGTGAGACTGATTGCCATGCTTAATCCTCCTGTTTGTTGAAGCATTAGCACATATTATAGTGGCAACCCGCCGCCATGGGCCGCGTTGTTCAATAAACCGTCAGCCGTGCATCGCCGGGCGTTCCGGCACGCTCTGGAACTGGCGCGCCACCAGCCGTGCGTAATAAGGGTGAGACCCGATCAATTCATGATGGTTCCCGACGCCCGATATTTTTCCTCCCTCCAGAAAGTAAATGCAGTCCGCATGCATGACGGTGGCCAGGCGATGCGCGACCACGATGTTGGTGCGGCCATGCATCAGCGATTCGAGCGCCGTTTTCACCTGGTGCTCGGTTTCGCTGTCCAGGTTCGACGTCGCTTCGTCCAGGATCAGGATGGCCGGGTTACGCAGGAACATGCGGGCAATGGCGATCCGTTGACGCTGTCCCCCGGACAGGTTGTTGCCCTGCTCGATGAGCAGCGTGTCCAGCCCCTGCGGCATCTGGTCGATGAACGAGCGCGCACCGGCTTTGTCGGCCGCCGCGAGAACCATCGCGTCGGTGTACTCGCCATGCAGGCCGTAGGTGATGTTCTCGCGCACGCTGCCGGGCATGATCGGCGCACCTTGAGCCACGTAACCGATCTTGCTGCGCCACTCGGCCAGCGCAAGGTCGGCGATCGGCACGCCGTCGTACAGCACCTCGCCTTCCGACGGCTGGTAAAAGCGCTCGATCAGCGACAGGATGGTAGTCTTGCCATTGCCGCTCGCGCCCACCAGCGCCGTCGTCGTCCCGGGGCGGAACACCAGGTCCAGTCCCTCCAGCACCTTGCGTTCCTGGCCGGGGTAGGCAAACGACACCGCCTTGAACTCCAGCGTCCCGTCCTGGCTCCCGCCGGACGGGTGCGCGCCACCGGTTTCTTCGCGCTCGTCGAGCAGTGCGCTGATACGGCTCGACGCCCCCTTGGCCTTTTGCAGCTCGGCGGTGAAATTGGTCAGCTGGATCAGTGGCGCCGCCACATTGAAAATGTAGAGGATGAAGGCGGTCAGGGTACCGATGGTGATCGCCCCGCTGCTTACCCTGCCGGTTCCGTAGACCAGGATGATGATGATCGCCGCCGTCAGCGCCAGGCCGATCACCGGTTCGAGCGCCGCGTTGATCTTCGACGTCTTCAGGCCCAGGCGCCGCAGTTCCTCGATTTCCTGCCCGCTGCGCGCGCGCTCGCGCCCTTCGGCGGTGAACGCCTTGACCAGGCGGATCTCGGAAAACACGTGCGTCAGGATGCCGCCCAGCCTGGCCGTGCGGTCCTGCGTGCTGCGCGCCAGCCCTTCGAGCAGCAGGGCCAGTGGAATGACCACGCAAAAGGCGCCGGCCACGCAGCCGAGCAGGGTCAATGTCAGGCGCACATCGAGCATCAGCAGCACGCCGACCGACCCGGCCAGCAGCAGCACGCCGGTAAGCAGGTTGACCGCCTGCTTGGTGGCCAGCTCGGAGATCGAATCGCAATCGCTCAACACACGGCTGACACGCTCGCCCGTGCTGTCCTGGTCGAAGGCGGCCACCGGCAGCTTGAGCAGCTTGTCGACCAGCATGCCGCGCAGGCTCGCCACCAGAGCATGCCCGACGCGCGCCAGCAGGTAGGACGACAGCGCCGACGCGAGCGCGGCGCCGACCAGGATCGCGGCCAGCGCGCCGATACTGAGCGGATCGGTCTTGCCTGCCGCCAGTTCGTCCACCACGCGCCGGGCCAGCAGGGGAAAGCACAAGGTGCCGGCCGCCGATATCAACGCAATAAGCGCCGCGGCGGCCAGCTGACGCGCGGACGGCCGGGCCATGCGCAGCAGCCGCCACAAAAGGCCGTACGACGTGGCGGCCCCGCTCACAACATCAATTCCATTTTGCCGAACAGGACATCGGCCTGCTTGCCCTGCCCGCGCACGGTCTTCTCGACGATGCGCGCTTCCTTGAACTGGGTCGACTCTTCCGAGTACATGATGCTGGTGATGTGCGTGAGCCAGGGTTCGGCCCCCATGGCATAGATGAACAGGCGCTTCGGATCGAAGTATTCCTGCATCTTGAGAGCCTTGGCGGCGTCGCAGCCGTCGAGCCGGCGCGACTGGTCCTCGCCGCGCGTGAGCATTTTTTGCAGTAGGGGGCCGTACAGCCACGTCGCCGGCGCACCGACGCACTCCATGCCGAGGAACAGGCAGTCAATACGCGGCATCATTTTCTTGAGCGGCTCGTAGAATTCCGGCGCCGGCGGGTTCGAATCGGCGAAGAACAGGCACGCCGCGCCCTGCATCTCGATGCCAAAGGCGAGCTTGGTGCGGATATCGAGGTCGGCGTGTTCGCCGTAGAACGGCGCGCCGATGATGCGTCCGCCCTCGAACTCCAGCGTTTCGTACTCGCCCAGTTCGACCACGCGCCCGAAGCCGCAGCGCAGCAGCATCAGCTTGAGCGAAATATCCTGCAGGTTGCCCCCGCCGGCACGCCCGACCACCACGCAATCGACCTTGCTGCGCAGGCGCAGCAGCGTCTCAAACACGATGTGATCCTGGTGCGGGTGCGTGATGAGCACATAATCGAGCCGCTCGGGCAGGTCGTCGAAGGTAAAGTGGTCGATGCGCGACTCGTCCGGGTAGCTGATCAAGGGATCGATCAGGATGCTCACGTCGCCGCACTCCATCAGCACGCAAGCGTGGCCCAGGTAGCGGATGCGCACCGTATCGGCCGGCCCGCCCCGATGGCCCTCGGCCACGCGGCGCTCGCTGAACATGCCCTCCAACAGAGGCATGTCGCGCGCCGGATCGTCCACGCGTGGCCGCAGCATCTCCATCAGTTCGGCCGCATCGTGGGCGCCGCCGTGCAGGTGGTTCCACAGCGGGTCGCCGAACGGCAGGCGCAGTTCGACCGAGCTGTCGCGGCGCCGGATCTGCGGCGTGCTCAGGACAAAGGTGCGCGGCTCGTAGGTCGCTTTTTCGAGCACGCAGGTTTGCAGCGAGGTGTCGTACAGCGGACTGTCGTAAAACACAGATTCGATGAAGCGCGCATTGGGCTGTTTGCACAGGTCGTACGACAGCTCGACGCCGTTGCGGATCTGCGGATCGATCTGGGCGTACAGGCCGGGCACGCCCGCGCCCTTGGCCTGGTTTTGCAGCATCTGGTACATCGCGCCGATGGCGTCGGCGCAGCGCAGTTGCGGCGCGCAGCGCTCCAGGGTGCGCTCGCGAAAGCGCGCCATGTCGGCCGGATCGTCCGCGTAGTTGATGAATGGCCCGCCAAGCAGCTCCGGGATCAGCGCCGATTCCAGGTGCTGGGCCGGGTCTTCGATGAACGACTCGAGCATGGCCAGGTGCGCGTGCTTGGTGTAGAGCCCAAAAGTGAGCGGCGAGACCAGGTACGGATGCGCGAACCAGGAATTGACCAGGGGGACGCTGCGAACATTCGGTGCGAGTGATTTCAGGGTTTTCATTGGCGTTTCGCTTTCGAAGAAGAGTTGACGAATGGGTTGAGCGGCATGACGTCGGCGTCGACCGCCCATGCGTCGGCGGCGGCGCCGGCCAGCAGGTCGACGAACGGTTGCTTCAGGATGTTCATGTGATTGCTTCCTTCGAGCGTTTGCACATCGACCCGGTCGGCCAGGCGCCGCCAGCGCGCCAGCTTTTCCGGTGCCGACATGGCGGCCCTGCGCGCCGAGCCGGCCTTCTCGGCCACGTCGGCGTTGACCAGCAGGAGCGCGCCCGCATACGGCGCGGCCGGCTCGTAGCTGGTATTGAGGTGGCTGCCGAACACGCGCAGCAAACCTTGCAGTTCGCCCGGCGCGGTGCGCGGGGGCAGCACGCCCCCGGCGCTCAGGCGTTCCAGCAGGTAGGCCAGCTGGCCGGCTTCGTCCAGGCCAGCCAGCCTGGCGCGGTCCACGCCGAGCGCCTGCGCGCGGTCCATTTCGAGCAGGTCGATGAACAGGTTCAGCGTTTGCAGCCGGTCGGAATGACGCACCGGCCCCGGAGGCTCGCAATCGACCAGCACCACCTGCGCCACCGTCTCGCCAGCCTGGACCAGCAGGCGCGCCAGTTCCAGCGCGATCCAGCCGCCGAAGGAGTGGCCCAGCAGGCGATATGGCCCGCGTCCGGCGTGCGCACGCACGTCAAGCAGGTAGGCGCGCGCCGCCGCCTCCACGCTGGCATGCGGCACGCAACTGCCATCGTGTCCGCGCGCCTGCAGGCCGATGACCTGTTCGGCGTCGCCCAGCGCGTGCACCAGCGGCAGGAAGGCGGTGACGTTGGCGCCGGCGCCGGGTATGCAGAACACTGGCGAGTGCCCTTTTCGGCCCGACTGCAAGGTGATCGCCGCCATGCCCGGCCTCACCGCGTTCAGGGCCGGCAGGGCTTCGGCGTCGGCCAGCACGCGCTTGATGCGCGCGGCCAGCGTTTCGATATACGGCTCCTCCATGATGGTCTTGTGGTCGCCCCCGATGACATTCAGGTGCAGGTGGCGGCGCAGCAACGCGTGCCAGCCGATGGACGGATCGGCGCCTTCGGCCGGCTCGCCTGCGAACAGGTGCACCGACATCGGCAGCGGTTGCGGACGATAGTCGGCGCAAGCCTGGATCAGTTGCGCGAAGCGCGCCGAGCGCCACGCCAACTCTTCGGTCGTGAACGCGGCCGGCAGCCAGCCGCGCTCGCGGCAGGTGGCGACAGCCGCATCGATGCTGCCCAATGCCTGCAGCTCGCGCACCCGCATCATGTCCAGGTTCGTGTCGAGGTAACTGGCGTACACCTCCAGGAACACCCAGCGCATCGCCGCTTCGTCGGGCATCGCTTCGGCAGCCTTGTAGCCTGGGCGGCCACTGTCGATCAGGCCGAGGAATTCGACGCTTTCATCTTCGCCCAGCAGCTGGTGCGCCATTTCATAGGCGATCAGGCCACCGCCGGACCAGCCGGCCAGCCGGTAAGGGCCGTGCGGCTGCACCGTGCGGATCACTTCCAGGTAGCGCCGCGCGAGCGTCTCCATGCGCACCGGCCCATCGGCGTCTGCGCGGCCGGCTTGCACGCCATAGATCGGCATGTCATCGCCGAAATGGCGCGACAGCCTTTCGTACGACAGCACTTCGCCGGTCGGCTCGTGCAGGAAGAACAGCGGCCGGCGCGTGCCGCCAAGGCGCAGCGGCACCAGGTGCTGCGACAGCGCCTGCCCGGCCGAACGCCGGACGCGGGCGGCGATCTCCTTGAGCACGGGGCCGTCGAAAATGCTGCGCATCTCGATCTGCAGCCCTTGCTGGCGCAAGCGCTCGACCATCTGGATGGTCAGCAGCGAGTGGCCGCCCAGCGAGAAGAAGTTATCCTCGCGGCCGACCGCAGCCACGCCGAGCAGCTCGGACCAGATGTCCGCCAGGGCCGTTTCCACCTCGCCCTGCGGCGCAGCGTAGTGATCGCGGGCGTAGGCCGCACCTTCCGGCGCGGGCAAGGCCTGGCGATCGAGCTTGCCGTTTGGCGTGAGCGGCAAGGCATCGAGCACCACCACGGCAGCCGGCACCATGAATTCGGGAAGCGCCTTCGCCAAGGCGGCGCGCAGGCGCTGCGCATCGGCCTCGCCGGCGCCAGCGACCACGTAGGCCACCAGGCGCTTGTCGCCCGGCCGGTCTTCGCGCGCCACCACGAGCGCGTCATGCACGCCGTCCTGGCGCCGCAGTTGCGCTTCGATTTCGCCCAGTTCGATGCGCAGGCCGCGCAGCTTGACCTGATGGTCGTTGCGGCCCAGGTAGTCGAGGGTGCCGTCGGCGCTCCAGCGTCCCAGGTCGCCGCTCTTGTACATGCGCGCCCCGTCATGGCCGGCGAACGGATCGGGCAGGAAGCGCTCGGCGCTCAGCTGCGGCAGGTTCAGGTAGCCACGCGCCACCCCCACGCCGCCGATGTGGATTTCACCCGCGACGCCAGGCGGCACCGGCTGGCCATGACGGTCGCGCAGGTAGATCGCGGTATTGGCGATCGGCCGGCCGATCGGCGGCGCCCCTGCCGGGCTGCCCGGCACGCATGGCTGGAAGGTGGCCCAGATCGTCGTTTCGGTCGGACCGTAGGCATTGACGAACAACCTGCCCGGCGCCCAGCGCTCGACCAGGGCCCGGCTGCACGCCTCGCCCGCCACGACCAGTGTACGCACGCCCGCCAGGCCGGTGGCCGGATCGAGTCCGTTCAACACCGCCGGTGTCAGGGTAACGTGGGTGATGCCGTGCGCAGCGAGCGTCTCGCTCAGCACCGGACCGGCCAGCACCGCGCCGGGCGCCGGCACGTGCAGGGCCGCGCCATGGCACAGTGCCATGACCAGCTCGAATACGCAGGCGTCGAAACTCGGCGAGGCGCATTGCAGCACGCGGCTGGCCGGGTCGATAGCGAGCGTACGGCCCTGCGCCTGCGCCACGTTGCACAAACCACGGTGCTCGACCATCACGCCTTTCGGCTGTCCGGTCGAACCGGAGGTGTAGATCACGTAGGCCAGACTGGCCGGGGTCAGCCCGAGCGCTGCGGTATCGGGATCGGTGATCGGTTCGCGCAGCCACGGCTGCGATTCGCCATCGAGGACCAGGAGCGGCAGCTTGTCCGCTACGTCGGCCGTTACCGGCATGCCCGCCACGGTCAGCAAGGCCACCGGCGCGCTGTCGCGCAGCATGTAGTCGAGCCGTTCTTGCGGATAGGCCGGGTCGAGCGGAACGTAGGCCGCGCCGGCCTTGAGCACGGCCAGGATCGCGACGACCAGCTCCACGCCGCGCGGGGCACAAATGGCCACGCGCGCGTCTGGCCGCACGCCCAAGGTGCGCAGATGATGCGCAAGCTGGTTGGCGCGTTCGTTAAGCTGCGCGTAGTCCAGGCGCCGGCCCTGGTGCTCCAGCGCCTGGGCTTGCGGCGCGCGCGCCACCTGCTGCTCGAACAGCTGGTGGATGCACAGCTTGTCCGGGAACGCCTGCGCGGTGTCGTTCCAGCGCACCAGCAATTGATCGCGCTCGACGCTGCCAAGCACGCCGATGCGCCATGCCGGCAGGTCCGGCGCCGTTTCCAGCGCCTCGACCAGCCCTTCCAGCGCCTGCGCCACGTAGCCGCACACACGCTGTGGATCGACCGGTTCGGCAATCTGCGCACTGAGGCCAAAACCTTCGCCCAGGTCGTCCACCGACAGGCTGAATGGATAGTTACTGCGCTCTTCGGCGGCCAGCACGGTGATGCCCTGCGCCCAGGCGCCGGTGACGCTGTCGCCGGCCTGCTGCGCGCTATGGCGATAGTTGAGCAGCGCAGAGAACAATGGCGTACCGGCGGCCAGTGCACTGCTGCGCTGCGCCAGGGCCAGGGACGCATGCTCGTGCTCCATCAGCTGCGCCAGCAGCGCGTGGGTCTCGCGGATGCCCTGCTCCACGCTCATATCACCCAATCGCACGCGCAGCGGCAAGGTATTGATGAACAGGCCCATGGTGCGTTCGGCACCGGCGCCCGGCTGCATGCGGCCGAACAGCACCGTCCCGAACACCACGTCGTCGCGGCCGGTGGCCTGCGCCAATACCTGGGCCCAGGCCCAGTGGAACAGGCTGGCCGCACTCACGCCAAGGCCGCGTGCCTGACGCCTGATGCGTTCCGCCAGTGCCGGCGCGAGCACTTGCCGCGCCTCGCGCACGGTGCTGCCATCGCCCTGCACGTTGGCCAGCCCGAACGGCGCGGTCGGCTCGTCGACATCGCCCAGCATGGTGCGGAAAAACGCTTCGTGCTCCTCGCGGCTCACGCCAAGGCGCGCCTGCGCCACGAAATTGCGGAACGGGACCGGCGCCGGCAGTTCGTCCGCGCGGCCAGCCTCGATCATGGCCATTTCTTCGAACAGCAGGTCGAGCGTGGTGTGGTCGGTGACCAGGTGGTGCTCCAGCAGCAGGAGCAGCCAGCGCCCGTTGTCCGGGTCGGGTGCGGCAAAACCGCGCATCAGCGGGGCCTGGCCCAGGTCGATGCGCATGCTGCGCGGGTCGGCGTGGGCGCACAGCATGGCGGCCACGTCGCCGCTTGCCAGGGCTGGCGTCTCCAGAACGAACGGTGCCTCGCGCCATACCACCTGCACCGGCTCCGGCAAGCCTTCCCAGTGCACGGAGGTGCGCAAGGCGTCGTGGCGGGCGATGACCTGATCCAGCGCCCGCACGAAGCCGTCGAGCCGTTCGCGCGAATCGAATGCCAGCGTGGCCGACGACAAATACAGGTCGCCTTCCGCCTGCAGCAGGTGGTGGAACAAAATCCCCTCCTGGAGCGGCGCCAGTGGGTAAATGTCCTGCACATTGGCGGCGCCGCCGGCAACCGTGCCGGCAACGCGCGCGATCTGCGCGGCGTCGAGCACGACCAGCGGCAGCATGTCGGGCGTGATCGCCGTGCATCCGGACGGGATGCGGTTGGGCGGCACCATCACCGCACGCGCGTTCTGCGTGCCGGCGGCCCCGGCGAGGCCGGCCACTGTCGGGCGCAGGAACAGCGTGCGGATGTCGACTTGCAGCTGGCACCGGCGCATGCGTTCCATCAGTTGCACAGCCAGCAGCGAATGGCCCCCGAGTTCAAAGAAATTGTCGTCGCGGCCGACCCGTTCGACACGCAGCAGTTCGGCCCAGATCTGCGCGATCGCGATTTCCGCCTCGCCTTGCGGTGCCGCGTAGGCACGCTGGGCATAGGCCTCGCCTTGCGGCGCCGGCAGGGCATGCCGATCGAGCTTGCCGTTCGGCGTGAGCGGCAAGGCGTCGAGCGTGACGAAGGCTGCCGGCACCATGTAGTCGGGCAGCGCCTGCGCCATGGCTGCGCGCAGCGCCACGCTGTCGGCGTCGCCGACCACATAGGCCACCAGGCGCTTGTCGCCCGGATGATCCTCGCGCGCCAGCACCACGGCCTGGCGCACGCCGCTCTGCCTGGCCAGCTGCGCTTCGATTTCGCCAAGCTCGATGCGAAAGCCCCGCAGCTTGACCTGATGGTCGTTGCGGCCGAGGTATTCGAGCGAGCCGTCGGCCAGCCAGCGACCCAGGTCGCCGCTTCTGTACATACGTGCTTCCGGTTCGCCCGCGAACGGGTCGGGCACGAAGCGTTCGTCCGTCAGCTGCGGCAGGTTGAGGTAACCGCGTGCCACGCCCACGCCGCCGATATGGATTTCGCCGGCGACGCCAGGGGGCACCGGCTGGCCATGGCGGTCCAGCAGGTAGAGCGGCGTGTTGGCCACGGGCGTGCCGATGGAACGCGGATGGGCGCCCTTATGGCACGTCAATATGCTGGCGTTGATGGTCGCTTCGGTCGGGCCGTAGGCATTGACCAGCACCGGACGGTGGCCGGCCCTGGCCCACCACGCGCCCAACGCGGCGGCGGCCACGCCTTCGCCGCCGATGCTGATCTGGCGCAGCGACACAGGCAGCGCCACGTGCGGCGCCTGCGCGATCTGCTGCCAGAACATGGTTGGCAGGTTAGCCACGGTCAGCGCGTTCGCTTCGCACAGTTCGCTCCAGCGCGCCGCATCGGCAATCCAGGCTTGCGAACCAAGTACCAGGGTGGCGCCGCTCACCAGGGCGCCGAAGATCTCCTCGACCGACATGTCGAAGCTCGGCGCGGCAAATTGCAGCACGCGGTCGGCGGGACCGAGCGCATACAGGCGCTGGAGCGCGGTGATCTGGTTGCAAAGGCCGCGGTGCTCGATCATCACGCCTTTCGGCGCGCCGGTGGAGCCGGAGGTATAGATCACGTACGCCAGGTGCGACGCGCTCAATCCGATGGCAGCAGGATCAAGGTTGTCGGTCGGCTGGTGAAGCCAAAACGGCGCTTCCAGTTCGCTCTGCGTGAGCAGCGCCACCGGCGTGCTGTCGCGCAGCATGTAGTCGAGCCGGTCCTGCGGATAGGCCGGGTCCAGCGGCACATACGCGGCGCCGGCTTTCAGCACGCCGAGAATGGCGACCAGCATCTCCAGGCTGCGTGGCGCGCAGATAGCGACGCGCTGGTCCGGCTGCACGCCGAGCCCGCGCAAATGATGCGCCAACTGGTTGGCACGCGCATTGAGTTCATCGTAGCTGAGCGAGCTGCCCTCCTGCTCCGCCGCAGTGGCGTGCGGCGTGCGTTCGGCCTGCTGTTCGAACAGCTGGTGGATGCAGGCGTTGTCGGGATACGGCTGGCGCACGTGCCGCCATGCTGCTTCCAGCTGCCGGCGTTCGTCCGCGTCCAGCAGGTCGATGCGGTCGAAGGCCTGGCTGTCGTCGCGGGCCATGCCTTCGAGGACCGTGCGCAGGCGCGCGAGATGCCGTTCGATGGTGGCGCGGTGGTACAGGGCGGCCGCATATTCCATGGTGCCGGTGATGCGTTCGCCGTTCTCCTGCAAGGTCAGCGACAGGTCGAAGGCGGTGCTGCGATCGTCGCGCTCCGGCAATTCCTCCAGGCGCAGCTCGCCCAGTTGCACGGCCTCGTGCGGCATGTTCTGCCATGCGAACATCAGCTGGAAGATGGAGCTGTAGTTCAGCGCCCGTTCAGGATTGAGCACCTCGACCACCTGTTCGAACGGCACGTCCTGGTTGCTTTGTGCCTCCAGCACCCGCTGCTTGGCCTGGGCCAGCAGCTCCCCCACCGTGGGGCTGTCGCCAAGATCGAGGCGCAGCGCCACCGTATTGACAAAAAAGCCGATCAAGGGTTCCAGTTCCACCCGGCCGCGATTGGCGACGGGCGAACCGATCACCACTTCATCTTGCCCGGCCAGGCGCGCGGCCAGCGCGGCCCATGCCGCCAGCAGGGTCATATATAAAGTGGTGCCGTGCTTGCGCGAGAGCGCCTTCAGTTGCGTGCACAGAGCGGCATCGATCTCGAAGGAGATGCTGTGGCCCGTATAGTCCTGCATCGCGGGCCGCGCGCGGTCGCTCGACAAGGTGATGAGCGCCGGGGCGCCCGCCAGTTGAGTCTTCCAGTAGGCCAGCTGCTCCTGGGCCGGCGCGGCGGACAGCCAGCCGCGTTGCCACAAGGCGTAGTCGGCGTACTGCACCGGAAGGGCCGGCAGCGGATCGACGTCGTGCGCCAGTCCATCGACCGCGTAGGCGCGGTACAAGGCCGTCAATTCACGCGCCAGCACGCCCATCGACCAGCCGTCCGATACCACATGGTGCACCGTCAGCAGCAGTATGTGTTCCTGCTCCCCCAGGCGCAGCAGGCGGGCGCGGATCAGCGGACCATGGCCGAGGTCCAGCGGCGTACTCGCCTCCACCCGGCTCCAATGGTCCACGCCCGCCTGCGGCTGCGCGTCGAGGCTCAGATCATGGCGCACCAGCCTCAAGCCGGTGCCGGCGGCGATGCGCTGCACCGGCGCGCCGTCGACCAGCGCGAAGTGAGTGCGCAGCGCTTCATGGCGCTGCACGATGCGGTCCAGCGCGCAGCGCAGCGCCGGCTCGTCCAGCCGGCCGTGCAGGCGCATGCCGCCGCTGATGTGATACGCGGCGTTGGCCGCTTCGCCCATCTGCGCGATGAACCACAGGCGCTGCTGCGCGAACGATGCCGGAATATCGTGCGGGCGCGGTCCCGCCACCAGCGGCGGCAAGCCTTGCGCCGGCGCCTTGTGCGCCAGGGTCGCAAATGCATGCAGCACCGGCTGGGCGAACAGATCCGACAGCGCCACTTCCAGGCCGAGGCGCTGGTGCAGGCGCGAGATCATCTGCACCGCGAGCAGCGAATGACCACCGAGTTCGAAGAAATGGTCGCGCCGGCCGACCTGCTCGACCTGCAGCAGTTCGCTCCAGAGCGCGGCCAGTGCCGATTCCACCGGGCCTTGCGGCGCCTCGTAGGCGCGGGTGCCGAACGCACCATCCTCGGGCGCCGGCAAGGCGCGCCGGTCGAGTTTTCCGTTCGGCGTGAGCGGCAGCGCGTCAAGGCAGACGTAGGCCGCAGGCACCATGTAGTCCGGCAGGCGGCTTGCCAGGTGCAGGCGCAGCGACTCCGGGGTGCACAGCTCCGGCTCCGGTGTACTGAAGTACGCCACCAGCCGGCGCTGGCCCGGCTGGTCCTCGCGCGCCAGCACGACGCCATCGCGCACGCCGGCGGCGGCCAGCAGCACCGTTTCGATTTCGCCCAGTTCGATGCGGAAGCCCCGCACCTTGACCTGATGGTCGACGCGGCCGGCGAATTCGATGTTGCCGTCGGCGCGGCGCCGTCCCAGGTCGCCGCTGCGGTACATGCGCGCGCCCGGTGTGGACACGAACGGATCGGGCACGAAGCGCTCCTCGCTCAATTCGCGGCGGTTCAAATAGCCGCGCGCAATGCCGGCGCCGCCGATATGGATTTCGCCGGCCACGCCCAGCGGCACAGGAACACCATGCGCGTCTAGCAGGTAAATACGCTTGTTGCCGATCGGCTGGCCGATCGGTGGATCGCCCGCCTGCTGCGCGTCGCAGCGGAACACCGTGGCACAGACCGCGGTTTCGGTCGGGCCGTAGCCGTTGATCAGGGTGCGCCCGGCTGCCCAGCGCCGCACCAGCGCCTGGCCGGACGCTTCGCCGGCCATGACCAGGGTGGTGATCGAGTCCATGCGCGCGCTGTCGGGCAAGGCCGCCAGCACGGCCGGCGGCAGGACCGCATGGCTGATGGCATGCTTGTCGGCGACGGCAAGCAGGCTGTCGCCCGCCAGCGGCACGTCCGACGCCACCATGTACAGGGCTGCACCATGGCACAGCGCCAGGACGACCTCGAAAATGCAGCCGTCGAAGCTGAACGAGGCAAACTGCAGGACGCGGCTGCTTGCGGTGACGCCGAAGCTGTCGATCTGCGCCTGCGCCAGGTTGCACAGGGCCGCGTGCTCCATCATCACGCCCTTCGGCGTCCCGGTCGAACCGGAGGTGTAGATCACGTAGGCCAGGTGGGCGTCGGTCAGGCCCAGCGCCGCCGGATCGGGGTTGGTGGCAGGTTTGTCCTGCCACGGCGCGGCCGGGTCGTCCAGTTCCAGCACGGTGGCGGTGAGCAGCGCGCGGCTGGCCGGCAGGCGGTCCTGCAGTTCGGCGTGGGTGAGCACGATGCGCGGACGGCTGTCGTCGAGCATGAAGGCCAGCCGTTCGGCCGGGTAGCTTGGGTCGAGCGGCACGTAGGCGCCGCCGGCCTTGAGCGTGGCCAGCATGGCGACGATCATGTCGGCGCCGCGCGGCAGCGCAATGGCGACCCGCATGTCGGGCCGCAGCCCGAGTTTGATGAGGTGATGCGCGAGCCGGTTGGCGCGCGCATTGAGTTCGCCGTAGCTGAGCGGCGCGCTGCCGTCGACCACCAGCGCGGCGGCGTCGGGCGAGGTGGCCGCGTGCAGTTCGAACAGTTGATGAATGCAGCGGCCAGCCTCGATCGCGACAAACGTATCGTTCCAGCCATCGAGCAGTTGGCGCTCGTCGGCCGGCAGGATGTCGAGCTCACGGCTGGTGGTGGCCGGTGCGTTGTCGAGCGCATCGGCCAGGTGGTCGAGCGCCGTGTGCATGTAGCGGCACACGCGCATCGGGTCGATCGGGCGCTGGGCGTTGGCCGTCAGCGAAAACGCCTCGCCATGGTCGTCCACCTTTAGCACCAGCGGGAAGTTGCTCAGTTCTTCGCCGTGCAGTACTTCCATGCCTTCCCAGGCTTGCTGCGCCGGCGGGCTGTGACGGTAATTGAAGCCGGCCGAAAACAGCGGCACCGAGGCCGCCATGCCGCTGCTGCGCTGGGCCAGCGACAGCGGCGCGTGCTCGTGATGCAGCAGTTGCGCCAGGCGTTCATGGGTGTCGCGCACGGCCGCTTCGACCGGAGTGTCGTCCAGGCGAATGCGCACCGGCAGCGTGTTCATGAACAGGCCCAGGACCCGGTCGGCCCCGCTGCCGCCATGCATGCGGCCGAACAGCGCGGTGCCGAAGACGACGTCATCGCGCCCGCTGGTGCGCGCCAGTACCTGCGCCCACGCGAGGTGGAACAGGCTGGTGGCGCTCACGCCAAGGCGGCGCGCATGCTGGCGCAGGCGCAGGGCCAACGCCGCGTCGAGCGCCAGGCGCGCTTCGTCGACGTTGGAGCCGTCGCCCTGCATGTCCAGCAGGCCGAATGGCGCCGTGGGCTGGTCGACGTCGCCGAGCATCTGGCGGAAGAACTGTTCATGTTCCTGCACGCTTACGCCAAGGCGCGCCTGCGCCACGAAATTGCGGAACGGGACCGGCAGCGGCAGTTCCCGCGCGCGGCCGGCCTGGATCAATGCCATTTCCTCGAACAGCACGTCGAGCGTGGTGTGGTCGGTCACGACGTGGTGCAGCAGCAGTTGCAGCAACCAGCAGCCGGTCTTGTTGTCGAAGGCGGCAAAGCCGTGCATCAGCGGCGCGCGCCGCAGGTCGATGCGGAAGTGGCGCGGATCGGCGTGGGCGCGCAGCTCGGCCGGCGTATCGGCGCCAGGCAGGGTGAGTGTTTCGACCTCGAACCTGGCTTCGCGCCAGACCCCTTGCACGGGCTCGGGCAAGCCTTCCCACAGCAGCGCGGTGCGCAAGGCGTCGTGGCGCATGACCACCTGCTGCATGGCGCCGGCAAAGGCATCGAGCCGCTCGCGCGAGTCGAAAGACAAGGTGGCCGACAACAGGTAAGCGTCGCCCTTGTTCTGCAACAGGTGATGGAACAGGATGCCTTCCTGTAGCGGCGCGAGCGGATAGATGTCCTGCACGTTGGCGGCGCCGCCCGGTACGGTGGCGACGATGCGCGCGATCTGCTGCGCGTCGAGCGCCACCAGCGGCAGCATGGCGGGGGTGATCGCGGTGCAGCCGGCGGGGATGCCGTTGGGCGGCACCACCACGTCGCGCCGGCCGGCCTGCCCGGCCTGGTCGACCGCTTGCGCCAGCGCGACCAACGTCGGTTGCGAGAACAGGGTACGGATGTCGGCAAACAGCTCCTGGCGGCGCATGCGCTCCATCAGCTGCACGGCCAGCAGCGAGTGGCCGCCCAGTTCGAAGAAGTGGTCGTTGCGCCCTACCCGCTCCACTTGCAGCAGTGTGGCCCACATGCTTGCCAGCGCGGTTTCGGTCGGGCCCTGCGGCGCCTCCCAGGTGCGCCGGGCATAGGCCGAGCCTTCCGGCGCCGGCAGCGCCTTGCGATCGAGCTTGCCGTTCGCGCTCAGGGGCAAGGCATCGAGCAGCACGCAGGCGGCGGGTACCATGTACTCGGGCAGCTCGCGCGCCAGCGCCGCGCGCACGGACTCGATGTCGACGTGACCAACCAGGTAGGCGACCAGGCGCTTGTCGCCCGGGCTGTCTTCGCGTGCCAGTACCACCGCTTCGCGCACGCCTTCCTGGCGCGCGAGGTGCGCCTCGATTTCGCCAAGTTCGATGCGCAGGCCGCGGATCTTGACCTGATGATCGTTCCGGCCGAGGAATTCGACGCTGCCGTCGGCCAGCCAGCGGCCAAGGTCACCTGTCTTGTACATGCGCGCGCCCGACTTGCCGGCGAACGGATCGGGCACGAAGCGCTGGCGCGTCAGTTCGTCGCGGTTCTGGTAGCCGCGCGCCACCTGCACGCCGCCGATGTGGATTTCGCCGGGCACGCCGATCGGGACCGGCTGGCCGGCTTGATCGAGCAGGTAGATGGCGGTGTTGGCAACCGGCCGGCCGATTGGAATGCTGTCGGGCAGGTCAACGCCGGCGCAGTGCCAGGCGGTGACGTCGACCGCCGCTTCGGTGGGGCCGTACAGGTTGTACAACTCCGCGCCCGGCAGGCATTGGCGCACGCGCCGCGCCAGGGCGCCGGGCAAGGCCTCGCCGCTGCACACCACGCGTTTAAGACCGGCGCAGCGCCCGGCCGCGCCGCTGTCGACGAAGGCCTGGAGCATCGACGGCACGAAGTGCACGGTGGTGATGCCGTGGCGTTCGATGGCGTCGGCCAGGTAGGCCGGGTCCTTGTGCCCGTCGGGGCGCGCCATGACCAGGCGCGCGCCCTGCATCAGCGGCCAGAAGAACTCCCATACCGACACGTCGAAGCTGAACGGGGTCTTTTGCAGCACCGCGTCGCCCGCGTCCAGGCGGTAGGCTTCCTGCATCCACAGCAGGCGGTTGACCACGCCCAGGTGCTCGTTCATCACGCCCTTGGGCTGGCCGGTGGAGCCGGAGGTGTAGATCACGTAGGCCAGGTTGGACGGGCGCAGGGCGATCGCCGCGGCGTCGAGGTCGCGGGCCGGGAGCGCATGCCATGGCGGATTGACGGCGTCGAGTTCGAGCACCGGCAACTGCGCCGGCAGCGCGAGACGGCGCGCCAAGGCGGTTTGGGTCAGCAGGACCACCGGAGCGCTGTCGTCGATCATGAACGACAGGCGCTCGTCCGGGTAGGCCGGGTCGAGCGGAACGTAGGCGCCGCCGGCCTTGAGCACGGCCAGCAGGCCGACAACCATGTCGACGGAGCGTTCCAGGCACAGCGCCACGCGCTGGTCCGGCCCCACGCCGAGCGTGCGCAAATAGGCGGCCAGGCGGTTGGCCTGCTCGTTCAATTCGCCGTAGGTCAGGCGCGTGCCGTCGCATTCCACGGCGCTTGCTTGCGGGTTGCCGCGCACCTGCTCTTCAATCAGTTCGTGGATGCACAGGTCCTGGCGGTAGTCGCGCGCGGTGTCGTTCCAGCCGCGCAGGACCTGCGCGCGCTCGGCCGCATCGAGCAGGCCCGCGAACAGATGCGCGCCGTCCGGCTCGCGCGCCATCGTCACCAGGGCGGCCTGATAGGCCGCGGCGATGCGCGAACCCTGGCGCGCCGACAGCAGTGCCGGGTCGCGTTGCAGCGACAAGATGAGCGTATTTCCTTCCTGGGCCGCGTTGAAGGTCAGCGCGTGATTGGTCGCTTCGAACGCCTGGCCTTCCAAAAATTCGAGCGACGCCACATTGCGCAGCCCATCGTACACGTAGAAATTGACGAAGTTGAAGGCCGTTTCGAACAGCGCGCGGCGTCCGTTCTCCTGCATGATGCGGGCATACGGATAGGCGCGGTACGGCATTACCGCCAGTTCCGACTTGAAGGTCGCGACGATCAGGTCCCGCCAAGTGCCTGGCTCGATCGCCTGGCGCAGGGGCAGCGTGTTCAGGTACAGGCCGAGCACCTTGTCGCCATCCTGTTCGGCCGGGCGCGCATGCGAGACCATGCCGGTCAAGACATCGGTCTCGCCGGAAAACAGCGCCATCACGCGCACATGCGCGGCCAGCAGCAGCGTACGCAAAGGCACGTGCAGCTCGCGCGCCAGGGCGCCCAGCTGCGCGCTCACGCCGTCGGGCAGCGTGATGGCGGCCGTGCGCGATGCATCGGTGTCGTCGTCTTCATCGCGTGGCGGCAGGCTGGCGACCGTGTGGCCAGCCAGGTAATCGCTCCAGAACGCGCTTGCCGACGGCGCGGCGAGGATGGCCTGTTCGGCGCTGACGGCCTGCCTGAAGCTGCACGCAAGCGGCGCGCAATCGATACGCTCGCCCGCCTGCATGGCCTGGTACACCTGGAACAGCTCCGTGACGAACGATGCCACGCTCCAGCCGTCCAGGATCGCATGGTGGAAGCTGAGCGTGAGCTGGAAGCTGTCCTGGCCACGTTGGTGGATAAAAATGCGGAACATGGGCGCTTCGCCCAGCACGAAGCCGTTGCTGCGCTCCTGGCGCAGCCATTCGGTGATCAGCTTCTCCTGCTGCGCCTGGCCCAGCGCGCTGATGTCGCGGATAGCGGCGGCGATGCGCGCGTCGCTGTGCACCAGTTGCAGGGGGGCGCTGTAGGTACGCAGGTCGAACGAGGTACGCAGCACCGGGTGGCGCGCGACGACCATGTCCAGCGCCTGTTGAAACAGCCCGGCATCCCAGCCGGCGATGCGCAGGTGATGGCTGAAGACGTCGTGGTACACGCTGCCGTCGGCCGACATCTGGTTATGGAACACCATGCCCAGTTGCAGGCAGGTGAGCTCGTAGGCATCCTCGACGCCGTCCGGCACCAGCGCCGCGTCGTCCGGCGAGAGCGCCATCGGGGCGGCGGCGGCCGCCGGCAGCGCAGCATCGGGCTGGGCGCGTGCCAGCGCCGCGGCGATGCCGGCCACCGTCAGGTGACTGAAAATGTGCTCGATCGCGAGCCCCAGCCCGCGCTCGCGCGCTTTCGAGACTATGGCGATGGTGCGCATCGAGTCGCCGCCGAGGGCGAAGAAGTTATCGTGGATGCCGACCCGGTCGATCCCCAGCACCTCGGCCCAGATCGACGCCAGGCATTCCTCGGCTGCGTTGCGCGGTGCGCTGTAACCGGTTTGGCTGCGCGAGGCATCCGGCGCCGGCAGCGCTGCACGGTCTAGTTTTCCGTGCACGGTCAGCGGCAGGCTGACCAGGCAGATGACGTGGGCCGGAACCATGTAGTCCGGCAGCACCTGCGCCAGCTGCTCGCGGATCGCCATGCCGTCGGCGTGTGCCGACGCGTCGCGCAGGACGACATAGGCGGCCAGGCGTTTCTCGCCCTGCGCGTCGTCGATGGCCAGCACCACCGCCTCGCGCACGGCGGGCAGGTGCAGCAGGCGCGCTTCGATTTCGCCCAGCTCGATGCGGAACCCACGCACCTTGACCTGGGCATCGTTACGGCCCATGAAGTCGATCGAGCCGTCGCGAAGGCGCACGCCAAGGTCGCCGGTGCGGTACAGGCGCTGGCCGGCGCCGGGCTGGAACGGGTCGTCGATGAAGCGTTCAAGCGTCAGCTCCAGCCGGTTCAGGTAGCCGCGCGCCACGCCGGCGCCGCCGACATGCATTTCGCCGACCACGCCAATGGGCGCGGGGCGGCCCTGCGCATCGAGGATATGCACGGCCAGGTCGGGAATCGGCACGCCGATCGGGCTGCCGTTGCCCTGCGCGTCGGCCGGGGCCAGCGCGCGGTAGGTCACGTGCACGGTCGTTTCGGTGATGCCGTACATATTAATCAGGTGCGTGCGTTCCCCATTGCGGTCGTACCACGGCTTGAGCATGGCCGGCTGCAGCGCCTCGCCGCCAAAGACGACGTAGCGCAGGCTGTGGGCGGCGCTGCTTGCGGCCTGGCTGGCGATGAAGCGGCGGAAGGCACCGGGAGTCTGGTTCAGGACCGTCACGCCCTCCTCGCACACCATTTGGTAAAAGTCGTCCGGCGAGCGCGCCGTGGCCTGCGGGACCACGACCACGCGGCCGCCATGGAGCAAGGCGCCCCACATCTCCCATACCGAAAAGTCGAAGGCGTACGAGTGGAACATGGTCCAGACGTCGTCCGGGCCGAAGCCGAACCAGTGGTCGGTGGCGGCGAACAGGCGCCCGACATTGGCGTGTTCCACCATCACGCCCTTGGGCAGGCCGGTCGAACCCGAGGTGTAGATGATGTAGGCCAGGTGGTGCGGCTGCAGCCCAACCGCCTCGGCGCGGGGGTTGGTCGTGGCGCAGTGCGCCCAGGCGTGCCGCCCTTGCGCCAGGTCAAGCACCGGCACGGCGTGGTCGACTCCCTCCAGGGTGCCCTCATGAGAGATGAGCACCTTGGGCGCGCTGTCGTGCAGCATGTGCGCCAGGCGCGCGGCCGGATAGGCCGGGTCGAGCGGCACGTAGGCGCCGCCGGCCTTGAGCACCGCCAGGATCGCGACCAGCATCGACGGATCGCGCTGCACGCAGATCGCCACCCGGTCGTCCGGCCGCACGCCGAGCGCGCGCAGGTGATGGGCGAGCTGGTTGGCCAGTGCGTTCAGGTCGCGGTAGCTCAGGCTGGTGGCGCCATGGCGTACGGCGATGGCCTGCGGCGTGCGCTCGACCTGCTGTTCGAACTGTTCGTGGATGCAGAACGGCTGCGGGAAGCTGCGCAGTGCATCCATCTGCGGCGCCGCCGCGCCGGCGGAAGCGAGCGGGTTGCGATCGCGCTTTTCCAGCGCGTCCGTCAATGTCTCCAGTTCGCGCCGTACATCGTCGCAGATCTGGCGCGCTTCGACCGGCAAGGCCACCTGCACGGTCAGCAGGAAGTCCTGGCCCAGGTCGTCGACCGAGAGGCCGAACGGATAGTTGGTGCGTTCCTGCGACGCCAGCACCTCGATGCCGTCGTCCCAGCCGCCGTCGGCCTGCTCTTCGCGGCCGGCGCTGTGGCGGAAGTTCAGCAGCGCCGAGAACAGCGGTTTGCCGGCCGGCAGGGCGCTGCAGCGCTGTGCCAGCGACAGCGGTGCGTGCTCGTGGCGCACCAGTTGCAGCAAGGTGTCGTGAATGCCGCGCAGTTCTTCCTGCACCCCAGACGCGCCCAGGCGCACCCGCAGCGGCAAGGTGTTGATGAACAGGCCCATGGCGCGATCGGCACCGGCGCCGCCCTGCATGCGGCCGAACAGCACGGTGCCGAAAATGACGTCATCAACCCCGCTGCCCTGGGCGACGACCCTGGCCCAGGCCCAGTGAAACAGGCTGGCCGCGCTGACCCCGGCGGCGCGCGCCTGCTGGCGGATGCGCTGCGACAGCACGGGCGTGAGGCGGCGCTGGACTTCTTCCACGTTGCTGCCGTCGCCCTTGACGTCGGCCAGGCCGTAGGGCACGGTGGCCTGCTCGACGTCGCCGAGCATCTGGCGGAAGAACGCTTCGTGCTCCTGCGCCCTGCCCTGCAGGCGCGCCTGTGCCACGAAATTGCGGAACGGGACCGGCTCGGGCAGTTCGCCGGCGCGGCCGCCCTGGATCACCGCGATTTCCTGGAACATGACGTCCAGGGTCGTGTGGTCGAGGATCATGTGGTGCAGCAGCAGTTGCAGCAGCCAGCGCCCGCTCTTGTCGTCGAACGCGGCGACGCCGCGCAGCAGCGGCGCTTCGCGCACGTCGAGGCGCACATGGCGCGGATCTGCCAGGGCGCACAGTTGGGCCACCGTGTCGCCCGCCGGCAGGGCCGGGGTGTCGACCGTGAAGCGCGCCTGGCGCCACACCACTTGTACCGGCTCGCTCAAGCCTTCCCACAGGACGGCGCTGCGCAGCACATCGTGGCGGTCGATCACCTGCTGCAGCGCCGCGACAAAACCATCCATGCGCGCACGCGAGTCGAAGGCCAGGGTGGCCGACGAGAGGTAAGGGTCGCCCTCGGCCTGCAGCAGATGGTGGAATAAAATACCTTCCTGGAGCGGCGCGACCGGGTAGATATCCTGAATGGCGGACATCCCGCCCGGCACGGTGGCGGCGATGCGCGCGATCTGGCGCGCGTCCAGCGTCACCAGCGGGAGCATGGCCGGGGTGATGTCGGTGCAGCCGGCCGGAATGGCGTTGGGCGGTACGGCCACCTCGCCGCCGCCGGTGCTCGTGGCTTCGTCCACCGCCTGCGCCAGCGCGGCCAGGGTCGGTTGCGAGAACAGGGTGCGGATGTCGGCGGCCAGATGCTGGCGCCGCATGCGTTCCATCAGCTGCACGGCCAGCAGCGAGTGGCCGCCAAGTTCGAAGAAGTGGTCGTGGCGCCCGATCTTGTCGAGTTGAAGGAGCTCGGCCCAGATGGCGGCCAGCGCCGTTTCGGTGGCGCCCTGCGGCGCCTCGTACGAGCGCTGGGCGTAGGCCGAGCCCTCGGGCGCCGGCAGCGCCTTGCGGTCCAGTTTTCCATTGGCGGTGAGCGGCATGGCGCCCAGCACGACGCAGGCGGCGGGCACCATGTAGTCGGGCAGTTCGCGCGCAAGCGCCGCGCGCACTGCTTCGGTGTCGACATCGCCGACCAGGTAGGCGACCAGGCGCTGGTCGCCGGGACTGTCTTCGCGGGCCAGCACGACCGCTTCGCGCACGCCGTTCTGGCGGCTCAGATGCGCTTCGATTTCGCCCAGTTCAATGCGCAGGCCGCGGATCTTGACCTGGTGGTCGTTACGGCCCAAGAATTCGATGCTGCCATCGGCCAGCCAGCGCGCAAGGTCGCCGGTTTTGTACATGCGCTCACCCGGGATCGGCGAAAACGGATCGGGAAGGAAGCGTTCCTGCGTCAACTGCGGCTGGTTCAGGTAGCCGCGCGCCACGCTGGCGCCCCCGATGTGGATTTCGCCGGCCACGCCCGGCGGTACCGGCTGGCCGTGCCGGTCGAGCAGATAGATACTGGTGTTGGCGATCGGGCGGCCGATGTGGATCACGGCATCATCGGCACTGACGCGTCCCGACGTCGCCACCACCGTCGATTCGGTCGGGCCATAGTTGTTGATAACGTCAAAACCAAGGCCGGCCGCGGGCAGGCTACCCAGGCGGTCGCCGCCAACCAGGACGGTCCTCAGCGCCTTGCCGGCGCCGCCACCCATGTTCTGGCGCTTGAAGGCGATGTCCGCCAGCGCCGTCACGAGAAAGCTGCTATGCAGCTCCTGCTTTTCCCACCAGTCCAGCAGTGCCAGCGGATCGCCCGCAGCATCGGCCGGCGCCAGGGCCAGCGCTGCGCCCATGCACAGCGGCGGCCAGACTTCCCAGGTGCAGGCGTCAAAAGCGATCCCCGCGGTGCTCGATGCGCGCTCGCCTGCTGCCAGCGGAAAGGCCTCGGCATGCCAGCCAACCAGGTTGGCCAGGTTGCGGTGCTCGACCATCACGCCCTTCGGCTTGCCGGTCGAGCCGGACGTGTAGATCACATACGCCAGGTGCGATGGCGCGAGGCACGTCGAAGCGCGTTCGGGATTGGTGGCCGGCTGGTTCGCCCAAGGCGCCTGCGGCGCATCGAGTTCCAGCACCGCGGCCGTCATCAGGGCGCGGCAGGCCGGCAGGCGCTCCTGCACCAACGCTTGCGTGAGCACGACCTTGGGGCGGCTGTCGTCCAGCATGTACGCAAGGCGCTCGGATGGATATTGCGGGTCGAGCGGCACGTAGGCGCCGCCGGCCTTGAGGGTGGCGAGCATGGCGACGACCAGCGGGACGCCGCGTTCGAGCGCGATCGCCACGCGCGTGTCGGGGCGCACGCCGAGCGACACCAGGTGGTGTGCCAGGCGGTTGGCGCGCTCGTTCAACACTTGGTAGGTGAGCGATTCGCCGTCGGCTTCCAGGGCGATGGCGCTTGGAGCCTGCGCTGCGCGCTGTTCGAACAGTTCATGGGCAAAGGCGTCGCCGTAATCGCGCGCGGTGTCGTTCCACTCCACCAGCACCTGGCGGCGTTCGGCCTGGCTGAGGATCGGGATCGACGCCATCGGCTGGCTGTCGTCGCTGACCATGCCTTCGAGCAGGGCCTTGAAATAAGCCGTGTGGCGTTCCATCGTGGCGCGCTCGAACAGCGCGGTGGCAAACCCCAGGCGGCCGATGATGCGCCCGCCCGCTTCCTGCATGTCCAGCGCGAGGTCGAACTTGGCGCTGTGATGGTCGAATTCGAGTTCGCGCAGCTTGATCCGGCCAAGTTCCAGTGGCTCCTGCGGGGTGTTCTGCCAGGCGAACATCACCTGGAAAATCGGGCTGTGCGCCAGGGTGCGCTGCGGATTGACCGCTTCGACCACCTGCTCGAACGGCACGTCCTGGTGGCTTTGCGCCTGCAGCACGCATTCGCGCACCTGGGCCAGCAAGCCGGCCACGCTCGGATTGGCGCTCACGTCGATGCGCAGCGACAGCGTATTGACGAAAAACCCGATCAATGGCTCCAGCTCGACCCGCGTGCGGTTGGCCACCGGCGAGCCGATGATCACTTCGTCCTGGCCGGCCAGGCGCGCGCACAGGGCGCTCCATGCCGCCAGCAGGGTCATATACAAGGTGGTGCCGTGTTTTTGCGACAGCGCCTTGAGCCCAGCGCTCATCGTCGCATCGAGTTCGAAGCCGATGCTTTGCCCGCTGTAGTCCTGCACCGCGGGGCGCGGCCGGTCGGTCGGGAGCGTGAGCAGTTCGGGCGCGCCGGCCAGTTGACCGCGCCAGTAGGCCAGCTGCCCCTTCTGCACCTCGCCATCCAACCACTGGCGCTGCCACAGGGTGTAGTCGGCATACTGCACGGGCAGCGGCGGGAGCGGGTCGTCCCAGTGGGCTACGCCATCGTCGGCGTAGGCGCGATACAGTTCGCCCAGTTCGCGCATCAACACGCCCATCGACCAGCCGTCGGAGACGATGTGGTGCAAGGTAAGCAGCAGGATGTGTTCCCGCTCGCCGAAGCGCAGCAGGCGCGCGCGGATCAGCGGCGCGCAATTCAGGTCGAACGGCTCGGTCGCCTCATGGCGGCTCCAGTGGCTAATCGCCGCATGGCGCGCGTGCGGATCGTCGGCGCTGATGTCGTGCCGCTCCACGGCGAAGCGTCCGTGCGGCTCGATGCATTGCTGCGCGCGGCCGTCGACCAGCGCGAAGCGGGTACGCAAGGCTTCGTGGCGCTGCACGATGCGGTCGAGCGCCGCATTGAGCGCGTCTTCGTCGAGCTGGCCGTCGAGCGCCAGGGCGCCCGGGATGTGGTATGCCACGCTGGCTTCCTGTCCCATCTGGGCGATGAACCACAGGCGCTGCTGGGCGAACGACAGCGGCCATGCGCCGCCGGGCGTTGCGCGCACCTCGATCGGCTCGCGCTGGGTGGAACCCTTGCGCTGAAGTTTGGCTGCCCGCGCGCGGGCCAGCAGCGCTTCCCTATCGGATGGATCCAGGTTTTCCAATGATGCGTTGGTCATTTTTCAAGCCTTATGTTGAGAGATCACAAATTCGAGTTCATCGGCGTCGAACGCCAGCAGCTCGTAATCGAGAATGATGCTGGCCAGCGCGCACAGGGTTGGGTTGGCAAAAACATCGATGAGCGGCACGTCGACATCCCAGGCCTGCCGGATCCGGGCGATCAGCTGCATCACCAGCAGGGAATGGCCCCCGAGGTCGAAGAAATGGTCGTGCCGCCCTACCCGCTCCAGCCGTAGCAGCTCGGCCCAGACCCGCGCCAGCGCAGCCTCGGTCTCGCCCTTGGGCGCGGCGTATGCGCGTTGCGCGTAGGCCGCGCCTTCCGGCGCCGGCAGCGCCTTGCGATCGAGTTTGCCGTTGGCGCTCAGGGGCAAGGCGTCGAGCACCACGCAGGCGGCCGGCACCATGTGCTCGGGCAGTACGCGCGCCAGCGCCGAGCGCAGCGCCTGCGGCTGCACGTCACCGACCACGTAGGCCACCAGGCGCTGGTCGCCGGGACTGTCTTCGCGCGCCAGTACCACCGCTTCGCGCACGCCGTCCTGGCGGGCAAGGTGCGCCTCGATCTCGCCCAGTTCAATACGCTGGCCGCGAATCTTGACCTGATAGTCGTTCCGGCCCAGGAATTGCACGGTGCCGTCGGCCAGCCAGCGTCCCAGGTCGCCGGTCTTGTACATCCGCGCGCCCGGTTTGCCCACGAACGGGTCGGCCACGAAGCGCTGCCCGGTCAGGTCGTCGCGATGCAGGTATCCGCGCGCGACCTGCACGCCGCCGATGTGGATTTCGCCCGCCACCCCGGCCGGCACCGGCTCGCCATGGCGGTCGAGCAGGTAGATCGCGGTGTTGGCGACCGGCCGCCCGAGAGGAATGTTGTCGGGCAGGTCGCTGCCCTTGCAGTGCCACGCGGTGACGTCGATCGCCGCTTCGGTCGGGCCATACAGGTTATGCAGTTCGGTGTGCGGCAGGCATTGCACCAAGCGCCGCGCCAGGGCGCCGGGCAGCGCTTCGCCGCTGCAAAAGACGCGCCGCAGCTGCCCGCAGCCTTCGGCGGCGCCGCTGTCCACAAACGCCTGCAGCATCGACGGCACGAAGTGGACAGTGGTGATGGCGTGGCGGCGGATGGTGTCGGCCAGGTAGGCCGGGTCCTTGTGGCCGCCGGGACGGGCCAGTACCAGGCGCGCGCCGCGCATCAGCGGCCAGAAGAACTCCCACACCGACACGTCGAAGCCGAACGGCGTCTTTTGCAGCACCGCGTCGGCGGCATTGAGGCGGTAGGCGTCCTGCATCCACAGCAGCCGGTTGACCACCCCGGCATGCTCGTTCATGACGCCCTTGGGCTGGCCGGTAGAGCCGGAGGTGTAGATCACGTAGGCCAGGTGCGCGGACGTGAGGCCCAGCTCCGCCGGGGACAGGTTCGTCGCCGGCATCGCTTGCCATGGACGTACTTCTGCATCGAGCCTTACTGCCGCCGGCGTCACGGGCAACTCGATGCCTGCCTGGGACAGCAGCACGCGTGGCGCGCAGTCGGCCAGCATGAAAGCAAGGCGCTCGGGCGGATAGGCCGGGTCGAGCGGCACGTAGGCGCCGCCCGCCTTGAGCACCGCCAGGATGGCGACCACCATCTCCAGGCTGCGCTCCAGGCACAGGGCGACGCGCTCGTCCGGCCCGACGCCGCGCGTGCGCAGGTAGTGCGCGAGCTGGTTGGCCTGTTCGTTCAGTTCCCGGTACGTCAGGCGGCTTTCGTCGAATTCCACGGCAACCGCGTGCGGCGTTGCCTGCGCCTGCTCTTCGATGATCTGGTGGATGCACAGGTCTTGCCGGTAGTCGCGCCGGGTGCGGTTCCAGCCGCGCAGGACCTGCGCACGTTCGGCGTCGGAGAGGATGTCGATGCGGTCGATGGCGCAGGTGTCGTCATGCGCCATCCCGGCCAGCAGCAGCTTGAAGCAGGAGAGGTGTCGCTCGATGGTGGAGCGCTCGAACAGCGCGCTGGCAAAGGTCATCGACCCGACGATGGGGCCATCGCATTCTTCCAGGTCGAGCGACAGGTCGACCGTGGCGCCAGGATGCTCCAGGACGATGTCCGAGGTCTGCACGCCATCGAGCATTGTCGCCGCCTGCGGGGTGTTCTGCCACGCGAACATCAGCTGGAAAATCGGGCCGTGCGACAGGGTGCGCTGCGGCTTCAAGGCTTCGACCACCTGTTCGAACGGTACGTCCTGGTGGCTTTGCGCTTGCAGCACGCACTCGCGCGCCTGGGCCAGCAAGGCGGCGGTACTCGGGCCGCCGGCCAGGTCCAGGCGCAGCGCAAGGGTGTTGGCGAAGAAGCCGATGAGCGGTTCGAGCTCGATGCGGCCGCGATTGGCCACCGGTGAGCCGATCACCACTTCGTCTTGCCCGGCCAGGCGGGCGCACAGGGCGCCCCACGCCGCCAGGAGCGTCATGAACAAGGTGGCGCCGTGCTTTTGCGACAAGGTTTTCAGGGCGCCGGCCAACTCGGGCTCAATCCGGAACGGCACGCTCTGGCCCGCATAGTCCTGCACGGCGGGGCGCGGCCGGTCGGCCGGCAGGGTGACGAGGGCCGGCGCACCGGCGAGCTGCTGCTGCCAGTAGGCCAGCTGGATGCGCTGCACCGCCCCGCCCAGCCACTGGCGCTGCCAGAGCGCATAGTCGGCATATTGCAGCGGCAGTGGCGCCAGCGCCTCGCCCCGGTACAGGGCACTCAGTTCAGCGGCCAGCACGCCCATCGACCAGCCGTCGGCGACGATGTGGTGGATGGTCAGCAGCAGGCAGTGGTCGTGTTCCCCCAGCCGCAGCAGGCGGCCGCGAATCGGGGAATCCTTGGCCAGGTCGAACGGCGCCTGCGCTTCGTGCCGGCTCCAGCACGCAATGGCTTCCTCGTCTGTTTCACCTGCATCGCGCAGGTCGTGGAAGACGAGCGGGAACGCGGCCGTTGGCGCAATGACCTGCACCGGTTGGCCGTCATCGACGCCGATCCGCGTGCGCAGCACTTCGTGGCGCCGGACGATGGCGTCGAGCGCGGCCTGCAAGGCACCCACGTCGAGAGCACCACGCAGGCGCAGGCCGCGCAGCATGTGGTAGGCAGCAGCAGCGCGCTCGCTCATGCGCGAGATAAACCACAGGCGCTGCTGCGCGAACGAGAGCGGCGGCATGGCCGGCCGCTGGCCCGGCACGATGGCCGGCAAGGTGCTGGCGGCCGATGCGCTGACCAGCATGGCGAACGAGCGCAGGACCGGTTGCGCGAACAGCCCGGCCAGCGGCACTTCGAGGCCAAGGCGCTGGCGCAGGCGCGACGTCATCTGCACGGCCAGCAGCGAATGCCCGCCCAGCTCGAAAAAGTGGTCGTTGCGTCCCACCCGTTCGAGCTGCAGCAGGTCGCACCACAGTTCGGCGAGCGCGCTTTCGAGCGCACCTTGCGGCGCGGCGTATTGACTGTGGGCGAATGCGGCGCCCTGCGGCGCCGGCAGGGCCTTGCGATCGAGCTTGCCGTTGGGCGTGAGCGGGAGCGATGCGAGCGGCACGTACGCCGCCGGCACCATGTGCTCGGGCAGCACGCCGGCCAGCGCGTGATGCAGGGCGCTGGCGTTGAACCCCGTGCCGGCGGCGACCACGTAGGCGACCAGGCGCTTGTCGCCGCGCCCATCGTCGCACGCCAGCACCACGGCGTCGCGCACGCCGGGCAGGCGCCCGAGCTGCGCTTCGATTTCGCCCAGTTCGATGCGAAAGCCGCGAATCTTCACTTGCTGGTCGTTGCGGCCCAAAAATTCGAGCGTGCCATCGGGCAGCCGGCGCCCCATGTCGCCGGTCTTGTACAGACGCGCGCCGGGCGCGCCGCCGAACAGGTCGGGCACGAAGCGCTGCGCGGTCAGCTCGGGACGATTCAGGTAGCCGCGCGCCACGCCGGCGCCGCCGACGTAGATCTCGCCCGGCACGCCGGCGATGACCGGCTCGCCATGGGCGTCGAGCAGGTACAGTTGCAGGTCGGGGATGGCCTGTCCGATCGGGCTGGCCTCGCGCCGGGCCGCCAGGTCGGCCTGCACGATGGGCCGGTACGTCACGTGGACCGTGGTTTCGGTGATGCCGTACATATTGACCAGTTGCGTGGCGGCGGAATCGCTGCGCCCAAACCAGCGCGCCAGGCTGGCCACTTCCAGCGCTTCGCCGCCAAAGATGACGTGGCGAAGGCAGTGCGGCTGCGGGCCTTGCTGGTCCATCACCTGCAGGAAAGCGCTTGGGGTCTGGTTCAGGACCGTGACGCCGTGCTCGCACAGCAAGGCGTAGAAGGCTTGCGGGTTACGCGTGGTGAGGTAAGGCACGACGACAAGGCGACCGCCGTGCAGCAGCGCGCCCCACAGCTCCCACACCGAAAAATCGAACGCGAATGAGTGGAACAAGGTCCAGACGTCGGACGCGCCGAAGCCGAACCACGCCTCGGTGGCGCTGAACAGGCGCGCCACGTTGCCGTGTTCGACCATCACGCCCTTGGGCTGGCCGGTGGAGCCGGACGTGTAGATGACGTAGGCCAGGCTATACGCCGTGGCGCCAATGTGCGCATGGTCCGGGTTGTGCGGGGACAGCGACCGCCATGGCTGCGCATCGCCGTCGATGACGAGTGCGCGCACGCCGTCCGGAACGGCGGCGCCGGCTTGCGTGAGCATCAGCAGGGGCGCGCTGTCATGCAGCATGTAAGCGAGCCGCTCGGCCGGATAGGCCGGGTCCATCGGCACGTAGGCGGCACCGGCCTTGAGCACCGCGAGAATGGCGACGACCAGGTCCAGCCCGCGCTGCATGCAGATGGCGATGCGCTGCTCCGGACCCGCGCCCAGCGCACGAAGATGGTGCGCCAGGCGGTTGGCCTGTTCGTTCAAGGCCGTGTAGGTGAGACTTTGATCCTCGTACGTCACCGCCACGGACTGCGGCGTGCTGGCTGCCTGGCGTTCGAACAGGTGGTGGATGCACTGCTCCTGGACCGCCGTCGGCGTGGCGACGACGGACGTCTGGCGCCGCTCGCCATCGTCGGCGACGGCGATGCGCCAGGCAGGTGTCTGCGGCGCGTGTTCGAGGGCGTCGACCATGCCTTCGAGCGCGCGCCGCAGGTAGCGGCAGATACGGGTGGCGTCCACCGGACGCGCGATCTGCACGCTCAGTTCGAAGCCGTCGCCCAGGTCGTCCACCGACAGCCCGAACGGATAGTTGGTACGCTCGTGCGCCGAGAGCATCTCGATGCCGTTGCGCCAGCCGGAGTCCTCGTTGCTGTCGATCCGTTCATTGGCGCTGTGGCGATAATTGAGCAAGGCCGTAAACAGCGGCACGCTGTTGGGCAGCGCGCTGCAGCGCTGGGCCAGGGCCAGGGGCGCGTGCTCGTGTTCCATCAGCCCGGCCAGCAGCGCGTGGGTCCGGCGTACCCCATCGTGCACGCTGATTTCGCCAAGCTGGACGCGCAGCGGCAGCGTGTTGATGAACAGGCCCATGGCGCGGTCGGCGCCGGCGCCGCCGCGCATGCGGCCGAACAGCACGGTGCCGAACACCGCCTCGTCGCGGCCGGTGGTCTTGGCCAGCACCTGGGCCCAGGCCCAGTGAAACAGGCTGGCCGCGCTCACGCCCGCGGCCCTGGCCTGCCGGCGCAGGCGCTGCGCCAGCGCGGGCGGCAGCTGCTCCCGGACCTCGTCGATGTTGCCGCCGTCGCCCTTGATGTCGGTCAGGCCGAACGGCGCGGTCGGCTCGTCGACGTCGCCCAGCATCTGGCGGAAGAATGCTTCGTGTTCGCGCGCCCTGCCCTCCTGGCGCGCCTCGGCGACGAAATCGCGGAACGGGACCGGTTCGGGCAGCGCGTCCAGGCGCCCCGCCTGGATCAGGCCCATTTCGTGGAACATGATGTCGAGGGTGGTGTGATCGAGGATCATGTGATGCATCACCAGTTGCAGCAGCCAGCCTTGCGACGGCGCGTCGACGGCGGCAAAGCCGTGCAGCAGCGGCGCCTGGCGTACATCGAGGCGGAAGTGCAGCGGGTCGGCCAGTGCGCGCAGCTGCGCGGCGGCGTCGCCCGCTTCGAGGGCCGGCGTATCGACAATGAACTGCGCACGGCGCCACACTACCTGCACCGGTTCGTCGAGCCCTTCCCACAGCACGGCGGTACGCAGGATGTCGTGGCGGTCGATGACTTGCTGGAGCGCCGCGACGAAGCCGTCCATGCGCGCGCGCGAGTCGAAGCGCATCGTGGCCGACGACAAATAAGGGTCGCCCTCGGTTTGCAGCAGATGATGGAACAGGATGCCTTCTTGCAGCGGCGCGACCGGGTAGAGGTCCTGGATATTCGCCATCCCGCCAGGCACCGTGCCGGCGATCCGTTCGATCTGGCCGGCGTCGAGCCTGACCAGCGGTAGCATGGAGGGCGTGATCGCGGTGCAGCCGGCCGGAATGGCGTTGGCGGGGACCTCCGTGCTGGCGTTGCCCTTGCCGGCGTCGTCGACCGCCTGCGCCAGCGCGGCCAATGTCGGCTGCGAAAACAGGGTGCGGATGTCGGCCGCCAGGTCCTGGCGGCGCATGCGTTCCATCAGTTGCACGGCCAGCAGCGAGTGGCCCCCGAGTTCGAAAAAGTGGTCGTGGCGGCCGACCTGGTCGAGTTGCAGCAGGTCGGCCCAGATTGCGGCCAGCGCCGTTTCGGTGGCGCCCTGTGGCGCCTCGTAGGCGCGGCGGGCGAAAGCGGCGCCCTCGGGCGCCGGTAGTGCCTTGCGGTCGAGTTTTCCGTTGGGGGTGAGCGGCATGGCGGCGAGCAGCACATAGGCGGCGGGCACCATATAAGCAGGCAAATGGCGCGCCAGCGCCTGGCGCACGGCCTGCGTGTCGACGTCGCCGACCAGGTAGGCGACCAGGCGCTGCTCGCCCGGGCTGTCCTCGCGCGCCAGCACCACCGCTTCGCGCACGCCGTTCTGGCGGCTCAGATGCGATTCAATTTCACCGAGCTCGATGCGCAGGCCGCGAATCTTGACCTGGTGATCGTTGCGGCCCAAAAATTCGATGGTGCCGCCGTCCAGCCAGCGCGCCATATCGCCGGTGCGGTACATGCGCGCGTCCGGCGTGCCGGCGAACGGGTCGGCCAGGAAGCGCTCCGCGGTCAATTGCGGCTGGTTCAGGTAGCCGCGCGCCACGCTGGCGCCGCCGATGACCATCTCGCCGGCCACGCCGGGTGGCACCGGCCGGCCGTGCCGGTCGAGCAGATAGATGCTGGTGTTGGCGATCGGGCGGCCGATGTGGATCACCGGGTCGCCGGGAAAAACGCGTCCCGACGTGGCCACCACGGTCGTTTCGGTCGGTCCGTAATTGTTGACGACTTCGAACGGCAGGTCCGCGGCGGGAGCCTTGCCCAGGCGGTCGCCCCCAACGAGCAGGGTCCGCAACTGATGGTTGCCCTTGCGCTCGCGGCTCAATGCGACATCGGCCAGCGCCGTGACCAGGAAGCTGTTGTGCAGGTCTTGGCGCTCCCACCAGTCGAGCAGCGCGACCGGATCGCCTGCGCTAGCGGCCGGTGCCAGGGCCAGCGCGGCGCCCATGCACAGGGGCGGCCAGACTTCCCAGGTGCAGGCATCGAAGGCGATGCCTGCACTGCATGAGGCGCGTTCGCCGGCGGCCAGCGGAAAGGCGCCGGTGTGCCAGCCGACCAGGTTGGCCAGGTTGCGGTGTTCGACCATGACGCCTTTCGGCTTGCCGGTCGAGCCGGACGTATAGATCACGTAGGCAAGGTGCGATGGCGCCAGACCAGTCGAAACGCGATCGGGATTGGCCGCGCTGGCGTCCGCCCACGGCAGCACCGGCGCGTCGAGTTCGAGTACCGTGGCCGTCATCAGGGCGCGGCAGGCGGGCAGGCGCTCCTGCACCGATGCCTGCGTGAGCACCACCTTGGGGCGGCAGTCGTCGAGCATGAACGCGAGTCGCTCGGATGGGTAGTGCGGGTCGAGCGGCACGTAGGCGCCGCCGGCCTTGAGGGTGGCGAGCATGGCGACCACCAGCGACACGCCGCGCTCCAGGCCAAGGGCGACGCGCGTATCGGGCCGCACGCCGAGGCGTAGCAGGTGATGGGCCAGGCGGTTTGCGCGCTCGTTCAGGTCGCGGTAGGTGACCAAATCGCCGTCCGCGTCCAGGGCGACTGCGGCGGGCGATTGCGCCGCGCGCAGTTCGACCAGTTCGTGGACGAACGACACGCCGTAGTCGCGCTGGGTGTCGTTCCAGGTGCGCAGCACTTCATGGCGCTGGGCCGCGTCCATCACATCGATGCGCGACGCCGGCGTGTGCGGTGCGTGTTCCAGCGCGTCGGCGATCTGTTCGAGCGCCGTATACATATAGTCGCAAATGCGGCTGGCCGGCACCGGCAGCGCGATCAGGGTACTGAGCCTGAAATCGTGTTCCAGGTCGTCGACGCGCAGGCTGAACGGGTAGTTGCTCAGCTCCTGCACCGGTTCCATGGTAATGCCCTCGCCCCAGCACACCGTGTCGAGCCCGACGCCATGACGGTAGTTCAGCAGCGACGAGAACAGGGGCGTGCCGTTCGGTAGCGCGCTGCAGCGCTGGGCCAGGGCCAGCGACGCATCTTCGTGCATGACCAGACGGGCCAGGGCGGCGTGGGTCTGGCAGACGCTGTCGCGCACACTGACGTCGTCCAGGCGAATGCGCAGCGGCAGCGTGTTGACGAACAGGCCCATGGCGCGGCCGGCGTCGGCCCCGCCCCGCATGCGCCCATACAGGACCGTGCCGAAGACGATGTCGTCGCGTCCCGTGCCGCGCGCCAGTACCTGGGCCCATGCGCAGTGAAACAGGCTGGCCGGGCTGACGCCGAGCGCCCTGGCCTGCGCGCGCAAGCGTTGCGACAGGCTTGTACCGAGCATGCGTCCGGCCTCGCGGATGGTGCTGCCGTCGCCGCGCACGTCGGCCAGGCCGAACGGCGTGGTCGGCTGGTCAACGTCGCCGAGCATGTCGCGGTAGAAGGCTTCGTGACCAGCCGCCCTGCCCGCCTGGCGCGAGCGCGCGATAAAGTCGCGGAACGGGACTGGCAGCGGTAACGATTGGGCGGCGCCTCCCTGGATGGCGGCCACTTCGCGGAATAGGAGGGCCAGCGTTGCGTGATCGACCACCATATGATGCAGCAGGATCTGCAGCAGCCAGCACTGGCGGCCGGCGTCGAAGGCGGCAAAGCCGCGCATCAGCGGGGCCTGGCGCAGGTCGAGCCGGATGCGGCGCGGGTCGGTATGGGCGGCCAGGCCGGCCGCCGCCTCGCCCGGGGCAAAGGCAAGCACCTGCAGGTCGAGCGGGGCATGGCGCCAGACCACTTGTACCGGTTCGGTCAATCCTTCCCAGACGACGGCGGTGCGCAGCGCATCATGGCGGGCGATGACCTGCTGCAGCGCCTCGACGAAACCGTCCATGCGCCGGCGCGAATCGAAGGACCAGGCGGCAAGCAGCAGATAGGGGTCGCCCTCGGCCTGCATCAGGTGATGAAACAGGATGCCTTCCTGTAGTGGCGCGAGCGGGTAGATATCCTGGATGTTGGCCGCGCCGCCGGGTACCGCCGCCGCGATCTTGTCGATCTGTTGCGCGTCGAGGTCGATCAACGGGAGCATGGCGGGAGTGATCGTGGCGCAGCCGGGGACGATGGCGTTCGGCGGCACCGGCGCGTCGGCGCGGCACCGTCCCCCCTGCTCCACCGCCTGGGCCAGGGCGGCGATGGTCGGCTCGGCGAACAAGGTGCGGATGTCGGCGGCGAGCGAGGCGTCGCGCATGCGTTCCATCAGTTCGACCGCCAGCAGCGAGTGGCCACCGAGTTCGAAGAAGTGGTCGTCGCGCCCGACCGGGCCGCACTGCAGCAGGTCGGCCCAGATGACGGCCAGCGCCTGTTCAAACTGGCCTTGCGGCGGCGCGTACGGGCGCTGCGCGAAGGAGGACGCGCCGGGCGCGGGCAGCAGCTTGCGGTCGATTTTGCCGTTGGGGGTGAGCGGCAGCGCGTCGAGCGGCACGCAGGCGGCGGGGACCATGTAAGCCGGGAGCGAGAGCGCGAGCGCGGCGCGCACGGCGCGCGCGTCGGCCGTGCCGGTGATGTAGGCAACCAGGCGCTGGTCGCCGGGGCTGTCTTCGCGCGCCAGCACGACCGCTTCGCGCACGCCCGGTTGCGACGCCAGTTGCGCTTCGATTTCACCAAGCTCGATGCGCAGGCCTCGGATCTTGACCTGGTGGTCGTTACGGCCCAAAAATTCGATGGTACCGTCGTCCAGCCAGCGCGCCAGGTCGCCGCTCCTGTACATGCGCGCATCGGGCACGTTTGCGAACGGGTCGGGCAGGAAGCGCTCCTGCGTCAGGCGCGGCTGGTTCAGGTAGCCGCGCGCCACGCCGGCGCCGCCGATAACCATTTCGCCGGCCACGCCCGCCGGCACCGGCCGGCCATGCCGATCGAGCAGATAGATACGGGTGTTGGCGATGGGTCGCCCGATGTGAACCGGCGCGTCGCCGCAACGAATGCGCCCGGACGTGGCGACGACGGTGGTTTCGGTCGGTCCGTAGTTGTTGACCACCTCGAACCCAAGCGCGGCGGCCGGCGCCCTGGCCAGGCGGTCGCCGCCGACCAGCAAGGTGCGTAGCGGCCTGCCGGCGCGCGGCTCGCGTTTCATGGCGATGTCGGCCAGCGCGGTGACCAGGAAGCTGGTGTGCAGGTCTTGCCGCTCCCACCAGTCCAGCAAGGCAACCGGATCGCCCGCGGCATCGGCCGGCGCCAGCGCCAGGACGGCGCCCATGCACAACGGCGGCCAGACTTCCCATGTGCAGGCGTCGAAGGCAATGCCGGCGGTACAGGATGCGCGCTCGCCGGGGGCCAGCGGGAAGGTCTCGCAATGCCAGCCGATCAGATTGGCCAGGTTGCGGTGCTCGATCATCACGCCTTTCGGCTGGCCGGTGGAGCCGGAGGTGTAGATGACGTAGGCCAGGTGCGACGATGCCAGGCCGGTGGTGGCGCGCGTCAGGTCGCCGGATGGCTGGTCGTGCCAAGGCGGCGCCGGCGCGTCGAGTTCGAGCACGGTGACCGGGGCTGCCGGGGCGATGCCGTCCAGCAGGCGCGATTGGGTCAGCAGCACCGCTGCGCCGCTGTCGGCCAGCATGTGGGCGATGCGCGCTTGCGGATAGGCCGGGTCGAGTGGCACGTAGGCGCCGCCGGCCTTGAGCACGGCGAGCATGGCGATGACCATGTCGGCGCCGCGTTCGAGGTACAGGGCGACCGTCGCATCGGGCACCACGCCCAGGGTGCGGAGATGGTGCGCCAGCTGGTTGGCGCGCGCGTTGAGGGCGGCGTAGCTCAAGGCGCCGGTGGCGGATTCGATCGCGGTGGCGTGCGGCGCGAGCTGCGCATGGCGCTCGACGAGCTGGTGGATGCAGACGTCTTGCGGGTAGTCGCGCGCGGCGTCGTTAAAGTCGGCAAGCACGCGGCGGCGTTCCGCTTCGTCGAGGAGCGGCAATGCGGACAATGCAGATTGGGCGTCGGCCGGTACTGCCTGGATCACTGCCGCGAGCATGCGTTGCAGCGCCGCGACGTACGGGTGGGCCAGTACTTCCCTGTCCCAGTAAAAATCGAGCCGCGCGTGCGCGGGATCGCCCCGCAGGACGAGTGCCAGCGCGGCATGTTCCAGGCCCTGCCCGAAGCTGGCAAGGCCGTCGTCGACAGCCTCGGGTGACGCGAAGGCGTCCATGCACAGGACGACGTCGACCAGGCGCCGAGCGGTATGGGCGCGCCACGCAAGGCGCGACAGCGGATAGCGGTCATGCGCCCTGCATTGCTCGACTTCGGCCCCGATGCGGCGCATGTTGGCGGCGAAGGTGTCGTCATCGCGCAAGTCGATGGTGACGGGGATGACCGTGGCGAAGCGGCCAAGCGCCGCACGGCGTTGCCGTTCGAGACCGATGACGATCACGCCGTCGGCGGCCTGCATGTGGCCGATACAGGTAGCGAGCGCCGTCAATAACAAGTCGGCAAGCGTGCAGCCATGATCACGTGCTGTCGCTTCAAGCCGCGCAAGCAGGGCCGGCGCGATGGGCCACGAGAGAGTGCGCGTAGCGTTGTCGTCGCGCGCACGGGCGCCGGGTGCGAACAGGCTGGCAGGCGCCTCGGGAAAGCGCTCGCGCCAGAATGCTTCGTCGCGCGCGCAGGCCGCCGAGGCCAGATAAGTGTCGTCGGCGCGCAACTGGTCGAGCAGGGACTGCGGGCCGGGAGCATGACCCTGCCCGTTGTCGACGATGGCCCGATAAAGCAGCCGGTGCGCAGCGCTGTCGGCGACCAGCGGATGGCAGCGAAATACCAGGGTGCTGTCGTCCGGGCTCGATCGGACCAGCAGCAGCTGCCACAGCAGGCCGCCGTCCAGGGCGAAAGGCGCGCTCGTGGCCTCTTCTATATAGTGTGCCGCGCGTTGCGCGCTGTCGGCGTGCCCGGACAGGTCGACAATGCACAGGGGCGCCTCGGCGGCGAGCAGGATATGCGGGACGGGAACGTGGCCATGCGCGCCGGGACCGTGGACGAGCACCATGCGCAGCGCGTCGTGCGCGTCGAGCAGGTGCTGGAGCGCGGCGCGCAGGGCCGACGGGTCGCATGGCCGCGTTACCGGACAAACCCATCCGCTACTGGAGGCGCCACGATCGGCCAGATGCGCCAGATCGGACCAGACTGCTTCCTGCGCGATCGAGAACCGTGCGGCCATGATGGCTGCGGGATTATCGGTATGGCTGTCTCCATTCGTCCGTTCCATTCCACTCCTCCGAAGTTAATGCTCAGCAGTAAACTGCTTGTTTCTAAAATGAGGCTAATAATTGGTCGATGCCGTGCGGGCGCTACGCATATTGGATAAGTGGTCGGCGCTAATCGGCACCAGTGGGGCGGGCGAATTCGCCACACGCATTGGCCGATATTATTTCCGAGAATATCAATATATTTTTCATGTTAATTCGACTCATGTTGCGTAGAGCTCTCGCAGCGCGTGCCCGCTGGCGTGCCGACGTGTCTTTTCCCACCGTGACGCGGTGTGGACCCTGCGCTTGCAAGGCTATTGCTACTGGAGAATATCTGGGCTAAGCCATGGGCGGACACTGTCCGGCAAGGACTTCAGCGCGACTACATGCGGACATGGTTATAGGGGAGGCAGATCGGAAAGACGGTTTTTTCAAGGTGCGACATAAACTCATATCCTATGCAAGGTGCATCGAAACAGCGTAAATATGCGTACATCCGGGTGAAATAGCTATCAGCTCGGATAGGCAGAACAGTAAAGGAATTATCACAGTTTGTCATTTTCTTTTTAAAATATGACAATTGCATATAAATTAATAATACGAAACAAATATATCCATCTGAGATTATTTGCTGACAAGGATTACTATTAACTTCTCATCGGGAAGCGGTATCTGGATTCAGGGGATTTTCCGGAATGCGTGCGTTGCCGCAATAGTCGCGCGGCAGCGCAACGCCGGTGTGGCGCCGCCTGAAACAGGAGTGGGGGTCGTGGCGCGCCGGGGGGCTACTTGCGCGGCTTGGAGGGTACTTTGGCCTTGAGCAAGGCGCCGGCGGCGTTGTCTTCAAAACGGCGCGCTTCTTCGATGTAGCCCTGCACCGTGCCGTCGTGGCGCCAGCCGCCCTGGCGCTTGATGTCGCGGAAATTGGCGCCGGCGCGGTGCGCGCTGGTGGCCATGCCGCGCCGCAGGCTGTGGCTCGACAGGTCGGGCACGTAGTCGAGGCCGGCGAGGCGCGCGCACTGTTCGAGGATGGTGTTGACGCTGCCTTCGTGCAGGGCGGCTGGCGACACCTCGCCCCACTTGCTGATCGGACGAAATACCGGGCCATCCGTGATGCCCGCGGCGGCCAGCCAGGCACGTAGCGCGGTGGCCGGGCAGCAGGCACCGTCGCCGTAGGGAATCGCCTTGACGATGCCCTCCCCCATCTGGTCCGTCTTCGAGCGCGGCAGGGTGATGGTGATGCCTTCGGTTTGCCAGCCGAGGTGGCTTACCTCGATGGCGACCAGCTCGCTGCGGCGCAAGCCTCCGAAAAACCCGATCTGCAGCAAGGCGTTGTCGCGCGCGGCCTTGAGCGTTGCCGGGCTGTTTAGCTGGCCGACGATGCGTTCGAGGTCTTCGACCGGCAGCGCCTTGGCTTTCTTTTTGGGCTTGCCGTTGGTGCGCGCAATGCCGGCCAGGGTTTTGCGCACCGTCGGCGTGGATGCCGGGTCGGCAAAACCCTGGTGCACATGCCACTGGGAGAGCGCGGTCAGGCGCAGCGCCAGGGTGCGCGGGTTGAGCGAGGCGGCAAATGCCAACAGGTAGCGAATCATGACCGGCTCGTCGGCCGGCAGGACGCCGCCCCACGCAAGGTAATGCTTGATGGCGGAGCGGTAAGCGCGGCGCGTGTTGTCGGATGTTGCGGCCGCCAGGAAGACACGGTGCTGCGCGCTCAGCTCGGCTTCGAGAGGCGTAATGACGTTACGCGGCGGCGCTACCGGGCTGCCGGGCACGGCTGGGATGGGAATAAATTCATCAGGCATGGCGAGACGCGGCAAAACGCGATTTGTAACGGGTATTACGCAGCATACCACGGTAACGTGGTGGATGACTCACGATAACGTCTCTTATCGCGACTAACACGACGCTCTTATTCAACAAAAATTTATCGTAATATGGTATCATATTACGTAACACGTAATACGTTATCTTATTCTGGAGTCGCAAAATGGCACGTGCCGGTATCCTGTATTCTCATGTTGCGGCCGCCGCTGCCGGTCTTGCTGCCGATAATAAGAACCCCACGGTGGACACGGTTCGGGAAGCGCTCGGCGGCACCGGTAGCAAAAGCACGATCGCACCCATGCTCAAGCGCTGGAAGGAAGAGCACCAGCAAGCGCCCTCGCCCGCCGGCCCTGGCGTGCCGCCGAGCTTGCTGCAAGCGGTAAAAGGCGTGTACGAATCGATCAAGACCGATTTTCAGCAGGATCTGGACGTCGAAAAGATCGCCCACGCCGCCGGACTGCGCCAGCTGGCCGATGAGCTGGAAAAATCGCGCATGGAACAGGCGGCGCTTGAGCTGCGCGTAAAGACGCTCGATGGCGAGCTGGCCGGCGCCAACGCCAGCATCGCGCAAGCGCACCAGGCCAATCACCTGCTGACGGTCGACCTGGCCGGCGCGCGCAGCGAACAGGCCGGCCTGCAGCAGCGCCTGGCCGACCGCGCCGCGGAAGTGGCCGCGCTCAACGCCCAGTTGACCCAGGCACGGGCCCAGTTCGATCATTACCACGAGGCCACCGCCACCCAGCGCGCCGAGGAACGCCAGGGTTTCGAGCAGCGCGCCGCGCTGGTGGACCGCGAACTGGTGACCTTGCGCCAGCAATTGCTGCACCACAAAGGCCAGGCCGCGCAGTTCGCCGGCCAGCTATCCCAGGCCAATAGCGAAAACGCCCGCCTTCATCAGGCTGCGGAAGCGGCGCAGGGCGATGCCGCCCGCGAACGCACAGCGGCCGAGCGCGCCGCGTTCCAGGCCGCGGCCCTCTCTACCCAGCTCGACAAACTGCAGGCGCGGCACGACGCCATGCAGGCACAACTCGATGAAAACAGGATTGCCCTGGCAGTCAGGGCGCGTGAGTCAGAAATCCTTGCGTCGCACCTGGCAAGCGCCGAAAGCGAAGCGCACGCGGCCGCACAGGAAAAACAGGCGCTGGTGCGACAGCTAACAGTGCTCGAAACGGAGTTGCGCCAGGAACGGGACCTGGCCCGCCAGCGCAAGGAAGCGGCGCCCCCTTCCAGCCAGTCCGGTCAATGATGGTGCGGCGATAAACGACGATGGCAATCAATTTCGATAAAGAAAAGGCCCTCATGCCCCAATCAACCGTGCTTGCATCCGTGCGACTTGCCGTCAAGAATTCGCCCGCAAGACGCCATGCTCGGTGGCCATCTGCCGTTTCGGTTTGATGCCGGCACCCCGGCCCTTCGCATCCCAGACGATGATCTTCTTTTCCTTTGCCGTGAATTAGCGGGCCTTCTGGTATTTGCCCTGCCGGGTGCCGATCGAATCGACGCCATCGTGGCTGAGCGTCCGGCTGCAAGCGAACTCGACCTCCTCGATGTCGTACTCCGGCAGCTGGGCGCTCAGCCACAGTCGGCCGCATTGTGCGTCTGGTAGATTTTTCGTTCCACTGCGCGCCTTAATCGCTCATGTCTGAAAACTGTCGCTGTAATGTAACTAAGATGTTACTTGTGTTACGCGCGTTCAAACGACTAATCTCATTTGCGACGGCACTTATCAGTGAGATTTGATGAGGCTGTACAAACAGATAGGCTGGGCTCGCAGTGACGAGCGATTCAACATCAGGAAATAATATGCCCGGACAATATTACTTATACGTGCCTTTCGATACGGATGGCGATCTTAAAGCGGGCATAGACATATGGATACAAAACACGCACCAGATGGCCCACACGCGCGGTTTGTTTTTGGCAATGCAGAACAAAATGGCCGCAACATCTAACGAAGGCGAACGGGATGATCTTAAGGGTAAACTGAACGAGTTCGCAGAGAGAGAAAAAAAAGACAAGCATGGAGATGTGGGTCTCGACAAGCGTAAAAAGCCAACGCGAATCAATCACTACGATACCGACGACAGGCTGGCGGTCTTGAGAAGCTTGCATCCTCACGAGTACACCCTGTATGTTATCGGACACTGCACTCAGGGATCAACGGTGATTTTCAATAAATCACCCAAGCTCGATGCTGAAGAAATCACTGCGTCCGCTCTGGTCGAAAGGATGAAAGCGGATGGCCTTCCGCAGACCGCTTTCAACATCAAGCTATTGGCTTGCTACGGTGCTTGCCAGTGGGAGAATAACCCCTCGTTCATGGAACAGTTTGTCGCCAATCTACAGAAATATCTAAAGAGGGCGTATATCCGCGGTTATAAGGAGCCAGTACTGCTTTCTCAATTTTATGCTGATCAGCATAAAGCCACGAAAAAGGCGGCGTTTCTTCCGGATGGCACGATCAACAATATCAAGGTGAGACCAGATTCGCTGAGCGCAACGAAATTCAATCTGGCCATCGGACGCGATGAATGGCCGAGATGCTCTTTGGGAAATTGCAACGAAGCGGCGCGATTCAAATGCGGAAGCTGCAACGACACGTTTTATTGCAGCAAAGAACACCAGCGTGCTGATTATCCTTCGCATTTCCCCGACAGGTGTTTGGACTAGCAAAACTACGCCCCCAAGGCTCGTGTACGAAAACGATCAGTTACGAACAGCGGTGTTTTTGGATGTACGGCAAATAGCCGACGACTATGTTGGACACGCATTGCGGGGCACCTCGAATAACCCGTGATGTCGCGGTTGCCAGCGAGCGGCGCGTTTGAATGCGGCCGGCGTTGCGCGAGCGCCGCCGTTTCCCGGCCTCTTTTCTAGGCTGCGTTGCTCAAATTAAATAAGATATGTGGAACTGCGGCACGCCGTGCAGTCGAACCTTCCATGCCAGCCCGTCGTCATGGCGCCGGTGGGCCACGACGGCTGATTCCACACAACCCCGCCGTCCAGCTATGGACGTGTTTCGCCGGGCCCTATAAACTGTGCTTTTTTATTAACCTTGACCGGCCTATCGGCTTGTGGAGCTTTCATGAAATTCATCGCGATGTTCGGTGCGGCCTGCGTGCTCCTCAATGGCTGCACGGCCGTGGCGCCTCTTGACCGAACCGGCACTGGCACGATTGCGCCAGCCGAGGCGGTGCAGCTGGCCGCCGCCAGCGCCCCGGCCGGCGTGCCCGGCATATTCGCGCTGCGGGTGCAGGCCACCGGACGGCAGAACGGCTATTTGTACCTCAACTCCGAGGCCGATTACCGCGACCAGCGCAACCTGTCGATCGCCGTCAGCCCGTCAGTCATCAGGGTCTTGACCGCGCAACTCGGACAAGACCCCGCCATCGCCCTGCAAGGCAAGCGTTTGCTTGTCTCGGGCGACGCCACGCGCGTTCCGATCCACTTCGTCGCCAACGGGCGCATGACCGACAAGTACTATTACCAGACCCATGTCGCCGTCACCGATGCTGCGCAAATCGAGGTGCTGCGGCCGCATCCGGATCTCTAGGCCGCCGCATCGCGGTTCGGAATCTCCAGCCCTTTTGCCACCGCTGGCCGCGTTACGAAGTTCTCCACGGCGCGCGTCACATGCGGGAAATCGGCGATGCCGACCAGGTCGCCCGCCTCATAAAAACCGATCAGGTTGCGCACCCAGGGAAGGATGGCGATGTCGGCAATGGTGTAGGTGTCGCCCATGATCCAGGTGCGCTGCGCCAGCCGCTCGTTGAGCACGCCGAGCAGGCGCTTCGATTCGGCCACGTAACGGTCGCGCGGCCGCTTGTCCTCGTATTCCTTGCCCGCGAATTTGTGGAAGAAGCCGAGCTGGCCGAACATCGGGCCGATGCCGCCCACCTGGAACATCACCCATTGAATGGTCTCGTAACGTCCGGCCGCGTCAAGCGGCAGGAAGCGGCCGGTTTTCTCGGCCAGGTACAGAAGAATCGCGCCCGATTCGAACAGCGCCAGTGGTTTGCCATCCGGCCCATCCGGGTCGATGATCGCCGGGATCTTGTTGTTCGGATTGAGCGACATGAACTCGGGCGTGAGCTGGTCGTTGTGATCGAAGCGCACCAGGTGCGGCTCGTACGCCAGGGCGGTTTCTTCGAGCATGATCGATACCTTCACGCCATTGGGCGTCGGCAGCGAATACAACTGGATGCGCTCGGGATGCGCGGCAGGCCATTTTTTCGTGATCGGAAAGGTCGACAGGTCGTTCATAGCTCACTCCATTAAAGCGGGTCTGTGGACGCCCCTCATGGGAGCATCCGGCCCGACAACATAGCAGAAATTTCATGTTTGCTGTTTTTGCGCCCTCCCCGCCCGCCAGGCGATGAGAAGCGCCGCCGCCAGCAGCGCGGCGGCCACGGCGAACGTCCTGCGCATGCCCGCCGCCACCGCATCGGGCGGCGCCGTGGCCGCCGCCGCGCCGAACGCGAACACGGCGCCCATCAGCGAGGCGCCGCTGACCAGCCCCAGGTTGCGCGCCAGGTTAAGCATGCTTGCCACCACCCCGCGCTGGTCGGCGCCCGCCGCGTCCAACAGCGCCGTATTGTTCGCCGCCTGGAACAGCGCATAGCCGATGGTAAGAATGGCCAGCGGCGCAAGATAGCCCGGCACGCCGCTCGATGCCGGCAGCAGCGCCATCGCCACGGTCCCGCCCAGCATCAGCACCAGACCGGCGAAGGTGACACGCGCCGTCCCGGCCCGGTCCACCATGCGCCCGGCCGGCACGCCGCACAACGCCGCCACCAGCGGCCCGGCCGACAGCACCAGGCCGACGGCGCCCGGCGCCAGCGCCAGTGTGCGCGCCAGATAAAACGGACCGACGACCAGGGTCGCCATCATCACCGTCGACACCAGCGCCGTCGTGCCCAGGCGCGCACCGAACAACCGGTCGCGCAGCAGCGCCAGCGGAATCAGCGGCGACGCCGCCCTCGCCCCGGCCCGCACGAACAGCCAGGCGCCCACGGCGGCGGCAAGCAGCAAGGCCAGATTCGGCGCGCCGAAGCTGCCGCCGCCGGTCGTCATGGCCAGTGCGTAAGCCGCCAGCGTCAGCGCCAGCAGCAGTGTGCCGACGGCGTCGAAGCCGGTGCGCTCGCCTTGGCCATGCGCCGCATCAGCCGGCAGGCTGCGCCAGGCCAGCAGCCACGTCGCGATCCCGAGCGGCACGGTGACGAAAAACAGCGGGCGCCAGCCGGCGGCGCCAACGAGCACACCGCCCAGCGCTGGCCCCAGCGCAGTGCCGACGGCGGACATGGTTCCCAGCAGGCCCATGACGCTGCCAGTGCCGCCTTTTGACGCGGCGCCGGCGGCAAAGCTCATGGTCAGCCCCATCATCGCCGCCGCGCCCAGTCCTTGCAAGGCGCGCGCGGCAATCAGCCACGGCAGCGTAGGCGCCAAGCCGCACAACAGGGATGCCCCCGTGAACAGTGCGATCCCGGCCAGCAGCAGCCGGCGCCGCCCGGCCAGGTCGCCGAGCCGGCCGACGCCGACAATCAGCGTTGTAATCGCCAGCAGGTACGCCAGCACGATCCACTGCACCTGTCCGAAGCTCGCGCCGAAGGCCTGCGCCAGGACCGGCAAGCCGACGTTGGCGATGCTGGTGCCGAGCGACGACAGCAGCATGGACAGCGCCAGCGCGGCCAGCATCTGGCGCGGCCGGCTTACGTGAGCAGCCATACCGCTTCGAGCGCCGGGAAGCGGCCCTTGAAGCCGCCCGCCACGTCGACCTTGTCCAGCAGCGTCACGTCATAGACGTCGCCGTAGCGCTGCCGCACTTCCTCGTCGCCGATCGAAAACGGCGGCCCGGCCATGATGGCCTGGTCGTACTGGTAGCAGATCAGCAGTTGCGGCGCCGCCGCCGCCAGTTGCGTCACGTGCGCGCAATAACGCGCGCGCATCGCCTCCGGCAGCGCGACCAGCGCGGCCCGGTCGTACACCGCGTCGACCGCGCCGAGCACTTCGCCCGACAGCGAAAAGATATCACCGACAAAAATATCGATGTTGTCGGCGCGGTAATGCAGCAGGTCTGCGGCGACGCTCACTTCCGGCGTCACGCCCAGGCTGGCAAACAGCGTATCGACCGCAAGCTGGCTTAATTCCACGCCCGCCACGCGGTAGCCTTGACCCAGCAGCCAATGCAGGTCGAGCGACTTTCCGCACAATGGCACGAATACCCGGCTGCCCTGCGCCAGCCCGAGGCGGCCGATATGCGCCAGCATCAGCGGATTGGGGGCCCGCTCATGGAACCCGATCTCGTTGCTTGCCCACTTGCGATGCCAGAAGTCCCTGTCCATATCAATAATCCTTGTCTGAGTCCGAGTCTGATCGTGCCGACGGCCGGCACCCAAACCCAGTCTAGCCGTCCCTCATCCATGGCGGAAGACGCAGCAATTGCACTATATTGCTGCACCAGGCGCCATATCAAACGCAAACTGGGTTATCGTGAGCGCATGTCCATGCCCGACCTGAACCTTTTGATCACCCTCGACGTGCTGCTTGCCGAAGGCAGCGTGGCCCGTGCCGCCCGCCGTTTGCACTTGAGTCCCTCCGCCATGAGCCGCGCGCTGGCCCGCCTTAGGGAGGCGACTGGCGACCCGTTGCTGGTGCGTGCCGGGCGCGGCCTTGTGCCGACGCCGCGCGCCATCGCACTGCGCCAGCAGGTCAGCGAGCTGGTGCACGACAGCGTGGCCGTGCTGCGTCCGGTCGACAAGCTCGACCTGGCGCAGCTTGCGCGCACCTTCACCATCCGCACCAGGGAAGGTTTCGTCGAAAATTTCGGCGCGCAACTGATCAAGCGCGTACGCGCCGAGGCGCCCGGCGTGCGCCTGCGTTTCGTGCCCAAGCCCGACAAGGACAGCACGGGTCTGCGCGACGGCAGCGTCGACCTGGAAACCGGCGTCATCGGCAAGTCGACCGGGCCGGAGGTGCGCGCGCAAGCGCTGTTCCGCGACCGTTTCGTCGGCGTCGTGCGCGCCGGTCATGCTCTGGCCGAGGGCGAAATGACGCCATCAGCCTACGCCGTCGGCGAGCACATCGGCGTCTCGCGCCAGGGCGGCGAAAAAGGCCCGGTGGATGATGCCCTGCTGCCGCTGGGCCTGGAACGCACGGTCGTCGCCACGGTGGCCGGATTTGCGCCCGCGCTGGCCCTGGCCCGCGAAAGCGAGCTGATCGCCACTGTCCCGGCACGTCACACCGGCCTGCTGCGCGATGGCATGCACAGCTTCGCCCTGCCCTTTCCCATGCCCGAATTCACCGTGTCGATGCTGTGGCACCCCCGGCTTGATGCCGATCCCGCCCACCGCTGGCTGCGCGCCCACGTACGAGAAGTCTGCGGCGCGACATAAGCATAGCCAGAAACTATCGTATCGATACTTATAATTGCGTATACATATCGCCTTGTATTCCTTATTGTTTAGACACATTTACAAAAAAGGAATGAAGATGACTGTCACAACCCCGCTGCGCACTTTCGGAGAACGCCATGCAGCCCGCTCGGCCATGGCGTTTGCCATCGCCGCGCTGATCTCCCCTTTCACCTCGGCAGCGCCGCAGCTCACGCGCGACAACGGCGCCCCGGTTGGCGACAACCAGAACTCGCAAACGGCTGGCCAGAATGGGCCGACCCTGTTGCAAGATGTTCACCTCCTGCAAAAACTCCAGCGTTTCGACCGCGAGCGCATTCCCGAGCGCGTGGTCCACGCGCGCGGCACCGGCGCCCACGGCGTCTTCGTCGCCAGCAACGATATATCGACCCTGACCCGCGCCAAGGTCTTCACCAAGGGCACCGAAACGCCGGTATTCGTCCGTTTTTCAACCGTCATCCACGGCAACCACTCACCCGAAACCCTGCGCGATCCGCGCGGTTTTGCCACCAAGTTTTACACCAGCGAAGGCAACTGGGATCTGGTCGGCAACAACCTGCCGATTTTCTTCATCCGCGACGCCGTCAAGTTCCCTGACATGGTGCACTCGCTCAAGCCTGCGCCGGAAACCAATGTGCAGGACCCGAACCGCTTCTTCGACTTCTTCTCGCAGCAACCGGAATCGACCCACATGCTGACCCAGGTGTATTCCGACCTGGGCACGCCGAAGGGTTACCGTTTCATGGACGGCCACAGCGTGCACGCGTATAAATTCGTCAACGCCGCCGGCACCGTCAACTACGTCAAATTCCACTGGAAGTCGCTGCAAGGCATCCAGAGCCTGACCGGACCGGAAGCGACCGCGGTCCAGGGCAAGGATTTCAATCACGCCAGCAATGACCTGGTCAACGCCATCAAGAGCAAGCAATTTCCGCGCTGGGAACTGTACGTCCAGGTACTCAAGCCGGCCGAGCTGGCCAAATTCGACTTCGACGCGCTCGACGCCACCAAGGACTGGACGGGCGTGCCGGAAACCAAGGTCGGCACCATGACCCTGAATCGCAACCCGGCCAACATCTTCCAGGAAACCGAGCAAAGCGCGTTTGCGCCGTCGAACCTGGTGCCGGGCATCGAGCCGTCCGAAGACAAGCTGCTGCAAGGCCGCGTTTTCTCCTACGCCGATACCCAGATGTACCGCCTGGGCGCGAACGCGCTGCAACTGCCGATCAACCAGCCGCGCGTTGCCGCCATCAATCACCACCAGGATGGCGCCATGAATGCCGGCAAGCGAACCGGCAACATCAACTACGAGCCGAGCCGCCAGTTCCCGCTGACGGTCGACGCCGGCTTCAAGCCGAGCCAGCTTCCCCTGTCGGGCAGCACCGTACAGCAGCGCATTGCCAAGACGCTGAACTTCCGCCAGGCCGGCGAGTTCTACCGCGCCTTGCCTGCGCAGCAGCAGAAAAACCTGGTGGCCAACCTGGCCGGCGACCTGGGCCAGGTCAAGGACGAGGAAGTGCGCTACACGATGCTGTCGCACTTCTACAAGGCTGATGCCGCTTACGGCACGGCGCTGGCCGACTGATGAGATGACGGCCGCCTGCGGGCGGCCATTTGGGACACTGCCATGAAATACCTGATCACCATCGCTGCGCTGGCCATGGCGCAACTGACACAACTTGCCCACGCCGCGCCGCCCGAACCGGCCCGGCTGGCCGAACAGCTCAAGGGCTACTACTTCGACGCCGCCCGCCGTGGCGACGTCGCCATGCTCAAGGAATTCACCTCCGCATCCTACGACCTGAACACGCGCGACGACAAAGGTTACACCGCGCTGATCCTGGCGGCCTACCACGGCCACGGCGCGGCGGTGGACTTGCTCATTGGCGCAGGCGCCGATCCTTGCGCCGGTGACAAGCGCGGCAACACGGCCCTGATGGGTGCAATTTTCAAGGGCGAATTACGCATCGCCAAGCGCTTGGCCGATACTGCCTGCCAGCCGAACCAGCGCAACCATGCCGGTCAGACCGCGGCCATGTACGCAGCCCTGTTCCAGCGCAGCGAGATCCTGCAGGCGCTGGTCGAGCGCGGCGCCGACATGAAGGCGGCCGACGGCGCCGGCAACACCCCGGCCAGCCTCGTTCGCGGCGAATTCAGTCAGGCCCGGCGCCAGCCCTGATGCGCGGCCAGGCGCGCTTGCCCTTGCGCCAGGCTTACCACGCTCACTCATAGTGCCCTTACCGATCCGCGGTCGCACGCATTACCGCCGCGAACCTCAAAAAAATATATATAAGCACTTATATAATTGGTGCTAACATAGCCACATGAAACAAGGACTCGGAACTCAATTACGGCACCTGACCGAACTGCTCGATGGCGCCGTCCTGCAAGCGTATGTGGACGCGGGCCTCGATTACCGGCCGCGCTACACGCCCATCATGGGGGTATTGGCGCAGCAGCAAAGCGCGACTATCGGACAGCTCGCCGAACTGGCCGGCATCACCCAGCCGGCCGCAACGCAAACGGTCGCGCTGATGAAAAAGGAAGGCCTGCTGCTGGTCGTTGCCGGCGGCGAGGATGGCAGGCAGCGCGTGGTGCGCCTGAGCCCCGAAGGCGAGCGGCTGCTGCCGCGCCTGCAGGCGTGCTGGCAGGCGACCAGGTACGCCGCCGACAGCCTCGATGCGGAACTGCCATTCCCCTTGTCCGAGTGCCTGGCGCAAGCCATCGCCGTCCTCGGACAGCGCTCCTTCGGCGCGCGGATCGAAGAAGCAAGCAAGAAAACACGTTCAACCACCTGACGAAAGCGCATATGGAACAGTCCCTGAACATGACGATCGGCAAACCAACCCTGGCGGCACGTGTGATGGCCAATCCGCTGGTGCGCATTGTGCTGGGCATCGTGCTGACCTTCGCCGCGGTTCCCCTGGTCATGGTCGTCGCCTCCAAACTGGTGGAAAAACCGTATCGCATCGTCTGGCCGCAACTGCTGGCCGCCGTCCTGGTGTGGTTCGGCTACCGCTTCTATGTACGCCGCATCGAAAAACGGCAGCCCAGCGAACTGGCGACGCCGGGCATGGTGCGCGAACTCGGCATGGGCCTCCTGATCGGCGTCGCGCTGGTGGTGCTGACGTTTGCGGTGCTGGCGGCGCTGGGCGCCTACCGCTTTGGCGGATTGAATTCCCCTGGCCCGTTGGCGATGCTGATACCGCTGGCCGAACTGGTGCTGGTCGGCATGGCCGAAGAGATGGTCTTCCGGGGCATCATTTTTGGCGTCACCGAACGTTCGCTGGGCAGCAAGGCCGCCATCGTGATCTCGGCGCTGTTGTTCAGCCTGGCTCACCTGCCCAATGAAGGCGTCTCGGCCCTGGGCATTGCCGTCATTGCCGCGTACGCCGTGATGCAGGCTGCGCTGTACATGAGGACGCGCCGCCTGTGGATCTGCATCGGCACCCACGTGGCCTGGAATTACTGCGTCAGCCAGGTATTCTCGTCGACCGTGTCCGGCCACGCCGCCACCGGTGGACTGCTGCGCGGCGAACTTGCCGGAAATACCATGCTGACCGGCGGCGCATTCGGTGTCGAAGCGTCGCTGGTCACCCTGGTGCTCATTGCGAGCGTTACGGCGCTCTGCTTTTACATGGCCCCAGCCAAAAACCGCTGAGCCCAATTTACATGCGAATGTCACTATACTGGACACGATTTTCCAGTATAGTGGCGATATGGATATCAATCAACTCATCGCCCGCCGTGTCAACGCGCTGCGCGAAGCGCAGAAACTGTCGCTGGACGCATTGGCGGCACTTAGCGGCGTCAGCCGCTCGAACATCTCGCTGATCGAACGCGGCCAGAGCAGCGCGTCGGCTACCGTGCTCGACAAACTTGCCAGCGCCTTTGGCGTCACGCTTTCCTCGCTGTTGGAAGACGGCGATGCGCCGGCCGCAATGCCATCGCCCGTATCGCGCGCGGCCGGCCAACGCGTGTGGACCGACCCTGCGTCAGGCTACCTGCGGCGCACGCTCTCCCCGGCTGCTGCGTCGTCGATGCAACTGGTCGAAGTCATTTTCCCGCCCGGCCAACGCGTTCTCTACGATGCCGCCCTGCGCAATTCAGGAATCGATCAACAGATCTGGATGATCGACGGTGTCATGGACATCAGCGTCGACAATCAGCATTGGCGCCTGGAGGCAGGCGACTGCCTTGCCATGCAATCGGATCAGTCGTTTGTCTACTTCAATCCGATGCAATCACCTGCACGTTATCTTGTCGCGCTGGCGACGCCGCCATTGAAACCAGGCAAGCGAAATGAAGCCGGGTAACGGCGGCCAACTCCCCGGATGTTGAATACGGTTCCAACTTCCCCAGTAAAAACAAGGACATACGATGTTTTTTTCTTCCTCCATAACGATCGACGTCGAATCGCCCGATCAGCCTGACGTGATCGACCTCATCGCCGAGCTCGACGCTTACCAGGACTCGCTGTATCCGCCGGAGAGCAGGCACGCCCTGGACCTGGCGTCCCTAAAACAGCCCAATGTCCTGTTTGCCGTTGCCAGGGATGGGACCGGTCAGGCAGTCGGCTGTGGGGCCTTGGTCCTCGGCCCGGAATTTGGCGAGATCAAACGCCTGTATGTTAATCCTCGCGGCCGGGGTCATGGTGTCGCCAAAAAACTCCTGGCGCTGATCGAATCCCGGGCAACAGAGGCTGGCTGCACCTTGCTCAAGCTCGAAACCGGGCCGTACCAGCCCGAGGCGTTGGCCTTGTATGCTTCAACCGGCTACGAGCGGCGCGGGCCGTTCGCCGATTACACGAACGACCCGCTCAGTGTATTCATGCAAAAACACCTCGCCGCCTGAGGCCCGCTGCCTGAAGCTTGGCATCGGACGCAAGCCGTCCGCCCAAACGGCAAAAAACCCGCCGGCGCTACACGCGGACAGGTTTTTTGCCAACAAAACCGGCGGTATTAACGCAGGTTGAGCGCTTCCGACAGCGACCACTTGAGCGGAGCGCCGCTGGCATCGGTAATCGTGGTCAGGTCGCCGAAGATGCGGCCCTGCATCGCATCGGGCAGACGCACGAAGTTGGCGCTGCCGACAATCGCGTCACCGTGGGCGAAACCCCAGGCAAAGAATTTCAGCGTGGCGATCGTCTTTTCCGGATTATTGGTCGCTTGCGAAGCAACGATGAACGTGCCCGACGTGATCGGCCAGGTGGTCGGCCCGACGCGGTCGGTCAACATTTCCTCGTACTTGGCCTGGGTAACCCATGGGCTGTTCAGCAGCGCGGCCGTGAAACCTTCCGCCCCCGGCGCGACAACCTTGCCGTCACGATTTTTCAAGCGCGTAAACGCCAGTTTGTCTTGCACCACATACTGATAATCCACGTAGGCAATTGCCCCCGACGTCTGCTTGAGCGCGCTCACGGCGCCGTTGCTGCCGGTGACCTGCGTAACGCCATTGGCCCAGGCAACCGTAAAGTTGCGCCCGTACGCCTGCTTCCATGCCGGACTGACCTTGCTCAGGTAATCGCTGAAGTTATACGTCGTGCCCGACCCGTCCTGGCGCACGATCACGCTGATGCCCAGGTCCGGCAATGCCACGCCCGGATTGGCGGCAGTCAGCTTCGGATCGTTCCATTTGGTGATCTTGCGCGAGAAGATATTGGCCAGCAGTTCGCCGGTCAGTTGCACTTCGCCACGCTTGAGGCCCGGCAGGTTGACGACAGGCACCACGCCCGACACGGCGCTCGGAAAGCAGATCATCTTGCCAGCCTTGAGGTCGGCTTGCGATGGCGCGATGTCGGTCGCGCCGAACTCGACGGTTTTGGCTTTGACCTGCTTGATGCCCTCGCTGGAACCACTGGCCTGGTAGGTCAGTTTGAGGTTTTGCGATTTACCATACAAATCGGCAAGTTTGACGTACAGCGGTTGCGCTGCGGACGAGCCGGCGCCGCTGATATCGATGGCGTGCGCCGCGAACGCGGAAAGAAATAATGACAGTGTCAGGGTAGTTTTTACAGCAGAGAACATAAATCCCAGGGGTCTTGAAGAAATCGGAACCGCGCCGGCTGCAAGGCAGCCGGGAAACGAGCAACCGAAGAGAATAACAGACCGACAACATTGCCGCAATCCGTGTAAATACGTAGTTTTGAATAAAAAACAGAATAAATGCTCTAATAAACAGCCACTTATGAGCGCTGCATTGAATATATACGGTTCGCATGATGGCGACCGCGCGCCGGGCGAGTTCGCTCCGCTGCTGTTACAATATTCCCATGCGACGTTTGTTCATTATTTTCATGCTGCTGATCTTTCCGCTCCAGGTGAGTTGGGCGGCTGCGAGCGCGTATTGCGCACATGAACCTTCGTCGACCATATCGCATCCCGGGCATCACCAGCATGCCGGCGACGATCACGCCAGCGAGGCAGACGCTCCGTTCGGCATCGACCAGGATTGTGGCGACTGCCACTTCACCAGCGTTGGCATCACGACCTCCACCAGCGGGACGATCGCGCCACCGCCCACGGCGTACGCTCACGCAGCCGACGCCGCGCGCTTCGGCACCTTGCGGCCCACCCGTCCGGAACGTCCCAAATGGCAAGGCCCTGCCTGATCCGGCTGCCGCTGCCGCACTTCTGATACCAGCCCATCGCTGGCCGTCACTGCCGTAATCGACACCTGCACCGCTGGCGCGCCCGGCCGGATTCCCTTGTCTGTTTAACCAGGAGAATTCGATGTACAAACTCGTCTTGCCGTTAGCCATCGCTGCGGCATTGCCCTGCCATACGCAGGCTCAAACTACGCCGCTTGCCACTGCGCCCACCGTTGCGGTGCCTGGCATTGCCAAGGCCGATCCGACCGGCATGCCGCTTGCCACCACGCCCGCCGTTGCGGCGCCTGGCTTTGCAAAGGCCGATCCGACCGGCGTGCCGCTTGCCGCTGCGCCCGCCGTTGCGGCGCCTGGCTTGCCAAAAGCCGATCCGGCCAACATGCCCCTTGCAACTGCGCCCGCCGTTATGGCGCCCGGCTTTGCAAAGGCCGATCCCGCCGGCATGCCGCCGCGTGCGGCTGCCAATCCGGCTATCCCAGCTGCCGCCCCGTTATTGCTGGGGAATGCCTTGGCGCGCGTGCTGCAAGCCAACCCTGAGTTGCGCGCCGGCCTGCTGGAAATCGACGCCCAGGCCGGCGCCGTCATACAGGCTGGCGTGGCCCCCAACCCGGAACTGGCCACCTTGATCGAAGACGCGCGCGAGCCGACCAGGACCACCACGGTGCAGCTCAATGTTCCGATCGAACTGGGCGGCAAGCGCAGCGCGCGCGTCAATGCCGCGCAGCTCGGGCAGGATGCCGCCGGGGCCGAACTGGCCGTCAAACGCAATACCGTGCTTGCCTCGGCCCGTGCCGCCTTCTATGACCTGCTCGCTGCCCAGCAACGCCAGCAGATCGCCGCCGAATCGCTGGCCTTGGCCGATGGCGCGCTCGCCGCCGCATCCAAGCGCGTCCTGGCCGGCAAGAATTCACCGGTCGACGAAACGCGCGCCCGCATCGCCGCCTCCGGCGTCAAGGTCGACCTGGCGCAAGCCGGCGGCGAACTGGCCAGCGCAAAAAACCGCCTGGCCGCGCTGTGGGGCGGAACCGGGCGCGAGATCGGCCGCGTGGACGGCCAGCTCGACCGACTGCCGGTACAACCCTCCCTGGCCCGCTTGATTACGCAACTGGACGCCGCGCCCGCGATACAGCTGGCGCAGGTCGAACTGGCTCGCCGCCAGGCCCTGTCGCAGGTCGAGCGCGCTGGCCGCGTGCCGGACCTGACCGTCAGCATCGGCGCCAAGCGCGACCGGCAGGCCGGCCGCAACCAGGCGGTGTTCGGCGTGGCCGTTCCCCTGCCCCTGTTCGACCGCAACCAAGGCAAGCTGCACGAGGCGCTGCAACGCAGCGAAAAAGCCCGCGTCGAACTCGACGGCGCCCGCGCGCGCCTGTCCAACGAGCTGGCCCAGGCTCACGAAGCCCTTGCCGTCGCCCGCGAACAAGCGCGCCTCCTCAACGACGACATCTTGCCCGGCGCCCAAAGCGCCTACGAAGCTACCCGCACCGGTTTTGAGTATGGCAAGTTCAATTTCATCGATGTGATCGACGCCCAGCGCACCTTGCTGCAAGCGCGCACCCAGCACCTGCGCGCCCTGGCGGACGCCCATCGCGCCGCCGCCGACATCGACAGCATCCTCGGCGCCCCCGGCGCCGCCCAGACAGTGGAGTAATGCATGAAAACCCCCTTAAACAAAAAACAACTCATCGTCATCATTGCCGTGCTGCTGGCCGGCGCCCTGCTGGCGCTCCTGATCGTGGCGCGCAAGACTTCGCAGCCGCAGCACGACGACCACGATGAGCACGGCGGCCACGCCGAAACGGCCGAGGTCGACCATGGCGGCAAGCCGCATCAGGAAGATTCGGTCCCGGCGCGCGGCCCCCACGGCGGCAAGCTGTTCGTCAGCCAGGGCTACGGCCTGGAAGCTACCATCTTCGACCACAGCGCCGGTCCGCAGTTCCGTATCTATACCTACCAGGACGGCAAACCGCTCGCTCCGTCGGCCAGCAAGGTCCAGGTGACGCTCGAACGCCTGGGCCGGGCCGCGCAAACGATGCGTTTTGCGGTCGAGGACGACTACCTGCGCGGCGACGCCGTGGTGGGCGAGCCGCATTCGTTCAAGGTCGGCGTGCTCGCGCAGCACGGCGGCAAGACTTACCGCTTCGCCTACGACCAGGTCGAGGCGCGGGTGACGATGTCGGAAACGCAGGTCGCCCGCAACGGCATCGATATCCATACGGCCGGCCCGGCGCGCATCAAGAGCGTGCTCAAACTCAATGGCGAGATTACCCTCAACGCCGACCGCACGGTGCACGTCGCCGCGCGCCTGGCCGGCATGGTCGAGTCGGTCGGCGCCAACGCGGGCCAGACGGTGCGCAAGGGCCAGGTGCTGGCGGTGCTGTCGAGCCAGACCCTGGCCGGCGAGCGCAGCGCCTTGCTGGCGGCGCAACAGCGCCTCCTGCTCGCGCGCAGCGTTTTCGAGCGCGAACGCACCTTATGGCAGCAGAAAATCACGGCCGAACAGGACTACCAGCAAGCCAGAGCCGCCTTGCAGGAAGCCGAGATCGCCACCCAGGGCGCGCGCCAGAAGCTCGATGCGCTCGGTGTCGGTGCCGGCAGCCTCGGGCAGCTGGCGCGCTATGAAGTGCGCGCGCCGATCGACGGCGTGATCACGCAAAAGACGGTGGCCGCCGGCGAATCGGTGAAGGAAGAAGCGAGCCTGTTCGTGGTGGCCGACATGTCGACCGTCTGGGCCGAGCTCTCCGTGAGCGCGCGCGACCTGGAAACCATCCGCCAGGGCCAGCACGCCACCGTGCGTGCGGCCGACGCCAGCGCGGCCGGCACCATTTCCTACGTCAGTACCCTGGTCGGCGAGCAAACGCGGGCCGCCAAGGCACGCGTGGTCTTGCCCAACCCCAAGGGCGTATGGCGTCCGGGGCTGCCGGTCACGGTCGACGTGGTCGCCGCCGAAGTCACGGTGCCGGTCGCGGTGCTGCTCGACGCGGTGCAGAACGTCAACGAATTGCCCTCCGTCTTCGGGCGCTACGGCGACCATTTCGAAGCGCGCCCGCTGGTACTGGGCCGTAGCGACGGCGAGTCGGTGGAAGTGGTCAGCGGCCTGTTGGCCGGCGAAAAATACGCCGCCAAGAACAGCTTCCTGATCAAGGCCGACCTCGGCAAAGCCGGCGCCAGCCACGACCATTAAGGAGCCCCATGTTCGATACCCTCATTCGTTTCTCGATCGAACGGCGCTGGCTGGTGCTGATGCTCGCCGCCTTCGTGGCCGCCCTCGGCATGTACAGCTATCGCCAGTTGCCGATCGACGCCGTGCCCGACATTACCAACGTCCAGGTCCAGGTCAATACCGCCCTGCCCGGCTATTCGCCGCTGGAAGCCGAGCAGCGCATCACCTTCCCGGTGGAGACGGCGATGGCCGGCCTGCCCAACCTGGAACAGACCCGTTCGCTCTCGCGCTACGGCCTGTCGCAGGTGACCGTGATTTTCAAGGACGGCACGGACATCTACTTTGCCCGCCAGCTGGTCAACGAACGCCTGCAGCAGGCGCGCGCCAACCTGCCCGCCGGCGCCTCGCCCGAGATGGGACCGATGTCCACGGGCCTCGGCGAGATCTACATGTGGACCGTGGAAGCCAAGCCCGGCGCGCTGAAAACCGACGGCACGCCCTTCGACTCGACCGACCTGCGCCAGATCCAGGACTGGATCGTCAAGCCGCAGTTGCGCAACGTGCCCGGCGTGACCGAAATCAACACCATCGGCGGCTATGCCCGCGAACTGCACGTGGCCCCCAATCCCGGGCAAATGGTGGCGCATGGGCTGGCGCTGTCGGACATCGTCGAGGCGCTCGAACGCAACAACAGCAACGTCGGCGCCGGCTATATCGAGCGCGGCGGCGAGCAATACCTGGTGCGCGTGCCCGGCCAGGTCGGATCAAGCGAGGACATCGGCGCCATCATCCTGCGCTCGTCCCAGGGCGTGCCGCTGTACATCCGCGACGTGGCCGAGGTCGGCGTGGGCAAGGAACTGCGCACCGGCGCCGCCTCCGAAAACGGCCAGGAAGTCGTTCTCGGCACGGTGTTCATGCTGATCGGCGAAAACAGCCGGGCCGTCTCGGCGGCGGTGGACAAGAAATTGGGCGAAATCAACCGCACCCTGCCGCCCGGCGTCATCGCGCGCACCGTCTACGACCGTACCGACCTGGTCGACAAGGCCATCGGCACCGTGCGCCAAAACCTGCTCGAAGGCGCGGCGCTGGTGATCATCGTGCTGTTCCTGTTCCTGGGCAACATCCGCGCCGCGCTGATCACGGCGCTGGTCATTCCCCTGGCCATGCTGGCCACCTTCAGCGGCATGGTCGCCAAGGGCGTCAGCGCCAATCTGATGAGCTTGGGTGCGCTCGACTTCGGCATCATCATCGACGGCGCCGTGGTCATCGTGGAAAACTGCGTGCGGCGCCTGGCTCACGCCCAGGCCGCCGCCGGCCGGCCACTCACGCGCGACGAGCGCTTGCGCGAAGTGTTCGCCGCCGCCGGCGAGGCGCGCCGCCCGCTCCTGTTCGGCCAGCTCATCATCATGGTGGTGTACCTGCCGATCTTCGCCCTGACCGGCGTCGAGGGCAAGATGTTCCACCCGATGGCGTTCACGGTCGTGGCCGCGCTGGTGGCGGCGATGGTGCTGTCGGTCACCTTCATTCCGGCCGCCGTGGCGCTGATGATCGGCAACAAGGTCAGCGAGCACGACAGCCGCCTGATGGGCTGGGCCCGGCGTGCCTACCTGCCGCTGCTGCGCCGGTCGAACGCCAACAAGGCGCCGGTGATGGTGATTGTGGGCGTGGTGATCGCCCTGTCGGCGCTGCTGGCGACGCGTTTGGGCAGCGAATTCGTGCCCAGCCTGAACGAAGGCGACATCACCATGCACGCGCTGCGCATTCCCGGCACCAGCCTGACGCAGGCGGTCGAGATGCAACTGGCGCTGGAACGCACCATCAAGCAGCTGCCCGAGGTCGATACCGTGTTTTCCAAAATGGGCACGGCCGAAGTGGCCACCGATCCCATGCCGCCAAGCGTGGCCGATACCTTCATTATGCTAAAACCCGAGGCCGAATGGCCCAAGCCCAAGCGCAGCAGGGAAGCGTTTCTCGCGGCGCTGGAACAGGCCGTCGGCAAGGTTCCCGGCAATAACTACGAGTTCACCCAGCCGATCCAGATGCGCTTTAACGAGTTGCTCTCGGGCGTGCGCAGCGACGTGGCGATCAAGGTGTTCGGCGACGACAGCGCCGTCATGGGCCGCAGCGCCGAGCAGATCGCCACCGTGCTGGAAACGATCCCCGGCGCGGCCGACGTGAAAGTCGAGCAGACCACGGGCTTGCCGATGTTGACCATCCGCATCGACCGCGCCCGTACCGCGCGCGTCGGCGTCAACGTCGGCGACGTGCAGCAGGCGATCGCCACCGCCATCGGCGGGGCCAGTGCCGGCTCGCTGTTCGAAGGCGACCGCCGGGTCGACATCGTGGTGCGCCTGCCCGAGAACCTGCGCGCCGACCTGGAAGCGATCCGCCGCCTGCCGATCCGCGTGGCGGCGCGCCAGGGTGACCAGCCGGCCGCGTATGTGCCTTTGGGCGACGTGGCGCAGCTGGACATGGCGCCGGGGCCGAACCAGGTCAGCCGCGAAAATGGCAAACGGCTCGTGGTCGTGACCGCCAACGTGCGCGGGCGCGACATTGGCTCGTTCGTGGCGGACGCCGGCGCTGCAATCGGGCAGCAGGTGAAGATCCCGCCGGGGTACTGGATTACCTGGGGCGGCACCTTCGAGCAGCTGCAATCGGCCACCAGCCGGCTAAAATTGGTGGTGCCGGCGACCTTGGCGCTGGTGTTCATGCTGCTGTTCGTCATGTTCGGCAATGTGCGCGACGGCTTGCTGGTGTTTACCGGCGTGCCGTTCGCGCTGACCGGCGGCATCGTGGCGCTGTGGATGCGCGGCATTCCGCTGTCGATTTCGGCGGCGGTCGGGTTTATCGCCTTGTCCGGCGTGGCGGTGTTGAATGGACTGGTGATGATTTCGTTCATTCGCGGCTTGCGCGCGGAAGGCATGCCGCTCGCGCAGGCGGTCGAAAACGGCGCCATGACGCGCTTACGGCCGGTGCTGATGACGGCGCTGGTGGCTTCGCTCGGATTCGTGCCGATGGCGCTGGCCACCGGGACCGGGGCCGAGGTGCAGCGACCGCTGGCGACGGTGGTGATCGGCGGAGTGCTGTCGTCGACCTTGCTGACACTGCTGGTGTTGCCCTTGCTGTACCAGTGGGCGCACCGGCGCGATAGCCTTCGGACGATGAAT